>JAVJVZ010000085.1:0-7575 GCA_040220855.1 Gammaproteobacteria bacterium | reverse complement strand
GACGCCGCTGACCACGATGATGCCGGCCTCGACGCCGCGGTTGGCGAGCTCGGCGATGACCTCCATGCCGTCGAGATTGGGCATGTTGAGGTCGAGCAGGATGTGCGTCGGCTGCCATTGCTCGAGGGCGGCAAAGAAGCTGTCCGAATCGCTCGTGGCATGGGCCTCGGCGCCGACCGCTTCGGCCATCGCGTGCAGCGTCGCCGCCACCAGCTCGTCGTCGTCGATGATGAGCACGCGTGGCGTGGTCATGACCTGCTCGCGTCCGCCCGCGAGGCGGATGTCTCAAAAGCGCGCGCGACCAGCGCGGCCAGTTCGTCGGGCTCGTAGGGCTTGCCGAGCAGCATGATGTCGTCGGCGCTGTCGCGCGGCGCAGTGAGCACGGAATCAGTATAACCAGACGTGTACACCACCCGCAGTGCGGGCCGCTCGGCGCGCGCTGCCGCGGCAAGCTCGCGGCCGTTCATACCGCCCGGCATGATGATGTCGGTGAACAGCAGCTCGACCTCGGGATGGGCATCGAGCTGGACCAGCGCATCCGGCCCGTCGCCGGCTTCGAACACGCGGTAGCCGAGGGCCCGCAGCTGCTCGACCGCGCACTCCCGCACCAGCGGATCATCTTCGACGACGAGGATGGTTCGGCGCGACGGCGCGGCAGCGTCCGTCGCGAGCGCCAGCGGCGCCGACGCCGTGTGCGCGTCGCGCCTGCCGCGCGGTAACAGCAGGCGCACGCAGGTACCGCGACCGGGATTCGAATCGATCGCGACGTGACCACCGGACTGCCGCGCAAAACCGTACACGCTGGCGAGCCCGAGACCGGTGCCCTTGCTCGCCGTCTTGGTGGTGAAGAAGGGTTCGAACACGCGGCCGAGCACTTCCGGCGCGATGCCGCAGCCGGTATCGGTCACCACCAGCTCCACGTACTCACCGGCCTCGAGCCCCGGTTCGCCGGCGGCCTGCGCGGCATCGATGTTGCGGTTGCCGGCGCGGACGGTCAGCGTGCCGCCGCCCGGCATCGCGTCGCGCGCATTGAAGCAGAGGTTGAGCAGCGAACTCTCGAGCTGGCCTGGGTCGGCGAGTGCCGGCCACAGGTCACCGGCGCAGCTCACGTCGATGGTGATGTGCTCACCGAGCGTGCGGCCGAGCAGCGTCGCGAAGTCCGCGAGCAGTTCGGCAACATCGATGTTCTCCGGCTCGAGCGGCTGGCGGCGCGCGAAGGCCAGCAGGCTGCGCGTGAGATCGGCACCACGTCGCGCCGCGGTGGCGATGAGTTCACTCGACTGCAGCACGCGCGCACGCTCGTCCGGCCGGCGCGCCAACAGGCGCGCGTTGGCAAGGATCACCGTCAGCAGATTGTTGAAATCGTGCGCGACACCGCCGGTCAGCCGGCCCACCGCTTCCATGCGTTCGGCCTCCTGCAGGCGTTCGGCCATGCGCGTCTGCTCGGTGACGTCGTTGATGCCGCCGAACATGCGTTGCGGGCGCCCCTGCTCGTCACGAATGAGGTAGCCGCGTCCGACCACCAACGCATAGCTGCCGTCGCTGCGCCGGAAGCGGTAGCGCTGCTCCCAGTCGTGCGCATCGCTGGCGAGCAGGGCGTCGAGATTGGCGAGCACGCGCGCGCGGTCGTCCGGGTGCAGATGCTCGCGCCAGAACGCGATGCTGCCGTGCGTGGCCTCGGCGGTGTAGCCGAACACGGTGCCCAGCCCCTCGCCCCACCACATGGCATCGGTCGCGATGTCCCAGTCCCAGGCGGCGTCGAGGGTGGCCTGGGTCAGCCGGCGAAAGCGCTGCTCGCTCTCGCGCAACGCGGCCTCCGACCGTGCCTGCTCGGTGACGTCCCAGGCAGCAACCAGGCGCGCCGCGTGGCCGTTCATCTCGGTGGTGTGGCTGCTGATGCGCACCAGCTTGCCGGCACCATCGCGCGTGAGGTGACGCCACACCGCCGGCTTGCGCAAGCCGGGACCGAGGCCGTCGATCTCCTCGCGCAGCCGGGCGACGTCCTCGGGTGGGCGGATGTCCGCGATGGTCATGGCAAGAAACTCGTCGCGCGAGTAACCGTACTCGGCGACCGCCGCATCGTTGACCGCGAGGAAGCGCAGGTCGTCGACCCGGTAGATCCACATCGGCACCGGGTTGTGCTCGAACAGGTTACGGTAGCGTCGCTCCTCGGCAGCGAGGCGACGCACCGACTCCACCTGCGCGGTGACATCGCGCATGACGACGACATCGAGCGGCGCATCACTCGGATCGGCGCGCGTTGCGCGCTTGATGATGACGTCGGCGATGACCGTGCTGCCGTTGCGGTGGCGCAATGTCGCACGCAGCGTGACGCTGTCACCGTCGGGTACCGCGCCGGCGCGCGCCTGCTCGAAGGCTACATGCTCGGCTGCGCTCGCGAACAATGCGCGTACGCTCTCGCCGACCAACCGCTCCGGCGCATGACCAAGCAGGGCGTCGGTCGCTTTGTTGGCGCTCGCGATGCGCCCGCTGCCGGGCTCGAGTGCGAGCACCGGGTGACCGACGGCATCGAGCACGCGCTCGTGCAATGCGCGCAGCACCATCAACTCGCGGCGCTCGAACGCGCTGGTCACGCTGCGCACGGCGAGATGCGCCAGCCAGTAGACCAGCGCACCGCTCAAGGCGATGTAGGCGAGCCCCTTGACCGTCTGCGCGGTGGCCAGCGTGGCGAGGTCCCCGAACAGCCACACGGCAAGGCTGTCGGAGCCGACGATCCACAGCGCGCCTGCCAGCACGTAGGCGACGGTGACGCGCAGCGGCCAGGAACTCAACGGGGCGACCCGCGGCAGGTCCGCGGGCGCACCGGCACTCTGAGCGGGTGGCGGCAAGCTACCTACCTCGCGAGTCGTCAGGATGGGGAAGCGCTGCAGGAGTGACCAGGCCTGCCCGCAGGCGCGGCACGCGCCGGTTGTCCAGCACGGTCCGTGCAGGATGAACGAGCATCGCGGAACGGCGCGCAACGGCGGTTGCGGAAGGCGCGGTCACTCGTGCAGAGCTTTTTTAGCGGCGTCTATCTTAGTAGATGTAGGCCGCGACGGTCTCGGTTCATCGATCCGGCCTCAGTGCACCCCGCTCGAGGCGGTCGAAATAGTCGCGCATGGCCGCCAGCACCCGTGGCGCGAGCAGCACGGTGGCGAGGAGATTGGGCACGACCATCAGCGCGTAGGCGGTATCGATCATGTTCACCGTCATCGCCGGGCTCCATACCGCGGCAAGCGGAAGCAGCCCCAGGTAGACCCACACGAAGCGCGCGCCGACGCGCTCTCCCAGCAGGTAGCGCGCGCACTTGACGCTGTAATAAGCGTAGGTGGTCATGGTGGTGAGCGCGAAGGCGCCGAAGATGACGGCGAGGAAATCGCCCCCTGTTCCGGGCATGCTGGTCTCGAACGCGGCGGCCGTCATCACCACCCCCGGCGTGCCATCGCTGACGCCGGCGGTCAGCAGCACGAGCGCGGTCAGGGTGCACACGACGTGGGTGTCGATGAAGGGGCCGAGCATGGCAACCAGCCCCTCGCGCACCGGCTCGTCGGTACGCGCCGCACCGTGTGCCATCGCCTCGGTGCCGATGCCCGCCTCGTTCGAGAACACTGCACGGCGCACGCCGTTGACCAGCACTTCCTTGAAGGTCAGACCGGCGACACCGCCGAGACCGGCTTCCGGGCTGAACGCACCGCGCACGATGGCATCGAGCACGCGCGGCACGCGCTCTGCGTGATCGATGATCACGACCAGGGCGCCACCAAGGTAGGCGAGGCACATGAGCGGCACCACCAGGCCGGCGACGCGGCCGACGCGCAGGGTGCCGCCGAGTACCACGTAGCCGACCGCGAGCATCGCTGCGAGGCCGGTCAGCCAGTCCGGCACCGACCATTGTGCGGCAGCCAGGCTCGCCAGCTGGTTGGACTGGAACACCCCGAGACAGCCGACCATGCCGCAGGCCGCGAACATCATCGCCAGCGGACGGAAGCGTGGGCCGAGCCCGACCTCGATGTAGTACATCGGTCCGCCCTGCATGACGCCGGCGGCATCCGGCTTGCGGTACATGCACGACAGCGTGCAGGTGAAGAACTTGGTCGCCATGCCGAACGCGCCGGCGACCCACATCCAGAACACCGCGCCCGAGCCGCCGGTGGCAATGGCGATGGCGACGCCGGCGATGTTGCCCATGCCGATGGTGCCGGACAGCGCCGCGGAGAGGGCGCGGAAATGGCTGATCTCGCCGGGCGCCGCGCCGCGATCGAAGCGCCCGGTGAGGAGCGCGAAGGCATGCCCGGCGTGACGCAGCGGCGCGAAGCGGCTGAGCACGGCGAAATAGAGCCCGGCGAGTCCGAGCGCGGCTACCAGTGGCAGCCCCCACACGTAGCCGACGGCGGCGGCGAAGAACTGCTCGAGCGCGACCATTCAGCGCGCCGCCTCCGGCGCACAGGGAAAGTGCCCCGCGAGGAGTTCGGCCACGACGATCGGTGCCGGCCTTGCGGCATCGTGCGGCGCAGCGGCGAGGTGCTCGAGCAGCAGCCGCACGCGCGCGCCGTCGTCGACGGCGGTCGGCGCGCACCAGCGCGGCGGCGCGGCATCGACGCTACAGGCCTCGCAGGGGTCGAGGTACCACGTACAGGCGGCGGCATCGGGACCGCGGTAGGCTGCCGCCTGCGCCGCCCGGCAGGTCGTCGCGAGTTCGCCCGCGGACGGTGCGGCGGCCGCGGCGGCCGATATCGCCATCAGCGACACGCCATGCACGACGGACCACGCCATGACCAGCGGCCAGGACGACAGCGCGGTCGCGGCCGGGCGCGGCGCTGCACGTCGCCGGCGGGTGACGAAGGCTTGGACGATCGGCGTTCTCCTGCGAGGATCGGCAACGGCGCCGCGCCGGGGCGTCGCGCACGAGGGGAGGAATTGTAGTGCAAGCGTCACGCCACGCGCTCGAGCTCGGCCTGTTCATGCCGAACTGTTCGAACATGTCGTCGATCTCGACCTATCGCACGGTCGCCGACGAATGGCCGTTCGAGAGCAACCGCAAGATCGCGCTCGCCGCCGAGGCCGTGGGCTTCGACCTGCTGTTCCCGGTCAGCCGCTGGCGCGGCTTCGGCGGCAGCACCGACTACCTCGGCACTTCGCTCGAAACCATGACCTGGGCCTCGGCACTGCTGGCGCAGACCTCGCGCATCCGCATCTTCTCGACCGTCCACGTGCCGGTATTCCACCCGGTCGTGGTGGCCAAGATGGGGGCGACGATGGACCATTTGAGCGGCGGCCGCTGGGGCATCAACCTGGTCAGCGGCTGGAGTGCCGACGAGTTCGCCATGATGGGCGTGGAACTCCTGCCCCATGCCGAGCGCTACCAGCGCACCGCGGCCTTCATCGAGATCCTGCGTGGACTGTGGACGGCGCCGCCCGGCAGCTTCAACCACGTCTCGCCGTGGTACCGCGTGGAGAGCGGTGTGTCGCTGCCCCAACCACCCGTGCCACCGCCGATCGCGAATGCCGGTACGTCCGAGGATGCCAAGGCGATGACCGCGCGGCTGTGCGACTGGGCGTTCATCTCGACGCCGTCGATCGAGGCGGCCGCGCCCATCGTCGCCGATATCCGCGCACGCGCCGCGGACCTCGACCGCCGCGTACGCTGCGCCGCCTTCCCCTTCGTGCTGTGGCGGGACTCGGCCGACCAGGCCGAAGCGGAGATCGCACGTATCATCGCGCACAAGGACAGCGTCGCTGCGCAGAACTGGCTCGATGGCCTCAACATCGGCAGCGGCTCCTTCGACAGCTTCACGCTCGACATGCTGACCGTCGGCGCCGGCGCGGTGCACGTCACCGGCACCGCGCGGGACGTCGCCGAGAAGCTGGCAGCGTTACATGCCGGCGGTATCGAGGCGGTGCTGATGGTGTTCCAGGCCTACCACGCCGACACCCTGCGCTTCGCGCGCGAGGTCATGCCGCTGCTGCGCGAGATGGGCGTCATCGGCGCCGTCGCCGTCTGAAGTCACACGGGAGGACCCGACATGCTGCAAGGTCATTACACACCGCCGCCCGCGCAGGAGGTCATCTACGGGCAGCCGGTCGCCGACGCGCTGGCCGCCACCATCGCGGCGCGCGGCGCGTGCCGCGTGGTGTTCGTCACCAATACCAGCCTCGCCGCGCCGGGCCGCCTTGGCGAGAGTGTGCGGGCGGCGCTCGGCGCCGCCTGCGTGGGCGAGGTCACCGGCATCGGCGCACATTCACCGCGCAGTGACGTCATCCGCCTTGCCGCAACGCTCGCCGGGCAGGGGGCGGATTTCGTCGTCGCGCTCGGCGGTGGCTCGGTGTGCGACGCGGTGAAGGCCGCGACGCTGTGCCTCGCCAACGCGGTGGACACCGTCGCCGGCATCGACGCCCTCGCGCCCGGCGCCGCGACAGCCGCCCCCACGCTTCCATGGGTCGCCGTGCCGACGACGCTCTCGGCCGGCGAATTCACCGACTTCGCCGGGGTCACCGATGAACGCGTGCCGCGCAAGGAGGTGCTGTACCGGCGTGGGATGGCTCCGCCACTGGTGATACTCGATCCGGCCATGACCGTCGCCACGCCGCCGCGGCTGTGGTTCGGCACCGGCATTCGCGCCGTCGACCACGCCGTCGAGACCTACTGCTCGGTGAACGCCACCCCGATGGCCGAAGCGCTCGCGCTGCATGCCCTCGGCAGGCTGCCGCACGCCCTGGCCCGCGTGCGCGAAGACGGTGACGACCTCACCGCGCGTCTCGACTGTCAGCTTGGCGCCTGGCTGTCGGTACAGGGCGTCGCCGCCGGCGTCGACCTCGGCGCCAGCCATGGCATCGGCCACGTCCTCGGCGGCACCGCCGGGATGCCGCACGGCGAAACCTCCTGCGTGATGCTGCCCCACGTTCTGCGCTACAACCACGCGGTCAACGGCGCACGCCAGGCGGCCCTGGCCGCAAACATGGGTGACGCCGCCACGCCGCTCGCCGACCAGGTCGCGGCTCTCGTGGCGGCCCTGGGGCTGCCCGGACGTCTGCGCGATGCCGACGTGCCGCGCGAGCGGCTGGCGATGATTGCCGAGGAATCGCTGCGCGACCGCTGGGTGACGACCAATCCGCGCCCACTCGACGGCGCGCCGGCGGTGCTGGCGCTGCTCGAGGCAGCCTGGTAACCAGGCCGGCGGTCGATGAGCCGCGCCGCGCCACTCAATCAACGCGGCACACGGCCGCTATGCATGGCGAACGCACCGACCGGCGCCTGTCGCGCGGTCACTGGTGCGGCCTCCATCGCCACAACGGACGAATCACCTTGCTCTTCACCAACCGTCACAAGCAACACGTCGCCGAACTCGAGCAACAACTGCGCCGCCAGCAGGAAGAACAGGCCGGCGCGATGGCCACCCGGGATGCCGAGATCGCCCGCCTGCAGGCGGCCCTGGCCACCTGCGAGGGCGAGCGCGACCTGCTCGGCGAGCAGCGCGGCCTGCAGCTGCGTGGGCGCGACATGCGCGGCCTCAGCCGCACCGGCCTGGCCGGCGCGGCCACGCTACGCGCGCACGAGCACGCCGGTCTGCGGGCCGC
>JAVJVZ010000084.1:0-11262 GCA_040220855.1 Gammaproteobacteria bacterium | reverse complement strand
TTGTGCGGCTCGGCCTTGCCGCCTTCCTTGAGCAGCAGGATGTCCGGAAAGCCCTGCGTGGTGAGAAAGGCGGTCTTTGCCGTCTTGCGCTCGACGATGCCGTTGGTGCCGCGCGTCGTGCCGTAGACGAACATCGAACTCCCGGCGAGCAGACCGCCGACGTCGAGACCGAGCTCTTCGGCCGCCACCGCGAGCCCCGCCTCGATGCTCGCGAACGCGCGACGCTTGTCCGTCAGTGCCTTGCCGACCGTGAAGCGACCGCTCTCGTCGGTCACCACGACATCCGTGAAAGTCCCGCCCGTGTCGACGGATATGCGGTAGGGCATGTGCCAGTTTCCCCGTGGTTGCTACTCGATAGGGCCCCGCGCGGGTGGCTGCATCAGCTGCCGGCGGCGCCGCGCAGCGGCGCGGAGCGTGTCCCGACCGCGCCTGTTCTCGCTGCGCGAACACCGCGCTCCGACCTGTCGGTCGATGCGCGTACCGTTGCGGAGTTTCCTTGCCGCGGTCGCGCCGGGCGATCGCGCCACGGCCGCGTCGTGCGGCCGCGCAGCAGTATAGCCAATACGTTCCCGCTCAGGCCGCGAGCGCGGGACCGGTGGGCGTCCAGCTGCGCCCCAGCGCCTCGGCGACGACGCGGTTGGTGAGCCGGCCGTCGTGCACGTTGAGGCCCTCGGCGAGGCCCGCATCGTCGGCCAGTGCGCGTGCCACGCCCTTGTCGGCGAGTGCGAGCACGTAGGGCAGCGTGGCATTGTTGAGTGCAAGCGTCGAGGTGCGCGGGACCGCGCCCGGCATGTTGGCGACGCAGTAGTGCACCACGCCGTCGACGACGAAGGTCGGTTCCTGGTGGGTGGTCGGGCGCGACGTCTCGAAGCAGCCGCCCTGGTCGATGGCGACGTCGACCAGCACGCTGCCCGCACGCATGGTGGCGAGGTCCGCGCGGGTGACGAGCTTGGGCGCGGCCGCGCCCGGAACCAGCACCGCCCCGATCACGAGGTCGGCGCTGGCAAGGCGCGTCTCGAGAACTTCGCGCGTCGAGTAGACGCAGCGTGCACGGCCGGCGAAGAGGTGGTCGAGTTCGCGCAGGCGCGCCAGCGAGCGATCGAGGACGGTGACGTCGGCGCCGAGGCCGATGGCCATCTGCGCGGCGTTCGCGCCGACCACGCCGCCGCCGATCACGAGCACCTCGGCCGGTGCCACACCGGTAACGCCGCCGAGCAGCACGCCGGCACCACCATGGGCCTTCTCGAGACAGTGTGCGCCGGCCTGCACGGAGAGCCGGCCCGCCACTTCGCTCATCGGCGCCAGCAGCGGCAGGTGGCCGTGTCGATCGGTGACGGTCTCGTAGGCGATGGCGGTTGCGCCGGAGGCGAGCAGGGCGTCGGCCTGGGCCGGGTCGGGGGCGAGATGCAGGTAGGTGAAGAGCAGCTGGCCGGGACGCAGCATGGCGCATTCGACCGGTTGCGGCTCCTTCACCTTGACGACCATCTCGGCCCTGGCGAACACGGCCGCGGCATCGGCGACCGTCTCCGCGCCGGCGGCGCGGTAGGCATCGTCGTCCATGCCGGCGCCCGCACCGGCGTTCTGCTCGATGATGACCGCGTGGCCGCGCTGGGTCAGCTCGCGCACGCTGGCAGGGGTCAGGCCGACCCGGTACTCGTGGTTCTTGATCTCGCGGGGAACGCCGATGAGCATGCTGTCTTCCTCCAGGGCTGGCCGGTTCGATTCGACGGCGCACGGCGCCGGTAGGAGAAATCTAGGCCGGACGTCGCGAAATGTGCTTGCCTTTTTCGCTGTCGCCGGACCTCTGATTGGCATTAATTGCGGCATTCTGGCTGAAAAACCGTAGAATCTGCGGATTATGAAAATCGATGCCACGGATCGTGCCATCCTCGCCGCTTTGCAGGAGGACGGGCGCATGAGCAACGTCGAACTCGCCGCGCGCGTGCACCTGTCGGAATCGGCCTGCCTGCGCCGCGTGCGCCTGCTCGAGGACAGCCACGTGATCGAGCGCTACACGATGCTGGTCAGCCCGGCCGCGGTCGGCATCAACGGCAACGTGTTTGCCGAGATCACGCTGACCAGCCAGAAGCAGGAGGATCTCGACGCCTTCGAGGCGGCCGTGCGCGCGGTGCCGGAAGTGATGGAGTGTTACCTCGTCACCGGCGAGTACGACTACCTGCTGCGCGTGGTGGCGTGTGACACGGTGGACTACGAGCGCATCCACCACGAGCACCTCACGCGCCTGCCCGGCGTCGCGCGGGTCAAGACGAGCTTCACCCTGCGTACCGTGGCGAAGAAGACCGCGCTGCCGCTGCGCGCGGGCTGACGGGGCCGCCCGCCAGGTGCCGTTGTCACCGCAGAGCCGCGCCGCGCGGCGAGCCGGGCGGGCTGCCGTGGTGCGCCCCCTGCGTCGGCCGGGCGAACGCCGGTGCCGGCCGCCTGCCGGCCGCGTCACGCGGGCGGCCTGGGCGCCACACACACGGCCCCGGTTCTTGTACACTTGCCGCCCCAACGAACCAATGGTGGACGTGCCGGTCCCCCCGCGGCGCAGCGCCGTGAACCCCGTCAGGCCCGGAAGGGAGCAGCGGTAACGGTACCTGCGGGTGCCGGGGTGTGGCTGGCACGCCCGCCGCCTACAGCGGTCTCGCGGCGGCACCAAAGGGTGTCGCCGCGGGCGAACGACGACCCGATGCATGTGAACGGCGAGGCGATGCGCACTATCCCACGCGGCGAGCCGCGGCAGCGCCGCGCCGCCGCGCCGGTGGCGCACGCACGGTGAGCTACCAGGTCCTCGCCCGCAAGTGGCGCCCGCGCAGCTTCGCCGAGGTCATCGGTCAGGGGCATGTGCTGAAGGCGCTGACCAACGCACTCGACGGCGATCGCCTGCATCACGCCTATCTCTTCACCGGCACCCGCGGTGTCGGCAAGACGACGCTGGAGCGGGTGTTCGCCAAGGCGCTCAACAGCGAGCGTGGTGTGAGCAGCACGCCGTGTGGCGAGTGCGCGGCCTGCCAGGAGATCGACGGCGGTCGCTTCGTCGATCTGATCGAGGTCGACGCGGCCTCGCGCACCAAGGTCGACGAGACCCGTGAGCTGCTCGACAACGTGCCTTACGCGCCGACCCGGGCGCGCTACAAGGTGTACCTCATCGACGAGGTCCACATGTTCTCGAATCACTCCTTCAACGCGTTGTTGAAGACCCTCGAAGAGCCGCCGCCGCACGTCAAGTTCCTGCTCGCGACGACCGATCCGAAGAAGCTGCCGGTGACCATCCTGTCGCGCTGCCTGCAGTTCAACCTCACGCGCCTGTCGGTGGCGCAGCTCGCCGAACATCTCGCCCACGTGCTCGCCGCCGAGGCGGTGCCGTTCGAGGCGCCGGCGCTCACCCTCGTCGCGCAGGCGGCCGCGGGCAGCGTCCGCGACGCGCTCAGCCTGCTCGACCAGGCAATCGCACATGGCGGCGGTCGCGTCGACACAGCCGAGGTGGCGACGATGCTCGGTACCATCGACCAGGATCGCGTGCTCGCGCTGGTCGAGACGCTCGCCGGCGGCGATGGCCGCGCGCTGGTCGAGCGCGCACGCGACCTCGCCGCCTACGTGCCGGACTACGCGCAGGTGCTCGCCGAGATGCTCGCGCTGCTGCGGCGGATCGCGGTCGTACACGCGCTCGGGGACGGCGCCGCCGAGGTCGAGGACGACCCCCGCGTGGTCGCGCTCGCCGCGCGCATCGCCGCGGACGAGTGCCAGCTCTACTACCAGATCGCACTGACCGGGCGCCGCGACCTGCAGTACGCCCCCGACATGGAAGCGGGTTTCGAGATGACCCTCCTGCGCCTGCTCGCGTTCCGGCCCGCATCACCGCCACCGGCAGCGCAGGGCCCGCCGTCCACCGAAGCCACGTCCCGCGGCAGCAGGCCGGCCCGTGTCGGGGAACGCGGTGGCGAGCGTGCGTCGCCGACGCCGACGCCGACGTCGTCACCAGCGGCGGAGATGAGTGTGGCGCAGCCCGCCGAGCGGACGGTCGTCGACGCGGTTGCCGGGAACGCGCCGGTGGACGAGCCGCCACCCGCGCCGCTGCCGCACGTCGAGGCGGCTCCAGAGGCCGCGCCAGCGCGCGTCATGCCGCCATCACCGTCCGTGCCTGCGCGCCCCGTGCCTGGCGCCGACGCGGACGGCGAAACGGCCGCGTTGGCGATCGACGCGCCGGCACTCGACTGGACCGTCACCGTCGATTCCCTCGCCATCGTCGGCCTCGCGCGCGAACTCGCGCGCAACAGTGCGCTGACCGGCTGCGCCGGCGATGTCCTGCACCTCGCCATTGCGCCGCAGTTCGATCGGCTCGCGCAACGCCGTCACATCGAGACCCTGGAGGCCGCACTGGCGGCGCATCTCGGTCGTGCGGTGCGCCTCGATGTGCGCGTGACCGACGATGCCACGCTGCAGACACCCACCCAGCAGCGCAGCGCCGAGGCGGCGGCACGCCAGCGCGAGGCGGAAGCCGCCATCGACGGTGATCCGAACGTGCGCGTGCTGCGTGATACCTTCGATGCCGTGGTCGAAGAGGTCTCCGCGCGCTGAGCGTCGCTTCGGCGCCGCGGCGTCGCCCCACAAACAGGAGCTCGAAACATGAAAGGTGGTCTTGGCGACCTGATGAAGCAGGCGCAGAAGATGCAGGCCGAAATGCAGCGCCTGCAGGAAGAGATCGCGCGCACGGAAGTCACGGGCGAAGCCGGTGGCGGCATGGTGCGGGTGGTGATGACGGGGCGGCACGACGTGCGCAAGGTGGACATCGATACGGCGCTGATGAGCGAGGACAAGACGATGCTGGAAGACCTCCTGGCGGCCGCGGTCAACGATGCCAATCGGCGTGTCGAAGCCCTCAGCAAGGAGAAACTCGGCGGTGTCACGGCCGGCCTCGAACTGCCCGGTGGCATGAAGCTGCCTTTCTGAGACGGGTGCACGCGCTCAATCCATGCAACCCTCGCCGCTGCTTGCCGAACTCATCGCCGCCCTGCAGTTCCTGCCCGGGATCGGACCCAAGTCGGCCCAGCGCATCGCCTTCCATCTCCTCGAGCATGGCCGTGACAAGGCGCATCGCCTCGCCGGCGTGCTCGAACAGGCAGCGACGCGCATCGGCAATTGCCAGGTCTGTCGCACCTTCTGCGAAAGCCCGGTATGCGAGTTGTGCCAGAGCCCCAACCGCGACCCGGCCACGGTATGCGTGGTGGAGAGCCCGCTCGATGTCGTCGCCATCGAGCAGGCCGCCGACTTCCGCGGGCGCTACTTCGTGCTGCTCGGACGCCTCTCCCCGATCGACGGCGTGACGCCGGCGACCATCGGCATTCCGCTGCTCGAACAGCGTCTCGCCGCGGGCGAGATTCGCGAGCTCATCGTCGCCACGGGCAGCACCATGGAGGGTGAGGCCACGGCCCATTACCTGCGCGAGGTCGCGCGCGAGGCCGGCGTGCGGGCGACCCGTATCGCGCACGGTGTGCCGATCGGCGGCGAGCTCGAGTTCGTCGACAGCTCGACCTTGTCACGTGCACTGTCTTCGCGCCACGACTACTGAGCGCTGCGTCGCGCGCCACGACGCGCGCTACACTGGCCGGCCGCCCGCGATGACCAGCTGGACCGCACGATGAAATACTCCGAGCAGAATCTCATCTGGATCGACCTCGAGATGACCGGGCTCGAGCCCGAGCGCGACGTGATCATCGAGATTGCCACCATCGTCACCGATGCCCACCTCACCGAGCAGGTCGAAGGCCCGGTCATCGCCATCCACCAGAGCGAGTCGACGCTCGCGCAGATGGACGACTGGAATACGCGCCAGCACGGCGAATCCGGGCTGACGCGCCGGGTGCGCGAAAGTACGGTGCTGACGGCGGCCGCCGAGGCGGCGACGCTCGATTTCCTGCGCACGCTGGTGCCGCCGCGCATCTCGCCGATGTGTGGCAACAGCATCTGCCAGGACCGGCGCTTCCTCTACCGCTACATGCCAACGCTCGCGGAGTATTTCCACTACCGCAACCTCGACGTCAGTACGCTCAAGGAACTCGCGCGCCGCTGGGTGCCGGACCTGCCGGAGTTCCGCAAGCAGGGTCGTCATCTCGCGCTCGACGACATCCGCGACTCGATCGCGGAGTTGCAGCACTACCGCACGCATTTCCTGCGCGTGCCCGGCGCCGCGTGAGCGGCACGCCCGGTCACGCGCTGTACGACGCTGCCGGCACGCGGGCGCTCGACCGCGCCGCGATCGACACCCACGGCGTCGCGGGTTTCACCCTGATGCGGCGGGCCGGCGAGGCGGCCTGGGGTGAGCTCGCCCGCCGCTGGCCGCGCGCGACGCGCATCGCGATTGTCTGCGGCACCGGTAACAATGGAGGCGATGGCTTCGTCATCGCCGCGCTGGCGCGCGCCGCAGGGCGCGAGGTCAGCATCCACCTGGTGGGCGAAGCGTCGCGCATCGGCGGTGACGCCGCACGCGCCTTCGCACTCGCGCGCGAGGCCGGCCTCGCGCCGGGCACGCCGCCGCAGGATGCTCCCAACGCCCTCAGCGGCGCCGATGTCGTCGTCGATGCGCTGCTCGGTACCGGCCTCGACCGCGACGTTACCGGTGCACATGCCGCCGCGATCGACGCCATCAACGATGCCGCCCGACCGGTGCTCGCCATCGACGTGCCGTCCGGCCTCGACGCCAGCACCGGAGCGCGCCTCGGGGTGGCCGTCGTCGCGTGCGCGACGGTGTGCTTCATCGGGCGCAAGCTCGGCCTGTACACGGGTGACGGACCGGCGCTCGCCGGCGAGGTCGTGTTCGCCGCGCTCGACGTGCCGGCGGGCTGCTACGCGGCAGTGCCGGCACGCGCGCGACTGGTCGGCTACGCGGACCTGCGCGCCGCGCTCGCGCCGCGCTCGCGCACCGCGCACAAGGGGCACTTCGGGCACGTGCTCGTGGTCGGTGGAGCGCCGGGCTACGCCGGCGCTGCGCGCATGGCGGCGGAGGCGTCCGCGCGGGTCGGCGCGGGGCTGGTCTCGCTCGCTACCCACCCGGCGCATGCCGCCGTGATCGCCCAGAACCGCCCGGAACTCATGTGCCATGCGGTCGGCGACGGCGCGGCGCTCCGTCACCTCGCGCAGCGGGCGAGCGTCGTTGCGCTCGGGCCGGGGCTCGGCCAGGAGGCCTGGGGGCGCGCGATGTTCGCCACGGCCCGCGCGCTCGACGTGCCGCAGGTGATCGACGCCGACGCCCTCAACCTGCTGGCCGCAGATCCCGTGCCTTGCGGCCGGTGCGTTCTCACCCCGCACCCCGGCGAGGCCGCACGCCTGCTCGGCTGCGACACCGCGAGCATCGCGCGGGACCGGCTGGCCGCGGCCGCGGCGCTGGTCGAGCGCTACGCGGGCGTGGTGGTGCTGAAGGGTGCGGGTACCGTGGTGCGTGGCGCCGAAGGCCTGCCGGTCGTGATCGCCGGGGGCAATCCGGGCATGGCGAGCGGCGGTATGGGCGACGTCCTCACCGGCGTCATCGCCGGGCTGCTCGCGCAGGGCCACGCGCCGGCCGCGGCCGCCACCCTCGGCGCGTGCGTGCACGCCGAAGCCGCCGACCGTGCCGCGCGCGAGGGCGAGCGGGGCCTGCTCGCGGGCGACCTGATGCCGTGGCTGCGGCATGTGGTCAACCCGCGCCCGTGAGCGCGACGACGCGACTGCGGATCGCTGACGCGGCGGCAATGGAGGCGCTGGGCGGGGCGCTGGCGCAGCGAGGCCGGCGCGGCCAGGTGATCAGCCTGCACGGTCCGCTCGCGGCCGGCAAGACGACCCTGGCGCGTGGCTACCTGCGCGCGCTCGGGCATGCCGGCGCGGTCAAGAGTCCGACCTTCACGCTGGTCGAGTCCTACGTGCTGGCCGCCGCCCAGGTGCACCACTTCGATTTGTATCGCCTCGCCGACCCCGCCGAGCTCGAGTTCATCGGCATCGACGACTACTTCGACGGCCGCGCCGACGTGCTGGTCGAGTGGGCCGAGCGGGGGACCGGGGTGCTGCCTCTGGCACAGCTCGAGGTGCGCATCGCGCTCGACGGCATGGCGCGCGAGGTGGTGCTCGAAGGGCTCGACGAGGCTGGGCGTGAGCTTGTCTCGAAGTTAATTAATTTATAAAAAACAATTAATTGGAGGTCTATCATAACTAGCGCTTGAACAAGTTGGCGCAAATTGCGCACAATGTGCTGAAAAATTGAGAAAGATCGCTTAAGCCCATGCGCAGGCTTGCTTTTCTCATAGTGCTCCTGTTCGTCCACGGCAGCCTGCAGGCGGTCGAGGTCAAATCGCTGCGCTCGTGGCGCGAAGCGCCGCGCACGCGCGTCGTGTTCGACGTCAGCGGCGCGGTCGACTACCGCGTGTTCGCGATGCACGAACCCGAGCGGCTGGTGGTGGATTTCGTCGGCGCCGAACCCGGTCCCGGGCTCGCGTTGCCGCCCCATGCCGGCGCCATGCTCACCCGGCTGCGCCATGCGCGACGCGATGACGGCGGCCTGCGGGTGGTGCTCGATCTTGCCAGGCCGGCGCACTTTGCCGACATGGTGCTGGCACCGAACGCCGCATACGGCCACCGCGTGGTCATCGATCTCACCGCGACCGGCGCGCCGCCGGCGGCGCCCGCACCACCCGACGACGTCCTGCTGGCACTGTTCGCGACGCCACCGCCGTCGGCCGCACGCGCGCGCCGCCCCGGGGCGGATGCGCCGCGTGCGGCGGCGCCGACACCCGCGGCCGTCGCGCCTGCACCCGCTCCCGTGCCAGTCGCGGCGACGCGTCCGGCGACACCGCTGCGCGATGCGGTCGTCGCCATCGACGCCGGCCACGGTGGTGCCGACGTCGGCGCCATCGGTCCGAGCGGTGTCTATGAAAAGGACATCACGCTCGCGGTGGCGCGTGAGCTCGCCGCGTTGATCAACCGCCAGCCGGGCATGCGCGCGGTGATGACCCGCGAGGGCGACCGCTATCTCAAGCTCCGCGAGCGCATGGACCGCGCCCGTGCCGCCCGCGCCGACCTGTTCGTCTCGATTCACGCCGATGCCTTCCGTGATCGCCGCGTACATGGTTCCTCGGTTTACGTGCTCTCGCGCAGCGGCGCCAGCAGCGAGGCGGCGAAATGGCTGGCGGCGAAGGAGAACGCTTCCGACCTCATCGGCGGCGTGACACTCGAGGACAAGGATCACCAGTTGAAGTCGGTCCTGCTCGACCTCTCGCAGAGCGCCGCGCTCGAGGACAGCTTCGATCTCGCGCGCCACGTGCTGGGAGCACTGCGCGCGATCGGTCCGGTGCACCGCAAGGACGTCCAGCAGGCGGGTTTCATGGTGCTGAAGTCCCCCGACATTCCCTCGATCCTGGTCGAGACCGCCTTCATCTCCAATCCCACCGAGGAGAAGCGCCTGCGCAGCCAGGCGTACCGGCACAAGCTCGCGGCCGCCATGCTGCGCGGCGTGGTGAGCTATTTCGAGGCCACTCCGCCGCCGGGTACGCGCCTCGCCCAGGTGCGACATCATCGTGTCGCGCGCGGCGACACGCTGTCCGGGATTGCGAATCGCTACGCGGTCTCGGTGTCGAGCCTGAAGATGGCCAACAACCTGTCCTCCGAGATGGTGCGCGCGGGCGAGGTGTTGCGCATACCCTGAGAGCGCTCGTGCCGCGTGCGGCCGCATTACACTACGCGGATGCGTGCCGCGCCCGTGCCGATCCGCCCACTCGATGATCATCTCGTCAACCAGATCGCGGCGGGCGAGGTGATCGAGCGACCGGCCTCGGTGGTCAAGGAGCTGATTGAAAACGCCGTCGACGCAGGCGCCACGCGTATCGACGTCGAACTCGTCGAGGGCGGCATCGAACGCATCGTGGTCACCGACGACGGCTGCGGCATCACCCCCGGGGAACTGCCCCACGCCTTCCGGCGGCATTGGACGAGCAAGCTCGCGCGTGCCGACGAACTCGCCGCCATCGGTACGCTCGGTTTTCGCGGCGAAGCGCTGGCGAGCATCGGCGCGGTGGCCGAGGTGGTGGCAACCTCGCGCACCGCGGACGCGCCCCATGCCTGGTCGCTCGAGCTCGAAGGCGGCGTGGCCGGCACGCCGCGAGCCGCGCGCGGCAATCGCGGCACGCGCATCGAGGTGCGCCGGCTGTTCCACCGGGTGCCCGCGCGGCGGCGTTTCCTCAAGCAGCCGCGCACCGAGCTGTTGCACGTGCAGCGGCTCGTCCGCCAGTACGCCTTCGCGCGCCCGGACATCGTCTTCAGCCTAACGCAGCCAGGGGCGCGTGGACTGCGGCTGCGCGCCGCCGGCGACGACGACGCGCGCTGGCGCACGCTGTTCGGCCAGCGCTTCCTCGCGCATGCGCAGGCCGTCCACGAAGCCGTCGATGGCGTCGTCGTGCGCGGTTGGATCGGCGGGCCCGAACTCGCCAGCACGCAAAGCGAGCTGCAGTACCTCGCGCTCAATGGGCGCGTCATCCGCGACCGCCAGTTGCAGCACGCGATCCGGCTCGCCTACGGGGAGAGCATCGCGCCGGGGCGCTTTCCGAGCTACGCGCTCGCCCTCGACATTGCGCTCGGCGCGGTCGACGTGAACGTCCATCCAGCCAAGCTCGAAGTGCGCTTCGCCGAGCTGCGCACCGTGCACGACGTGCTGCTGCTGGCGGTGCGGCACGCGCTGGCGCCGGCCCACGCGATTGACGTGTCCGCGCGCGGCGCGCCGTCGCCGGCCGCCGGTACCGCGGTCGCCGAGCCTGCCGAGGCCTATGTCCAGGCCGCCACCAGCCATCCGGCGCCGGCGGTCCGCGCGGGCCCGCACGCGGCGCTCGAGCCCGTGCGCGACGTCGCCGGCGTGCTCGGCCAGGCGCTCGCCGTGGTCGAAGGCCGCTACCTGCTGTGTCGCCGCGCCGAGTCCGTGCAGGTGCTCGATCTCGAGCGCGCCTGGCTGACCGTCCTCGAGCGGCGCCTCGCCGCAGCAGCTGGCGCGCGGCGACCGTTGTTGCTGCCGGTCCGCGCGCCATTGCCGCCGCCGGCGCGGCTGGCCGGGCTGACTGCGCTCGGCTTCGAGTTCGAGCCGCTCGGTCCGGCCGGCGCGGTGCTGCGCGCGGTGCCACAGGTGCTGCCGAGCGTGGACGGCGCGGCGCTCGTCGCGGCGCTTGCCGCGCAACCCGCGGAGGCCGCACCGGTCGCTGCCGTGGCCGCGGCCACCGCGCGGGCGCTGTGCCGGGGCGTGCCCGGCGCGGGCAC
>JAVJVZ010000083.1:0-108805 GCA_040220855.1 Gammaproteobacteria bacterium | reverse complement strand
CGCGCCGCTTCCGTCGCCAGCGGGGCGACGCGCAGCAGGTTGACGCAGAGCAGCGGCACCAGCGTCAGCGACAGCACCCAGGAGGCGAGCAGCGTGATGGTGACCACCTTGAACAGTGGCGCGGTGTACTCGCCGGTATCGGATTCCGCGAGGTAGATCGGCAAGAACGCGGCTGCGGTCGTCAGCGAGGCGGTGAGGAGCGGCACACGCAACTCGCGCGCGCTCGCCACGGCGGCCGCTATGCGCGCCTCGCCGCGCTGCAATCGCACGAGGATCGACTCCGCCATCACGATGGCATTGTCGACCAGCATGCCGAGCGCAATGATTAGCGAGGCGAGCGACATCTGGTCGAGACCGATGCCGAGTGCGTCCATCACCGGAAAGGCGGCAATGATGGCGACCGGAATCAGCGCGGCAACGATGAGGCCCGTGCGCAGGCCGAGGAACACCACCATGACCACCACCACGATGGTGATTGCCTGCAGCAGGTTACTCTCGAACTCGCCGACCTTGCGTTCGACGATACGCGACTGGTCCTGCAGCACGGTGAAGTCGATGCCGATCGGGTAGACCTCGCGCGCCCGTTCGAGCACGCTGCGCACGGCGCGCCCGAGCGCGATGTTGTTGCCACCCTCACGCATGGAAACGGCCAGCACCAGTGCCGGCTCGCCGTTGACGCGCGCGAGATCGGCGGGCGGGTCGATGTAGCCGCGGCGCACGCTCGCGATGTCGCCGAGACGTACCACCGCGGCGTTACCGGGCGGGCTGATCACGGTCTGGCGAATGTCGTCGAGCGCGGTATAGCTGCCGCTCGGCTCGAGCACGACGGTCTCGTATTCGAGCCGGAGTTCACCGCCGGGCTGCACGATGTTGCGTGCTGCGAGCGTCTCCTTGAGTTGCAACGGGGCGAGGCCGAGCGCGGCAAGTCTCGCGTTGTCGTACTCGACGAAGATGCGCTCGTCCTGCGCGCCCGCGATCTCGACCTTGGCCGCATCCGGCAACAGCAGCAGTTCGTCGCGCACTTCCTCGGCAACGGTTTCGAGCTCGCGGTAGGAAAAGTCGGGCCCGTGCAGGCCGATGACGAAGCCGAATACGTCGCCGAATTCGTCGTCGACGTACGGGCCTTCCACACCGTCCGGCAGGCTCGTTCGCGCGGCCTCGACCTTGCGCCGCAGGCTGTCCCAGATCGGGCGCATCTGGGTGAAGGCCGGACGGACGTTGACGTAGGTGACCGAAATGCCCGCCTTGGAACTCGACTGCACGTAGTCGAGCTCGGGAATCTCCTGGATGACCTTCTCGAGGCGGTCGGTGACGAGCTGCTCGACGCGCTCCGGGCTCGCTCCCGGGAAGTAGGTGGTGACGAGCGCGGTGCGCACGATGAACCCCGGATCCTCGGCACGCGGCATGCCGACATAGGTGTTGAGTCCGGCCGCGAGCAACGCGAGGATGGCCACGATCGTCACGCGGGTGCGCGCCAGCGCGGCCGCGGTGAGGTCGAACACGGCGACTCAGCCCGTGCCGCCGTACAGACGCACCAGCATGCCGTCGCTGATGCGCCGCACGCCGGCGGTGACGATACGCTCGCCAGGTTCGAGGCCGCGCGTGATCGGCAGGCCGGCGGCCTGTGGCTCACCCGTCTCGACCGTGCGGCGCTGCGCGCGCCAGCGCGTCTCGTCGACCTGCTCGAGGACATAGACGAAACGTCCGTCGCGATCTTCGCCCACCGCCACCACCGGCACCTGGACGGCACTCGCGGCCGGCGCCGCGAAGCGGAACGCAACGTCCGCGGCCATGCCCGGGCGCACGACCGCACACGCGCCGTCGAGGCGCACCACCACCGGGAAGGCGGTGGCGCCGGCGGTCGTGGCCACGCCGACCTCGCTCACCCGGGCATCGAATCGCTGGCCAGGCAGGGCGGCGAAGTCGACCATCGCCGTGTCGCCCACGGTCACTGCACGAATCTGCGTTTCCGGCACCGTGACCTTGACCTCGGGGCAGCCGCCGCAGCTCAGGCGTACGATCGGCTGTCCGGCATTGACGTTCTCGTTCTCCTTGACGAAGACCTCGGCGACGTCGCAACCGGCCGGCGCCGTCAGCCGCGTGTAGGAGAGCTTCAGGCGCGCGTCGGCAAGGTTCTGCGTGGCGATGTCGACCTGGGCGGCGGCGGACTCGGCCGCTGCGCGCGCGGCGTCGAGTTCGCTCAGGGCGATGTTGTCGTTCTCCCACAGGTTGCGCGCGCGTGCGTAGCTGGCCTCGGCATTACGCAGGCCGGCGCGTGCGTTGGCGAGCTGGGCCTCGGCCTCGCGCACCCGCACCTCGTAGTCGCGCTGATCGAGTCGTGCGATCAGCGCGCCTTCAGCGACCGTGTCGCCGACTTCGACCGGGCGGCTGCTCAGCGATCCGGGCACGCGGAAACTGAGCTGCGCCTCGACATCGGCTTGCGCAGCACCGGAGAAGACGCGAGTAAGCTCGCCGCCGCCGGCACTGACCACGGCGTGCCGCACCGGGCGCAGACGTTCGTCCGGCGCGGCCGGCGGTTCCGCCTCGCATGCGCTCAGCAGAGCCAGCGCCACGATCGGCAGCGCCTTGGCCGAGGCGTTCAGCGCAGTCCGCTGGCACGGAAGTAGTCGTCGACCTCTGCGTACCATGTGTCGAGTCCGTCGGGAGTGAGAAGAACGTCGAAATCCGCCGCCGCGCGCAGCACCGCCACGAAGTCGAGCATGAACTGGTAGCGCGCGCGGGCGGCGGCCAGCGATGCCGTCAGCGCGGCGTCCTGGGCGTCGTTGAGCTCGGTGATCGAAGCGCTGCCGGCGGCGTAGGCGTCGGTCACGATGGCGAGATTGTCGCGCGCGGCAGCGGCGGCCTCGCGCGACAGGCGGATGGACGGGTAGGAAGCACCGGTCTGCGCCAGCGCGCCGAGCATGCGCGCACGCACGGCCAGCTCCGCGTCTGCCCGCGACAACGTGGTGCGGGTGAGTTCGTAACGCGCGCGAGCGCGGCGCGCATCGCGGGCGCCACCGAGGAACAGCGGCAGCTCCGCCTCGATGCCGAATGCCCACTCGTCCTCGTTGCGCGCCGTACCGGCAAGACCCGCCCCGCGCCCGCCGCGCAGGACCCGCGTCGCGCTCTGGCCGACCAGGCTCACGTCGGGGACGTAATAGGCGCGACCGGTGGCGAGCAATTGCCGCTCGGCGCCCGCGACGAGGGCATCGAAGCGCGCCAGTTCGGGTGCACGGTCGAGCGCCCGCGCAACGTGGAACTCGCGGAACACCGCCCAGCGCCGCGCGTTGTCGAACAGGCGCTGGTAGCGTGCCTCGCCGAGCAGGGTGATGAATGCCGGAATGCCGGCGTCGCCGACAGCGAGCGTGCGCTCCTGGTCGAGCGCGAGCAGCCGCTTGAGCTCGATTACCGCACGTTGCGACTCGGCTTCGGCGCGATAGAGTTCCTGGCGATCGATAGCCAGCTCACTCTGCCAGCGCAGCGTCTCGGCGCGCCCCGACTGCCCGACCTCGGCACGTGCCGCTGCGCGTTCGAGGTTGGCCTCGGTCAACGCGACATTCGAGGAACGCACGCCTACCGCGGCATCGGCGAGCAGCACGCGCAGGTAGCTGCCGGCGGTCTGCTCGAGGATGTCGAGCACGGCCGCTCGCAGCGTTTCGTCGGCAGCCTCGCGCAGGTACCGCGCGATGTGATACCCGGCCCAGGCCTGCTCCGAGTAGAGCAGCTGGCGCGCCTCGACCGCGAGACGCCCCTCGCGCTCGGCGGCGAACAGCGGGTTGGCCCGATCGGCGTCGATCACCCGGGCACTCGACGCGAGCCCGATCTGCGGCAGCAACTGCGCGCGCCGCTCGGCCTGGTCGGCATTGGCAATGAGTGGCTCCAGCTCGCTCACGCGCAGTTGCAGGCTCGCTTCCAGCGCACGTTCCAATGCACCGACCAGGCTGAGTGCAGTATCGGCGGCGGGCGCGGGCCGGTCGACCACCACCGCGCCTTCGAGTTCCTCCCAGCGCGGCGCGTAGCCGATGGCCTCGGCCGTGCGCAGGTTGATGGCGAGCTTGCGTGGCTGGGCGAGTGCCACCGGCAGCGCCGCGGCCGGCTCGCCGAGTACGATCGCCTGCAGGTCGAGCGCGACGCGCCGTGCGGTGCGGGTGTGATCGACACCGCGCCCGGCGCCGCTCATGAGGAAGCCGCGTTCGAGGTACTCGTGCCCGAGCAGCGTGTAGCTCGGCAGGCCACGTTCGGCAAGCCCGTCGGCAAGCGCGGCAAGTTGGGCGTCATCGAAGCGCGGCAGCGGTGACACGTAGACGGCATCGACCCCGGCCGGCAGCCGCGCGAGAAACTCCGCCGCGCCAGTATCGGCCACGATCGCGCTGATGTGCACGCCGAGACGCGCCTGCGCGTCGGCAACCAGGCCCGGCAGCTCGGGCAGCGACTCGATCAGTACGCGGTCGGCGGCGATGGCGAGATGCCGGTAGCCGACCAGGCGATGGAAGGCGGCGAGATCGTCGCCGACGGTGTGCTCCCCCGCGACGTAGGTGAAGTTGTCCTTGCCGCTTGCCGCGCCGTCGAGCGGGAAGGACTGGAGTACCGGGTCGGCGACCACCATGCCGATGACGGGCTTCGGCAGCGCCGCGCGGTGCGCGGCGAGGTGAGTCGCGATGAGGCCGCTCGTGACGACGACGTCGACGTCGGGCGCTGTCAGCAGGTCCTCGAGCGCGGCGGCGATGCCGTCGACCGACCAGCCGCCGTCGCGATGCAGCGCGGCCGGGAAACGCACCGTGTGCTCACGCCCGAGCAGCGTCTCCACTTCCTCGATGACGGCCTCGAGCGTTGCGTCCGGCCGCGCCAGGGGGCCGTCGGCGAGCACGGCCACCACCGTTTCGCGGGCCGCCACCACAACGCTCGCCGCGAACAGCGCGGCAAACAGCACGCCGCGCAGCAGCTCGCGCCCACAGTCGCCGAGCGCGTCGTTGCGTTGCTCCGGCGGAGTGCTCATGGCGCGGAGTCTACCACCGGCCTCCGGCAAGGCAGCGATGACACTATCGCTGCGCCGCCGATGCCGCCTTCCACAGGCATGGCGGCACGCATTACGGGGCTATACTGTGGCCTCGTTCCATCCACCAGCGACGAGCTTGCTGCGCGGCGCTCGTCATCATCCAAGGGGGGATTACGTTCATGGTGGATCTCAATGAAGCGCACGAAAGCTACCGCCCGACCGCCGACGACCGGCGCCTGATCGAGGAGTTCCGACGGAACCCCATCGGGCACCACAGCCCGGACCTGCAGCGCCTGCTCAACCGCATGCGCGGTACGCCGATGGCGGACAAGTTCTGCCTCGTCGTGGTGGAACCGAACCGCGAATGGCAGCTCGCCAAGACCACCGGCAAACGCGGCGAGGCGGTCAAGCTGCTGAAGCAACGTTTCGCCAGCCAGGAAGAAGCCGAGTGGTACGTGTTCCGCCAGCGCTGGAAGGCGCTGACGGGCGAGAGCCTCGGCGCCTGAGGCGCCGTCACACGAGGCAAGCGCGCCGGCCCGGCATGATGGTGGGCGCGCAATGGAAACGGAGCAGTGGCGAGCAGCCCAGGGGAGTAGACGAACAATGATGAAAATCACCGCTTACGCCGATCGCATCAGCGTGGCGCCCGGCGAGACCATCAACTTCATGGTCAACTGCGAGGCGAAGACCTTCAAGGCCGACATCGTGCGCCTGATCTGCGGCGACATGAATCCGGACGGTCCCGGCTACCAGGAACGCGTCGTGCGCACCCCGGCGTCGGGTACCTACAAGGGTCGCCCGCAGGTCATTCACGCGGGCTCCTTCGTCGACGTTCCGGTCGCTGGTGCCCTCGACGGCCTCGACAGCTTCACCGTGCAGGCCTTCATCTGGCCGACCACCCCCGACAAGGGCGAGCAGACGCTCGTCGCGCACTGGGACGAGCGCGCCAACCGCGGTTTCGCGCTGTCCCTCGCGGCGGACAACGGCGGCCTCGCGCTGAGCCTCGGTGGCGGCCGTGGCCGCACGCACACCGTGACGACCGGCAAGAGCGTACTCGCGCACGAGTGGTACTTCGTCGCTGCCTGCTACGACGCGCAGAAGAAGCAGGTCACGCTGTACCAGGAGCCGCTGCACACGCACGTCGGCACGCGCGACGCCGCCGTCACGCGTGGCAAGGTCACCCTGGCGCGCCTCGGCGAGCGCAAGGCGCCGGTGACCATCGGCGCGCGCTACAGCCGCCACGACAAGGGCCGCACCGTGTGCACGCGCCACTACAACGGCAAGATCGACGCGCCGCGTATCGTCTCGCGCGTGCTCGAACGGGCCGAGATGGAGGCCCTCAAGCAGCGTCGCGTCGAAGGCGCCCTGCGCCAGGATCTCGTCGCCGCGTGGGATTTCGCCGCCGACATCACCGGGCTCAAGGTCACCGATGGCTCGCCCAACCGTCTCGACGGCACCGTCGTGCACATGCCGGCGCGCGGTATGACCGGCTGGAACTGGAACGGCGAGGAGATGTGCTGGCGTCACGCGCCCGACCAGTACGGCGCCATCCACTTCCACGACGACGACGTCTACGATGCCGGCTGGGAAGTCGACGTATCGCTGACCGTCCCGGCCAATCTGAAGAGCGGCTTGTACTGCGCACGCCTGCGCTGCGGCGACGGTCTCGAGGACGAGGACTACGTACCGTTCGCGGTACTGCCGCCGCGCGGCAAACCGACCGCCAAGATCTGCTTCCTGCTGCCCAGTGCGAGCTACATGGCCTATGCCAACGAGCACATGGGCACCGATGCCCCTATCGCACAGCTGCTCGGCGGACGCCTGGTCGAGCACGAGCGCCAGGATCTCTACCGCAACGTGCACCGCGAGTACGGCGCGAGCTGTTACGACGTGCACTCGGACGGCTCGGGCGTGTGCTACTCCTCGCGCCTGCGCCCCATCCTCAACATGCGTCCGAAGTACAAGTCGTGGCTCGGCGGCAAAGGCTCGACGCTGTGGCAGTTCAACGCCGACACCCACATCATCAACTGGCTCGAGAACATGGGCTATGACTACGATGTGATCACCGACGAGGAACTGCACTACCAGGGCACCGCCGCCATCGAGGGCTACAAGGCGGTCTTGTCGTCCTCGCATCCCGAGTACCACTCGAAGGAGATGTGGGACGCGCTGCACGCCTGGCAGCAGCGCGGCGGGCGCTTCATGTACCTCGGTGCCAACGGCTGGTACTGGCGCATCGCCTATCACGGCGAAGCCCCTGGCATCATCGAGGTGCGCCGCAACGAGGGCGGCATCCGCGCCTGGGAGCCCCGCTCCGGCGAGTATTACCATTCGTTCACCGGCGAGTACGGCGGCCTATGGCGGCGCAACGGCCGCCCGCCGCAGACCATCGTCGGCACCGGGTTCACCGCGCAGGGCTTCGACATCTCCTCCTACTACGTGCGCAAGCCGGACAGCTTCAAGAAGGAGATACGCTGGATCATGGCCGGCGTCGGCGAACAGGAGCGCATCGGCGATTTCGGACTCATCGGCAACGGCGCCGCCGGTCTCGAGCTCGACCGCGCGGATCGCCTGCTCGGCACGCCACCGAACGCCTACCTGCTGGCCTCCTCCGAGGACCACACCGACATCTACCTGGTGGTGTGCGAGGAGCTGCTGATCAACTACCCAGGGCTCGGCGGCCAGGAAAACGACCTCGTGCGTGCCGACCTCGTGTTCTACGAGACGCCCAACGGCGGCGGCGTGTTCGCGACCAGTTCAATCGCCTGGCCGGGATCGCTGTCGCACAACAACTACAAGAACAACGTGTCGCGTATTACCAAGAACGTACTCGACCGATTCATGAGCAACAAGGCACTATTGGATTGATCGCCCGTACGGCGGCGCCCCGGCGCCGCCGGCCAGCGCGGTCGAGCCACCGTGGAGATCCATGTTCACCGAGCCCAAACGCCGCCTGGCCGCCATCGTCAATGCCGACGTCGCGGGGTACTCGCGCCTCATGGGGCAGGACGAAGCCGATACGCTCGCGCAGCTCAACGCCTCTCGCGCGGTCTTCCGTCGCCATATCGGGGAACATGACGGGCGCATCGTCGACACTGCCGGGGACAGTGTGCTGGCCGTATTCGACAGCGTGGTCGAGGCCCTCGATGCCTGCGTGCTGATCCAGGCCGAACTCGCCGAGCTGAATGCCGCGCGCGAGCCGGCGCGGCGCATGCTGTTCCGCATCGGCATCAATCTCGGTGACGTGCTCGAACAGAGTGACGGCACCGTCTACGGCGACGGCGTGAACATCGCCGCGCGCGTCGAGCGCCTCGCCGATCCGGGGGGCATCACGCTGTCCGGGCCGGCGCACGACTTCGTCGCCGATCGTCCGGGCGCACGTTGGCGCTTCCTCGGCGAGCAGTCGGTGAAGAACATCGTGCGCCCGGTGCGCGTGTATGCCCGCGAGGCGGCCGAGATCGTCGAACGCGACGACACCGAAACACCGGCGGCGTCGCCATCTGCCACGGGACCGGACGCGGCCGCCGCACGTCTTCCCGCACGCCCCTCGATCGCCGTGCTGCCGTTCACCAACCTTGGCGGCAGCGATGAAGACGAGTACTTCGCGGACGGCATCACCGAGGACATCATCACCGAGCTGTCGCGCTTCAAGGACATGATCGTCACCTCGCGCAATTCCACTTTCAGCTTCAAGGGGCGCGCGGTGCAGGCGCAGGAGATCGGGCGCGCGTTGAACGTGCGCTACATCCTCGAGGGCAGCGTGCGCAAGGCCGGCGAACGGGTGCGCGTGAATGCCCAGCTGATCGAGGCGGACAGCGGCCACCACCTGTGGGCCGAGCGCTTCGACCGCAAGCTGTGCGACGTCTTCGCGGTTCAGGACGAACTCACCCGCCGCATCGTGGCCACGCTGGTCGGGCGCGTGACGGACTCCGAGCGGCGCCGCGCGCGCAGCGATGCCGGCGGTGACAACCCGGCGGCCTACGACCTCGTGCTGCGCGGGCGCGAACTGTGGTTGAAGTTCAACCGCGAGGACAATCTGGCCGCGCGCGGACTCTACCTGCAAGCGATCAAGCTCGACCCGGAGTACCCGCGCGCCTACGCCGGCATCGCCTGGACCTACGCGACTGCCTACAACGAATACTGGACCGACGACCCGCAGGGCTCGCTCGACCAGGCGCTCGAGTATGCGCAGCGCGCGGTCTACATGGAGCCGGCCTCGCATACCTACCGCCTCGCTCTCGGCATGGTGCATTTCTTCCGCAAGAACGTCGACAAGGCCATCGAGTGCTTCGAGAAGGCCATCGAACTGAACGTCAACGACGCCGACTGCTACACCATGCTCGCCCACGCGCTGAGCCTCAACGGCGAACCGGACAAGGCCGTCGCGCTCCTCGACCATGCGTTCGAAATCAACCCGTACCTCGACGCCTGGTCGCGCTCGCTGTACGTCGTCGCCTATTTCATCGCCGAACGCTACGACGATGCGCTTGCCGTGATGCGACAGTTCGACGGCCCGCGCATGTCGCCGCAGATGTCGAACTACCGCTGGTTCGCGGCGACGCTCGCCGCGCTCGGCCGTGCGCAGGAAGCACGACCCTATGTCGAACGCTACATGGCGCACTACCCGACCTTCGACCTCGACGAGCACGTCGCGCGCATGCCGTTCCGGCGCACCGCCGATCGGGAGCGCTATCGCGACGCGCTGCGCGCGGCCGGGTTTGCCGGCGTCGCGCTCACCGCGTAAGCCCCGCGGCTCGCGGTAGCGGGGGGTGACGGCGCGGCAAGAGACTTGTTCCCGATCGTTTATTGCAGTGCGGCAAAATCACCGTATACTGCACTGCACCAAGACGGCGAATGACCTCCCCTCGTGACCTGTCATTGGGACCTCCCCTCGCCGGGCCGCAAGGCCCGGCACTTAATCTCCCTCCGTAGCTGACGTCCCGTCGGCAGGCTGTACGCGCTCCGATTGCCACGCCCCGGCATCGCAGAGGCTCGGACAACGCGTCGCATGGCCCGCCTCACCGCCTCGTTCGCGCGCCGGCGTCGCCAAGCACGGTCAGTCCCTCGTTCGGCTTCGCGCGAACGCCATTGGCAGCCACCTTGAACGCCAGGAAACGGTGTTTTGCCGAAAGCATTGTTGCAGTGCCGCAATTCTGTCGTATACTGCACCGCACCAAGACAGTGAATGACCTCCCCTCGTGACCTGTCATTGGGACCTCCCCTCGCCGGGCCGCAACGGCCCGGCACTTAATTTCCCCCGCAGCGTCGTCCCGCCACGCCCCCGCCGGCCCGGTCACGGTGCCAGCTTCGTGCCATCACCCGGTCTGCAATACGCGCGAAGCGCAGCCTGAAGCGGTATGTCGCAACGCCGCAATCCGTCAGCATATTCTGGCTAAAACGCTTTGATTTGCATCAACAAAACAACCCTGAACACGGGATGTTGCGGCGCTTCATACGTAGCGGAAACACAGTTGTTCCCGATCGATTGTTGCACCGCGGCAAATCTGGCGTAAACTTATCTCCACCAAGACAGCAATCGACCTCCCCTCGTGAACTGTTATTGGGACCTCCCCTCGCCGGGCCGCAAGGCCCGGCACTTAATTTCCCCTCTCGGCACCGCATCCTCAGCCCCATCCCCAGGCCCAGGTGCACGTCCCGCACGCTCGCCGTTGGGGCGGAACGAACACGCCCGTCATTTGTGCTCTCGGGGCTGGTAATCCGCGAACTGACCATCTGTGGTCATCCCGGCCCGCACGGCCGCGGTGACGCCGAGAGCGGGGAAACGGTGTTTTGCCGATACGTATGTTGCAGTGCGGCAAATTTGCCGTATACTGCATCGCACCAAGGCAGTGAATGACCTCCCCTCGTGACCTGTCATTGGGACCTCCCCTCGCCGGGCCGCAAGGCCCGGCACTTAATTCCCCCTAAGACCAGCTGCCGAGACGTCTCGACCTGTGCGGCAGGTCGATCTCCGCGCCTGCAGCCCGCAGAATAGGCGGCCGCTGCGCGCATGCGCGGCACGATCACGGGGAGAATGACGTTCATGTTCAAGATTGACAGCCGGCTTGCGGGCGACTTCCATCGTGACGGCGTAGTTCACCTGCCGCAGGCACTCGATCGGGCGACGCTCGGAGCCGCCGAGGACTTGTTCCAGTGGAGCCTCGAACATCCCACGCCGTCCGCCTGCCGTTTCTACGCCGACGCGACCGGCGACGGCGGCACCTTCTACCAGGATCTCTGCCACCCGCACGCTGCGCTGGCCTACCGCGAACTGCTCGAGGATGCACCGCTGGCGGATCTCGTCGCACGCCTGTGGGATGCGCGCGAGGTATGGTTCCTCTACGAGCAGGTCTTTCTCAAGGAAGGCGGCGCGACCCGGCGCACCCCATGGCACCAGGATGCGCCCTACCTCGCGCTCGACGGCGAACAACTCGCCGTCGTGTGGATCAACTTCGACCCGGTCACCAAGGACGCTTCCCTCGAGTTCGTGCGCGGCTCGCACCACGGCACGCTCTACGACGGCTCTGCCTTCGACGCCAGTGACGACACCGCCGGCATCTACGGCCATGGCCTGCCACGGCTGCCGGACATCGAGGCCGATCGCGGCGCCTGGGACATCGTTTCGTGGGCGATCGAGCCCGGCGACGTGGTGGTATTCCATCCCGCCATCCTGCACGGCGGCGCACCAACCGGTGCCGACAGCCGCCGGCGCACCCTGTCGCTGCGCTTCTTCGGCGCTGACGCGGTCTATGCCGCACGCCCGGCGCCGGCACCCGCGCCGCTGGTCGCCGGCCTGCACCAGGCGCTCGCGCCCGGCCAGCCGTTCCGACACCCGGCGTTCCCGCGCCTGCGTCCGAGCCCGCTTGGCTTCGATACCATTCCCGCCGCGCCTGGCGGCCACACGGTGGCGCTTCGCGAGCAGTGGGCGCGTCATTGAGGCCCCACCGATGATCCTCATGCCCTGCGACGACTTCGCCGGCGCGCGCGCCATCCTCGACAGCGAGGGCGTCGCCATTCTGCGCGGCGTGCTGTCGCCCACCGAGATCGCCGACGTGCGCAGCCGCCTGTTCGAGGCCTGCGCGAAGAGTGAGGCCGACGGCGTACCCACGCGTGGCTACGCGTTCGACCCCGACCAGCAAAATCGCCGGGTCTTCCACCTGTTCAACCTCGACCCCGTCTTCATCGACCTCGTGCAACGACCGCTCGCGCTCGACTTCGTGCGCCACCTGCTCGGCGAGGACTTCCTGATCTCGAACTTCAGCGCCAACATCACCGCGCCCGGCAGCGCGTGTATGCAGTTGCATGCGGACCAGGGTTACGTGCCCCCGCCGTGGCCGGACTACCCCTATGCCTGCAATGTCGCCTGGGTGCTCGACGACCTCACCGACGAGAACGGCGGCACGCGCTTCGTACCGGCATCGCACCGGCGCGGGCACGGCCCTGAAGCGGGCCGCGACTACGACAGCGTCGCGATCGAGGCACCCGCCGGCTCGCTGCTGGTGATGGACGGACGCTTGTGGCATCAGACCGGTGCCAATCATTCCCGCGCCTGCGAACGCGCGGTGCTGTTCGGCTACTACGTGCTGCGCTGGCTGCGGCCGCAGGTCAGCTGGAACACGATGTTGTGGCCGGAAACCGTGGCCGCGCTCGAACCCGGCTTTCTGCACCTGCTCGGCTACTACACCGGCAACGTCGAGTTTCAGATTCCCCACGGGCAGCGTGCGGCACACCGCCCGCCGCCCGGTCTCGCCGGCGACCTCGCGGCGTTCGCGCTCGGCGCGCGCGAACGCCGGGGTTGAGGCTCAGCCGGCCGCGCGCACCGCTGGTGCCGCACTAATGGCCGGACGCGTCTCGGTATCGAGCGCGCTCCAGTCGTCGGTGCGCCCGAGCGCATACGGGAGAAATTCCTCTCCCGGCACGTAGCACAGCGTCTCGGCACGCGCGATCAGGTCGCACTCGACGTAACGTGCGCCGATGACGTCGACCACGGCGAGCTCGTCGAGCGGGTCGTGTACGCCATGGCCGAGGCGCACCAGGCCATGGCCGGCACGATGCACGCGCACGACCGAATGGAAGCGCGCACAGGTCAACGCGGCATCCCACTCGAGGCCGATGCCGTGCGTCGCCGGGATCGCCTTGTAGTTGAAATTGACCCCGTCACCCTCGCTCGGGCCTTCGTCGGCACCGAGTTCGGCCTCGATCTCGATCAGCGGCGTACCGTAACGATCGACGCGTCCGTTCATGTGCGCTCCGCTCTTGAACAGGCGCGTGCTGGCCTGCTTCTTCGGTTCGCCGAACAGCTCGCGACCGTAGATGATCGGCTGGTCGCGATCCATGTACATGGCGAGCACGTAGTCGCCGACGATGTCACCGTGGCGCGCCTCGACGTAAACGGCACCGCCGTCGAAATCACCCACGCAGTTGCTCTGCCAGCGTCCGACCATCACCGTCACGCGTGGTGTGCCGGTCGATTCGAGCCCGGGCGGCAGGAGATGATCAACCACCGACTGGTGGGTGAGGTAATCGACGGCGAGCATTTCCGCGTTGACGAAGCGCGGCTTCGCGAGCGCTTGCTGGATACGGGTGATTTCTTCCGGAGTACGAACGAATCCCATGACTTGACCTCCTCTCGCGCGGCAACAGCGCCACGCTTCGACCGGCTTCCGACCTTAGACGAGGAGGTCGGCGCGCCGCAATCTTGCGCCGCAGCGCGGCGCTCTGCGCTCAGAAGCGGACCGTGACACGGGTTCCGACCTGCGGCGCCGAGCGCACCTCGATGTGCCAGCCACACTGGTCGCAGAAACGCCGTACGAGTGCGAGCCCTATGCCGCTGCCCGTGGCCTCACCCGCGTCACCGCGAGCATAGCGTTCGAACATGCTCGCCTGCAGCGCGGGTTCGATACCCGGACCATAGTCCTCGATGATCACGGTACGCTGATCGAGCTGCACGCTGACCCGGTCACGATCGGTGTGCTTGACGGCATTCTTGAGCAGGTTGCCGACCACGATGTCGACCAGCACCGGTACCGCGTCGACGGTGGCCCCGGCGGTGACGGTGGTGACCTCGATGCGGACATCGGCGCGCGGTGCCAGCGCGCGCGCCTCGGCGACCTGGGTTGCGACGACCTGCGCGAGATCGACCGGTGCGAGCATCTCGCGCATGCTCGCGGGATCGCGCGCCAGGAACAGCAGTGCCTCGATCAGCGTCGTCATGTTGCGGCAGCCGCGGCGGATGCGCTGCAGGACCTCGTCGCATCCGGGCAGTCCGCCGGTACGGCGGGCCAGCAGCTCGGCCGCGCCCTGAATGCCGGTGAGCGGTGTGCGCAGCTCGTGGCTGACGTCGGCGGAGAACTCGCGTTCGCGCTCGAGCAGCGCGCTGATGCGCGCGTGGTAGCGGGCAAGGGCGCGCGCGAGCACGCCGATCTCGTCGTTGCGTCCGATGCTCGGGGCGAGGCGCGAGTCGTCACCCGCCTCGAGCAGCGAGACATCGCGGGCGAGTGCTGTGAGCGGCGCGATGACGTGGCGCGCGAGGCGCAGGCTCACCAATCCGGCAACCACCACGATGCTCCCGACGACCACCGCCATGGCCCGAAAGAGCGTGTCTTCGAAGGTCTCGAACGCGGTTTCGTCGAACTGGAAATAGTATGTCGTGTCGCCGCGCGAACGGGTGATCACGTGGAACTCGACGCCGTCGATGACGACCTCGCCATCGCGTCTGGCAAGCTGCGCGGGCTCGAAGGGCAACGCGGTGTCTACGCCGCCACGCACGACATGCACGGTGAAGTTCGGCACCGGCACCGCGAGCAGCGCCGGGTCGTGTTCGTAGATCGCGAGCAGGCTGTCGACATCGTCCTCGAGATGCGCCTCGAAGAGCGTATCCTCGGCGATCTCGAAAGCGAAGTAGAGCCCACTGCTGAAGAGGATCGCGAGGGCGATGATGAGCCCCGCGGTGGCGAACACGAGGCGCTCGCGCAGGGTCCCGGCGGTGAACGTGTAACGCGCCACGCCGACGGCGCTCAGCCACGCGCGTCACGCGGGCACAGGCGATAGCCGGTACCGCGCACGGTATGGATGAGGGGCTCGGCGAAGGGCCGATCGACGTGCTCGCGCAGCGCGTGGATATGAATCTTGAGGGCGTTGCTGCGCGGTGGATCGTCCCCCCAGACGGCGGCCTCGATCTCCGCGCGCGAGAGCACGCGGTGCGAATTGCGCATGAGGGTCTCGAGGATACGCCGGCCGGTCGCGGTGAGCGGCAGCGTGAGCCCGGCGCGGCGCACCACCTGGGAGGCCGGGTCGAGCTCGAGATCGGCGACACGCAGCAGCGTCCCGCCGCTGCGCCGTGCGCGACGCGTGAGCGCACGCAGGCGACCGGCCAGCTCTTCGAGCGCGAATGGCTTGACCAGGTAGTCGTCGGCACCGAGTTCGAAGGCGGCAACCTTCTCGCGCACCTCGCTGCGCGCCGTCAGCATCAGGATGGGCACATCCTGAAAACCGAGTTCGCGCAGCCGCCGGCACAGTTCCAGGCCTGACAGTCGTGGCAGTGCGATGTCGAGCACGATGGCGTCGCGCGGTCCCCGCGTGGCCGCCTCGAGGCCGATGACACCATCGGGCGCCCACTCCACGCGGTGGCCATCCCCCTCGAGGTATTCGCAGACATTGCGGGCGACGTCCATGTCATCTTCGACCAGCAGGATGTCCAGCGGCGCGTCCGTGACCGACTGGGGCGGGCCGGCCCGAGTGGTTGCGCCGCCGGCTGGCGGCATGGCACGTCGTCCCGCGATGCTCATCGGCTCACTATAGACCCGTGCGCCGATCCCTGTGCCGTCACGGGCATCTCCCGCGCGCCGCGAGCAGGGCCGCTACCGCGGCGAGATCGTCCGGTTCGTCGACCTCCAGCGCACTGTCCGGCGCCATCTCGTGGATGCCGATGCGTCCGCCGAGACGGCTGCCGGTGCGTTCGAGCACGTCGCGCCGCGTGAAGTAGAACGCGCCGTTCTCCATCAGGGTGCCGGCGAAATCCTGCCGGCGCGGACGCGCCAGGGGGTCATAGTTGAGCGGACGAGCGTCGCGCGTCCAGAAAAAGCGCTGCGTAGCCACGGCGGTCAGCAGGGCATCGAGACGCTCGTCCTCGAACTGCGCTCGCGCGGCGCGGAAGTCTGCCGCGGTAGTCAGTGGCGAGGTGGCCTGCACCAGCGCCATCACCGCGCAGGGGTGCGCGGCCAGCACCTCCAGCATCACCGACTCGCTGCTCGCGGTGTCGCTGGCCGACGCGGCCGATCGCCCGACGACTTCGACCGCGTCACCGAACTCGGCCACGACACGCGCGGCGATTGCCGCGGCGTCGGTGGCGACGAGCACGCGATCGAACACCGCCGATGACACTGCCGCGTCCAGCGCCCAGGCGAACAAGGGGCGGCCGGCGACATCGATGACGTTCTTGCCGGGAATCGATTTGGAGCCGCCGCGCAGCGGCATCAAGGCCAGCCAACCGCAGGCCGCCGGCGTCGCGGCGGTGGCGCCTGCGCTCACGACGTCACATCGAAATGACGGCCCGGTAGTCGTTTGAGCTTGGCGCGCGGCGCTTCCTCGATGGCCAGGATGTCGCTGCTCTTCGCGCGCAACGCGAACGTCACCGCGCGCGTGTCGCGGACCAGGCGGCGCAACCCGTCGGGCTCGAGCGAAGCCGCGTGATCGGTGCCTTTCCAGGTGCGATCGAGCGTGAAATGGCGCTCGATCCAGCGCGCGCCGAGCACCTGCGCAGCGATGTCGACGGCAATGCCGCGATGATGTCCGGAGAAGCCGATGGCCTTGACGTCACCGCCGTAGCGCCTGATCAATGCCGGGATCTCGAGCAGGCAGACGTCCTCGTGGGCAACCGGGTAGGCCGAGGTGCAGGCGTAGAGCACGGTGCGCCCGAGCGCGTCGTAGCGGTCGAGCAGCGCGACCAGTTCATCCTGCTCGGCCGCGCTGGTCATGCCGAGCGAGACATGGATGTCACCGGCGTACTCGGCGGCGAGCACCGCCAGCAGGCGATGGTCGAGATTGCAGGCCGAAGGAATCTTGATGTAGTCCGGTTCCAGGCTCGCGATCTCGCGGGCGGAGGTCGGATCCCACGCGGAGCACGCATAACCGACGCCGCGCTCGGCGCACCAGGACATCAGCTCGCGATGCACGGCGAGGTCGAATTCGAGGTATTCGCGGTGCTCGCCGTAAGTGGCGCCGTAGCTGTGCATCGGGTTCGGATGCGGCGCGGCGTACTCGGCGGGACTCAGCAGCTCACGGTTGGCGCGTTTCTGGAACTTGACGTAGTCGGCGCCAGCGAAGTCGGCGGCGCTGTCGATCAGCGCGCGCGCGGTGGCGACGTCGCCGCGGTGATTGCACCCGATCTCGGCGACGATGACGGGCGCCGCAGCGGCGCTCAGGGCGGCCACGTCAGCGACGTGGGTGTGGGTGCTGGCATCCATTCGGGTAGATTCGGATGAGGGGGGCCGACGAGACTACCGCGGCAAAGGTTAGGATTTGGTTAAGGTCGACCAGGTGGCCAGCGTCGTGCACCGGCCCGCTACGCCTTCAACGCGCCAGCGGGACCTTCGGATCAGCCTCTGTGCGCGCTCCTGGGCCGCCCGCGCCGCGCGCCGCGATGCGGAAGACGGAGTCGCCGCAGGCTTCCACGGCGACGTCGCCGGCAGCCCCGAGCAGGGCGCCGAGTACGGCCACGCGCTGCTCCAGCGCCGCGAGCGTAACGCCGGGAAACACGTGTCGGCCATAGCTGTCACTCGCCCAATGGCCCTGGCGTCGCATGTTGATGCGCTTGATGGCGGTGCGCGCGTCGCACTTGAGTCGCGTCACGCTTCGTTCGAGCATGCCAGCGCCGGGAGGGCGGATGTCGAACTGGTCTAGCGTGCGCACGATCCGTTCGGCAGCGAGCGGCCCATCGGCGGCCGCCAGGTGACGTTGGAACAGGTGCTGGCGGGTGGCGTCGCTGACCGCCGGGAGGCCGCGCTCGACGATGCCGGCGACCGCCTCGAGCACGTCGTCCACGCTGTCGGCCTGGTGGCTGAGACCGTTCGGCAGCGCATAGTCGAAGGTCGCCGAGCGGACCGGCCGGTAAGACACGGCCGGGCAGCCGACCACGGCGCCCTCCACCGCGGTCGTGCAACCATTGTGGACGAGCACGGCCGCACTCATCAGCCACGGGATGACGTTACCCTCGTGGCGCACCTCCAGGTTGGGGTGTCCGGCCAGCAGCCGGCGCCACACGTCGTGGTCCTCGGACGGATGTGGGCGCAGCACGATGGTCCGCCCTGGGAAGCGTTCGGCAAGCGCCGGCAGCAGGACCCGGAAATGGTCGAACAGCTGCTGCTGGTGCGCGGCCATGCCGGCGGCGAAATCCTCGCTGAGACCGAAAGCCGTACGGCTGCGACGGCGCCCGAAGCGTCGCTTCGGCGGCACCAGCGCGTTCATGCGCACGAACGGATTGACGAAGGAGAAATTGGTGTTGACCAGGATGTAGTCGCCATGGCGCTCGCGCAGGGCCGCGCACTCGGCGGCGAACAGCGGACGCAGCGGCGCGCGGAGCAGGTCGAGGCGGGGATTGCCGGTGGCGTGGATGTGCACGCCACGGTTGCCCGGATAGGCAGCGAACATCGCGGCATCGTCCTCGCCCCACGCGAACAGATGACTGATGGCATTGAAGGTCGCCGGCGAGAAACGCCAGGTGAAGTACTCGGGCGAGTCGAAGCGCACCAGGCTCTCCTCGTCCCACGCGACGACTTCGTGGCCAAGCCCGCGCGCGATGTCGAACATCAGCTTGCTGCGTGCACGCATGCTCTTGGCAATGAAGATACCGGGTGCGAAGCGTGGCAAGGCGAAATACAGCAGCTGCTTGCGCCCGAGCACCACGGGATACCCGTGACGCGCGGCGACGCAGGCGAACAGCAGCTTGGCATCGAGCTCGCGGACCTGGTTCTCGACCGGGACGAACAGCGTGGGGCGCATGGCGACGACGGGCTTGTACTGGGCTTGGGACGGGCGGTTCTGCGGCGCGCCAGTCTACGCCATGCGCGTGCAGCCACCGTTAACCGTTCCTTAACCTCGCGCACGACGGCGCGCCGGGTCAGCGTTCGATGATGTCGGCATGCAGCGGCGCGAGGCGCGCCAGGAGTCGGTTCTGTACGCCGGTGGCGACATCGAGGCCGCTCATCGCCTCGATCAGGTTCTCCACCACGGCATTGAAATCGGCATGATCGATGGCCATGCCGGCGTGGGTCAGCTTCATGGTGTCGCCGGAGTAGACGCAGGGTCCGCCGCTCAGCTCGCAGACCAGCTCGACCAGCTTGTCACGGAAGCGGATGACGTCGGTGTCGATGAAGTGCGCATTGATGCGCGTGTCGTCGGCGAGACGGAACAGGAAGGCTTCGATGATGGCGCCGATCCCGGCATCACCGCCGAGGTCGTCGTAGAGCGCGTCCGACGCCATGGCCGGCGTTGCGAGGACCAGCGTCGCGGCGAACGCCCAGGCCATCCGGCGGCGGCGCGGTGAGGAGGTCTGCATGACGGGGCTCCCGGCGTTCAGAACGCCACTTCGAGTGACAGGTACCAGCCGCGCTGGGAATCGAGTGTCGCGATGGTGCCGAGATTGGCCCACGCGGCGACCAGCGAGACGTGCTTGTTGGGAAAGATGCCGATGAAAGCGTCGATCCAGTCATCCTGCTCGGAGAACGAGAGGTTGTCGGGGTGCTGACGGTACTCGCCGCCGAGCGCGACGTGGCGAGTGAGGAAAATGCCCACGGAGCCCTCGAAGACGAGATCGCGGCTGTCGTCGCGGTCGCCGCCGAAACCGAGCAGGCCACCCTGGTTGGCGCGGGTGTAGCGCAAGGTCGCGTTGGCAAACACGTTGCGATCGAATGGCCCGGCCAGCCACAGCTTGGTGGCGGCGAGGTAGAAATCGGCGTCGCGCCGCCGCACCGCGCCGACCGCGGCCGGAATACCGAAATCGAGATGCCGCTTGTACTGCATGCCGAAGGCGAGCTGCGGCAGTCGCCCATAGATGAGATCGCCGGCGAGTCGCAGCTTGAGGCCGAGCACGTCCTGGCGCAGTTCCTTGTCGGCGAGGCCGAGGGCCTCGCCGAGGGTGCCGAGATCGAACTGCTGGCGTGCCACCGAGAGCTCGATGCGGTTGTCGAAGCTGACTGCGGCGCCGACCGCGTCGAGCGCGTAATCGTCGAGCTCGACGTGCGTATAGAACGCGCTCGCACCGACCTCCCCGCTGGAGCCGTAGCCGGCCAGCACCGCCCAGGGCACGATGCCGCCGCCGGCCTGACCTTCGACCTGCGTGCCGCCACCGGTGGCGAGGATCCGGCTGTTGTTGGCCAGCCAGTCGCGCGCTGCGGTTGCCTGCGCGCAGGTCAGTGTCACCAGCAGGACGAGGCCGGGCAGTGCGAAGCGGCAAGGCCGCCATGCGTGTTTGGTGCTCATGCGGCTTCCACCATGAAGCTCCCGGCGGCGTCACGGATGGCGACGAGCCAGGCCTCGAACGCATCGGCCGGCAGCGGCTTGGAGATGAGGTAGCCCTGTGCGCGGTCGCAGCCGAAGCCCGCCAGCAGGTGCCAGGCGGCCGGTGTCTCGACCCCCTCGGCGGTGACTTCGAGGCCGAGCCCGTGCGCGAGTTCGATGGTCGAGCGCACGATGCGCGCGTCGTCATCGCCATCCCCGCGCAGGTCGAGCACGAAGGACTTGTCGATCTTGAGCTCGCTCACCGGCATGCGCTTGAGCTGGGCGAGCGACGAGTAGCCCGTGCCGAAATCGTCGATGGAGAGTCGGAAGCCGCACGCACGCAGCTCGCCGAGCACGGCGAGCGCGAGATCGGGGTCGCGCATCACTGCGCTCTCGGTGATCTCCAGCGTGACGCCCGCGGCCGGCAGGCACGCACGGGCCAGCTCGGCGACGAAGTACGCCGGCAGGTCCTCGCTGAGCAGGTCGGTCGCCGACAAGTTGATGCTGAGCGCGACGTCGAGGCCGCGCGCCCGCCAGGCGCAGCATTGTCGCACCGCCGTGGTGAACACCCAGCGCGTCAGCTGCGCGATGTTGCCCGACTCCTCCAGCACGCCGATGAACTCGTCCGGCGGCATGAAACCGAAGTCCGGATGAACCCACCGTACCAGTGCTTCAGCGTGGTACGGCGCGCCGTTCGCGAGATCGACCTTGGGCTGATAGTGCAGGCTGAGCTCGCCGCTGGCCATGGCACGCTGGAGATCGCTGACCACCGCGAGCTGGCGCCGGTGGTCATCGTCACGCCCCACCGCGTAGGTGATGCTGCGGCGATGTGAACTCTTGGCGTCATAGAGTGCGATCTCGGCGCGACGCATGAGCGCGGCGGCATCCTCGGCATGCTGGGGGAAGGCGGCGATACCGACGCGGAAGTCGAGCGAGACATGCATGCCATCGAGTTCGATTGGCGGGGTGAGCGTCGCACGCAGGCTGTCGACGAAGTCCTCCGCGTCCGCCAGCGGGGTGCGCTCGAGGATGAGGAAGAAATCGTCACCGCCGAGACGCGCGACCGTATCGGCACGACGCAGGCGCGCGACGAGGCGGCGGCCGAGCTCCTCCAGCACGACGTCGCCGACGTGATGGCCGAAGGTGTCGTTGATGTGCTTGAAGCGCGAGAGGTCGATCTGGACCACGGTGAAGCCGTAGCGTTCGCGCTGCGCGCGCCTCACCGCATGTTCGAGGCGGTCGCGCGCGAGCCAGCGGTTGGGCAGACCGGTGAGATCGTCGTGCTGCGCCTGGTGCACGATGCGTCGCTCGCGCTCGGCAATCTCTGCCTGCATGGTGTCGAGCGCACGTGCCAGGTGCCCGACCTCGTCGCCGGACTCGATGTCGATGCGCACACCGTAGTCACCCTCGCCGATGCGGGTCGCCGCGCGCGCCAGTCGCGCCAGCGGCCGCGTGATGCCGCGCGCGAGGAACATTGCGCCGAGGCAGGCCAGGATCAGCGTGACCAGGAACAACGCGGCCAGTTCGAGCGCGAGTGCGTGGTAGGGTGCGAGCGCCTCTGACAGCGACTCCATCAGGAGCGCCCGGAGCGCACTCTGCGCGCCATCGAGCCGATGCTCGCGCTGGAGCAGGTCATCGCCGGCGAGGCGGAGCGATTGCGCCTGCCCCGGACCCGGCTCGGCGGCGGCGAGCGCCGGCGCGAGGGTCTCGCGTGCCGCGTGCGGAAGACTCGCGGCGAGCACGCGCGGCGTGTCGCCCTGGTTCGTGACGAACGCGACCTCGCGCCCGGTCAGCGCGCGCATCTCGCGGGCGAGCGCATCGTCGACGGCGAAGCCCATCACCAGCCACCCGATCCGTTCGGGCGCGTGCACCGGCACGCCAACCAGCTGCCAGGCGCCGCCGTCGGCCGCCAGCGTGCGTGCCGCAATGTCGTGGCCGCTCAGCGCGGCGAGCATCTCGCGCCACGATTGGCTCGCGTAGAGGGCGGGCAAGGAGCGCGTCGCCGCGCGCACCGTCCCCCCGTCATCGACGAAGATGCCGAGCCCGGCGCCGATGCGGCCACCGTGGTTGTCGAGCGCGGAGACGATGGTCGGCGCGTCGCCGGTCGCGGCAGCGCGCTTGAAGCCGAAATCCGCCGCGAGCACCTGCACCGATTCCGCGAGTGTCACGTAGCGGCGCTCGAACAGGCGTGCGAACACACCTGCGGCGACTGCCAGCTCGCGTTCGATGCCGGCGCGTACGTCGTGCCGCGTGACGAGCAGGACGGCGGCCAGCGTCGCCGCCTGGCACACGCCGAGCGCCGCCAGCAGGAGCACGATGACCTTGCCGAGCAGGCTGTCGGCCGGCCATGTCATCGCAAGTCTCCGCGGAGGCCGGCATGGGCCGGCATCGACCTGTTCACGGCGAAGCATCCGCCGCTGCGGCCTCGCGCAGTGCGCGGAAGCGCGCTTCCAGCGGCGACAGCGTCGCCGACGCCGGTGGTGCAGGGGGCGGCACCAGTTCGACGCTGAGATCGACCGTGTGAGCGTCGGCGCCGAGCTCGACGACACGTCGCACGCCTTCGTCCTCGACCGCTTGCTGCGGGTGCCACAAGGCGATCTCGTAGCGCCCCGCGGCGAGCCCCGGGAAGTGCGCGACGCCGTCTGCCGCGACGGCGAAATGCTCCGCGTCGAGCACGTAGACCCAGGCCGCCATCTGGTCATGGATGTTGCAGCCGAGCACGACTTTGCCGGCGGTCGCAAAGCGGACCGGTTCGGCGGGGATGCCGTGGTAGAGCGGCAACTCGAACGCCTTCGCCGGCGAGAACGAGTAGACGTGGTGGCGGATGTCGTCGCTGTTTGGAAAACTCACCTGGTCGCCAACGCCGATCGCCGCGACGCGCGGTACGAACTGCTTGTCGACCTGGTCGACGACGTGGGTCCGTGCCGCGTGCTCGGTGCGTGAACCACCGTGCACGGCAACGACGACCGCGTCGAGCGGTGCGCCCGCGGCCGTCACGCGTACCGTGAGTTCAGCCGCCGCGAGCGGCAGGCCGAACAGGCAGAACGCTGCCACGAGCACAGGATGCAATTGACGCCGTGCGACGCGCTGGCGGGAACAGGGCTCGGTCATCGGAGGTCGGCACGCGCTCGGGCAGTCCCTCGCGTAGCGGCATGCGGGGCATCGACTTGAACCGGGTGCGTTTGCGGAATTACCTTGATTTCTTGCGGTTTTTCCGCAGGCGCGGCAGCATCGCGGTCGCCCCAGACCCCGTCACCGAGGACCCAGCATGACCACCGGTTTCGTCTTTCACGAACTCTATCTCTGGCACAACACCGGCAACCTCGCCGGCGTGATGCCCTACGGCAACCCGGTCGAGCCCTACGAGCACGCCGAGCATCCCGACACCAAGCGGCGCATCCGCAATCTCATGGAAGTCACCGGCCTGCTCGGGCACCTCGCGCCGATCGCGCCGCGCGCGGCGAGTGAGGAGGAGATCCTGCGCGTGCACACGCGCGCGCACCTCGAGCACATCCGCAGCCTGAACGATGCGCTCGGCGTCGACGCCGGCGTGTTCACGCCGATGGGGCGCGGCAGCTTCGACATCGCGATGCTTGCCGCGGGCGGGGTCATCGAAGCGGTCGATGCGGTGCTCGATGGCCGTGTCGCCAATGCCTATGCGCTGGTGCGCCCACCCGGCCACCACGCCACGCCCGATCGCGCGATGGGCTTCTGCATCTTCGGCAACGCCGCGATTGCCGGGCGCCACGCGCTCGAAGTGCGTGGACTCTCGCGCATCGCCTACGTCGACTGGGACGTCCACCACGGCAACGGCACCCAGGCCGCTTTCTACGACGATCCGCGCGCGCTGACCATCTCCGTGCACCAGGACCGCTGCTTCCCGCACAACACCGGTTTTCTCGCCGAGAACGGCGAGGGCCGCGGTGCCGGATGCAACATCAACGTGCCCTTGCCACCCGGCTCCGGCGTCGGTGCCTACGAAGCGGTCTACGACCGGGTAGTGCTGCCGGCGCTCGAGCGGTACCGTCCCGAACTGATCATGGTGCCGTCGGGCTTCGACGCCGGCGCCTACGATCCGCTCGGCCGCCAGATGCTGACCAGCGAGGGCTACCGTGCGCTGACCCGCCGCCTCATGCGCTTTGCCGCAGAGTGCTGCGATGGACGCATCGTGATGTGTCACGAAGGCGGCTACAGCGCGCCGACGGTGCCATTCTTCGCGCATGCCGTGATCGAGACGCTGGCCGGCGTCGACGTCGGCCTGGTCGACCCGTTCCAGGCCATCCTCGGCAACCTCGGCCAGCAGGCGCTGCAGCCGCACCAGGACGCCCTGGTGAGCGAGGCCGCGGCATTGGTCGCGCGCGTTCCGGCGACCACCTGAGCAGACGCGCTGCGCGCCGCGCGGAGAAAAAAGGCGGGGCACGGGCGCATTCACGCCGGTGCCCCGCACCTCCCCTCTCTTATCCGGGTAGTGGCCGCGGCGCGCTCACGGCGGCGGCAGGCACGGCGGGCGCGCGCAAGCGCACCGGCAGCGTGAACCACAATTGGCTGCGTGACGTGGCTGGCGCTGCGAGCCCTGCGACCGCAGGGCGTCGGCGACGTCAGAGAAAGCCGCGCTTACGGCGCAATGGCGTCGGCTCCAGGCTGCATGGGCAGGGCAGCGCCAGAACGCGTGACGCGCGGCGGCGTCGCGGGTCGTCGGGCAACGGCATCGGCGTTGTTGCAGACCATTGGCAGCCCCCCTGTGGGGCGGTCGTCACGGTGAGGCGGCGAAGCTAGCACAGCGCGTGCGCCAGCCGCAACGCATACGTCGTGGCGTCACGCGACCTCACTGCCGGGCGCTCGCCTGGCACAGCTCGAGGTCCGCCGCGCCCTGCCCCCAGCCGTGGCGATTCTCGGCGAGCCAGGCGCGCTCCGCCACCGTCGAGGCGCGACCGAGCGCGTCGTTGCGGTGAGGGAATCGCCCGAAACGCGCAACTACCGCGCGGTGCGCATGACCGGCCGCGACCACCTCGTCCATCAGCGTGACGAACTCCGGCGTCGCCGACCTGCGCAGGGCCTCGTAGCCGGCCACGCAGCGTTCCTGCAGGTGCATGTCTTCGGCATGCTCGAATGGCATGTAGAAGAACACCTGTTCGATGGGTGCGAGTGCGCGGTCGAAACCGGCCGCGAAGGCGTGCAGCGCGACGCGCTGCGCGCGCGCATCGCCGGCAAAAGCGCGTGCACTGCCGCGGAAGAGATTGCGTGGCAGCTGGTCGAGCAGGATGACGAGCGCGAGCGCGCTGCGGCATTCCCCGATCCAGTCGTCGAGCGCGCCGGCCAGCGCCTGTTCGACGAGCGGCGCGTAGGCGCCGCGGAGTTCTTCGTCGAACGCCGGGTCGACGGTAAAGAGTTTCGCAATGCGCGCCTGCATCGCGCTGGCATCGCCGACATCGCCGGCAAACCAGGTGTCCAGTACCTCGGCAGGGGTACGCAGCATGGTCGTCGTTCCTCCCGGTTGCGGGCATGGCCCGCCCAGCGACCCCACAGCATAGCCGGCTTCCGCGCGCCATGCGCGGTTCACGCAAGTGCCGGCGCGCGTAGAATGTGGCGTTGCGTAACCATCAGACGAGGGGAGACGGCGCGATGAAACGCATCCGGCGCGGCAGCGTTCAGAAATATGCCTTCGACAACCGCGACAAGCCCTGTCTCAGGGTAAAGCCCGGCGAGACGTTCCAGCTCGAGACCAACGACGCGCTGTCCGGCATGATCGCCGACGACAGCGACAACCCGCGCGTCGAAGGCTTCGACGGCCCGCACTTCGCGCGCCTCGCCAGCGCGACACCGGGCCTGTTCAATCCCGTCGTCGGCCCGATCTACGTCGAAGGCTGCAAGGCCGGCGACGTGCTCGCCGTACACATCGACTGGATCGATCCGTGGCGCTACGGCTTCTCCGGCGTCATCCCGCACATGGGCCCGCTCGGCGACTCGCTGCGCTACAAGGATTGCGCCGAGGGCTACGTGCACGTCATCGAGCACCTGCCGGGGCCATCGGGCCATACGCGCGACGGCTTCGGCAAGTATTCGGACACCCTGACCTGGCCGCTCGAACCCTTCATCGGCACGCTCGCCACCGCACCCGAGCGCGAAGTATTCACCTCGGTGCTCGGCCAGGGACCGTTCGGCGGCAACATCGACTGCCGCGACATCCGCGCCGGCCACACCATCTACCTGAACAGCTACAACGACGGCGGCCTGCTCTACGTCGGCGACGTCCATGGCGGCCAGGGCGATACCGAGTTCACCGGCATCGCCGACGAGACCCGCGCCACGGTGCAGCTCTCGTGCACGGTGGTGAAGAACAAGCGCCTGCCGTGCGTGCGCATCGACAAGCCCGACTCGATCGTCGCCGTCGGCATCAACCGCCCCTTCGAGCACGCCGTCTACGACGCCACCGCCAACCTCATGCAATGGCTGGAAGAGGATTACGGCGTACCACCCCGCGACCTCTACGTGCGCATGTCCTGCGATCCGGCCTTCCGCATCCGCACCTACCAGCTGGTGCGCCTGCAGACGCTCGAGCACGTGGCAGGCGCGGAATACCCCAAGGCACGCCTGTTCGATGCGGTCACGCCTGCGCGCCGCGCGGCCAGAAAGACCGCGCGCAAGAAGAAGGCCGGGGTGACGTCGATCACGAAGAAGAAGACCACGGCGAAGAAGGTGGCGGCGAAGCGCGGCGCGCGGCGCGCGTGAGCGGAGCGCGACAGCGTCGCGCACGGTCGACGGTGCCACCGCGCGTACCGGGTGCGCAACCCGCAACCGGCGTCTCGTCCCGCGCCGGTTGCAGGCCATGACGAGCACCAGCCTGCGCGCGCTGCTCGACGCCCTGCCGCAGAGCGGCCACGTGACCTGGCTGGCGCGGCGCCCGGCGCGGCGCGCACCGCTGCAGATCGTCGACTGGCTCGATCTCGATGCCACCGGTGGTATCACCGGTGATCGTTATGCCGGACGCAGCGGCAAGCGCCAGGTCACGCTGATCCAGGCCGAGCACCTGAGCGTCGTCGCCGCGCTGCTCGGGCGCGAACGAGTCGACCCCGCCGAACTGCGTCGCAACGTCGTGGTCGGCGGCATCAACCTGCTGGCGCTCCGCGACCGCCGCTTCCGTCTTGGCGACGCGGTCCTCGAAGGCACCGGCGCCTGCCATCCCTGTTCGCGCATGGAAGAGGCGCTCGGCGCCGGTGGCTACAACGCCCTGCGCGGCCACGGCGGCATCACCGCGCGTGTCGTGGCGGGCGGGCGCGTGCGCCTGGGTGATGCCGTGGCGCTGGCCGGCGCGACAGCGGCATGGACGCCGGCGTGAGCGCCGACACCAATGCCGGCGCCGGCGGCCCCGACGATGTGCTCCTCGCGCTGCGCACGGCGACTGCCGCGGTGCACGATGCGCTCGAGCGCGAACTCGACCTGCTGCGTCCGGATCTCACCCTCGACGAGTACGCGACGGTGCTGGCCCGCATGGCGGCGTTCTACGCACCGCTCGAACGACGAATCCATGGCTTGCCCGATCTGGCCGCACAGGTGCCGGCACTCACCGCGCGGCGCAAGCTCCCGCTGCTCGAGCGCGACCTGCGCGCGCTCGCGGCGCGCGGCGTAGCGTGGTCGGCAGGCGACCATGTACCGGACGCGCTGCTACCCTGCGTCGACGCGGTCCCGACCGCGCTCGGTTGTCTCTACGTGCTCGAGGGCGCCACGCTGGGTGGCCGCGTGATCGCACCGCACCTGGCGCGCTGCCTCGGGCTCAGCGCCACCGACGGCGCAGCTTTCCATGCCGGCTACGGCGACGCGACGGGGCGCATGTGGCGCGGCATGCAGGGCGCACTGCGGGCGGCGGGCCACGGCGCCGCGCGCACCGCCATGATCGCGGCGGCCACCACGACCTTTGCCGGTCTCGCGGCATGGTGCGCGGCACGCCAACCGACGCACCCGCCCTGACCCTCGCGCAGCGCCGGTCGACCGCGCGCCGGCTTGTCAGGCGTGTCCCCCGGCGGTGCCGTTGTCGCTCGCGGCGTGGGTCGCCTCGAGTGCGCTCTCGAGCAGGTCGCGCGCAAGCTGGGCGGTCACCGCGGGCGGCGCGTGGATCATCGTCGCGCGCACCGCCAGCGCCATCGCGAGCGATTGCAGCACATCACCGTTCGCGTAACGTTCATCCGCGGTGACGGTATCGGTGACCGTCTCCAGGGTGCGGGTGAGAAGCTCCGCGGTGTGCGCGGCGTTGACCGTGGCCGGGTGCAGCGGGAAGCGGACGTCGAGGCCGTCACCGGTGGCGGTGCGGGTCGAGAAGGGCAGGACTGGGGTCGATGCCATGACGGGTTCCTCCGCGGCGACGCCGGGAGGCGGAGGATCCGCGCCGGCGCGGCCGTCTGCTCGGGATACGCCGCCGCTGCGGGTGTGGACCACGGGCGGCGGCGGCCAGCCTTCAGTGTGGCGCTGCGACTGCGCGCCATGCAAGCCGGCCGGCGGCCACCGCGGGGCCTGCCGTTGCGTACTCAGCGGCGCGCGGAGCCGTCGCGCGTGCGGCAACTGAACGTCACGGCGCGCACGAAACGGACCGCGACCACCTCGGCGTCGTGAGCCACTTCGGCGGCGTCGCGCGCGGCCGTCGCGGTCTCGGCGAGCAGGGTCAGCTCGCGCTGGCCGCAGCCATCGTCGAGGGTCACCACGTACTCGTTCATGCGTGCAGACCACCGCCGCGCCGGGTCATGGCGGGGCAGGCAGCGCGCGCCCGTACGGGCCACGGCAGCGGCGTGCGCTCAGTACCCGGCGAGGTCGGCATAGCGCTGGCGATGAAACACGGCGTCGCCGAAGACCTGCTGCGCGACGCGCGCCCGCTTGAGGAAGAAACCGATCTCCTCGGCGTCGGTCATGCCGATGCCGCCGTGCAGCTGCACCGCCTCGTTGCTGACGAGCTCGAACGTCTCGCAGGCCCGCGCCTTGGCCAGGCTCGCGAGCGCGGCGACATCGGCGTGCCCGCTGTCGAGCGCATCGAGCGCGGCGATGACGGCCGAACGGGTCAGTTCGAGCTCGCAGAACATCAGTGCGGCACGATGCTTGAGCGCCTGGAAGGAACCGATCACGGCGCCGAACTGCTCGCGCAGCTTGAGATAGGCGATGGTGCGATCGAAGGCCTCCTGCGCGCCGCCGAGCATCTCCGCCGCGAGACCGGCGCGCGCGCCATCGAGCGCGCGTTCGAGCAGCGGCCAGGCGTCACCGGGGGTGCCGAGCACGGCAGCGCCATCGAGCGCAACGCCGTCGAAAGTGACGTTGGCGGCGTTGCGCGCATCGACCATGCGCGTGCGCGTGATGCCGACGCCGGCCGCGCGCGGGTCGACCAGGAACAGGCCGAGCCCCTCGGTGGTGCCGGCGACGTCCGCCGTGCGCGCGACCACGATCAGACAATCGGCAACATGGCCGTCGAGCACGAAGGTCTTGGCGCCGTCGAGCCGCCAGCCGTCGCCGGCCGCGGTCGCGCGGCACGCAATGGCGCTCGGCGCATGGCGCGGCTGCTCGTCGAGGGCAAGCGCGAGCACGCACTCGCCGGTCGCGACCTTGGGCAGCCACGCGGCCTTCTGCGCCTCGTTGCCGGCGGCGAGCAGCAGCGGCGCGGCAGTCAGCGCGGTGGACACCAGCGGCGAGGCTGCCAGCGTGCGGCCGGCAGCCTCGAGCACCTGGCCGAGGCCGCGATAACCGAAATCGGCGCCACCATAAGCCTCGGGCAGGAGCACGCCCGCCCAGCCCATCTCCGCCATTTCACGCCAGGCGGCGAGGTCGTAACCGTGCGCGTCATCGTCGTCGCGCAAGCTGCGCAGCGCGCTGACCGGCAGGCGCTCGCTGAAATACTCGAGCGCCCCCTGGCGCAGGATGCTCTCTTCTTCGTTGAGGACGAGGTTCATCGATGGCTCCTCAGTCGGGCAGGCCGAGCACGCGCTTGGCGATTACGTTCAATTGAATCTCGGAGGTCCCGCCCTCGATCGAATTGCCCTTCGAGCGCAGCCAGGTGCGGCAGATGTCGAGCTCGGGCGCGCTGAATCCGTCGCCTTCCCAGCCGAGTGCGCGGCTGCCGAGGCACTTCAGAATCAATTCGAACTTGGCCTTGTTCTGCTCGGTGCCGTAGTACTTGAACATCGACGACACGCCGCCCGAGGCCATGCCGGCCTCGCTTTCCTGCGCCGCGCGCCGCATGGTCAGCGCGAACGCGCGATCGCGCATCACGTGGGACGTGACCGCCTCGCGCAGGCTCGCATCGCCGATGCGCCCGTGGCCATCGTCGAGATACTGCCTGGCGATGACGTCGACCGGCGGCACGGTCCCGCCGATGGTGCGACCGATCTCGGCGATCATGCCGCGCTCGTGCTGCAGCAGCTCCTTGGCGATGGTCCAGCCACCATTGAGTTCGCCGACCAGGTTCTCCTTCGGCACACGCACGTCGGTGAAGAACGTCTCGCAGAACACCGAGGCGCCGCTGATCAGCGTGATCGGGCGCGTCTCCACGCCCGCGCTCGCCATGTCGAACAGGATGAAGCTGATGCCGCCGTGCTTGGCCGTGGTGTCGGTGCGCACGAGGCAGAAAATCCAGTCGGCATGGTCGGCGTAGGAGGTCCAGATCTTCTGGCCGTTGACGAGATAATGGTCGCCGCGATCCTCGCAGCGTGTCTTCAGCGCGGCGAGATCCGAGCCCGCCCCCGGTTCGGAGTAGCCCTGGCACCAGCGGATCTCGCCGCGCGCGATCGGCGGCAGGTGCTCGCGCTTCTGCGCTTCGTTGCCGTACTTGAGCAACACGGGCCCGAGCATCCAGATGCCGAACGAGGACAGCGGCTGGCGACACTTGAGCCGCCCCATTTCCTCGCGCAATACCTGCGCCTGGTCGGCAGACAGGCCGGCTCCGCCGTACTCGCGCGGCCAGGTCGGCACGGTGTAGCCGCGCGCGGCCATGCGCTCCAGCCACAGCTTGCTGTCGGGGTTCTTGAACACCGCGTTGCGCCCGCCCCACACGCGCTCGTCGTCGGGCATCGGCATGCGCATGGACGCCGGGCAGTTGGTCTCGAGCCAGCCGCGCGTCTCGGCGCGAAACTCCTCCAGGTTGGACACGGATTGACCTCCTCGGGCAGTGCCCGCGTTGTACGGTGAGCCGGCCTCAGCGCAGGAAGCCGGTGACGAGCGCCATGAAGCGATCGAACTGGTCGTGGTGCAGCCAGTGCCCGGCCTGTTCGATGACTTCGACGCGGGCGTTGCCGAAGTGGCGCGCTCGGCCGTCCTCGAGCGGATTGGACGCGAAGCTCTCGGCGCCGTAGAGCAGCAGTGTCGGACAGGTGATGCGGCTCCACAGCTGGGCTACCTCATCGACCGGCATGTCGTAGGCCGGCCACGCGCGCACGTAGTTGTCGAACTTCCACGAGTAAGTGCCGTCCTCGTTCTGGTTGACGCCGTGGATGGTCAGGTGGCGCGCGCGCTCGGGCGAGAGATGCTTGTTCTCTTCCTGCATGCGCTGGTAGGCGTCCTCGATCGAGGCATAACGCCGCGGCAGGCGCCCGGACAGTCGACGCTTCTCGGTAATCCATTCGCGCAGCCGCGCGTCGAGACCGATGGCAGCACGCTCGGCGAGCTTGTTCGGCGAGAAGCCGAGCCCCTCGATGGCGACCAGCTGGCGGACGGTATCGGGGTAGCAGCCGGTGTAACGCAATGCGATGTTGCCGCCGAGCGAGTGGGCGACGATGCTGACCGGCGCGAGTTTCTGCTGGTGGATGAGCTGGGCGAGATCGTAGATGTAGCTCTCCATCGTGTAATGGCCGTCGGCCGACCACTCGCTGTCGCCGTGGCCACGCAGGTCGGGCGCGATGACGTGCCATTCGAGGCGCAGCGCCTGCGCCACCCAGTCCCAGTTGCGGCAGTGATCGCGGCCCCCGTGGAGCAGCAGCAGCGGCGGCGCTTCCGGGTTGCCCCAGTCGACATAGTGCAGGCGCAGGCGTTGCGAGAAGTAACTGTGCGAGGTCGGGCCCGGGGTGGTGTCGGTCATGGCACGAAGCGGCGGACGATGGCGAACGAGGCGTGCAATTTACCAGCTCGTCGCGCTGCCCGCCGCCCGCGCCTCGAGCGCGCGGCGCACTTCGAGATGACGGCTGCGGGTCAACGGGTAGTTCCAGATGAAGGCGACCGAGGCGACGAAGAAGAGCTCCGGCACGAAACAGAACGCGAGGTGCAGGGTGTCGCGGCCGGCACCGGTGTTGGCATCGAAACCGAGCAGTTCGACCAGCGGCAGGGCGACCGCCGCGGCAATGGCGACGGCGAGCTTGTCGGCCATCCCCCACAACGCCATGAACAGCGCGCCGCGCTGTGCGCCGCTGGCGAGTTCGTCCTCGTCGATGACATCGGCAGCCATCGACGGGCCAAGTACCGGCACCACCGGCGCGAGCAGCCCGGTGAGCATCGTGAGCAGCGCGTAGAGCTGCCAGCTGCCCGGCGGCAGCAGCAGCACGAGTGCGAAGAGCGCAATCTGTACGCTCGACAGCCACGCCACCATGCGATGCTTCTCGAAACGCGGCGCGAGGCGCACCACGAGCGGCGTGCCGACGAGCTGCGCACCCATGTAGGCGAGCAGGATGAGCGGCCACTCGGCCTGGCTCGCGCCAAGGTAGAAGGTGGCGAAGAATACGAACAACGTGTTGATGGCATGCCAGCCGACCGCCGCGCAGACGCTCGACAGCAACAGGCGGCGGAACGCGCGGTTGGCCGCGATGACAGCGAGGCCGCCTCGCAGGTCATGCCGCCCACGCGCGGCAAACTGCGGCTGCGGCACACTCAGCAGCAACCACGGCACGCTCACCACCAGCAGGGCGATGGTCAGGCAGGCGAGCACGCGCAGGGTCGGTGCGAGGCTTTCCGGGTCGGCGCCGGCGAAGGGCACGATGCCGGCACGGCCGAGCGCGACCACCGTGAGCGGCGCGAGCACGGCGAGCAGCGCGCCGAGCAGGTTGCCCCAGGTGCGCGCACCGCTCAGCCGCGAGCGCTCGTGATAATCCGGCGAGAGCTCGGCGACCCAGGCGCCGAGCGGGATGCCGATGAGTGTCCAGCCGAGGTAGAGCAGGCCGAAACTGATCGCGACATAGGCGAGCCCGGGCGCTGTCGGCGGCACGAACACCGCCCAGGTCGCGCCGGCCATCACCGGTACCCCGAGCGCGATCCACAGGCCGCGGCGGCCGAATCGCGCCGGCGTGCGATCGGACAGCGCACCGATCAGCGGATCGGTGACGACGTCGCTCAGCCTGATCAGCGTGAGCACCAGGCCGAGCCCGGTCAGCCCGAGGCCGAGTTCGCGCGCGTAGAACGGCGCCAGGTAGAGCGCCACCGGCAGGCCGCCGCTGGCCAGCGGCACCGCGAGCAGGCCGAACGCGGCGAGGGTGCGCGCGTCGACCGCCGCCCGGCTCACTGCGGGGCCATCTGCAGGGTGGTCAACTCGGTAACGATGACGTCGCTGGAATAGCGCGCGCTCAGCGGCACCTCGCCGCCCGGCAGCAGCACCGAGGCGAAACCCTTGATCTGGCCGGGCAGTACGAGATCCGGCACTTCGACCCGCCGATCGCGCGTGAAGTTGCCGCCCGACCAGCGCCAGCTGTGACGTACACGCAGGACCACGTTACGCACCGGCACACCACCGACGTTGCGGATCACCCCGGCGACCTTGCCGGGCTCGACGTGATCGGCATCGATGGCGACGTAGGGACTGAAATCGGGTAGCCCGCGCTGCGCGCCGACGGGCAGGGCGGGTAACAGCAACAGCGCCACGAGCAGGCCGCGCAGGCGGCGCGCGCGCGAGCAGAGCGACAGGCGGCAACGGCAGGGCGGCATGCTGGGGGTGTTCCTACTGCAGTGTCTCCGGCGCGTCCGCGTGCAGGCTGCCGTCGGCGAACATCCCGCCGACGTCGACGGCATCGAAATGGTACTGCTCGCCGCAGAAATCGCAGCCCACCTCGACCCGTCCCTGCTCGGCGATGATGTCCTCCACCTCGCACTGGCCGAGCGCGAGCAGCATGCCGCGCACGCGCTCACGCGAGCACGAACAGCGGAAACCAACCGCCTGCGGTGCGTAGCGCAGCACGGTCTCCTGCCAGAACAGGCGGCGCAGGATGGTGTCGGCGTCGAGCGTGAGCAGCTCGTTGCGCGTCAGGCTCTGGCCGAGCATCGTGATGCGCTCGAAGTCCTCGTGCCGCGCGTAAGGGTCATGCGTGTCGCCCTCGCCAGCGGGCATGCGCTGCAGCATCAACCCGGCTGCGACCTCGTCGTTTGCCGCCAGCACGAAGCGCGTCGCGAGCTGCTCCGACTGCAGCATGTAGTACTCGAGCGCGTCGGCCAGCCGCGTCATCGCGACGCCGCTGTCGTCCGAGAGCGGCACGATGCCCTGGTACGGCAGCTTGCCGGCGGGACGGTCGCGCGGGTCGAGCGTGATCGCGCAACGGCCACCTCCCCCGACGTTGACAAGGCCGGCCAGGGTGACATCGGCGGCGACATCCTCGGTCACCTGTGCCGTGGCACGAAAGCTGAGTCCCGGGCTGATCTCGGCCACCGCGAGGGTCACCGGTCCGTCACCCTTGAGCTGCAGCACGAGCGAGCCGTCGAACTTGATCCCCGAGCGCATCAGCGTGCCAGCAGCGGCCATTTCGCCGAGCAGGAGTTGCACCGGCGGCGGAAACGCACCGACCGTGGCGCGCCGCCGTAGCGCCTCGCGCCAGCTCGTGGTCAGGCGCACGAGCGCGCCGCGCACGGGCACGCCTTCGAAGGAAAAACGGTAGAGATCGCCGGAACTCACGGTGGACATCGCATCTCGCGCGGGAAGCAGCCCGATTATCGCAATGCAGCGAATGGCTCGGCAAACCGCGCGCTGCCCGGCGCCCCCGGCGGTGCAGGCAGCGCCGCACCCGGTCCGGCCCGCAGGTCAGGCGGCGCCGTGGTCGCGCGGCCGCGGCGGCACCCACCACCAGGCGAGCAGCACCAGCACGGCGAACCCGCTGTAGGCCGCCGTGAACACCCACCACGGCGCGGCGTAGAAGAGCAGGCGCTCGAGCCAGTGGGCGATGAACGCCCCACTGTAGGTCGCGTCGCCGGCGCGTGCGCGCAGTGCCTGCTCGAGCGTCGTCAGCGGACACACGATACCCAGCCAGGACTGCGCCACGACCACGCCGATGGCAGCGAGGTGCAGGTAACGGAAGGCGCGGTAGCGTACCCAGGCCCACCCGCGCCAACCGCCAACGAGCACGCCGGCGAGTCCGGCCACGACGAACACCACGATGCCCGCATGCGCGGCGAGCACCAGGTCGGCGGCGATACGCGCGGCCAGCGCAGCGTCCATCGCGCACCCGCCGCGTCAGCGCCCGGCCGGGTATGGCATGGCGAAGCTGCCGTACGGCACCCGCGCGCCGGCCCGCCGCAAGCTCAGTTGCTGGGCTCTCCGTTCACGTAGCGACCATCTTCGAAGCCGTCGAAGAGCTGCGTCACCCAGGGGTGCTCGATGGGATCGCCACTGTCGTCGGCGGCAAGATTGCGCTCCGCGACGTAGGTGGCGTGCTCGGCGCCGTCGACCAGCACGTGGTACCAGGGCTGGTCTTTCGGTGGCCGCGTACGCGCAACCGCGTCGTACCATTCGTCGGTGAGTTCGAAAGTGGCATCGACGTCGACCACCACGCCACGGTAATCGAACAGCCGGTGACGCACGATTTCGCCCGGCGCGAAGTGCGGATGGGCCGTCACGGTTGCTGAGGTCATTCGGTCTCCCCCGGTTGCCTGGTTTCATCGCGTTGGACCCTCGCGGACCGGCGCCGTTCAGTGGCGCGGGCCCTGCACCCACCGTGTGGGCGACAATAAGGGCGCATCGAAGCGCGGCGCAAAGGAGCCCAGCATGCCCCGTAACGACCCCCCGGCGACCATCGATCGCGCGAACGTGGCGCATGCCCGAAAGCTCCTGGCACGCGAGCGCAAACAGCTGCCGCGCATGGCAATGCTCTACAAGCTGCTCGCGAACGAGGCGCGTCTCAAGATCCTGCTGATCCTGAGTGCGACCGAGAAGATGTGCGTCGGCGATCTCGCCCAGGTGCTCGAATTGAGCAATGCGGCAACCTCGCAGCAGCTGAAGATGTTGCGCGAACACGGCTGGTTACGGAGCAGCGCCAACGGCAAGCTGGTCTACTACAGCCTCGCCGAACCGGGTCTTGCCGATGCCCTCGCGGGCGACCTGGTGCTGTTGCGCCAGGCTGGCCGCTGAGCGCGCCGACGCACTGGCAATCCGCGCCGGGCTTGCTATCATTTCGTCATTATCGAAAATGACGAAGCGTAAAGCGAGCCATGGAAGAATCGGTCCAAGCATCGGCGCGGTGCCCTGACAGCATCGGGTCGGCAATTCCCTGGCAGGCGTGGGCGCTGCTCGGGCTGGCCGTCATGGGTGAGATTACCGGCGCACTCGCGCTGCGATACAGCGCCGGCTTCACCCTGGTCGCGCCGACCGCGCTGGCGCTCGCTGCCTTCGCGATGGCGCTGTTCCTGGTGAGCCGCGTGATGCAGGTGCTGCCGCTCAGCATCGCCTACCCGCTGTGGGCCGGCGGCGGCACTGCCGGCGTTGCCATTCTCGGTATCGCAGCGCTCGGTGAGCCGCTGACTTTGGTGAAAGCCCTCGGCATCGTGCTCGTCACGCTCGGGGTGGTGCTGGTCAACGCGGTCGGCGAGAAGCGCAGCGGCTGCTAGATCAGCGGGAAAAGGGAGCTGAACGATGTCGGTGGAACACGCCTGGATCCTGGTCGCAGGCGCGATCGGCGCCGAGATCGCTGCCGCACTATTGCTGCGCACGAGTGCCGGCTTCCGTCGTCCGCTGCCGACGTTGGGCGCGCTCGCGGCGTTTGCCAGTGCATTCTACCTGGTCAGCCGCGCACTCCTGGCGCTGCCGGTCAGCAGCGTCTACCCGGTCTGGGCGGGCGGCGGCACGGCCGGCGTGGCGTTGCTCGGGGTGCTGCTCCTGCGCGAGCGTGCGCATCCCCTGAAAGGGGCCGGTGTCGCTTGCGTCGTTGCCGGCATCGTGACGCTCAATCTCGCCGGCACACCCGGATGAAGCGACGCCCCCAATCGCCCGGCGCGCTCCACGCTACGCAGCGGCCACGAGGGTTGCGTGCGCGCTCGGTGCTGCCGAAGTCGATCGGGTCATGCTGAACTACCTGCGCTATTTCGGTACCCACCTGCTGGTGGCTGCGGCAGCGGCCGGCCTGCTGCTGGGCGGCGCGTGGAGCTGGCTCGGGCTCGCCACCGGCGTGATCGCCTGGATTGGTGCCGACGCCTTGTCACCCCGCGTGACCGATCCAGTACCCGCCTATCGCTACCCGCGCGTGCTCGATCTCGCGCTGTACAGCCTGCTGCCACCGTTGCTGGGCTTGTGCGCGATCTACGCATGGTCGCTTGCCGACGACGACCTGTTCGGGCTCGGCACGACGCTCGCCGAGCTGACCGGCTACGCGGCGCTGGAAGCACGCGCCGATACTGACACGTTGGATCGGCTCGGCGCGAGCTGGTCGTTCGCACTGGCGATCGCGATGGCCGGTATCCTCACCGCCCACGAACTGTTGCATCGTCAGCGCAGCCCGTGTGCCCTTGCCGTCGGCCGGGCGATGCTCGCGATGGCGTGCAATGCCAGCCTCGAAGTCGCCCACGTGTTCGGCCATCACCGCGATGTCGGCACGCCGGCCGATCCCGCGACCGCACGCCGCGGCGAGAGCGTGTACCACTTCTGGCTGCGCTCGTCGTACGGGCAGGTCGTGCAGGCCTGGCGCATCGAGTGTGATCGCCTCGCCGGGCGCCCCTGGCTGCGGCGCTGGGCCGGCAACCGCGTATTGCGTGGCTTCGTCCGCTCGGGCAGCGTGGCGGCTGCATTCTATGCCGCCGGTGGTGTCACGGCGCTCACCTGGTTCCTGCTCGCGACCGCCTGGAACAAGCTGCTGCTCGAAGCACTCAACTACATGGAGCACTACGGCCTCGTCCGTGTGCCGGGCACGCCGATCGAACCGCGCCACGCTTGGGATTCCGACAGCGCGTTCAGTCATGCTGCCTTGTTCAATCTGCCGTGGCACGCCGACCACCATCACCGCAGTTCGGCGCCCTTCGCGCAGTTGCACGCGAGCCCGCATGCGCCACGCCTCGGCCACGGCTACCTCGCCACCCTGCCGCTGGTACTGCTACCGCCGCTATGGTGGCGCCTGATCGAATCGCGCCTTGCCGACTGGGACGAAAACCTGGCCACGCCCGCCGAGCGCGCCCTGGTCGCTCGCCCCGGGCAGGCCGCGCGAGCGCCGGGTCTCGATCGCCTGCACTGCTGAGCGGCATTGCCGTTTGCCATTCCGGGCCCGTCGAGGCCCGCGTAAGATCGGCCCTCCGTAATGACGAACCGCCCTGCCCGCATGCAATTCCTCAACACGCCCGCGCGCTACGGCCTGGTGGCGCGCCTCGCACACTGGACCAGCGTGACGCTCGTCGGCTGGCTGTTCCTCGGCATCAGCGGGCTGGACGTGCCACCCAAGGTGCACGCGCGCGATGCCGTGGTCGCCAACCACGCGGCCGTCGGTCTCGCGCTGCTGGCGCTCATGACGCTGCGCTTTGCATGGCGCCGCAGCAACCCCAACCCGGTGCTGCGTTACCGACTGGCACCGTGGCATCGCGCGCTGGTGCTCGGCGTCCACCGCAGTCTCTACCTGCTGGTCGCCGCCGAATGCACGCTCGGCCTGGCCGCGCTGGCCGCGGCAGGCGCAGCGGTGCCAGTGGTCGGCACGATCATGGCGCCGGACGACGCCCTCGCCGGCGCCGCGCGGGCCTGGCACGACGGTGTTGCCACCGCGCTGCTGCTGCTCGTCGCCGTTCACGCGAGCAGCGCGGTGGTGAACCAGATCGTGGCCGGCGGCGAAGCGCCAGCGCCACGCCCCTGATGCGGACAGCCTGCGGGCGATCAGATCTTGCCGTCGAGGCCCATCTGGTAGTACTTGTGCACGATCTCGTCTTGGTGTTCGAGTAGCCAGTCGATCGAGGGCTCGTTGCGCATCGCCTTGGCGATCGCCTTCGCGGTCGCCTCGCGATGGATATCGAACAGCGCCTTGTGATCGAGGTTGTCGTCCTCGGCCACGCTCGGGTTCAACCACACCGACACGATGATGCCGAGGTCGTCGACCTTGTCGCGCGGAATGTCGCCGGCACGCACCGCATCGAGCACACCGTTGGCGATGGCGCCCTGCACGGTGCCCATCAGAATGTTGGTGTAGCGGTTGTTCTTGACCGTCACCTTGCTCACCATCAGCGTCGCCGGCCGCACCATGACGTCGGTGTTGAGGATCGCGAGCACGCGGGTGTGCCCCTTGACCTGGTCACCGAGCAGGTTGGCGAAAGCGACGCCCATCGGCCCGTCCATCTCGCCGATCGCGACCTCGGGCTCCGCTGCCGTGCCAGGTGGCCCACCGGCAACGAGGCACTCGCCTACGCGCATCACAATCTTCTCGCTCATCGTCGCATCTCACTCCGGTTGAAAATCCGTCCGGACCGTAGTCGGCCACGCCCGTCAGGTCAATGCAGAGCACGAACGCAAGCGGATGCTGCCGAGTTCGACCCGTCGCCGCGGCGGCGTCCGGCACCACGGCTGCCTGCGCGAAGCGTGCGCAGGTACATACCTCCCGCCGGTGCGGCACGCATACGATGAACCATCGGCGGCGTGTGCGTCCCGCGGCGACGCCCCGGCTCTACACGATGCGCGGCGCGCCGAGCGCACCGGCGAGTGTGCCCAGCAGGTAGCACCACAGGATCAGCGCAACGGCAGCGGTCGCGAGCATGGCGCGATTCTGATGCGGGGAACGATGGTCTTTCATGGGGAAGGGCTCCACGTTGTCTGTCGTGGTAACCAGCATCGCGCGCCCGTCGTGACGCGGCGCTCCGCTTCGTGCGCTGGCATCCCGTTACGCCACGCCCGGCTTGCGCCGCGCCGAGGCCTTGCCGAGAATGCCGCGCGTCCGCCTTCCATCCACGCACCCGGAGCTGCCCATGTCCTTTCTCGCCGATGCCGCCCTGCAGCAGCGTTTCGTCGATGCGCTCAACGCCAACGAGGCCTTCAATACCCAGGCCGCCGTGTTCGACGGCGCCATCCAGATCGAGATCGACACCGATTGCCTCTGGCTCAAGATCTACAAGGGCCGCGTGATCGACCACCAGGCCGCGCCCTCGCCGTTCGGGTACACGTTCAAGCTGAGCGGCCCCGAATCGTCGTGGCAGTTGCTGCTGTCCGGCGAGCGCCTGTGGGCGGATCTCACCTTCCCAGGCAAGCGCCGCTTCGACGACGACCCAACGCTCGCGCGCGCCGGCGAGCTGTCCGTCGACATCCGCATCGAGGGCAACCTGGTCGAGGCCGGGCGCCTCACCGAGGCGACCTTCGAGCTGGCCTACACCCTGCGGCAGGTCGCGGCCTGAGCCGCCCGCCGCCCATCGCGCAGGAGAAGCATCCCATGGCGACCCCCGAAGACATCACCGGGCACTACATCCGCGTCAACGGCACGCGAACCTTCTACGACGAGCTGGGCGAGGGCCGGCCGCTGGTGTGCATCCACACCGCCGGCGCCTCTTCGCTCGAGTACCACTACATCCTGCCGCTCTACGCCGAGCGCGGCTTTCATGCCTATGCCCTCGACCTGCCGGGGCATTCGCGCTCCTACCCGGTGAACTGGCGCCAGCACCGTTCGATCCACGAGCACGCCGAGTTCGTTTACGCCTTCGTGCAGACCCTCGGCCTGACCGATCCGGTCATCACCGGCTGCTCGATCGGGGGCAACATCACGCTCGACTACGCCGCCAATCACTGGCGCGAAATGGCCGCCGGGATCGCCATGGAGGGGCTCGGCCGCTCGCCCACCTTCCCGTGTCCGAGCCATGCCGTGCATCCCGCCTGGGCACCCGGCTGGCAGGACATGATGGAGCGTGCCGCGATCGAGTCACTCGGTCGCAATACGGCGCCCGAACTCGTCGAAGAACTGCGCTGGCAGCACCGCAACGCGCAGGTCAGCGCGGTCGGCGACCTCGAGGGCTGGTCGCAGCACGACGTGCTGGCGCGCCTCGGCGCGGTCGAATGCCCGCTGATGGTGTTGCGCGGCGAGGACGACTTCTGGGTGCCGAAGGAACTCGTCGACGAGACCGTCACCGCCCTGCCCAAGGGCGAGGGCCTGCACCTGGAGGACATCGGCCACTACCCGATGTTCGAAGCACCCGAGAAGATTGCCGACATCACGGCCGACTTCTGCCGCCGCCACGGCGTGCTCTAGAACAGCGCTCGCCACGCGCCGGGCGTGACCCGGCCGGCGCGTGGTTCAACGTCGTCGCCTGCGCGCGAGCAGGCCGAGCGCCGTCCCCAGCAAGCCGATTCCACCCGGCAACGGAACCGCCGTTGGGACGCGTTCGAGCACCACGAGGTCGCTGACGATTCCGCTCGGATGCCCCAGCGGTACGCCGCTGCCGAGGAAGAGGCGCATGCCGCTGGCATCGAACGCGATACCGCCCGGCACGGCGGATTCATCGAACCAGGCGCCGACAGCCGTCTCGGACAACACCGCGCCGCTGCTGGCGTCGATCTCGAGCAGCACCATGCGGTCGGTGTCGAAACCGATCGCGTTGCCGCTCAGCGGGTCGAAGGCGAGGCCGCTCAGGTTGGGATTGTCGCTCGCGCCGACGATGGACAGCGACGCAAGCACGGCGCCCGTGGCCGGATCGAGGCGGCGCAGGAAGTCCGGCTCGAAGGTCAGGGGCTCGCGATCGACAACCCATAACGCACCGCTCGCGTCGAAGGCACTGCCCGCATACTGGCGCGGATCGATAGCCAGCGTACGTACCGGCGTGCCGGCGGTCGTGGTGACGCCGGCAACGGTCTCTCGAAAGGCCGAGAAAAGGTAGAGTTCGCCGACGGTGGCATCGTAGGCGAGGGCGTCCGGTCCGAGGGAGATGCCCGCCGCGGCGGCATTGAAGCTGACCGAGGCAACACCGGTGTAAGGGTCGATACGCGCGACCCCGTTGCTGCTGCCGGGGCCCGGCGCGAACAGCGAGCCGGCCGCGTCGGCGATCCACAGTTCGCCACCGAGTGCATCGAAGGCGAGACCACCGATACCGCCGAACCCCAGCGCGCTGATATCGGTGACCTGTACCGGCGACAGCTCGAGCGCGGCGCGCGCCGGAGCCGCCGCCACGATGGCGCCGAGCAGAGACGCGGCGACGCAGCAGCGTGCCAGAGCCGCTCTGGCCAACCGGCTCGGCCTCCCGTGCGCAGTGCTGTACTGCGTTTTGCAATCCCTCGTTGCAGCGCGTGACCTGCGCTTCGACAACGACGCGCGGCTGGCCTCCGGGGATACTCGCTCGCTACGGCAGAGCTTCCCCGTGCAAATGAAAGACGACGGCATGGTGGTACCTCTCCGTGGATGTCGTGGCAAGGCCGTTCAGCATGCCGACAAGTGTCGCGGCCGTCACGGAAATACCCCGCAACCGAGGCCAGCGACCATCGGGACTTTCAATCGATGAGGCGGGCGTAGCCATCGAGCGCGCGCAACACGCCGACTTCGTCGGCCAGTGGCAGGCGCAGGATGGCGCGAGCGCAGCCGGTGTCGCGCGCACGCGCGAGGGTGTCGGCAGACTGCACTTCGTCGGCGAGGAAGAACAGCGAGACCTCGAGCCCGGCCGGGTCGCGCCCGCGCTCGCGCATTCGCGCGTGGACGTCGGCAATGCTGCGCGCCGTCTGTGCGACGTCGAAGGTGAGTGGCAGCCAGCCATCACCGTGCGCGGCGACCTGGGCACGGCCGAACGGCGTATCGAGCGTACCGAGCACGATCGGCGGTCCGGCCGGCTCGAGAGGCTTGGGATACTGCCAGCTCGGTGCAAACCGCACGAACTCGCCGTCGAAGCTCGCACGCTCCTCGCGCCACAAGGTACGCACGGCAGCGAGGCGCTCGCGCAGTTCGCGCCAGCGCGTCTCTGCGCGCACCCCGTGGTGAGCCATCTCGACCGCATGCCAGCCGGCGCCGATGCCGAAGATGAAACGACCGTCGCTCAGGCGATCGAGCGTCGCGACGTGCTTGGCGAGATTGATCGGATGGTGCTGGTTGAGCAGGCACACACAGGTGCCCACGCGCAGGCGCGTGGTTGCCACCGCGGCCGCGGCGAGACTGGTGAAGGGATCGGCGATGTGCCGGTACTCCTCGCCGAGAAAGAACGTCCCGGTGCCGGCGAGCGGCATGCCGGTCACGGCGTCGGCCGGCTCGCCCGGGCCGGGTACCGGCATGTGCGTGTGCTCGGGTACCCACAAGGACTCGAACCCGCGCTCCTCGGCCGCGCGCGCGAGACGGTCGATGCGCAGGGTGTACTCCGTGTTGAACGAAAAGACCCCGATGTGCATGGCTCACCTCCCCCGCGCGCGACCGTTTGCGTGCCCTGGAGTGTGCCATACGCCGCCGCGCGCGGCGGCTCACCGGCACCGTCGTCCGCGGCCGCGCGAGCAATCGCTGATCCGGCCTCGCGGCGGCCACGGCGTCAACCCGCGCCGCCGCCGGCCGCTATGAGCAGTCATGGGGAGTCCGGCATTCATTTCCGGTGACGTACCGCCGTTACGGCCGGGCGACCTGCCGCGCCCGCCGGGCAGCCTGCTCGCCGTGCTGCGCGCGTGCGCCGCCGACGAGGCCGAGCTCGGCGACATCGCCACCCTGGTCAGGAGCGATCCGGCGCTCGCCGCCGACCTGCTGGCGGTGGTCAACTCGGCCTGGTTCGGTCTCGGCCAGGACATCACCTCGCTCGACCGCGCAATCACCCTGCTCGGCGTGGACGCGTTGCGCAACCGCGTGCTGTGCCTGACCGTGCGCGCGCTGACCGCGGCGCTCGACCTGCCGCAGTTCGACTGCGATGCCTTCCTCGAAGACGCGCTGCGCCGCGCGGTCGCCGCGCGGTTGCTCGCCGAGCATGCCGGCATCGATGCCGACGACGCCTTCACCGCGGGCCTGCTGCAGGACGTCGGCCTGCTCGTGCTGGCATTCCTCAACCCGCTCGTCAGCGCGGCACAGTGGGACAGCCTGCGCGCTGCACCGCCGGACGCGCGCCGCACGCTCGAACGCGCCTTATGCGGCGACACCCACGACGGGATACTGGCCGCGCTGGCGACGCTGTGGAGCCTGCCAACCGTGCTCGCCGAGGCCATCGCCACGCACCACGACGCCGCGCCCGCACTGCCGCTCGCCCGCGTCCTCGCGGCGGCGGACTGGCTCGATACCGCCTTCGTGTCCGCCGCGGACACCACCCAGCCACAGCAGGCCCGCACACGTCTCGCCGAGTTGCTGGCGCTCGACGAAGACGCCATCACCGGAGTGCTCGACGCCATCCCGGCGGGTGTCGCCGAAGCAGCCGCCGGTCTCGGCGTACGGGTCGCGACTCATGCCACGCTCGACGAGCTCGCTGCCAGCCTCGACCAGCGCCTCGCCGCGGAGAATCTCGCCTTCCAGGAAATGAACTGGCAGCTCGAGCAGGCGCTCGGTGAGCGCGACCGGCTCGCCGCGCGGCTCACCCACGAACTCGAGCTCGCACGTGAGATCCAATGCAGCCTGTTGCCGGCGGCGGGCCGTGCCGGGTTCCCGATCTGGGCGCGCAACGTCGCCGCACACGAACTCTCGGGCGACTTCTACGACTATTTCACCCGCGCCGATGGCCGCGTCCTCTTTTGTCTTGGCGACGTCGCCGGCAAGGGTCTGACCGCGGCGCTGCTGATGGCCAAGACCTGCAGCCTGTTCCGCTGCCTCGGGCGTCGCCTCGCCGACCTCGCCGAGGTTGTCGCGGTGATCAACGACGAACTCGCCGAGACCACCGTGCGCGGCATGTTCGTGACCATGATCGCGGGCGCGTGGGACAGCCGCTCGGGCGAGGTCGAGCTGGTCTGTGCCGGCCATCCACCACCCCTCCTGTGGCGCGACGGCGCCGGCATCGCGGTGGTGCCGGGCACCGATGCACCACCGCTCGGCATCGTGCCGGGAATGCGCTTTCCCGCGCGCTCGCTGTCCCTCGCGCAAGCCAGTCTCTATCTCTACTCCGACGGTCTCAGCGAAGCTGTCGATGCCAGCGGCGCGGCGCTCGGCGTACGCGGTCTTGCCCGCCTCATCGCGCGTGCGAGCCGCCTGCCGCCGGCGTCGCGCGTGGACAGCATCGTCGACGCGATCGCGGCGACGCCCGCGGCGCGACGCGACGACATCACCCTCGCCGTGCTCGATCCGAACGCGTTGCATTGAAGCGCGCAGCGTCGCCGAGGCAGCACACGCAATGGCCTAGGTGGCGAACTGTTCCGCAGTATCCGCGGCAAGGCTTTGTTAGGGTGTGCGCCTCGTCACGGATGGCGGTATTCGCGAATGCCGTCACGCAATCGCAACCATGGAGGGTCCGCCATGCCTCGCTTCGCCCCGCTTACCTGCACCATCCTGCTCGTCCTGGCCAGTGCGCCGGCGAGCGCCGCCCTGCTGCGCTATGAACTCGACACCATCGGCCAGGCGGCCCTGCTGCCAGTCATCCACGACCCGGTTGCCGATCTGCTCGGCATCGCGCGTGGCACCACGAGCAACGTTCCGCTGGCTGTGCGTCTCACCGTCGATACCGACAGCGTGCCTTACGTCGCCAACGACAACAGCGTGGTGCAGCAGGTCACCTATCGCGACGCGGTGAAGCGTGCCGAGGTCGAGATCAACGGCGTCGTCTTCGCCACCACGCGCACCCCGCAGGCAGCCGCCGGTCCGGCGCCGAGCACCGCGGACGAGAGCGAGGTAGGCCTGCTCAACCGCCTCGCAGCAGGACAGTTCGACATCGTCGAACTCGGTGTGAGCGCGAGTCCGCTCGGCCTCGACCTTTTCACGCGCTACACGGTGCCTTTCCAGCAGACCTTCGGCGGCACCTTCTATGACAACGCCACGGTCGATCTCTCGGTCGCGGGTGTCCTCATGCAGGGCCCCGACCTGCTCGACGGGGTGGCCCTGCCGCAGGCGACCGGCGCGCTCGACGCCGCCGCCTCCTTCGTCCTGAACCTGCAATTACCGGTAAGCTTCGACGGCGGGCCGCAGGCGCTGGTTTCGATTGGCGCAATCGGTGGCAGCGGCAGCTACGACTTCAGCGTCACCCCGGTGCCGCTGCCGGCTGCCGCCTGGCTGCTCGCGCCCGCGCTCGGCTTACTGGCAGCGCGCCGGCGCGCAAGCTGAGCGCCACGGCCGCGCTGCGGCCAGCCGCCGCGCCGATGCAACGGCGACTGGCCGCATCATCGGCGGGACCGCGCCCCGCCAGCTGCTTCAGTTGCGTGCGCGCCGCCGCGCGAGCAGGCCAAGCGCAGGCGCGAGCAGCAGCACGGCCGGCGGCAGCGGCACGGCGGCTACCGGGGTGAACACCGCCCACGGACTAAGGCCCGACCAGGTGGTGCCATTGGTGGTATCGAGAATCAGGGAGTCGGTCGCCAGGACGGCCTGGTTCTCGGTGTAGATCCAGACGTTGCCGGGCGTCGGCGCGAACGCGCCCCAGGCGACGCGAAAGCCATCGACCAGGGTGCCGAAATAATCGCCGATGTATCGGTCGCTACCGAGGTATTGCATGAGCGCGAGCGCCGCCGCCTGAGCGCCGGCCTGATCGTTCCAGAAGGTCGGCGCGCGCGTGATCACGCTGCCGTCGCCATCGCCGAAGACGCGATCGGCGTCGGCGTCGAACACCGTGTTGAATCCGCCGTAGACGAAATTGACGTCATAGACCGCATCACCGACGGCGAGATCGTCGACGAACGGCACGTAGGTAGCAGCGCTCGCGACGAGCGGTATGGCGCAGGTCAAGGCGCAGGCCAGCACAACCAGCGTACGCCCGTACGCAGCGAAGATTCTTGTCGTTTTCATGTTGCCTCATCTCCGGAACGGGACGGCGACACACCGTCCTTACAGGAAGCATGAGACATTGCGGCGCAGACGCGCCGACTGACCCCGATCAAGCCGACGCCACCGGATGCAATTGTTGGCAATTGGCAGACGTGCGCGCGGCGGGACCAGGCCCCGCGCCGGCACGGCGCCGGTTCCCGCCTACGCGGCAGCCGTGTCGCGGCGCGGGCCGCTCTCAGAGCGCCGGTGCCTGCAGACGCAACGGGCCTTCGAGCGCACGGAGCACGGGAGCATCGCGGCCGTAGACGTCGTCGCGAAAATGCAGCGCTCCGTGCGGATCGGCGAAGGCCGTGAGGTACAGGAGCAGGATCGGCACCGGGCGCGCAAGGCGCACGCGCTCGGTACGGCCACGCGCGATGGCGGCCTCGAGTGCGGCGCGATCCCAGGCCGGATCATCGGCCAGCAGCAAGGTTGCGAGCGCGAGCGGGTTCTCGACGCGGATACAGCCCGAACTGAACACGCGCTCGGCGCGCGCGAACAGCTGACGCTGCGGCGTATCGTGCAGGTAGACCGCGTGGCGGTTGGGGAACATGAACTTGATGCGTCCGAGCGCGTTGTCCGGGCCCGGTTCCTGGCGTAGCAGGTAGGGAAAGCTGGCCGCCCGTACCGCACGCCAGTCGATCGTCGCCGGGTCGACCGGCCCGCCATTGGGATCGATGACACGCAGGCGCTTCTCCACCAGGTAGCCCGGGTCGGTGCGCAGGCGCGGCAGGATGTCCTTGCGCAGAATGGTCGGCGGCACGGTCCAGGTCGGATTGAGCTCGAGGTAGTTGATGGTGTCGCGGAACACCGGTGTCTGCCGATAGGGACGCCCGACGATGGCGCGGGCGCTCCATTGCACCGCGCCGTCGACCAGGTAGGCAGCGCCGAACGAGGCGATATTGACCGCGACGTAGCGCTCGCCGATGTCGCGGAAGACCCAGCGCAGGCGCTCGAGGTTGACGCGCAGCGTGGCGATGCGGGCGGCCACCGGCACGTTCAGGGCAGCCAGCGTAGCCGGGCCGACGAGCGCATCGACGGTCAGGCCGTGGCGATACTGGAAGATGCGCACGGCGTCGGCCAGCGCATCGTCGTAGACCTCGGCCTCGGCCGACGCAACCATGGGCAGCACCTCGCCACCGGCGTGCAGCCGGGCACGCAGCGACGGCACGCGCGCATCGCGCATGCCCGGCTCGAGCGTGTCGCCCGCGGGAACACGCGGCCAGCCGCCGCGCGCGGCGAGTGCACGGTGCATGGCGAGCGCGGCGACGAGACGGGCGTAGTAGGGCCCCGGCGGGCGCAACGCGGCCAGCGTCGCGGCGAGCCGATCGCCTTCGATCGCCGCGCGCAGCCAGGCGACAGGATCGGTAGCACCGAAGCCACGCGAATAATTGAAATTGGCGTCGAGCGCGGCCGGATTGGCCTTGCCGAAATGCAAGGTGAACGCAAGCCGGGCGAGCGCTTCACTGGCGAGCAGCTCGCGCGCCGCGGGGTCGGCGGCCCGCGCGATGGCGCTGCCCAGGTAATCCCCCGCATCGAGACCGTCGGCGGCGACGCCGTCGATGGCGGCTTCGAGCGCGGCAAGCCGTGACGGGGTCCACAATACTTGCGGCGCCGCGTACAGTTCGCGCAGGACGGGCGTCGCCAGCAGGGTATGCCCGTCGACGCTGACGCGCGGCGCATCGCCGACGAGCCGGGCAGCGATATCCGCCGCGACGTCGGCGCGGACGACCGCGGAAAACACCAGGGCGGCCAGGATCGACGCACCATGCGCGCCGCGGAATCTGATCGGGAACAGCTCGCGCCTCCTCGCTTGCGGACGTTGGCAAGGCTGCGACTATACTGGGCCTTCGTGCGCGTCGCAGCGACGGCGCGCCCCGACCCTGACACGATCGAGGAGAACCGTCGCAATGCAGCCACCGCATCGCTCCGCCGCCTGCGCGCACCCGCGCATCAATCGCCGCCGCCTGCTCACGCTCGGCCTCGGCCTCGCCGCCGGCGCAGTCATGCCGGCCTGGGCTCACGCGGCACTGCGCGAACGCAGGCTGGCGTTCGACCACCTGCATACCGGCGAGCGGATCGACGTCACCTACTACACGGGCGGCCGCTACGACGACGCCGCGCTCGCCGCCATCAACCACCTGCTGCGCGACTTCCGCAGTGGCGAAGTGTTTCCCATCGAGGTAGCACTGCTCGATCAGCTGAGCCTGGTGCATGCCGCGCTCGGCGCCGATGCGCCGTTCCAGGTCATCTCCGGTTTTCGCTCGCCGGCCACCAACGCGATGCTGCGCAAGACGTCGAGCGGGGTCGCCAAACGCAGCCTGCACATGGACGGCAAGGCCATCGACGTGCGCCTCGCCGATACCCGCACCGCGCGCCTGCGCGACGCCGCCGCACGATTGAAGCTGGGCGGCGTCGGCTATTACGGCAAGTCCGATTTCGTGCATCTCGACGTCGGCCGCCCACGCCAGTGGTGACGCCGCACGCAGTACACTGACGCTCCTTTTGTCAGCCCGAACGAGGAGCTCCGCATGCGCGTCATCGACACCCCGAACGACATGAAGTCACTGGTCGGCGAGGAGATCGGCATGTCCGACTGGGTCACCGTAGACCAGGCCATGATCGACAAGTTCGCCGAGGCCACCGGCGACCACCAGTGGATTCACGTCGACGTCGCGCGCGCGAAGAACGAAATGCCGGGCGGCAGGACCATTGCACATGGCTTCCTCACGCTGTCGCTGGTGCCGCGGCTGGGCGCCACCATCTGGCGCATCGAGCGCCGCAGCCGTGGCATCAACTATGGTCTGAACAAGCTGCGCTTCACTGCGCCGGTACCTGTCGACAGCCGCGTGCGCCTGCGCCAGAGACTCCTCGCCGCCGACGACGTCAAGGGCGACGGCGTACGCCTGACCTTCGAGAACACCGTCGATATCGAGGGGGGCGCTCAACCCGCGCTGGTCGCCGAGGCACTCAGCATCGTCTACCCCTAGGGATAGCGCAGGCGCGCGCGCAAGGGGCCGTGCGGCCTCACACCGCGACGCCGAACAGGCGCCCGACGCCCGCTGTCAGCGTCATCGCCGCAGTGCCCCAGAAGGTGACCCGCGCCGCCCCGCGCGCCATCGAGGCGCCACCGGCACGGGCGGCAACGGCGCCGAGCGCGGCCAGAGCCGCCAGGGAACTCGCCGCCACGGCCGGTGCCAGCCAGAGTTCGGGCACCAGCGCGGCGGCGAGCAGGGGCAGCGCGGCACCGGCGGTGAAGGTCGCACCGGACGAAGCGGCCGCCTGCAGCGGGCGCGCACGCACCTGCTCGCTGATACCGATCTCGTCGCGCGCGTGGGCGCCGAGCGCGTCGTGCGCCATGAGCTGCTCGGCGACCTCGCGCGCGAGCGCCGGATTGAGCCCGCGATCCTCGTAGATCGCGGCGAGTTCCTGGTGCTCCGACTCGATGTCCTCCTCGAGCGAGCGCTGCTCGAGCTCGAGGTCGGCCTGCTCGATGTCGGCCTGCGAGCTGACCGACACGTATTCACCGGCCGCCATCGACATGGCGCCCGCGACCAGTCCGGCGACGCCGGCGACGAGAACATCTTCGCGCGCGGCGTTCGCCGCGGCAACGCCGATGACCAGGCTCGCGGTGGAGACGATGCCGTCATTGGCGCCGAGCACGGCGGCGCGCAGCCAGCCGGCGCGGTGCACACGGTGCATCTCGGAGTGGCTCATGGTGGTCGGTTCGCAGGCTCGGTTGGCGCGGCGGGATGCCGCGGGCGGCAACCTTAACCCGGAGCACGACCGCCGCGCGACCGCGGCTACGCGCGGCTCAGTCCAGTCCGAGCACGGCCTTGCCGCGGGCGAGGAAGTCGACGCGCTCGTCGAGACCGTTGTAGCCGCCGTTGATGCGGCGCGTAACGGCGGCAACGTCGTCGCGATCGGCCAGCTTGTTGAGGCGGTGACGCTGCCAGAACCAGCATGCGACATCGACCGCGGCGAAGCGGTCGGTGGCGATGCGCTGCGGGCGCGCGAGGTAATCGATGCCGGTGTCCTCGCTGTAGGCGGCATAGTTGGCGCGTCCGGTGAGCTGGATGAGGCCGCGTCCCTTGAAGCGCGGGCCGTCGCCGGGCTCGGTGTTGCCGAGATCGCGCCGTCCTTCGTAGGCGCTGCCGTCGGCGAGTTCCTCGGTGTAGCGGAACGAGGCCGACTCGTGCGCGAGCTGGGCGATGAAATGCGCGATGCGTAACGGACGGTCGATGCCACGCGCCGCCATGCCGGCGACAAGCGGCTCGTAGTAGCGATCGACGATGCGCGGCACGGCTTGCGGCATGACGATGGCGAGCTTCTCGCGCGTCGGTCCCGCTGGCAGGCCCGCAAGCAGCGCGCGCAGCGTGGCGTCGCCGGACACCAGCATGCGATCGGAGTCCGGCCAGCCGAGCACCTCGACTTCGAAACGCGCGAGGGCATCGAGCGTCTTCGGCCCGATGCGCCCGTCGACCTTGAGTGCACGCGGCGCGGCCCCGCGGCGGAAGCGCGCCAGGTTGGCGTTGAGCAGCGACTGCACCACCGCGACATCGGCCAGGTCGTTGTGCCCGGCCACTCCCACGCTACGCTTGATGCACATCCGCTGCCCTCCCCGGTCACGCCCGCGTGTGGTACTCCCGGCGAGTATAGGCAGCCCGTGATCGCGCTCCAAGCGCACGGCGTCACCGGCGCGACGCCTTGACCCGGGCCGGGTACGCACGCGCGCGGCGCGGCGATAATCCCGGCCATGCCCCCTCGCAATCGCCATCGATCGCCGGCATGCCTGGTGCTGATACTTGCCATGCTCGCGAGTGCGCTCACCACGCCCACCGCCGTGGCGTCGGCCGCCGTGCTCGAGGTCTTCGTACGCGCCGGCTGTCCGCACTGCGCGGCCGCCGAGCAGTGGCTCGCGACCAGCTTCGCGCGCCGCTATCCGCATGTCCCGGTACGCGTGCGCGACGTCGGCGCCGACGATGATGCTCGCGTCGCGCTCGAGGCCTATACAGCGGAGGCCGGCGCGTGGCCACCCGGCGTGCCGACCTTCGTCTACGCCGGCCGCCTGCTGGTCGGCTTCGACACGAACGGTGATCCCGACGCGCGCTTCGCCGCCCTGCTCGGCACGGCCGCCGCCGCGGAGCATGCACCCGGCGGCGCGCGCGGGCAGGTCACGGACGGCTCGGTCGATGCCGGTCCGTTCGGCACGATCGACGTCGAAGCCCTCGGCCTGCCGCTCTTCACCCTTGCGCTGGGGCTCCTCGACGGCTTCAATCCCTGCGCGATGTGGCTGCTGCTGTTCCTGCTCTCGATGCTGGTGCGGCTCGCGGATCGTCGCCGCATGGCGCTCATCGCCGGCACCTTCGTCGTCGTCAGCGGCGCGGTCTACTACGCCTTCATGGCAGCCTGGTTGAACGTGTTTCTCGTACTCGGCATGAGCGACGCTGTGCGCGTCGGGCTCGCCCTGCTCGCCCTCGTCATCGGCGCCCTCAATGCGGGCGAGGCATTGCGCGGCGCGGCGCGCTACACGCTCGCGATTCCGACCGCCGCGCGCCCCGGCCTGTATGCGCGCGTGCGCGAGATCGTGCGCGCCGAGCGGCTGCGTTTCGCGCTGCCCGCGGCCGCTGCGCTGGCCGTGCTGGTCAACGTCGTCGAACTCCTGTGCACCGCCGGCCTGCCCGCGCTCTACACCGCGGTGCTCGCCCAGCAGGCGCTCGCACCGGCAGCGCACTACGCTTATCTCGCGCTCTACATCGTCGCCTACATGGCCGACGACGCCGTGATGGTCGCACTTGCCGTGCTCGCCCTGTCGAACGCCCGTCTCGACGCACGCGGCGCGCGCCTGCTCAAGCTGCTGAGCGGCGTGGTGATGCTTGCGCTGGGCGCGGTGATGCTGTTCGCGCCAGGGGTCCTGCTGTGAAGCGGACTAACAGGCTGGTGAAGAACGACTGCGGGCACGGTCTGCGGCGTTGCGCACTCGCCTGCGGTCCTCATTGCGCCACGTGAACGCCGGTCCTCGGCTCGCATGCGCCTTGCAGCCCGCACGCCTCGCGACGCTTCTCACCAGCCTGCTAAGGCTCGGTGCCATCCCAGGCAACGAAGTTGGCCAGCAGGCGCAGGCCGCTGGCCGCACTCTTCTCGGGGTGGAACTGGGTCGCGAAGACGTTGCCGCGCGCGATCGCCGCAGTGAAGGTCCCGATGTAGCTGCACTCGCCGATGGTCAGGGCAGGCTCGGCCGGCACCACGTAGTAGCTGTGCACGAAGTAGAAACGCGTGCCGTCCGCGATCCCCGCGGTGAGCGGATGCGGACGTGTCCAATGCACCTCGTTCCAGCCCATGTGCGGCACCTTCTGCGGGCTGCCGTCGACCGCCGGCGGCGGATTGGCCGGAAAGCGCCGCACGCTGCCGGGGAACACGTCCAGGCAGGCCGTACCGCCATCCTCGTCGCTCGCCGTCATCAGTGACTGCAGGCCGAGACAGATGCCGAGGAAGGGGCGCGTGCGTACGACCTCTCGCACAACCTCGACGAGGTGATGCTCGCCGAGGCGGGCCATGCAGTTACCGATTGCGCCCTGCCCGGGGAACACCACGTGGCCGGCCGCGCGAATGGTGGCGGCGGCGTCGGTGACGACGACGCGCGCGCGCGCGCCGGCGACCGACTCGACGGCCTTGGCGACGGAGCGCAGGTTGCTGCCCCCGTAGTCGATGACGGCGATGGTGCTCACGGGCCGGAAGTGCTGAAGCGGTTACAGCGCACCCTTGGTCGAAGGCAGCGCATCGCCCATGCGCGGATCGTGCTCGACCGCCATGCGCAGCGCACGCCCGAAGGCCTTGAACACCGTTTCGATGATGTGGTGGGCGTTCTTGCCGCGCAGGTTGTCGACGTGCAACGTGCAACGCGCGTGGTTGACGAAACCCTGGAAGAACTCGGCGAACAGGTCGACGTCGAAATCACCGATGCGCGCGCGCGGGAAATCGACCTCGAAAATCAGCCCCGGGCGCCCCGAGAGATCGATCACCACGCGCGATAGCGCCTCGTCGAGCGGCACGTACGCGTGACCATAGCGGCGGATTGCACGCTTGTCGCCGAGCGCGCGGTCGAGCGCCTGGCCGAGCGTGATGCCGATGTCCTCGACGGTGTGATGCGCATCGATCTCGAGATCGCCGGCGGCGCGGATGTCGAGGTCGACGAGGCCATGACGCGCGACCTGGTCGAGCATGTGATCGAGGAACGGCAGCCCGGTCGCAAAAGCGGCACGACCGCTGCCGTCGAGGCCGAGTTCGACGGTGATCTGGGTTTCCTTGGTGTTCCGCTCGACGCGGGCGCTGCGTGTGCTCATCGATGCCGGGCTCTGAGTGCGGCTGCCGGGAGGCGCCGAAAGGCTGCGTAAGTTAGCACCTCGCCCGTGCTTTGATAAGCCGCGGCGCATTCCCCGGGGGCGCGCCACGGCAGTGTAAACTCCGCAGGTCGGCCGCCGTGCGCGCCGATTCGAAGCCGGCGGGAGAGAAGCATGAACGACGCGCTCAGCGAGCACGACATCGACACCGTGGCCACCTGGCTGCGCGACCTGCAGGACACCATCTGCGCGCGCCTCGAGGCGCTCGATGGCGCGGCACGCTTCCACGAGGATGCCTGGACGCGCGCCGAGGGCGGCGGTGGCCGCACGCGCGTGCTCGCCGACGGCGCGGTGTTCGAGCAGGCCGGGGTCAATTACTCGCTGGTCGCCGGCACCAGCCTGCCACCGGCCGCGACCGCGCGACGCCCGGAACTCGCCGGCCGCCGCTTCCGCGCCATGGGCGTTTCACTGGTGGTGCATCCGGGCAATCCGTATGTCCCGACTTCGCATGCCAACGTGCGCCTGTTCGTTGCCGAGAAGGACGGCGAGGCGCCGGTGTGGTGGTTCGGCGGCGGTTTCGACCTCACGCCCTACTACGGCTTCGAGGAAGATGCCGTGGCCTGGCACCGCCGCGCCCGCGAGGCCTGCACGCCCTTCGGCGACGACGTCTATCCACGCTTCAAACAGTGGTGCGACGAGTACTTCTACCTCAGGCATCGTGACGAGCACCGCGGCATCGGCGGACTGTTCTTCGACGATCTCAACGAATGGCCGTTCGCACGCTGCTTCGACTTCATCCGCGCCGTCGGCAGCGCCTACATCGAGGCCTACGCGCCGATCGTCGAACGCCGTCGCGACACCGCTTTCGGCGAACGCGAACGCGATTTCCAGCTCTACCGGCGCGGCCGTTACGTCGAATTCAACCTGGTCTACGACCGCGGCACCATCTTCGGCCTGCAGAGCGGTGGTCGTACCGAGTCGATCCTGATGTCGCTGCCGCCGAACGTGCGCTGGCGCTATGCCTGGGCGCCGTCGCCGGGTTCGCCCGAAGCGCGTCTCTACACCGATTTCATCCGTCCGCGCGACTGGCTGGGCAGCGCCTGAGCCGCTTCAGCGCGCGCCCTCGCCGAGCGGCACGCCGTTGTCGGTGAGGACTTTGCGCAAGGCGCGGATGGCGGGAAAGATCTCCTGGTTGCGATCGGCGCCATGCTCGTCGAAGGCGGCCTGCTCGAGCTCGCAGATCCAGCGGTCCTCGGCGAAGATGCCGTTAGTGAACCACACGATGACCGGCCAGAACACATCGAGCAGGAAAGCCGGCGACGGCCGGCGGATCATCATCAGCCCGAAGGTGTGGTTGATGCGCTGGGCACGGTCGACGGGAATGTAGACGTTCCACAGGTCGAGTGCCGGGTGGGTGCTGCCGGCGGTCCAGAACTTGAGCGTCTGGTAGGGATACTCGGTGCGAATGGTCATGAGATCGCGCTCGCCGACCTCGGCCTCCGGGCGCTTGCCGAGCATGAACTTCTCACCGAGCGGCTGCTTGCCGGTGGCGCGCTTGAATGTGTAGTCGGCCTCACACCAGTTGTCGCCGGCGCGCGTGCCGAGGAAGATGGTCTTGATGCCGCCCATCAGGCGGCGATGCAGGAACTGATGGTTCATGTCCATCAGGTTCTCGTGCATGAAGGTGTAGTGGCATTCGACGCGCCGATCGAGGTAGCGCGTCTTGTAGTCCGGGTCGCTCGCGGAGGGCACGTCCGGGAAGGGGACGCCGGCGGCGCGCGCCGCCTCACCGGGAAACACGAACACGAGCCCGTAGGCCTCGCGCACCGGGTAGCTGCGCACACTGTTCGGTTTCATCTGGCAGGTATCGAGGTAGGGCACGCTGACGCACTTGCCGGACGCGTCGTACTCCCAGCCGTGGTAACCACAGCGAATCGCGCAGCCCGACACCACGCCGGTACTCAGCGGCACCTGGCGGTGCGCACAGCGATCCTCGAGCGCGAACAGTTCACCCGTGGCCGTGCGCACGAGCACGATCGGCTGGCCGGCAAAGCTGACCGCGCGGGTCTTGCCGACCTTGATGTCTCGTGAGCGCGCTACCGGGTACCAGAAATCCGGATCGATCGCGGTCTTGCGGATGTCACGCGGAGGATCGCGCTCATCGCGGGTCGGCAGGCGGGCGGTGTTCTCGAGCGACATGCTGCGGGCTCGCTGGTTTCGGGGCTGCGACGCGCATTGTAGAGCAAATACCGGGGACGACCCGTGAAGCGCCTCGCCGCATGGTGCAGGCCGGTGCCCGGCGGCGTGGGACTGCGCACGCCGGCACGTTCAGAACAGGCCCGCTTCGAGCCCGGCGGCGAGCGTCATGCCGAGTTCGCGGCTGGCCTCGACGTTGCCCGCGACGATGTCTCCACGGACCACCAGCGGCTCCGCCACCCGTCGCCAGGCGAGCCCGGTGACGATACGTTCGATCGCGGCGAGCGCGCCGCGCCCATCGTTGCCGGCCTTGATCAGCAGCGCGTAGGGCAGGCCCTGGGTGTGCTCGAGACACTCGTAGTAGATGCTGTCGAAGAAATGCTTCAGCGCGCCGGACATGTAACCGAAGTTCTCCGGCGTGCCGATGAGCAGCGCATCGGCCCAGCGCACGTCGGCCGGCGTCGCCTCCAGCGCCGCGCACACGCGGCATGCGACGCCTTCGATGGCGGGATCGCGGGCCCCCTCGACGGCGGCCTCGACGAGCCTGCGCGTGCCGCCGGTCTTCGAGTGGTAGACGATGAGCAGGTGCTTACTGGGCATGGGCGGATCGAAACCGGAGCGCGCATCGCCCTGCGACGCATGCCGCTCCCGGTTACACTGCGCGTCGCGCGGATCGCATTGTGGCGTGCGATGCACGCGCGACTACCTGGCAACACAACGAGTAGCGCACCATCATGCAGAACACCAAGCGTTTTGTCGAAGTCGCCGTAGACGGCGGCCCGCTCACCGTCGCCCACTGGCCGGGAGACGGCCCGACGCTGCTGCTCGTGCACGGCATCTCGGCCTCGCACATGGCGTGGGGCGAGGTCGTCGCGGCGCTGCCGCCCGGACGCTTCAACGTATTCGCGCCGGACCTGCGCGGTCGCGGACAGAGCAGTACGCTGCCGGGCCCGTTCGGCCTTGCCCGCCACGTCGATGACCTGTGCGCGCTGATCGATCACCTCGGCGGCGGGCCGGTGCTCTACGCCGGGCATTCCATGGGCGCCTACATCGGGGTGACCTTCGGTGCCACGCGACCCGAGTACCTCGAGCGCATCGTGCTGGTCGACGGCGGCGTCGCCCTGCCGTTACCCGACGGGCTCGCGCCGGAGGCGCTGCTCGAGAAAGTCCTCGGCCCGGCGCTCGCCCGCCTGCGCCTCGAGTTCCCCGACCGCGCCGCTTACCAGGCCTACTGGCACGAGCATCCCGCGTTCGCCGACCCCGCGGCCTGGAACGCGCACGTCGAAGCCTATTTCGACTACGACCTCGTCGGCGAAGCGCCGCACCTGAAAAGCCGCGTCAGCGAAGCCGCGGTGCGCGCCGACGGACTCGACCCGATGCGATCCGAGATGGTCACGATGATTGATCGCGTGCCCACGCCGATGCTGATGCTGACCGCCGAGCGCGGCCTGCTCAACCAGCCGGAGCCGCTGATGCCGCGTGCCGCCGTCGAGGCCAAGGTCGCCGCCATTGCGCACCTCGCGTGGCAGGAACTCGCCGGCACCAACCATTACTCCATCACGCTCGGTGCCGGGGCCCGACGCACCGCCCAGGCCATCGTCGATTTCGCCGCCGGCTGAGCGAACCGGCCTGGCTCGCCAGCACTTGCCGCCGGCAGGTCGCCCGTCTCCCGGCTGCAAGCGCCGGCCGCGACGGTGCGCGCTCAGGCGACTGGCGGGGCCGTCGCCGGCTTGCCCGGCGGTACTTCGAGCCAGAAGGTGACCGGTCCGTCGTTAACCAGCGTGACCTTCATGTGGGCACCGAAGCGCCCGCTGCCGACGCGCGGATGCGCCTTGCGCGCGGCGGCGACCAGGTAGGCGAACAGGCGCTTGCCGTCTTCCGGCGTGGCGGCCGGGGTGAAGCTCGGGCGCATACCCTTGCGGGTATCGGCCGCCAGCGTGAACTGCGGCACCAGCAGGAGCCCGCCGTCGATGTCGCCAAGCGAGCGGTTCATGCGTCCGTCGGCGTCGGGGAACACGCGGTAGCCGAGCAGGCGCTCGAGCAGGCGCGTCGCCTCGAGTTCGCCGTCGCCGCGCTCGACGCCGATCAGCGCCATCAGGCCACGCTGGATCGAGCCGACAATCTCGCCGGACACCTCGACGTGCGCCTTGTCGACGCGCTGGATGAGTCCGATCATCGCCGGTCCATCGCGTACAGACTCAGGCTTCCGCCTTCTCCTGCGCACGCTGGGTACGCTTGCGATCGACTTCCTTCAGCTCGCGCTTGCGCAGGCGTACCGCCTCGGGTGTCACTTCGACCAGCTCGTCGTCGTCGATGAACTCCAGCGCCTGCTCCAGATCGAAGCGCACCGGCGGCGTGAGCAGGATGTTCTCGTCGCTGCCCGCGGCGCGGATGTTGGTCAACTGCTTGGCTTTCATCGGATTGACCGTGAGGTCGTTCTCGCGCGCATGGATGCCGACGATCATGCCCTCGAATACCTCGTCGCCCGGTTTGACGAACAGGCGCCCGCGCTCCTGCAGGTTGAACAGCGCGAAGGCGAGCGCCTTGCCGGGCGCGTTGGCGATCAGCACGCCGTTCTTGCGCGCGCCGATGGCGCCGGCCTCGAGCGGGCGGAACTCGTCGAAGCTGTGAAAGATCAGGCCGGTGCCGGAAGTCGCGGTGAGGAACTCGGTACGGAAGCCGATCAGGCCGCGCGCCGGGATCTCGTAGTCGAGGCGCACGCGACCCTGCCCGTCGCTCTGCATGTTCTTGAGCTGTCCGCGACGCGTTCCGAGGCGCTCCATCACGGCACCCTGGTAGTCTTCGGGGACGTCGACGACGAGCTGCTCGAAGGGCTCGCACTTGACGCCGTCGATGAGCTTGACGATGACCTGCGGACGCCCGACGCAGAAGGCGTAGCCTTCGCGACGCATGTTCTCGATCAGGATCGACAGGTGCAGCTCGCCGCGCCCGGACACCAGCATCACCTTGGGATCGGCGGTCGGCTCGACCCGCAGCGCGACGTTGTGCACGAGCTCGCGCTCGAGACGCTCGAGGATCTGCCGGCTGGTGACGAAGCGCCCCTCGCGACCGGCGAAGGGCGAATCGGAGACCTCGAAGGTCATCGACACCGTCGGTTCGTCGACGGTCAGCGGCGGCAGCGCCTCGGGCGCGGCCGGATCGCACAGCGTATCGGAGATGCGCAGGTCGTCGATGCCGGTGACGGCGATGATGTCGCCGGCCTCGGCGCTCTCGCGCACTTCGCGGTTCAAGCCCTGGAAACCGAGCACCTCGAGCACGCGACCGCGCCGCTGGCGGCCGTCCGCGTCGACGATGACGAGCGCCTGGTTCGAGGCTATGCGGCCACGGTTGATGCGCCCGATGCCGATGGCGCCGACGTAGCTCGAGTAATCGAGTGCACTGACCTGCATCTGCAGCGCCTCACCCGGCGCGATGCTGGGCGGCGCGACATGCTCGACGATGGTCTCGAACAGCACCGTCATGTCGCTCTCCGGGCCGTTCGGCTCGCGCCGCGCCCAGCCCTGGATGGCCGAGGCGTAGATGACCGGGAAATCGAGCTGCTCGTCGGTCGCGCCGAGGCGGTCGAACAGCTCGAAGGTCTGGTCGAGCACCCAGTGCGGGCGTGCGCCATCGCGGTCGCACTTGTTGATCACGACGAGCGGACGCAGTCCGCGTGCGAAGGCCTTCTGGGTGACGAAGCGCGTCTGCGGCATAGGCCCGTCGACGGCGTCGACCAGCAGCAGCACCGAATCCACCATCGACAGGATGCGCTCGACCTCGCCGCCGAAGTCGGCGTGCCCGGGCGTGTCGACCACGTTGATGCGGTAATCGCGCCAGGTCAGCGCGGTGTTCTTGGCGAGGATGGTGATGCCGCGCTCGCGTTCGAGCGCATTGGAATCCATCACGCGCTCGGAGCCCTGGCTCTTGCGCGCATCCAGGGTGCCGGACTGCTTGAGCAGTTCGTCGACGAGGGTGGTCTTGCCATGGTCGACATGCGCGACGATGGCGATGTTGCGGAGATTGGTGGTAGACATACGGCCTGCGGAGCGGCGGTGCCGCCGGTGGATGCCGGGCGCGACGGGTCCGGCGGAAATGGGCGCGCGATAGTATACGCGGCACGGCGCCGGGTAGCGATCACGGCGCGCGATCACCAGGGAAACCCTCACAGGCCACGATGAAACGCGTGTACAGCTCGGCCGACGCGGTCCACTGCGGATGGCTGACCTCCGTGCTCGAGGCGGCTGGCATCCCCTGCCTGCTGCGCAACGCCTACCTCGGCGGCGCCGCCGGCGAGCTGCCGGTCAACGAGTGCTGGCCGGAAATCTGGGTGCTGGAGGATGGCGACGTCGCGCGCGCCGAGCGCCTCATCCACGAAGCGGCGGCAGCGCCCGCGGCCGACCGCGAGTGGCGCTGCCCGGATTGCGGAGAAACGCTCGGCGGTGCGTTCGGCCAATGCTGGCGCTGCGGCGCCGAGCGCCCTACCGCGGCAGCGGAAGCGGGCGATCGCTGAAACAGCGCCACGCGGCCGCTTTCCTGATCAGGTCTGCTCCCACGGCAGTCCATGCGCCAGCCAGCCGCTCACGCTGCGCCGATGCCCTGCCGCGTCCTTGTCCCCTTCGAAGCCTTCCTCGACATTGTAGAGCCGCTGGTAGCCGGCCGCCGCAAGGGCCTTGGCCGCGGCCAGCGAACGCGCACCGCTGCGGCAGATCGCGAGCACCGGCCGTGCCGGGTCGTCGCCTCCGTGGGCGGCGAGCGTAGCGCGCACTTCGTCGACGAAACGCGGGTTCTCCTGCCAACCCGGGTAGTCTTTCCATATCACGTTGACGGCGCCGACCGGGTGGCCGACATAGTCGAACTCGACCTTCGACCGCACGTCGATGAGCAGCGCGCGTGCATCCTCGGCAAGGATGCGCGCCGCCTCGGGCGGGGTGATGCGCGCGATGTCGTCACTCATGGCAGAAGCTCCCTCGGCAAGTGGCACACGGCCAGTATAATTCGCGCCGGGCCAGGGGCGGCGGGCACGACGGCCCCACTTGATCCGGCGCAAGACGGTCACGCCACGGCGCGTCGCCCCAGCCGCTACACTCACCACAGGCCGGACGCCCGCTGGCGCGTGCGGCGCAGCCGGCACCGCAACACGCAGCACAGGTCACCATGTCCGATTCCCAGCACGGCGCGCCACGCACCCTCGCGGCGGTCGACCTCGGCTCGAACAGTTTCCACATGATCGTCGCCGAGCCGACTGAACAGGGTTTCCGCGTGCTCGATCGGATGCGCGCCACGGTGCGCCTTGCGGCCGGGCTCGATGCCGACAACAACATCAGCGAGAAGGCCATGGCCCGCGCCATGGACTGCCTCGCCCAGTTCGGCGAGCGCGTGCGTGACCTGCCGCGCGGCGCGGTGCGCGTGGTCGGCACCAACACCTTGCGCAAGGCGCGCAACGCGTGGCACTTCATCACGCGCGCGGAGGCGGCGCTGGCCCACCCGATCGACGTCATCTCCGGGCACGAGGAGGCGCGGCTGATCTACCTCGGCGTGTCGCACGGCCTCGAGGACGACGCCGAGCTCAGGCTGGTGATGGACATCGGCGGCGGCAGCACGGAATTCATCCTCGGACGCCACTTCGAGGCCCTGCAGCTCGAGAGCCTGCACATGGGCTGCGTGAGCCATTCGGACGCCTTCTTCGCCAGCGGTCGCATCGACGCCAAGGCGATGCGCGCCGCCGAGATCGCCGCGCGCCAGGAACTCGAAGCAATCGAGCTCGCCTACCGTGAGAGCGGCTGGCAGTCGGCAATCGGCGCTTCCGGCACCATTCTCGCCGTGCGCGAGATCGTGCTCGCCCAAGGCTGGAGCCGCGAGGGCATCACGCCGCAGAGCCTGGCCCGGCTGAAACAGGCCATGCTCGATGCCGGCCACGTCGACAAGCTCAGCCTGACCGGGCTGTCCGACGAGCGCCGCCCGGTGCTGCCGGGCGGCGTCGCCATCCTCGCGGCCGCCTTCGAAGCGCTCGGCGTCGAACGCATGCGGGTCTCGCAGAGTGCCTTGCGCGAAGGCCTGCTCTACGACCAGCTCGGGCGCATCCATCGCGAGGACGTGCGCGAGCGCACCGTCAACGGGCTCGTGATGCGCTACCAGCTCGATTTCGCACAGAGTGAGCGGGTGCGCGCGACGGCACTCGGCCTGCTCGAACAGGTGCAGGCCTCGTGGGGTCTCGCCGGCGAGGATCACCGCCGCCTGCTCAGCTGGGCCGCCAGCCTCCACGAGATCGGGCTCAGCGTGTCGCACAGCCAGTACCAGAAGCACGGCGAGTACCTGCTGACCAATCTCGACCTGCCGGGCTTCGCACGCGGCGAACAGCAGCGTCTCGCGGCGCTGGTGCGCGGGCATCGCCGCAAGCTCCCGGTAACGACTTTCAGCCGCCTGCCGGCGGAGCTCGAGAAGTCGATCCTGAGGCTGTGCATCCTGTTGCGGCTGGCCTGCATGCTGCACCGTCGGCGCAGCGCGGAGGCGCTGCCGGGCCTCTCGCTCGTCGCCGATGGCAACACGCTCAAGCTCGGCTTTCCGCCGCAATGGCTCGACGCGCACCCGTTGACGCGCGCCGATCTCGAGTCCGAAGCCGCCTACCTCAAGGCTGCCGGGTTCAAGCTCAAGCTCAAGTGAGGGTCACGCGCCTCAGCCGGCCAGCGCGTCGAGCAGGTGCTGCTGGGCGTCGCGTGCGCGCGCCGCGCCCGGCTTGACCCGCGCATAAGTGCCGTCGCTGCGCAGCGCCCAGGCGCGCGTGTTGTCGGCAAGATAATTGTTCAGGCATTCCTTCATGATGCGCTGGTGCAGCCGCTTGTCTTCGACCAGGAAGGCGGTCTCGACGCGATTGAAGAAGTTGCGCCCCATCCAATCGGCCGAGGAGAGGTAGATTTCGGGCGAGCCGTCGTTGGCGAAGTAGAACACCCGCGTGTGCTCGAGAAAGCGGCCGACGATGGAGCGCACGCGGATGTTGTCCGAGATGCCCTCGAAACCAGGCCGCAGCGCGCACACGCCGCGAACGATGAGATCGATTTTCACGCCCGCCATCGACGCCTCGTAGAGGGCGTCGATGACCTTCACCTCGGACAGAGCATTCATCTTGGCGATGATGCGTGCACTCTTGCCGGCGCGCGCGAGCGCCGCTTCGCGATTGATCAGATCGATGACCGTCTTGTGCATCGTGAACGGCGACTGCAGCAGCTTCTTCAGCTTGCCGGCACGCCCCGGCGCGGTGAGCTGGTGGAAGATCTTCTGCACGTCGACGCCGATGGTGTTGTCACAGGTGAACAAGCCGTAATCGGTGTACTGGCGCGCGGTGCGCGCGTGGTAGTTGCCGGTGCCGAGATGCACGTAACGGCGCAGCTGCTTGCCCTCGCGTCGTACCACGAGAATCATCTTGGCGTGGGTCTTGTGCCCGACGATACCGTAGACGACGTGCGCTCCCGCCTCCTGCAGGCGCGTAGCCAGCTCGATGTTGGCCTCCTCGTCGAAACGGGCCTTGAGCTCGATGACGACGGTCACCTCCTTGCCCTCGCGCGCGGCCTCGACCAGCGCCTGCACGATGGCCGAGTCCGGGCCGGTGCGGTAGAGCGTCTGCTTGATCACGAGCACTTCCGGGTCGCGCGCGGCCTGGAACAGGAAATCGGTGATCGGCGAGAACGACTGGAAGGGGTGGTGCAGCAGCACGTCGCCGCGACGGATGACCTCGAACATGTCGGCATTGCGCTTGAGCCTGAGCGGCCGGCTCGGGGTGAACGCCGGGAACTTGAGGTCGGGCCGCTCGACCATGTCCGGCACCGCCATCAGGCGGGTCAGGTTGACCGGGCCGTTGCAGCTGTAGATATCCGGGTCGAGGAGGTCGAACTCGTGGGTCAGCAGGCTGATCATCTCGAGCGGGCACTCGCTCGCGACCTCGAGCCGTACCGCGTCGCCGAAGCGGCGTTGCTGCAGCTCGCCCTCGAGCGCCTGCAGCAGGTCCTCCACCTCCTCGTCGTCGACGAACAGGTCGCTGTTGCGGGTCACGCGGAACTGGTAGCACCCCGTCACCTTCATGCCCGGGAAGATGTCGTCGACGTGCGCGTGGATGATCGAGGACAGGAACACGAACTCGTGCGGGCCGTTCGCGTACGGCTCGGGGACATTGATGATGCGCGGCAGGGACCGCGGTGCCTGCACGATGGCGATGACGGAATTGCGGCCGAACGCATCGACACCCTCGAGCGAGACGAGGAAATTCAGGCTCTTGTTGAGGATGCGTGGGAACGGGTGCGAGGGGTCGAGGCCGATCGGGCTCAGTACCGGCAGCAGCTCGCGGTTGAAGAAGCGCCGCACCCACTGCGCCTGCCGCTGGTGCCACTCGCTGCGCTTGACGAAGCGGATGCCCTCGGCGGCCAGCGCCGGCAGGAGTTCCTCGTTGAGAACCCGGTACTGCTCGGCGACCAGCGCGTGCGCGGCACTGCTGATTGCGCGCAGCTGCTCGGCCGGCGACATCTGGTCGGCCCCCGACTGGCCCGGCGCGAACGCGACCTGCTGCTTGAGCCCGGCGACGCGGATCTCGAAGAACTCGTCGAGGTTCGAACTCGAGATGCACAGGAAACGCAGCCGCTCGAGCAGTGGATTGGTGTCATCCTTGGCCTGCTCGAGCACGCGCCGGTTGAATTCGAGCAGCGAGAGCTCGCGGTTGATGTAGAGTTCGGGGTCGCCGATGGCGATGGTCTTTGCGTCCATGATGCTGCGCCGTCGTCGCGCGAATGTCTTGGTTACGGCTGGTTACGTCCGAAGCGGCTGTGGCAAAGCCCGCGGCCGGGTGCATCATGCGGGCATTCGGTTTACATTGCGCGCTTTTCGCGGGCACCGCAAGGCTTCCGGGAAAGCGTTCTGAGGCCGGTCAAAATGGTTAAGAAGCACAAGCGCGACAAGCACACCAAGGACACGCTAGGCAGCCGGCGCCGCGGCAAGCAGCGACCGACGCAGGCCGAGCAGGCCGATCGCCACGCACTCTACGAGGCGTCGGTGCAATGCGTGGAAGCCGAGATCGACTTCGTCGACGACGAGTTCATGCGCCTGCGCGGGCGCCGCGCGCGCTACCTGCGCGAGGATTTCTGCGGGACCGGCAACACGTCCTGCGAATGGGTACGGCGGCGCAGCGACAATTACGCGACCGGCGTCGATCTCGATACCGAGGTGCTGGCCTGGGGTGAAGCGCACCACGTCGCCGCCCTCACCCCGGCCCAGCGCAAGCGCATCGCGCTGGTCAACGCGGACGTCCTGGAAGCGTCCACGCCGCTGCAGGACATCGTGCTCGCGATGAATTTCAGCTACTGGCTGCTCAAGGAACGCCGCCTGCTGCGCCGCTACTTCCGCCGCGTGCTCGACACCCTCAACGACGACGGCATCTTCTTTCTCGATTGCTACGGCGGCTACGATGCCTTCCGTGAGCTCAAGGAGAAGACCGAGCACGACGACTTCACCTACGTGTGGGACCAGGCTGCCTACAACCCGGTCGACGGCACCCTGCTCTGCCATATCCATTTCCACTTCCCCGACGGCTCCAAGCTCAAGCAGGCCTTCAGCTACGAGTGGCGCCTGTGGACGCTGCCGGAAATCCGCGAGATTCTCGTCGAAGCCGGCTTCCGCCGCACCACCGTCTACTGGCAGGGCTGGGACGAGGACGAGGAGGAGGGCAGCGGCGAATTTTCCCCGGTCACCAACGCCGACGCCGACGCCGGCTGGATCTGCTACATCGCCGCAGAGAAATGAGCCGCGCGGGCCATGCCCGCACGACTTGATCCTGTAACATGGCGCCGCCAGAATGCCGGCCCGGCTGCCTGCAGCCCGTCCGCCGTGCGTGCCTCGCGGGCCGATGCACGCCAGCCCCGGCACGGGCGGCGCCGTATCCCGCCGGGTGTGCGCCGAGCGGATCGACACCACACATGATGCCTACCATCCCCCCGAGCCAGCCAGGTCCGCGCCCGTGACTGACAGCTCCGCCATGCGAGAGCGCAGCGCACGCGAACGTCTGCGGCTCCTCAAGGATCGCCTGTTCGGCCTCGTGATGGGCATCGGCGGGATCTCGGTGATCATCGCCATCCTGCTGATTTTCTTTTATCTTTTCTACGTCGTGCTGCCGCTCTTCGCGGGCGCGTCGATGCATGCCGAGGGCCTGCGCGAGAGTCCCGCGACGAGCCCCCCGGCGCTGCTCGCGCTTGACGAGTATGCCGAGATCGGGCTCAGCGTCGGACGCCGCGGCGACTACCGCTTCTTCCGCCTCGCCGACGGCGACGAGATCGCCGCCGATACCCTGCTCGGGCCGCTCGCGGCCGCCGGGGTCGAGGCCAGCGCCGTCGCCGCCGGCGCGCCCGTCGAACGCACGCTGTTCGTCGGCACCAGCGACGGCCGCGTGGTCATCGCGCGGGCCCGCTACCAGGTGAGTTACCCGAACGACCGGCGCCAGATTACCCCTGCCATGGGCTTCCCCTACGGCGAGGACGCGTTCGTCGTCAGCAAGCGCGGTGCGGGCCTGCGGCTCATCGCCGGCCAGGCCAACGACGACGAGGCGAGTATCGCGGCGGCCACCACCGACGGTCGCCTGCTGCTGCTCAACGTGACCCGCCAGACCTCCTTCCTCGACGACGAGGTGACGCTGGAGACGAGCAAGAGCGAGCTCGATCTCGACGGCGGCGACGTGGCGCACATGGTGATGGACATCGAGCAGCGCGAGCTTTTCGTGGTCTCCACCGAGGGCGTGCTCACCTTCTACGACATCAGCGACAAGGCCGCGCCGGTGCTGGTCGACCGCATCAGCGTGGTCGGCGAAGACGCGCGGGTGACCGCCATCGCTCTGCTCGCCGGCGGCATCTCGCTGCTGGTCGGCGACGACCACGGCGAAGTCGCGCAATGGTTCCCGGTGCGCGACGAACACAACAATTACGCCATGGCCGAGGTGCGCCGCTTCGCGCCGTTGCCGGCCGCCGTCACCCACATCGCACCCGAGCACTTCCGCAAGGGCTTCGCCGCGCTCGACGCGGCGGGCAACCTGGGCCTGTTCCACACCACCGCGCACCGCCGCCTGGTGGTCGAGCCGGTCACGCTCGACGCGCCCGTCGCGCTCGCCATGTCACCGCGTGCCCATGCCGCCATCGTCAGCGACGCCGATGGCCGCTACGAAACCTTCGCCATCGAGAACGAGCACCCCGAAGTGTCGTGGCAGGCGCTGTGGGGCAAGGTCTGGTACGAGAGCCGCCAGGAGCCCGAATACATCTGGCAGTCGTCCTCGGCGAGCGCCGATTTCGAGCCCAAGTTCAGCCTCATGCCGCTCACGTTCGGCACCTTCAAGGCGACCTTCTACTCGATGCTGTTCGCCATGCCGCTGGCGGTGTTCGGCGCGATCTACACCGCCTATTTCATGTCGCCACCGATGCGTGCGGTGGTCAAACCCGCGATCGAAGTGATGGCGGCGCTGCCGACGGTCATCCTCGGCTTTCTCGCCGGCCTGTGGCTGGCGCCGCTGATCGAGCGCGAGCTGGTCGGCGTGTTCCTGAGTGTCGCCGTGCTGCCGCTCGCGATGGTGCTCGCGGCGTGGCTGTGGCCGCGCCTGCCGGCGGCGTTGCGCCACCGCGTGCCAGACGGCTGGGAGGCACTGCTGCTGGTGCCGGTGGTGTGCCTGGCGATGTGGGCAAGCCTCGAGTTCGGCAAGCTGATCGAGGTGGCCTTCTTCGACGGCAGCGCCGCCGCCTGGCTGCACACCACCTTCGACATCACCTATGACCAGCGCAATTCGCTGGTCGTCGGTATCGCCATCGGCTTCGCCGTCATCCCGACCATCTTCACCATCAGCGAGGACGCCGTGTACAGCGTGCCACGATCGCTGACCATGGGCAGCCTCGCACTCGGCGCGACGCCGTGGCAGACCGCCGTACGCGTGGTGCTGCTGACGGCGAGCCCGGGTATCTTCTCGGCGGTCATGATCGGCATGGGGCGCGCCGTCGGCGAGACCATGATCGTGCTCATGGCGACCGGCAACACGCCGATCATGGATCTCAACATCTTCCAGGGCTTCCGCGCGCTATCGGCCAACATCGCCGTCGAAATGCCGGAGTCCGAGGTCGGCAGCACCCACTACCGCGTGTTGTTCCTTGCCGCGCTGGTCCTGTTCATGGTGACCTTCCTGGTCAATACCCTGGCCGAGCTGGTGCGCCAGCGCCTGCGGCGCAAGTACTCGAGCCTGTAACACGTGGCCGTGTCCGCCAAGTCCGAGCACGACCGCGGCACCGGCGCCTGGCTGCGCTCCGGCCTGCCCTGGATCTGGCTGACCGCCGGCACCGTCAGCGTCAGCCTGGTCATGGTGGTCGGCCTGCTTGCCCTCATCATGCTGCGTGGCATGGGCCACTTCTGGCCGCAGGACGTCGCCGAGCTGACGCTGGACAGCGGCGAGCAGGTGATCGGGGAGTTCGCCGACCACGAGACGGTCACCGCCGCGCGCGTGCGCGCCCTCGGGATCGAAGTGCCGGAGGGGCAGGAGTTCGTCGAGCGCTACCTGGTCAAGACCGGCAACCGCGACGTCACCGGCACCGACTTCCGCTGGGTCACCGGCGTACATCTCGCCGAGACCCGCTACCCGGAGGCGGTGTTCGTCGCCGAGCGCGAGGAGTGGGGCAACTTCTACGGCTTCGTCGAAGGCCTGCGCGAGGGCGACCAGGCGGTCGCAACCGGCGGCGACCCGTGGCCGGAGATTCGCGCACGCATGGCGCGCACCGAGGAACTGCGCCAACGCATCCGCGACATCGAAAAAGACGAGATGGGCGCGGTGAACTACCAGCTCGAGCAGCTGCGCCTGCGTACCCGCGCGCTCGAACTCGAGGAGGCGGCGGCCGGCGATCCGCGGCGTGCCGCCATTGCCACCGAGCGTGCCGCACTCGATGCCCGCTACGAGGCACTGGCAGCGGAACTGGCCACGCTCTACGAGTCGATCGGCCGCGATACGCTGATCGCGCGCACCAGCAGCGGAGAGGTGCGCGAGCTGCCGTTCGCAGGACTCGTGCGGCTGTTCCAGCCCAACGCCATGGGCATCGGTGACAAGCTCCTGCACTACCTCGCCAAGGCGACCGAATTCGTCAGCGACGAACCGCGCGAGGCCAACACCGAGGGCGGCGTGTTCCCGGCCATCTTCGGCACCGTGCTGATGGTCATGCTGATGTCGGTGTTCGTGACGCCGTTCGGTGTCATCGCCGCGGTCTACCTGCGTGAGTACGCCACCCAGGGTACGCTGACCCGCGTCATTCGCATCGCCGTCAACAACCTCGCCGGCGTCCCGTCGGTGGTCTATGGCGTATTCGGTCTCGGCTTCTTCGTCTACTTCATCGGCGGATCGCTCGACCAGCTGTTCTACCCGGAAGCCCTGCCGGCGCCGACCTTCGGCACGCCCGGCCTGCTGTGGTCCTCGTTGACGCTCGCATTGCTGACCGTGCCGGTGGTGATCGTGGCCACCGAGGAAGGTCTCTCGCGCATTCCGCGCTCGATCCGCGAAGGCAGCCTCGCGCTCGGCGCGACCAAGGCCGAGACGCTGTGGCGCACGGTACTGCCGATGGCGACCCCGGCCATGATGACCGGCCTCATCCTCGCCGTCGCGCGCGCTGCCGGCGAAGTGGCACCGCTGATGATGGTCGGCGTGGTGAAGCTCGCGCCGTCGCTACCGCTCGACGGCAACTTCCCGTTCCTGCATCTCGATCGCAAGTTCATGCACCTCGGCTTCCACATCTACGACGTCGGCTTCCAGAGCCCCAACGTCGAGGCGGCGCGCCCGCTCGTCTATGCCACCTCCCTGCTGCTCGTGGTGATCATCATTACCCTGAACCTCGCAGCCATCACCATTCGCAACCGTCTGCGGGAAAAGTACAATGCAGCCGAAGCCTGAACCCGGATCCGCACCGATGACAGCAAGCCCAGAAGGCGCCGAGCAGCCGGCCCAGTCCGGGCTGACGCACGGCATCGGGGCACAGGCGCTCCGCGAGGGCGGCAGTCGCGCCCGTGTCGAGGCACACGAGACCTGTCTCGAAGTGCGCAAGCTGAACCTCTACTACGGGGCAAAGCGCGCGCTGAACGACATCGACCTGCTGATCCCGACCAAGCAGGTCACCGCGTTCATCGGCCCGAGCGGCTGCGGCAAGTCGACCCTGCTGCGCTGCTTCAACCGCATGAACGACCTCATCGATGACGTGCGCATCAACGGCGAGGTTCTGCTCGACGGCCACAACATCTACGATCGCGCGATCAATGTCGCGCAGCTGCGCCGCCGCATCGGCATGGTGTTCCAGAAACCCAACCCGTTTCCGAAGTCGGTCTACGAAAACGTCGCCTACGGGCTGCGCATCCAGGGCGTGAAGAGCCGTCGCGTCCTCGACAAGGCAGTCGAGCGCGCACTGCGCGGCGCCGCGCTGTGGGAAGAGGTCAAGGACCGCGTGCACGACAATGCGCTCGGCCTGTCCGGCGGTCAGCAGCAACGCCTGGTGATCGCGCGCGCCATCGCCATCGAGCCCGAAGTGCTGCTGCTCGACGAACCGGCCTCGGCGCTCGACCCGATTTCGACGCTCAAGATCGAGGAGCTCATCTACGAGCTCAAGCGTGACTACACCATCGTCATCGTCACCCACAATATGCAGCAGGCGGCGCGCGTTTCGGATTACACTGCGTTCATGTACATGGGCGACCTGATCGAGTTCGGCGAGACACGCACCCTGTTCACCACGCCGCGCCGCAAGCAGACCGAAGACTACATCACCGGCCGCTATGGCTGAGGCCGGCCCGGCGGGCCGGCTCCCGTCGCGGGCGCGCTGAGCGCGCCAGGAGGGCATCATGGCCTTATCCAATCTTCCGCATCACATCTCGCAGCAGTTCGACAAGGAGCTCGAGGACATCCGCTCCAAGGTGCTCGCCATGGGCGGGCTGGTCGAGGATCACCTGCAACGCGTCATCGAAGCCTTCGCCAAGGGCGATTTCGAGCAGGCCGAGTACGTCGCCGTCAACGACTACAAGGTCAACGCGCTCGAAGTCGAGATCGACAGCGACTGCACCGAGATCCTGCTGCGCCGGCAGCCCGCCGCGGGCGATCTGCGCCTCGTCGTCGCGGTCAGCAAGACCATTACCGACCTCGAACGCATCGGCGACGAGGCGGAAAAGATCGGGCGGCTGATTCTGAACGTCGGCAACCCGACGGCGCTGCGCAGCTACTACGTCGGCATGCTCGCCATGGGCCACCACGTGCGGCGCATGCTGCGCGCCGCGCTCGACGCCTTCGCGCGCATGGATTCGCAGGCTGCGCTACGCGTGGCCCAGGAGGATCGCGACGTCGATGCCGAGACCGACGTCATCATGCGCCATCTCATCACCTACATGATGGAAGACCCGCGCTCGATCACGCCGGTATTGGACGCGGTGCTGTCGTTGCGCGCACTCGAACGCATCGGCGACCACGCCCACAACATCTGCGAGAACGTCATCTACCTGGTGGAGGGCAAGGACGTGCGCCACCTCGCGCTCGAACAGGTGAAGCAGGAACTCGAAGCGAGCCACGCCGCGGAAGAGTAGCGCGCTACCCGACGGTAGCGCGCCCGCTCACCCGGCGTCGCGGGCGCGCCCCTGGCTGCGCACGGCGGCGCCGCGCTCGCGGACGACGTGCGGCGGAAAATCGGCGCTGAACGTGCTGCCCTCGCCCGGCTCGCTGCGGATACTCAGGGTGGCATCGTGGCGCGCCAGCACGTGCTTGACGATGGCGAGCCCCAGCCCCGTGCCACCCACGCCGTTTACACGCGCGCGCGATGGATCGACACGGTAGAAGCGCTCGGTGAGGCGCGGAATGTGCTCGGGCGCGATGCCGATGCCATTGTCCTCCACGGCAAAGTGCGCACCGGCCTCGTCGCGGAACCAGCGCACGCGAATGACCCCGCGTGCGGGCGTGTACTGCACGGCATTGAAGAGCAGGTTGGAGAACGCGCTGTAGAGTTCTTCGCGCGCGCCGGCGACGCACAGCTCACCGTCGATCTCGAGCGAGAACAGGTGACCGAGATCACCACTCAACTCGCGCGCGCGCTCGTGCAGTTCACCGACCAGCGCCGGGACGTCGACCGTCTGCGGCTGGCGCACGCGGTTCTCGGCTTCGAGGCTCGACAACAGGAGCAGTTCGCGCACGAGGTTCTGCATGCGCTCGGCGTGGCCCGCCATCTGCTCGAACGCGCCTCCCCAGGCTGGCGGTCCCTGGTCGGCCTGCCCGAGCAGGGTCTCGAGATAGCCGCGGAACACCGTGATGGGGGTGCGCAGCTCGTGCGAGACGTTGGCGACGAAATCGGAGCGGATCTGGTTGGCGCGGTGCAGATCGGTGACGTCGCGCGCGACCAGGATGCGCTGGTCGTTGCCGTAGGGCGCGGTGAGTATGCTCAGGTACCGCTCGGCGTCCATCGGGCAGACGATCTCGAGCGAGCGGCCCTCGTCGTCACGCGTCGCCTTCATGTAGCCGCGCAGCTCGGGATTGCGCACGAGGTTGGTGATGCGCTGGCCGACGTCCTCCGGCCAGCACACGCCGAGGTCGCGTCGCGCGGCGCCATTGGCCCAGCGCACCTCGTCGTTGGTGTCGAGCACCACGGTGGCATCGGGCAGGGCCCGCGTTGCCTGCTGGAACTGCTTGAGATAGCTGGCGAGCTTTTTCTTGCGCTTCTTGTGGCGCTCGCGCAGGTAGTCGACCTCGAGCGTCAGCTCCTCGAACACCCCGGCGTGCTCGGGCGGCTCGCAGGACTTGCGATCGCGCAGCCAGTTGAGCAGTCGGCCGAGCTCGCGCTGGGTCCACACGATGTGCAGGCAGGCCGCGGCGAACAAGACCCATGGCGTCAGGTCAGTGACGGCGCCGAGCACGAGCGCGACGACGAGCAGGCCGAGCAACCGCCAGATGTCCTGATATTGCATCGCCTCTCCCAGCAGGACGGTGCCTCCAGTCGCTATTATGGGATCGCTTGGCGCGCTTGTGGAATGCCCCGCGCGGGACCGGGCTTGATCGCCGTCAATCGACCAGCGTCGAGAAGCGATAGCCCATGCCGCGCACGGTCTGGATGTAGACGTCGCAGTTGTAGGGCTCGAACAGTTTGCGCAGGCGCCGGATATGGACGTCGACGGTGCGCTCCTCGATGTACGCATTGGCGCCCCACACCGAGTCGAGCAGCTGGCTGCGGCTGTAGACGCGCTCGGGGTGGGTGACGAAGAAGTGCAGCAGGCGGAATTCGGTCGGACTGAGGTTGACCGGCGTGCCGCCACAGGTGACGCGGTTGCTCTGCAGATCGACCGTGAGCGGCCCAACGGTGAAAATCTCCGGGTCCGGCGGCTGCTGGGTGCGGCGCATCACGGCACGCACGCGGGCGAGCAGCTCGCGGGTCGAAAACGGCTTGGTGATGTAATCGTCGGCACCGCTGTCGAGGCCGCGCACCTTGTCGTTCTCCTCACCCTTGGCGGTGAGCATGATGATCGGAATGCTGCTGGTGCTCGGATCGCGCTTGAGCCGGCGCGCGAAATCGACGCCCGACAGCCCGGGCAGCATCAAGTCGAGCAGGATGATGTCCGGCATCAGGTACTTCATCGCATTCTGCGCCGCTTCGACGTCGCCGGCCTCGAGGAAGCTGAATCCCTCGGCGGCGAGCGCAAACCCGAGCATCTGCCGGATGGCAGGCTCGTCTTCGACGATGAGCACCTTGGAAGTCATGATCCTGCGCGGTTGTGAGCTCGGGACGGCAATGGCCGCCGCGCATTACATGTCCTTATTGTTACAGATTAATGAAGTCTTCGAGTCGCCGGCCTGCCCCGTGCACCGGCCGCGCCGGCGCGGGGTCGCGCCCAGGCAGGAATTTTTCCCGCGAATGCCTTGCGCCGCGGCCCGGATCCGGCTCGCGCGCCGGCGTCCGCCCGCGTAGAGTCCTCACCGCCGGGCTATCGCACAGGGAGTGCGTGGTCCCGGCGGGGGCCGCCCCGCGGCCCCGTTTTCATCCACCCCAACGCGGCCGGCCCATCCCGGCGTCGGCCCCAGGAGACACGGAATGTCCTTCAGCAAACTTCTTCCCGCCCTGTGCCTGCTTCTCGCCAGCCTCGCCGCCGGCGCCGCGGAGCGCATCAACCTGAACACCGCCGACGCCGCCACGCTCGCCGCCGGCATCGACGGCATCGGCCCGGCCAAGGCCGCCGCCATCGTTGCCTGGCGCGACGAGCACGGCCCGTTCAAGACCGTCGACGACCTGCTGCTGGTGCGCGGTATCGGCCAGGCAACGCTCGACAGCAACCGCGAGCGCCTCACCGCCAGCACGCCCTGAGGCTACCTTCACCTGCACCCGGCCCGCTATCGCGGCCGGCTCGTCCAGCCGGCCGCCTTTTTGCGCCTCGCGCGCGCGCTACGGTATGCTTCGCGGCGCAGCAACACCCTCTTCCTGGCCGACTACCGTTCCAGGCCGTCGGCGTCTGTCTGCTTTCCCCGAACTCAACCGAACAGGGCGCCCCCGGCGCGACATGGCAATGCAGGATTCGCTGAGCGAGCGTTACGAGCCGGGCGTCATCGAGCCCGCTGTACAGCAGTACTGGGAAGATGGCCGGGTCTTCAAGGCAGACGAGGATCCGGATCGCGAGAAATTCTACTGCCTGTGCATGTTTCCGTACCCCTCGGGGCGCCTGCACATGGGCCACGTGCGCAACTACACCATCGGCGACGTCATTGCGCGCTACCAGCGCATGCAGGGCAGGAACGTCCTGCAACCGATGGGCTGGGATGCCTTCGGCCTGCCGGCCGAGAATGCCGCGATCGAGAACAACGTGCCGCCGGCGGAGTGGACGCGCTCCAACATCGCCTACATGCGCGGCCAGCTCAAGCGCCTCGGCTTCGCCTACGACTGGGACCGTGAACTGGCCACCTGCGATCCGGCCTACTACCGCTGGGAACAGTGGTTCTTCACCCGCCTCTACGAAAAGGGACTGGTCTACCGCGCCACCGCGGTGGTCAACTGGGATCCGGTCGATCAGACCGTGCTCGCCAACGAGCAGGTCATCGATGGCTGCGGCTGGCGCTCGGGCGCGCCGGTCGAGCGGCGCGAGATCCCGCAGTGGTTCCCGCGCATCACCGCCTCTGCCGACGAGCTGCTCGAAGAGCTCGACCGCATGGACGAATGGCCGGAGGCGGTGCGCACCATGCAGCGCAATTGGATCGGCCGTTCCGAAGGGCTGTCAATCCGTTTCGCGCTCAACGACGGCCCCGCTGGACTCGATGAACTCGAGGTCTTCACCACGCGTCCGGATACCCTGCTCGGGGCCACCTACATGGCGGTGGCGCCGGAGCATCCGCTCGCCCTTGCTGCCGCTGCGGACGACCCCGCCGTGGCGGCCTTCATCGAGGAATGTCGCCATCAGTCGACTTCCGAGGCCGTGATCGAGAAGCTCGAGAAGCGCGGTATGGCACTGCCGGTGACGGTGCGTCATCCCCTCACCGGCGACGCGCTGCCGGTGTGGGTCGCCAATTTCGTGCTGATGAGCTACGGCACCGGGGCGGTCATGTCGGTTCCCGCGCACGACCAGCGCGACTGGGAGTTCGCCCGCAAGTACGACCTCCCCATCGTGCCGGTCATCGCCACGAGCGATGGCACCGCGCCCGACGTCTCGGCCGGCGCCTTCACCGAGCGCGGCGCGACCATCAACAGCGGGCGCTTCGATGGCCTCGATTTCACCGCCGCGTTCGACGCCATCGCCAGCGCGCTCGAGGCCGACGGCCGCGCCGAGCGCCGCGTGCAGTACCGCCTGCGCGACTGGCTGGTGTCGCGCCAGCGCTACTGGGTCTGCCCGATCCCGGTCGTCTACGACGCCGATGGCAACGTGCAGCCCGAGCGCGACGAACGCCTGCCGGTGGCGCTGCCCGAGGACATCGCCTGGGAGGGCGTCGCGTCACCGCTGCGCAGCATGCCGGCCTTCACCGAGACCACCCTGCCCGACGGCAGTGCCGGCCGGCGCGAGACCGACACCTTCGACACCTTCTTCGAATCGTCGTGGTACTTCGCGCGCTTCTGCTGTGCCGACAACCCGGACGCCATGTTCGACGCCCGCGTCGACTACTGGATGCCGGTCGACATCTACATCGGCGGTATCGAGCACGCGGTGCTCCACCTGCTCTACGCGCGCTTCTTCCACAAGGCCATGCGCGACGCCGGCCTGGTTTCCTCGGATGAGCCGTTCAAGCGCCTGCTGACCCAGGGCATGGTGTGCAAGGAAACCTATTTCAGGGAAACCGGTGGCGGCCGCAAGCAGTACTTCAATCCTGCCGACGTCGACGTCGAGACGGACGACAAGGGGCGCGTGATCGCCGCGCGCGCCCATCTCGATGGCCAGCCCGTGACCATCGGACCGGTCGAGAAGATGTCGAAATCGAAGAACAACGGTGTCGACCCGCAGGCGTTGATCGACCGCTACGGCGCCGACACGGTGCGCCTCTACACGATGTTCGCGGCACCACCGGACCAGAGCCTGGAATGGTCGGACAGCGCGGTCGAAGGCGCGTTCCGCTTTCTCAAGTCGCTGTGGCGACTGGTCCACGAGCACGTCACGGCCGGCCCTGCGCCGGCGCTCGCCGCGCTCACCCTCGATGCGGATCAGAAGGCGCTGCGCCGTCACATCCACGAGACCATCGTCAAGGTCTCGGACGACGTCAGCCGGCGTTACAAGTTCAACACCGCCATCGCCGCGGTGATGGAACTCGTCAACCACCTGTCACGCACGCCGGCCGCGAACGACGCCGGGCGCGCGGTGCGCCAGGAAGGACTCGACACCGTGGTGCTGCTGCTCGCGCCGATCGTGCCGCACGTCGGCCACGTGTTGTGGCGGGCGCTCGGCCACCGCGAGGATCTCGCCGGCGCCCCCTGGCCCGTCGCCGACGAAGCCGCCCTGGTGCGCGATGCAATCGAGCTCGTGGTGCAGGTCAACGGACGCAAGCGTGCCGTGGTGAGCGTGCCCGCCGACGCCGACAAGGCAGCCTGCGAACAGGCCGCCATGGCGGACGACAACGTCGCGCGTTTCACCGCCGGCAAAGCCGTGCGCAAGGTGATCGTGGTTCCCGGCAAGCTGGTCAACATCGTTGTGCAGGAGTAGACCCGGCATGTTGCACTCCGCGCCACCCCGGCCCGAACCACGCCCGTTGGCGCAGGTCATGCTCGCGCTGACCCTGCTTCCACTGGCCCTGCTCGCCGGCTGCGGTGGCTGGCACCTGCGTGGGAGCGGTCCGGGCGGTGCGCTCGAACACGCGGTGTACGTCTCCGCCCCGGCCGCCAACGACGTCGGTCGCGCCCTCGCCGTGCAGGTCATCAACCGCGGCGGGCGCATCGTGCGCTCGCGCAGCCAGGCCGACCTCATCGTCGACATCGAAGGCGAACGCTTCGAACGCCGCACGCTGTCGGTCGATCCCGATACCGGCAAGGTGCGCGAGGTCGAGCTGGTGTTGAGCACCTCCTTCGCCGTGCGCACGCCGGCGGGCACCCTGCTGGTGCCGCGCGAGGACGTCTCCTGGCAGCTCGACTACGTGTTCGACGAGGCCGCGGTGCTCGGCAACGTCGAGCAGGACAACATCATCCAGCGCGACCTCGCCGAGACCGCGGCAACCGCCATCGCCCTGCGCCTGCAGGTGCTCGAACTGCCGGCGGAGGAACCGGGCACGGCAACCGCCGCCCGGTGAGCGTGCGCCGATGCAGCTGAGCTGCGATCGCCTGCTCGAGCGTCTCGCCAAGGGCACGCTCGACCGAATCTATTTCCTCTACGGCGACGAACCGCTGCAGCTGACCGAATGCGCCGATGCGCTGCGCGCGCAGGCGCACGCGGCCGGCATCGTCGAGCGCTGCGTGTTCGACATCGACGGCGCCGCGGCCTGGGAGCTGGTCGCCGCCGAGGCCAACGCGTTGTCGCTGTTCGCCACTCGCCGCCTGCTGGAGATCCGCCTCGGGTCGCGCGGCCCCGACAAGCGCGGCGTCGAGGTGCTCGAACAGCTCGCCAACGGCGGCGGTGACGACGTATGCCTGGTGACCGCCGGCGCCCTCGACGGCCGCGCGCGCGCTGCGCGCTGGTTCAAGCAACTCGAACGCGATGCGGTCTGCGCGCAGTCGCGCGACCCGCGTCCCGATCAGCTGCCCGACTGGCTGGGGCGCCGCGCCGCGCGCCAGCACAAGCACCTCTCACGTGGCGCCGCCGCGCTCATCGCCGAACGCGTCGAAGGCAACCTGCTCGCCGCGGCGCAGGAAGTGGAGAAACTCTGCCTGCTGGTCGACGCCGAGACCATCGAGGATGTCGACGTCGTCCACGCGGTGACCGACAGCGCCCGCTTCGACGTCTACCAGCTGGTCGACGCGCTGGTCGCGGGCGATCTCGCGCGCGGCCTGCGCGTGTTGCGTGGCCTGCGCGAGGAGGGCACCGAGCCACCGCTGGTGACCTGGGCGCTGGGTCGCGAGCTGCGCCAGGCGGCTGCCATGGCCGCGGCGCTGGCGGCGGGACGGCGCATCGACCAGGTGCTCGAAGAGTACCGCGTGTGGAGTTCACGCAAGCCGCTCGTGCGGCGCCTGCTCGAGCGGCTCGACGCCACCACGCTGCTCGAGCTGCTCGCCTGCGCGAATGCCATCGACGCCGCAGCCAAGGGCGCGCGCCGCGCCGCACCATGGGACGAGATCGAACTGCTCGCGCTGCGCCTGTGCGGGCGGACCGACGCGGCCGCCTACCTGGCACCGGCCTGACCCGTCCGCAGCGGTCGTACTCCCGCTGCGCGTGCCACGGCGACTGCGCTGCCCGCAGGACGCCCACGGTGTACACTGCGCGCCTCGAGCCGCGCCGCCGCGGCCACCATTACTGCCAGCGCCCGAACCTCCATGCAACAGCCAGTCCAGCATCCTGCCGACGACGTCACCCGCTATGTCGTCGACACGGCCCGCGCTGCGCGGGCAGCCAGCACCGCCATGGCGTGCGCCACCACCGCGGCGAAGAATGCCGCGCTTGCCGCCATCGCGACGGCGATTCGCGAACGGCGCGAGACCATCCTTGCCGCCAATGACGCCGACCTGGCGGCGGCACGCGCCGCCGGCCTCGACGCCGCGCTGCTCGATCGCCTCGAGCTGAACGCGTCACGCGTCGAGGCCATGGCCGCGGGTGTGCTCGAAGTTGCCGAGCTGCCCGATCCCATCGGCGCGGTGAGCGACCTCGACTTCCGCCCGAGCGGCATCCAGGTCGGCCGCATGCGCGTGCCGCTCGGCGTCGTCGGCATCATCTACGAGTCGCGTCCCAACGTCACCGCGGACGCCGCGGCGCTGTGCCTGAAGTCCGGCAATGCTGCCATCCTGCGCGGCGGCTCGGAAGCACGCCGTTCCAACCTCGCGATCGCCGAGTGCGTCACCGCGGGCCTCGAGCAGGCCGGCCTGCCGGGCGCCGCCGTGCAGGTACTCGCGACGACCGACCGCGCCGCCGTCGGCGTGATGCTCGCGCAGAGCGAGAGCATCGACGTCATCGTGCCACGCGGGGGCAAGGGCCTCATCGAACGCGTCAGCCGCGAGGCGCGCATGCCCGTCATCAAGCATCTCGACGGCGTCTGCCACGTATTCCTCGATGATCACGCCGATGACGACAAGGCATTCCGCATCGCGCTCAATGCCAAGACCCAGCGTTACGGCACCTGCAACACGATGGAAACCCTGCTGGCGACACCGGCCGCCGCCGCGCGCGTGTTCCCCCGCCTGTTCGTCGCCTACCGCGAGGCCGGCGTCGAGCTGCGCGGCTGCGAGCGCACCCGTGCGCTCGACGGTGCCGTCCACGCAGCGAGCGAGGACGACTGGTACGCCGAGTACCTCGCGCCGATCCTGGCGGTGCGCATCGTCGACGACCTCGACGCCGCCATTGCGCACATCCGCCGTTACGGCTCACAGCACACCGACGCCATCGTCACCGAGCATTATGGCCATGCGCGCCGTTTTCTCGCCGAGGTCGACTCGAGTTCGGTGATGGTCAATGCCTCGACCCGCTTTGCCGACGGTTTCGAATACGGCCTCGGCGCCGAGATCGGCATCAGCACCGACAAGTTCCACGCACGCGGCCCGGTCGGCCTCGAGGGCCTCACCTCACAGAAATGGATCGTGCTCGGCGACGGCCACGTCCGCAGCTGAGGGCGGTGACGCTGTCACCATGAGCGCAGCCAGCGCGCGTCCCATCGGCCTGCTCGGCGGCACCTTCGACCCGGTCCACAACGGCCACCTGCGCGTTGCCATAGAGGCCTGCGAGGCGCTGCAGCTGGCGGAGGTAAGGCTGCTGCCGCTGAACACGCCCGGCCACCGTCCCCCGCCGGTGGCCGACACGGCGACGCGTACCGCGATGCTGCGTGCCGCGGCGCGTCCCCCGCTGGTAGTCGATTGCTGCGAACTCGAGCGCGGCGGCACCAGCTACACGGTGGACACCCTCGAGCACCTGCGCGCGCGATTTCCGCACCGCGCGCTGTGCCTGATCATCGGCCTCGATTCCTACAACACGCTGCCCACCTGGCACCGCTGCGAGGAACTCCTCACATTGGCTCACGTCGTCGTCGCGGCGCGCCCCGACGTCGCTCATCCCCCCTTGCCCGGACTTGACGAATTGATCGGGAATGCGCAGTCTGAGCGCGTGTCCGATCTGCATGACAACGTGGCCGGTACGGTCCACTTCCTCGACATCCCGCTGCTGCCCATCGCCTCGAGCGATCTGCGCGCACGCCGCCGCGCCGGGCGCTCTGTGCGCCACCTGGTCCCCGATGCCGTGGCCGACATCGTCGAGCGCCAGGGGCTGTACCGCACATGAACGTCGCGGCCACGATGGATCCCTTGCGCCTCGCCGAACTGGCGCGCACGGCACTCGAGGATGGCAAGGGCGTCGACATCCGTGTGCTCGACGTGCACGCCATGACCGTCATTACCGACTACATGATTGTCGCCACCGGGCGCTCTTCCCGGCAGGTCAAGGCGCTCGCCGATCGTGTGCGCGAGGCCGTCACCGCGCACAAGGCGGAAGGCGCAGCGGTAGTCGGCAGCGAAGGCGAAGCCCAGGCCGAGTGGGTGCTGCTCGATCTCGGCGATGTCATCGTCCACATCATGCAGCCGGAGTGCCGCGAGTTCTACCAGCTCGAGAAGCTGTGGGAAGACCGCCCGCGGGCCCAGGCCGACGCGCGCTGACGCGCGCAGCCGGCAGCGTCACGCGCCATGCTCATCGAGGTGCTGTGCGTGTGCCGCCGGCCGCCGCGCTGGGTCGCCGAGCTGACCGCCGACTACGCGCGACGCCTGCCGCGCGATCTCACGCTCGAATTCGGCTTCGTCACGCCTGGTCACGACGGTCTCGCCAGCGCGGCGCGCAAGCAGGACGAGGCGCGCCGGCTCGAGCGGCGGGTCAACGCCGACAGCACACTGGTCGCGCTCGATGAACGCGGCGAGCAGGTCGACAGCAATGGTCTCGCCGACTGGCTCCAGCGCTGGCGTACAGAGCACTCACGGCTCGCTCTCGTCATCGGCGGCGCGGATGGACTCGACGGCGCGCTGCTCGAGCGCGCGCGGCAACGCTGGTCCTTGTCGCGCCTGACCCTGCCCCACCTGCTGGTGCAGGTCATCGTCGCCGAACAGCTCTACCGCGCCTGGTCGATTCTCGATGGTCACCCCTATCACCGTGCCTGAGGCGCCGCCACCGGGGGCGCGACGATGAACCCGCGACCGCCGCTCGCGCTCGCCTCGCGCTCGCCGCGCCGCGCCGCATTGCTGCGCATGCTCGGTGTCGAATTCGACATCGTGCCCGCAGACGCCGACGAACAGGTCCTGCCAGGCGAGCATCCGGCCGATTACGTGCGCCGGGTGACACGCCTGAAGATTGCCGCCGCGCGCACCGGCAACGGCGCCGGCCGGGTGTTGCTCGCCGCCGATACCTGCGTGAGCGTCGATGGCCTGATCTTCGGCAAACCGTCCGGCGCTGCCGATTGCGCGCGCATGCTGCGTCGGCTGTCGGGACGCTGGCACGATGTGCACACCGCCCTGGTGGTCAGGCCCGCGCGCGGCGACCCACTGGAAACCGTGGTGTCGACGCGCGTCGAGTTCATCGCCTTCGACGAAACCGTCATTCGCGCCTACTGGGCCAGTGGCGAACCGGCCGACAAGGCGGGCGCCTACGGTATCCAGGGACTTGGCGGCGCGCTGGTGCGGCGCATCGAGGGCAGCTACTCGGCGGTCGTCGGCCTGCCACTGGCGGAGACGGCGGAGCTGCTCGGCCGCGCCGGCGTACCGCACGCGCTCACCGGGTGAAGCGTCAGCCCGGCTCGAACGAGCGCGCCACGCGCTTCGGCACCGCCACGTTGCGCAACGTCACGTAGCGCGGCAACCCGTTCTCGTAAGGCGGGTAATCCTCGCCGGCGATCAGCGGCGCGAGGTAACGGCGGCAAGCCGCGGTAATGCCGAAACCATCCTCGCTGATGTACTCGCGCGGCATCTTCTTCTCGACGTTGGCGACCTCGGCCAGGCGCGCCTTGCCGATCTCCCAGGCGTAGGGATCGTCGGCCGTGCGCACGATGGTCGGCATGATGGCGTTGTCGCCGGCGAGCGCCATCTCGACCGCAGCGCGACCGAGCGCGTAGGCCTGCTCGACGTCGGTCTTCGAGGCGATATGGCGGGCTGCCCGCTGCAGGTAGTCGGCGACGGCCCAATGGTACTTGTAGCCGAGCCGTTGCTTGACGAGGTCCGCGATCACCGGCGCCACGCCGCCGAGCTGGGCATGCCCGAAGGCATCTCGCGTACCCGCTTCGGCGACGAACCGCCCCGCGCTGTCGCGCAGGCCTTCGGAGACGACGATGGCGCAGTAGCCGTTGTCCGCGACCGATTGCTGCACGCGGGCCAGAAAGCCCTCTTCGTCGAACGTGACCTCGGGAAACAGGATGACCTGCGGCGCCTGCCCCGGCGCCTCGGCGGCGAGGCCGCCGGCAGCCGCGATCCAGCCGGCATGGCGACCCATCACCTCCAGCACGAACACCTTGGTCGAGGTCTTTGCCATCGAGGCGACGTCGAAGGCGGCTTCGCGAATGGACACCGCGACGTACTTGGCGACCGAGCCGAAGCCCGGACAGTTGTCGGTGATCGGCAGGTCGTTGTCGACCGTCTTGGGAATGCCGATGGCGGTGAGTGGATAGTCATGCGCGGCGGCGAACTCGGCCACCTTGTTGGAGGTATCCTGCGAATCGCCGCCGCCGTTGTAGAAAAAGTAGCCGATGTCGTGTGCACGGAACACCTCGATGAGCCGCTCGTACTCGGCGCGGTTGTCGTCCACGCTCTTCAGCTTGTAACGGCACGAGCCGAAAGCCCCGGCCGGGGTATGGCGCAGGGCAGCGATGTCGGCGTCCGATTCCTGGCCGGTATCGATGAGATCCTCGGTGAGCGCCCCGATGATGCCATTGCGCCCGGCGTACACCGTGCCGATGCGGTCCGGGTGTCGCCGCGCGGTTTCGATGACACCGCAGGCCGACGCATTGATCACGGCAGTCACACCGCCCGACTGGGCATAGAAGGCGTTGCGTTTCTCCACAGTCATTACTCGATTCCGCAGGATGATGGGTCGCTCGGGAGGCTGGCCGGCCCGCCCGCCATGCCGGGCGAACTCGGCGCGCGCTGGCCGGTCTTACTCTACAATAGTCGACCCCGGGCCCGCATCGCGCCAAACAGCGCCTCGCCGGGGCCCGGCGGTGATCACCAGCAGCCACGCATCAATCGATTCATGAAGGCTCCGCGCGTTCTACTCAGTCTCGCCGTTGCTGCGGCTTTCGCCGTGCCGCCGCTGCCTGCCCAGGAGCGCATCGATCTGCCCGACTTCGGCGATTCGGCCGGTGCGCTCATCTCGCCCGAGCAGGAACGCAAGCTGGGCGAGAACTTCATGCGCGAGATGCGCCGGCAGGCGCCCATCGTGTACGACGAGGAAGTCGAGGACTACATCCAGAAGCTCGGTGACAGCCTCGGCGACCACAGCGATTATTACGGCGACTTCAGCTTCTACGTCATCGACAGCCCGGTCATCAACGCGTTTGCCGTGCCGGGCGGCTTCATCTTCTTCCACACCGGCCTGATTCTCGAGACGCAGACCGAGTCGGAGCTCGCCTCGGTGGTCGGGCACGAGATTTCGCATGTCACCCAGCGCCATGGCGCGCGCATGATCGAAGCTGCATCGCAGATGAACCTGCCGATGATTGCGGCAACGATTGGCGCGCTGCTGCTCGCGGTCGCCGATCCGCAGGCCGGCACCGCCGCGCTGATGGGCACACAGGCGGCTGCCGCGCAAGCACAGATCAACTTCACGCGTGGTAACGAGAAGGAGGCCGACGCGCTCGGGCTGCGCCTGATGAGCGAGGCCGGCTTCGACACCGCCGACATGGCGGTGTTCTTCGAGCGCATGCAACGCGCCAATCGCTACAGTGATCCGGCGTTCATTCCGGAATACCTGCGCACGCACCCGATCAATGTCAATCGTATCGCTGAAGCGCGCTCGCGCGCGCAGACCATCCGGCCGGCGACGATCCGCGAAGACAGCTACCAGTATCACCTGATCAAGGCCAAGTTGAGAGTCCGGGCGGCCCCCAACCCGATGGACGCGCGCCACCTCTTCCAGACCCGCCTCGAGGAAGGAAACTACGCGCACGAAGAAGTCGCCCGCTACGGTTATGCGCTGGCGCTGACCGAGACCGGCGACTTTGCCCAGGCGCGCATCGAGCTGGCCAAGCTCATCGCCGACTATCCGACGCTGGTGCCGTTCCGCATCGCCGCGGGCTTCCTCGAGCGGCAGGCGCGCAATTACGGCGATTCGCTGGCGCACTACCAGCGCGCCTTCGAGATCGAACCGGAGAATCGCGCTGCCGTATACGGTTACACCAACGCGCTGCTGCTGGTCGGCGAGAGCACCCAGGCCAAGCAGGTACTGCGTGGCTATGGTCTGTCCGACCGTCGCGACCCGAAGTTCTACAAGCTGCTCGCCGAGTCCGAGACCCAGCTCGGCGAGACCGCCAACGCCCATCACTCGCTCGCCGAGTACTACCTCAGCGTCGGTGAATACCCGCACGCGGCCGAACAGCTGCGCATCGCACGGGAAACGCCGGGGCTGTCCAACTACCAGCGGCAGAAAATCGTTGCCCGCCTCGACGAAGTCGAACAGACGATCATCGATCTCGAGCGCGAGCAGCGTCGCCGCTGAGCCCCGCCGCGTTCGCGGCCGAACATATACAAACTGTTAATTTCCTGCCCTTCCGGGCGCTTTGTCGACTGCTTAACAGATCGGCAACGCAGTGTCTCTATAGTAGCCATCCAACGATAACGGCAAAGACCGGTACCCGAACCGGCGCTGATAACAAATGGACACGAAGCCATGAAAAAACGCCCCTGGTATTGCTACACCCTCGATGTCATCGGCATCTCATCCCTGGCCGCCGCAGCCCTTGCCCTCGCCGCCGCCTTGGCGCTGGCCGGCGCGGCCGCGGAAGCAGCGGCTCTGCTGGCGTTCAAATACGCCCTGATGGGCGCAGTCACTGCTTTCCTCCTGGCACGGAGCTGCGAGATCGCCGTCGTGTTGCGGCGCAACACGCCGCTGCCCGCGATGCCCGGGGTCGAGCCCAGCAACGTCGAGAACCTGCCGCGACGCGACGACCTGCCGCGCGCTGCCTGAACTTCCTTGCCGTCGCGGCCGCGGCACCCACGGGTGCCGCGCCTGCCGCCTCCCTCGGCGCCTGCAACTGCATTGTCAGCCGCGCAGGCGACGCCTGCATGCAGGGTCCCACCACGCTGATCACCCGCTCTGACGCGCGCCGCTGAGCGCTTCCCGACTCACGCCTGCGTCGAACCGTCTTCCGTATCGCCGATCGCTGACGATGCGATGACCTCGCATCCCGGGCGGCACGGCGCCCTCCTTGTGCGATGGCGTCCGCTTCGCCCTTCCCCGACGCGCGTCCGCGATTCATACGTCGCCAGCGTGGTCGTCATCGTCGCGCGACCCGGCTACGAGCGGGCCGCTGCGGACGGGTGAGTAATCACTGCAGTCGGCGCCGAGTGCGCCGCTTCGGCCAGGCGTGCGCTGCTTCGGCCCGGGCGTGCGCGTCGGCCGATCCGCTCCAGGCAGGTCCGCTCGAACAATGGAAGCCCGCGTTTTTGCGGTGCAAAAAAAGGCCGGCGCCCCGTGTGGGGCACCGGCCGTGTCAGGTCGACGACCGCTGGGCGGTCGACGTTCAGCCGATCAGCACGCCGCCGTACTGGACGAAGAACGGCACGAACACGAGCGACAGGATCGCCGAGAGCTTGATGAGAATGTTGAGCGACGGCCCCGAGGTGTCCTTCAACGGGTCTCCGACGGTGTCACCGACCACCGCGGCCTTGTGCGCCTCGGTGCCCTTGCCGCCGTGGTTGCCCTTCTCGATGTATTTCTTGGCGTTGTCCCAGGCGCCGCCGCTGTTCGAGCTCGAGATGGCAAGCACGCCGCCGGAGACCAGCGAGCCGGCCAGCAGGCCCGCCGTCGCCTCGATGCCGAACAGCCAGCCGGCGACCAGCGGTGCGCCCATGATCAGCACGCCGGGTGCGATCATCTCTTTCAGCGCGGCCTGGGTGGAGATCGCCACGCACTGCTCGTAGTCCGGGTCGCCCTTGCCTTCCATGATGCCGGCGATCTCGCGGAACTGGCGACGCACCTCTTCGATCATCTTGTAGGCTGCCGAACCCACCGACTTCATCGTCATGGCCGAGAAGTAGGCCGGCAGCACGGCGCCGATGAACAGTCCCGTGTAGACCATCGGGTCGAGCAGGTTGATCGAGCCGAGCAGGTCGGCGCTCGGGTCCTGTTCCTTGAGCAACAGGTCGGCGCGCGTCAGGAACGCGGCGAACAAGGCCAGCGAAGTGAGGATGGCCGCCCCGATCGCGAAGCCCTTGCCCATCGCCGCAGTCGTGTTGCCGGCCGCGTCGAGAATGTCGGTGCGCTCGCGCACGTGCTCGGGCATCCCGGACATCTCGGCGATTCCGCCGGCGTTGTCGGCAACCGGGCCATAGGCGTCGATGGTCAGCGCGATGACCAGCGTGCCCAGCATGCCGAGCGAGGCGATGGCGACGCCATACATGCCGGCCAGCATCCACGGGATGTAGATGGCGAGGCCGATCGCGACATACGGGCCGACCGCGCTCTTGTAGCCGAGCGCGAGACCGAAAATGATGTTGGTCGCCGAACCGGTCTCACAGGACTGTGCCACTTCGCGGACCGGGCTGTACTCGTGCGCCGTGTAGTACTCGGTCAGCAGGCCCACCACGAGACCCGCGACGAGGCCGGTCAGGAAGCAGTAGTAGACGTCCAGCGCCGAACACTCGATGCCGGTGATGACAAACGTCTCCGGCACGAACTTCATGGTCACGAAGTACATGATGATGGCCATCAGCACGCTCGAGATGATGAGCATCTTCTTCAGCGCCGGACCGACCTGCTCCTCGCTGTTCACGCGCACCATCAACAACGTCACCAGGCTGACCGGGATGCCGATCGCCGAGATCAGGATCGGGTAGAGCAGGGCATCGACGTTGCCTGCGAAGGCGATCGCCGAGATGACCATGGCGGCGCAGGTGCTCTCGGCGCAGGAGCCGAACAGGTCGGCACCCATGCCGGCGACGTCACCGACGTTGTCACCGACGTTGTCGGCGATCACGGCGGGGTTACGCGGGTCGTCCTCGGGAATGCCGGCCTCGACCTTGCCGACGAGGTCGGCGCCGACGTCGGCTGCCTTGGTGAAGATACCGCCGCCGACACGCGCGAAGAGCGCGATCGACGAACCGCCGAGACCGAAGCCCGCGATCACTTCCATCAGGATGTGCTCGGGGAGCTGTGCCGGCATCAGCGCCTTCAGCACGAGGTAGATCACCAGCAGACCCAGCGCAGCGAGGCTGACCAGCCCGAAACCCATGACGGAGCCGGAATGCAGGGCGACGTTGAAGGCATCGGAGAGCGACTTGTTGGCGGACACCGTGGTGCGCACGTTGCCGACAGTCGCGATGCGCATGCCGATGAAGCCGGAAACGATGGAGATAACGGCGCCGAAGATGAAGGCCCCGGCGGTGTAGACACCCTCGTTGACATAATCGGTGTGGTGGTCATCGATGAGGGCGGCAATGATGGCGGCAAAGACGACCATGAAGATCGCCATGAACTTGTATTCCTGCTTGAGGAAAGCCATGGCGCCGTTAGCGATGGCCGAGGAGATCTTGGCCAGGCGCATCTTCGTGTCGGCGTCGTCGACACCCATGTCGATGGGTACTTTCTTGATCGACGTCGTGTAATAGAAAGCCGTGGCCAGGCCGAATAGCGACAAGGCCAGAATGATAGTTACCGCCATCTTGGGTCTGTCTCCGTCTAGTCTTTTTTGAGAAATGCGCTGAGGCGTCGCAGGCGCGGGGCCTGCATCCCGGCGTATTGTTATGGAGTGGTCGCGGGGATCCGCGAACTATAACCGGCTTCGCCCCGTTAATCGATACTGCCAGGGCGGTGAAACACACCGTGCGACAAGGCTTTGCAGGTGACGGGAGGCGGTCGGGACGGTTCGCCGGATGGCGATGTAGATCGGGATGGAGGTGGTGGGCCGTGTAGGGATCGAACCTACGACCATCGGATTAAAAGTCCGGTGCTCTACCAGCTGAGCTAACGGCCCACGGTGCGACCCGGGTGACGGGTCCGCGTAATGCCGCCCGCGCACGGCGGCGACGCCGGCGCGAACGGGGCGCAATCCTAGCGAATCCGGCCCGGACTGTACATCGCGCACCCCGCTGCGCAGCGATGCCGCGCTTGAAAAATCCGTCCCCGCCCCCATGATCGGCCCACTTCTTTCGTTTCCGTCAGGACCCCGTCATGCCGATCTACGAATACCTTTGCGACGATTGCGGGCACAAGCTCGAGATCCTGCAGCGCATGAGCGACGATCCGCTCAAGACCTGCCCGTCGTGCAGCCACGACGCCCTGCGCAAGCTGGTCTCGGCGGCCGGCTTCCAGCTCAAGGGGACCGGCTGGTACGTCACCGACTTCCGCGACAAGGGCAAGAAGCCTGCGGCCAAGTCCGGTGACGGCGACAGCACCGCGACGTCCAAGTCGGATGACAAGGGCGCCGACAAGGGCAGCGAGAAGAGCGACAGCAAGAGCGACGCCAAGTCGGGCGCGAAGAGCGCCTCTTCGGGCAGCGATTGAGGCCGCCGACGCGGCACGCGCGCGGCGTTGCGGGTGGGGGCGGCAATCCGTATGATGCCGCCCTTTGCCGCGCTCCCGCGCAGCTCCTTCGCGCGCCTGCCTGCCCATGAGAACCCATTACTGTGGTGAGCTGACCGAGGCCCTGGTCGATCAGGACGTCGCCCTGTGCGGCTGGGTCCATCATCGCCGCGACCACGGCGGCGTCATCTTCATCGACCTGCGCGACCGCGAAGGCGTCGCCCAGGTCGTCATCGACCCGGACACGCCGGCCGCTTTCGCGCTCGCGGAGCGCGTGCGCAGCGAGTACGTGCTGCGCATTGCCGGGCGCGTGCGCCACCGCCCGGCTGGCACGGTCAATCCCGATATGCCGACCGGCGCCGTCGAGGTGCTGGTCAAGGAACTCGAGATCCTCAACGACGCGCGCACGCCGCCGTTCCAGCTCGACGAGAGCCACGTGCACGACGACACCCGGCTCAAGTTCCGCTACATCGACCTGCGCACCACGCGCATGCGCGAGAACATCCGCCTGCGCGCGCGGGTCGCGCGCGAACTGCGCGCCTTCCTCGACGAGGCCGGCTTCCTCGAAATCGAGACGCCGATGCTGACCAAGGCGACGCCCGAGGGCGCGCGCGATTACCTCGTGCCGAGCCGCACCCACCCGGGCCGCTTCTTCGCGCTGCCGCAGTCGCCGCAGCTGTTCAAGCAGCTCCTCATGATGTCCGGCCTCGATCGCTACTACCAGATCGTGCGCTGTTTCCGCGACGAGGACCTGCGCGCCGACCGCCAGCCCGAATTCACCCAGCTCGACATCGAGATGTCGTTCATCGACGAGGCTGCCGTCACCGGCCTGATGGAGGCGATGATCCGCGCGCTGTTCGACGCCGTGCTCGGCGTCGCCCTGCCCGACCCCTTCCCGCGCCTGACCTACGCCGAGGCGATGGACCGCTACGGCTCCGATCGCCCCGACCTGCGCAACCCGCTCGAGCTGGTCGGGATCGGCGACCTCATGCGGGATGTCGAGTTCAAGGTCTTTGCCGCCCCGGCGGCCAGCCCGAGCGGCCGTGTCGCGGCGCTGCGCGCGCCGGGCGGCGGCGTGCTCACGCGCAAGCAAATCGACGACTACACCGATTTCGTCAAGATCTACGGCGCCAAGGGCCTTGCTTACATCAAGGTCAACGATCGCGCCGCCGGCATCGACGGGCTGCAATCGCCGATCCTCAAGTTCCTGCCCGCCGCGGTGGTCGAGGAAGTGCTCACACGCACCGGCTGCGAGAACGGCGACCTGGTCTTCTTCGGTGCCGACGAGGCCGCCGTCGTCAACGCCGCGCTCGGCGCGCTGCGCGACAAGCTGGCCCAGGATCTCGGGCTCGTCGAGGAAGCCTGGCGGCCCCTGTGGGTGATCGACTTCCCGATGTTCGAGTGGGACGCCGAGGAGAAGCGCTGGGCCGCGTTGCATCACCCCTTCACCGCCCCGAGCGGCTCGCAGGAGAGTGTCGAGAGCGCCCCGGGCGAGGCCATCTCGCGGGCCTACGACATGGTCCTCAATGGCTCGGAGATCGGCGGTGGCTCGATTCGTATCCACCGCCCCGAGATGCAACGCGCCATCTTCGGCCTGCTCGGCATCGGGCCGGACGAGGCCGAAGAAAAATTCGGCTTCCTCACCGAGGCACTGCAGTACGGCTGCCCACCGCACGGTGGCATCGCCTTCGGCCTCGACCGTCTGGTCATGCTGATGGCCGGCGAGCAGTCGATTCGCGACGTCATCGCCTTCCCCAAGACGCAGACGGCGAGCTGTCCGCTGACCGCGGCGCCGAGCACGGTCAGCGAGCGCCAGCTGCGCGAGCTGTCGATCCGACTGCGCAAGGGAGCCGGCGCCGAGTAGCCGGCCCTTGCATTCCGCCCCGCCCGCTACCATATCGGTAGCATCGGACGTCCACGGCGCACTGGCCGGTGACGACGTCCCTGTCGAGGTGATGACGTGAGTGCGATAGTGCCCCCCCGCCCCCGCATCGAGGTGCCGCCGACGGTGCATGAGCACCTCGCCGCCGGTGAGCGCGAAGCCCTGCGCGAGGAATGCCGTGAGCTGCTCGCCGCCAACGATGCCGTGCTGGTCGCGCACTACTACACCGACCCCGACATCCAGGAGCTGGCCGACGACACCGGCGGTCATGTCTCCGATTCGCTCGACATGGCCCGCTTCGGCCATGAGCACCCGGCGACCACGCTGGTCGTCGCGGGCGTGCGCTTCATGGGCGAGACCGCCAAGATTCTCAACCCCGAGAAGCGCGTGCTGATGCCAGACCTCGCCGCCGAATGCTCGCTCGACCTCGGCTGCCCGCCCGACGAATTCAGCGCTTTCTGCGATGCGCACCCTGATCGCACCGTGGTCGTCTATGCCAACACCAGTGCAGCCGTCAAGGCACGCGCCGACTGGATGGTGACCTCGGGCAGCGCGCTCGACGTGGTGCGCCACCTCGATGCCCGCGGTGAGAAAATCCTGTGGGCGCCGGATCGCTACCTCGGGGAATACGTGCAACAGGAGACCGGCGCGGACATGCTCCTGTGGAACGGCGCCTGCGTGGTCCACGAGGAATTCAAGGGCGAGGAGCTCGCCCTGCTCAAGCGCCAACACCCCGAGGCACGCGTGCTGGTGCATCCGGAATCGCCGGCACCGGTGGTGGCACTCGCCGATTACGTCGGTTCCACCTCGGGCCTCATCAACGAGGTGCGCACGGCGCCCAACGACACCTTCATCGTCGCCACCGATCGCGGCATCTTCCACAAGATGCGCGAGGCCGCTCCTGGCAAGATCCTCATCGAAGCGCCCACTGCCGGGCGCAGCGCCACCTGCCGCAGCTGTGCGGCCTGCCCGTGGATGGCAATGAACGGCCTGCGCAAGCTGCGTGACGCCTTGCTCGCGAGCGAGCGCCACGCCATCGACGTACCGGCCTCGATCGCGGAACGGGCACGCCAGCCAATCGCCCGCCTGCTCGACTTCGCTGCCGCGCGCCACCGCGAGATCTACGGCAACAACGACGCCTGAGCACCATCGTCCGGCAGCCTCGTCGCGCACGGCGCACGCTGCAAGGCGGCGCGCGATTTGCGACAATTGCCGCCCGGTAACCACCCTGCCGGAGGCACCGCGAAACCGACCATGGCCGGACACAGCAAATGGGCCAACATCCGCCATCGCAAGGGGCGCCAGGACGCCAAGCGAGGCAAGCTCTTCACCCGCCTGATCCGTGAGATCACCGTCGCCGCACGCATGGGCGGAGGCGACCCGGCGTCCAATCCCCGCCTGCGCGCAGGCGTCGACGCCGCGCTCGGCGCGAACATGCCCAAAGACACCATCGAGCGCGCGATCGCGCGCGGCGCGGGCGCCAACGACGGCGACAACTACGACGAGATCCGCTACGAGGGCTATGGCGCGGGCGGCACCGCGGTGATGGTCGACTGCATGACCGACAACCGCAACCGCACCGTCGCCGAAGTGCGCCACGCGTTCTCCAAGTGCGGCGGCAATCTCGGCACCGATGGCTCGGTCGCCTACCTGTTCAACAAGGTCGGCCTGCTCGCCTACGAGGCCGGTGTCGACGAGGACGCCTTGATGGAGGCCGCGCTGGAAGCCGGCGCCGAGGACGTCGTCGTCGCCGACGACGGGTCCATCGAGGTCCTCACCGCACCCGACGACTTCTCCGACGTGCGCGAACGCATGGTCACGGCGGGCTTCGCGCCCGAGAGCGCCGAGGTGACGATGCGCGCCGATACCAGCACCGAACTCGGCGAGGACGACGCGCAGAAGATGATGCGCCTGCTCGACATGCTCGAAGAGCTCGACGACGTACAGAAGGTCTATTCCAACGCCAGCATCTCCGACGAGATCCTGGCCGGGATCGGCAATTGAGAACGTCGCCGGCGCTTGTCCCAGCGGCGCGTCCATGGCGATGATTCGCATCCTCGGCATCGACCCCGGCTCGCGCGTCACCGGTTTCGGCGTGGTCGGCGTCGAACGTCATCGCGTGCAGCACCTCGCGCACGGCTGTATCCGTCTCGGCGACGGCGCCATCGACGCTCGCCTGGTGAAGATTTTCGATACGCTGGCGGCCCTCATCGCCGAGCATCGTCCGCACGAGGCGGCCATCGAGAAGGTGTTCATGAACCGCAACGCCGATTCCGCGCTCAAGCTCGGTCACGCCCGCGGCGTCGCCATGCTCGCCGCCGGCAAGGCGGGGCTCGCCGTCACCGAGTACAGTCCGAACAGTATCAAGCAGGCGGTGGTCGGTCGCGGCCACGCCGAGAAGGGCCAGGTGCAGCACATGGTGCGCGCGCTGCTCGGTCTCGATGGCGTGCTGCAGGCCGATGCTGCCGACGCCCTCGCCGCCGCCGTCTGCCATGCCCACATGCGCGAAGGCCTGGCGCGCCTCGCCCGCGCCGGAGCACGCGCATGATCGGGCGCATCAGCGGCATCCTGCTGGAGAAGAAACCGCCCCTGCTGGTGGTCGACTGCAACGGGGTCGGCTACGAGATCGAGGCGCCCATGACCACCATCTGGGCCTTGCCCGAGCCCAACGAGCGGGTCGCGCTCTACACCCATCTGGCCGTGCGCGACGACGCACATCTGCTCTACGGCTTCGCCAGCGAGGGTGAACGCGCGCTGTTTCGTGCGCTGCTCAAGGTCAACGGTGTCGGCACCAAGATGGCGCTCGTGATCCTCTCCGGTATGACCGCCGACGAATTCGCCGCCTGCGTCCATGCCAACGACACCGCGCGCCTGACCGCGCTGCCGGGCGTCGGCAAGAAGACCGCCGAGCGCCTCATCGTCGAGCTGCGCGACCGCGTCGGCCATTTCGCCGACAGTGCCGCGCCGCTGCCCGGGCAAGCGCGCGCCGCCGGGACTCCAGGCGGCGATGCTGCCTCCGACGCCGTCAGCGGGCTCATCGCGCTCGGCTACAAGCCGCAGGACGCCAGCCGCTACGTGCATGCGCTCGACTGTACCGACATGACCAGCGAAGCCATCATCCGCGAGGTGCTGAAGAGCCTGCTGCCGCGTTGAGCGGCACCGGCCGATGAGCCCGATGAGCGACACTGAACGCATCATCTCCAACGCGGCCTCGCGCGAGGACGAACTCGCCGACAGCAGCATCCGCCCGCGCCTGCTCGCCGACTACATCGGCCAGCCGCAGGTCGCCGAGCAGATGGAGATCTTCATCGGCGCCGCGCGCAAGCGAGGCGACGCGCTCGACCACGTGCTGATCTTCGGTCCGCCGGGCCTCGGCAAGACCACGCTCGCCCACATCATCGCCAACGAGATGGGCGTCAACCTGCGGCAGACCTCCGGGCCGGTGCTCGAACGCCCCGGCGATCTCGCCGCGCTGCTTACCAACCTCGAACCGCATGACGTCCTGTTCATCGACGAAATCCACCGCCTCAGCCCGGTGGTGGAGGAAATCCTCTATCCCGCGATGGAGGACTACCAGCTCGACATCATGATCGGCGAGGGTCCCGCTGCGCGCGCCATCAAGCTCGACCTGCCACGTTTCACCCTGGTCGGCGCGACCACCCGCGCGGGCCTGCTCACCTCGCCGCTGCGCGATCGATTCGGCATTACCCAGCGCCTCGAGTTCTACTCCATCGACGACCTCGCGCACATCGTGCGCCGTGCCGCCGGCATCCTCGGCGTCGCTATCGATGCCGGCGGTGCACGCGAGCTGGCGCGGCGCTCGCGCGGCACCCCGCGCATCGCCAACCGTCTGCTCAGGCGCGCGCGCGACTTCGCCGAGATCAAGGCCGATGGTGCGCTCGACGAAGCCGTCACCGCGCGCGCGCTCGATCTCCTCAACGTCGACCAGCATGGCTTCGACGTGATGGACCGCAAGCTGCTGCTCGCGGTGATGCAGAAGTTCGACGGCGGCCCGGTCGGCATCGACAGTCTCGCCGCCGCCATCGGCGAGGAGCGTGGCACCATCGAAGACGTGCTCGAGCCATATCTCATCCAACAGGGCTTCCTCATGCGCACGCCGCGTGGACGCATGGCGACGCGTTCCGCCTGGTTGCATTTCGGTCTCGACGCGCCGCCCGCGAGCCGCGCCGCCCCCGATCTCTTCAGCGGAGACGACTGAACCTGCGATGGCGGCGCAATCCTTCGCCTGGCCGGTGCGCGTGTACTACGAGGACACCGACGCCGCGGGCATCGTCTACCATGCCAACTATCTCCGCTTCATGGAGCGCGCACGCACCGAGTGGCTGCGCGCACTCGGCTACGAGCAGGATGAAATACTGGCCGAGCACGGCATCGTTTTCGTCATCACCCACTCCGACCTCAGCTACCATGCGCCCGCGCGTTTCAACGAGGAACTCCTGGTGACGAGCGAGCTCGAACGCCTGCGCCGCGCGAGCCTGGGCTTCGTGCAGCGCATCGCCGGGGCGGATGGGCGCGCCATCGCCAGTGCCATCAACACGGTTGCCTGCGTCGATGCCGCGACGCTGACACCGCGCCGCATTCCGGCGCACATGCTGGGAGCATTCGAACGTGCACAATGACCTCTCAATCGCGAGCCTGGTGCTCGGCGCGAGCCTGCTGGTCAAGCTGATCATGCTGATCCTGCTCGTCGCCTCGGTCGTGTCGTGGGCACTGATCTTCACGAAGCGGCGCCAGATTGGCCGCGTGCGCGCCGAGATGGAGGCGTTCGAGGACGAGTTCTGGTCGACCGAGGATCTCACCCGGCTGTACAACCGCATTGCCGGCAAGCCCGAGGACGCGACGGGCATGGAGCACATCTTCGAGGCCGGCTTCCGCGAGTTCGCACGGCTGCGCAAGCGCGGCGGGCTCGACGTCGCCGACATTCTCGACGGTGCCCAGCGCGCGATGAAGGTCGCCGTCAGCCGCGAACTCGAACTGCTCGAGGCGAACCTGCCGACGCTCGCCACGGTCGGCTCGGTAAGCCCCTACATCGGCCTGTTCGGCACGGTGTGGGGCATCATGAATTCCTTCCAGGCCCTCGGCAACGTGCACCAGGCGACGCTCGCGATGGTGGCACCGGGCATCTCCGAGGCGCTGGTGGCGACCGCAATGGGCCTTTTCGCGGCCATCCCTGCCGTCATCGGCTACAACCGCTACGCCAGCCGCATCGACCTCATCCTCGGCCGCTACGACATCTTCGTCGAGGAATTCCTCGCCATCCTGCGCCGCCAGGCGAACGACTAGGCGACGCCGATGGGAGCCCCGGTCAACACTCGCCACGCGCGCCGCCGGATGATGTCCGAGATCAACGTCGTACCCTACATCGACGTCATGCTGGTGCTGCTCATCATCTTCATGGTGACCGCACCGCTGATCACGCAGGGCGTACGCATCGAACTGCCGCAGGCGCCGTCCGAGGTATTGCCGCCGAGCGACCAGGAGCCGGTGGTGGTCACGGTCGCCGCCGACGGCCGCGTGTTCGTCGACATCGGGGAGAATCCCGGCGACGCTATCGATGCCGAGACACTGACCCGCCGCATAGCCGCGGTGATGCAGTTCAAGCCCGCCACCGAGGTGCTGGTCGAAGGCGATCGCAACGTCGATTACGGTCGCGTTGTCGAGGTGATGACGCTGCTCAAGAATGCCGGCGTCAGCGGCGTCGGCCTGATCACCGAGCCACCGGAGTAGCCGCGTCGCGCCGCCGATGCTGTCCAAGCGCGCCCTGCTGCTGTCGGTGTCCCTGCACCTCGTGCTGGTGGTCCTGCTCACCGTCAGCGTCGATTTCGCACCCGACGAGATCGTGCGTCCCGCCGCGGAGCGCAAGGTGATGGAGGCAACCGTGATCGACCAGGCCGCGGTGCGGCGCGAAGCCGAACGCCTCGCCGAAGCCGAAGCGGCCCGCCAACGCGCCGAGGAGGAAGCCGCCCGCGAGCTCGCGCGCAAGCGTGCCGAAGAGCAGCGACGCGTTGCGGAACTCGAAGCCGAGCGCGAGCGTCTCAAGCGAGAGCAGGCCGAGGCTGCGCGCAAGGCGGAGGTGGCGAAACGCGAAGCCGCCGAGGCCGAGCACGCGGCGACCGCCGCACGCCGGGCGGCGGAAGAAGAAGCGCGGCGCAAGGCGGCTGCCGAAGCCGAGCGCAAGGCGGCCGAGGAGGCTGCGCACAAAGCGGAGGAAGCGCAACGCAAGGCCGCCGAGGAAGCCCGGCGCAAGGCGGAGGAGGAGGCCAGGCGCAAGGCCGAGGCGGAAGCGAAGCGCAAAGCGGAGGAAGAAGCCAGGCGAAAGGCAGAGGAGGCGGCACGGCGCAAGGCCGAGGAAGCCGAACGCAAGCGGCTCGAGGAAGCCCTGCAGCGCGAACTGGCGGCCGAGGAGGAGGCTGCGAGGGCAGCGGCCGCGGCGAGCGAGATTCAGCGTTATGCGGCGATGATCACACGGCGCGTCGAACAGTCATTCACCATCCTTCCCGGGTTGGAGGGACTGAGCTGTACCATGCGCATCACACTCTTGCCCAACGGCGACGTCGCCGGCGTGCAGGTCGTCGAATCGAGCGGTAACGCCACCTTCGACCGCCAGGCCGAGAACGCGGTACGCAAGGCGGCGCCGCTTCCGGTGCCGTCCGATCCGGCGCTGTACCAAAAGATGAGGAGCATCCAGCTTGTTTTCGATCCGCAGTCGTGAAATTTCCGCCTGGCGTGCCGCACTCGCGGCCATCGCGCTCGCCTTCACCGCCGCGACGGCCGGCGCCGCGGACGAACTGACCATCCGCATCGAGGAAGGCGTGGCCTCGGCCCTGCCCATCGCCGTGGTCCCGTTCAGTACCGTCGGCGAGACGGCGCCGCCCCTCGACATCGCTGGCATCGTGCGCGCCGATCTCGCCCGTTCCGGGCAGTTCGCCGCGATGCCGCCCGAGAACATGCCCTCGCAGCCGGCCACCTTCAACGCGATCAACTTCAAGGACTGGCGCGTGGTGGGCATGGAGAACCTCGTCATCGGCAAGCTGCTGGCCGCACCCGATGGTGGTTACGTGGTCGAGTTCCGTGTCGTCGACGTCTACAAGGGGAAGCAGCTGCTGGGTTACCGCATCCCGACCAGCGCAGCGAACCTGCGCCTGACCGCGCACCACGTCAGCGACCTCGTCTACGAGCGCCTGCTCGGCACGCGCGGTGCCTTCGCTACGCGCATTGCCTACGTCACGGTGGAAAAGCGGGGCGACGGGAAATCGACCTACCGGCTGCAGGTTGCCGACGCCGACGGCTACGACCCCAACACCATACTCGAGTCGAGCCAGCCGCTGATGTCACCGGCCTGGTCACCCGATGGCAGCAGCCTCGCCTACGTCTCCTTCGAAGATCGCAATTCAGCCATCTGGTTGCAGGATCTCGGCACCGGTCAGCGCGAGAAGATCATCTCCGGCCCCGGCATCAACAGCGCACCGGCGTTCGCGCCCGACGGGCAGCGCCTCGCCGTCACGCTCTCGCGTGATGGCAATCCGGAGATCTACACCTACCAGCTCGGCAGCGGCCGCCTGACGCGGCTGACCGATCACCCCGCCATCGACACCGAAGCGAGCTGGGCGCCGGACGGACGCAGCCTGGTGTTCACCTCCGATCGCGGCGGTGGTCCGCAGATCTATCGCATTGCAGCGGACGGGGGGAAGGCGGAACGCGTCACCTTCAACATGGGGCGCTACAACGCGCGCGCGCGCTTCGCCCCGGACGGTCAGCATCTTGCCGTCGTACATGGTGACGACAGCGGCTATCACATCGCGGTCGTCGACCTCGCCAGCAACCAGTACGAAGTGCTCACCAACGCGCGTCTCGACGAATCGCCGAGCTTCGCACCGAACGGCAGTATGATAATTTATGCGACAATGGGTTCCGGTGGGACCGAGCTGGCCGCGACCTCCACCGACGGCCGGCTCAAGCAACGTCTCGCCATGCAACGCGGCGAAGTCCGCGAACCCGCCTGGGGCCCGTTCCGGGACTGAGCAATCCGCTCACTTGCCACCTCGCCGTGGTCACGACACGTCACCAATTCGATTTCCCTGACCGATTACTACCTCTGTGAAGGAGATGGACATGAAAGGGGCTGGCCGGAAACTCTTCGTCGTTCTGTTGGCCGCATTGTTCGTGACCGGATGCGGTTCGCGCGCCACCCGCACCGACGACGCGCAAAGCCGCGCACAGGTCGAGGACCGCAGCAGCGGCCAGGGCGGCAGCGGCGCGACCGCACTGGGTACCGGGAATGACGGACTGCCGCAGGGCTCGGAACTGTCACCCGCGGCGCTCAACGATCCGGCCAGCCCGCTGGCCGTTCGTATCATCTACTTCGACTACGACAGCGCCAACATCCGCGGGGACTCGAGCGATACCGTCGCCGCCCACGCGGCCTTCCTGGCCGCCAATCCGACCCTGAGCGTGACGCTCGAGGGGCATGCCGACGAACGTGGCTCGCGCGAGTACAACCTCGCGCTCGGCGAGCGCCGCGCCCTCGCAGTGCGGCGCCAGCTGGTGCTGCTCGGCGCCTCAGCCGGCCAGGTCCGCACGGTGAGCTACGGCGAGGAGCGTCCCGCGGTCGATGGCCACGAGGAACAATCCTACGCGCTCAATCGTCGCGTCGAGCTGGTCTATTGATGGTCACGCCATTCACCCGTCGTCACCGCCGCCTGCCTGCTGTCGCAGCCGCATTGGCAATCACGGCGCTCGCCACGCCGGTGAGCGCACAGCAGGACGCCACCACGTCGCGCCTCGACCGTATCGAGCGCCTGCTCGACAACAAGGGGCTGCTCGAACTGGTGCGCCAGGTCGAGACCCTGCAGCAGGAAGTGCGGCAACTGCGCGGCGAGGTTGAAAACCAGAACTTCGCGCTCGAGCAGCTGCGCAAGGGCCAGCGCGACGTCTACAACAATCTCGACCAGCGCGTCGGCACGCTCGAGCAGGCCGGCGTGATCAGCCTGCCGGCCGGCAGCGCGGCGACCGGCACCGACGAAACGACGCTGGACCCGCCGCTGTCGACCATCGAGGCCCCCGGTGACGTCGCCGTCGCCGGCACGCCCGCCGAGGAAGGCATTGCGGTCGACCTCGGCACGGCGGGCAATCCCGCCACGCCGCCTGCCACGGCAGGCGCAGCGGCTCCCACGGATACGGAGCCCACGGCAGCGACCGCCGACGACCCCCTCGCCGTCGCCGGGCTGCCACCGGCTGCGCCGACCCCCTCGCTGCAGGGGCCCGGCATGCGCACCGACAGTCCGGCCTCGGAAGCGGCCTACCGGGACGCATTCGGCTTGCTCAAGGCAGGCAAGTACGAGGATTCCATCGCCGCCTTCAACGGCTTCCTGCAGCAGTATCCGCATAGCCAGTACGCCGATAACGCGCAGTACTGGCTCGGTGAGGCGTACTACGTGATGCGCCAGTTCGAGCCGGCCATCGAGCAGTACCAGAAGCTCGTCAGCGGTTACCCGGACAGCCAGAAGCAGTCGCATGCGCTGCTCAAGATCGCCTACAGCTATTCCGAGCTCGGCCTCGACGAGCAGGCGCTGTCGGTGCTCGGCACCCTGAAGACGCGCTTCCCCGGCTCTGCTGCCGCACGCCTCGCCGACGAGCGCATTCAACGCCTGCGCGCGCAGGCGCCCTGAGCGGTGGCGGTCGAGGAGCTCGCCCGCCGCGCGCCGCGCGGCGGCGACGCGCGTGCGGCATCGGGCACCCTCCGTATCACCGAGATCTTCCGCTCGCTGCAAGGCGAATCGGCGAGTGTCGGCTGGCCGACCGTGTTCGTCCGCACCACCGGCTGCCCGTTGCGCTGCCATTGGTGTGACACGGCCTATGCATTCAGCGGCGGTCGCGTGATGACGCTCGCCGCGATCGCCGCGGAGGTTGCCACGCACGGCGTGCGCCACGTCACCGTCACGGGTGGCGAGCCGCTTGCGCAAGCCGCCACGCCCGACCTGCTCGCGATGCTCTGCGATGCGGGGCACCGCGTCTCGCTCGAGACCAGCGGCGCACTCGACATCGCCGGCCTCGACCCGCGCGTGGTCAAGGTGGTCGATCTCAAGCCACCCGGCTCCGGCGAAGAGGGGCGCAATCGCTGGGACAATCTCGCCCACCTCGCGCGCGGCGACGAACTCAAGTTCGTCATCGCCGACCGCGCCGACTACGAGTGGAGCATGGCGCAGCTCGCGCGTGTCCCACCGACCATCGACGTGCTCTTCTCGCCCGTCCACGGCAGCCTCGCGCCGCGCGAGCTGGCCGACTGGATCGTCGCCGACCGCCTGCCGGTGCGCTTCCAGCTGCAACTGCACAAGCTGCTATGGGGCGACGAGCCGGGCCGATGAGCGCGACTGCTGTCCCGCGCGCCGTGGTACTGCTGTCCGGTGGCCTCGACTCGGCCACCGTACTCGCGATCGCGCGTGCCGCCGGGCGTGACTGCCACGCCCTCAGCGTCGACTACGGCCAGCGCCACCGCTGTGAGCTCGCCGCGGCGGCGCGCGTCGCACGCCGCCTCGGTGCGTGCGAGCATCGCGTCATCACCCTCGACTACGGCCAGCTCGGCGGCTCGGCGTTGACTGATCCGGCGATCGCGGTGCCGACGACGCCGAGCGCGGGGATACCGGTCACCTATGTACCCGCACGTAACACCGTGATGCTCGCGCTGGCTCTCGGTCTCGCCGAGGTCGTCGAGGCCGAGGAGATCCACATCGGCGTCAATGCCGTCGACTACTCGGGCTACCCGGACTGCCGGCCCGAGTTCGTCACCGCCTTCGAACGGCTCGCTGCGCTTGCCACGCGTGCCGGCGTCGAAGGCCGGCCGACGCGCGTCGTCGCGCCTCTGATGCACCTCAGCAAGGCGGAAATCGTGCAGCGCGGTCACGCGCTCGGCGTCGATTACGGTGAAACGGTGAGCTGCTATGCGCCGGATGCCGAGGCGCGCGCCTGTGGCGCCTGCGATGCGTGCCGCCTGCGCCGCGACGGCTTCGCCGCCGCCGGCCTCGTCGACCCGACGCGCTACTGCCCCTGACCGGCCCCGCTCAGGAAGCGCCGGCGCCCGCGTGGCGGAGTTCGCCGGCGGCCGGCTCGACACCCGCCGTGAGTGTCTCCTGGAGACGGTTGTAGGTACTGTAGAGCGAGCGAATGGCACGCACGTAGGCCACCGTCTGCCCCCAGCGCACGTTGCGATCCTGCCGCGCCAGCTGGCGCATCACCTGCTCGACGTGGCCGAACCAGCGCGTCGGGTCGAGACCCTGCTCCGCGGCACGGCGGCGCGCGCGCTCGACTCGCTGGTAGCCGATGTTGTAGGCGGCCAGCGCGAACCACGTGCGATCGCGCGGCGCGATGTTGCCGGCGAAACGCTGACGCATGCGCTTGAGGTAACCGATACCTCCGCGGATGCCGGCTTCCGGATCGAACGGGTTCGCGACGCCCATCGCAGCGGCCGTACGCGGCTGCAGCTGCATCAGGCCGCGTGCGCCGGTGGTCGATTCGGCATGCGGATCGAACTTGCTCTCGTGATACATCTGCGCGGCGATCAGGCGCCAATCGAAATCGTTGGCCTCGGCGTAGCGCCGGATCAGGTGGTCGAAGGGCGAGATGCGCTCGAAGCGGGTGAAGCGTGCGGCACCGGGCCTGTCGAAGTAGCGTGCAGCGAGCACGTTGAACGGTGATTTGCGCCAGGTACCGGCGAGGAAACGATCGAGCGAAGCGCGCAGCCGCACGTCCCGTGTGCGCACCGTCCAGGCATAGTAATAACTGCTCGGCAGTGACGCGCCGGCAGTGATGCCGGGATGCGCGTCACGCAATGCGGCGACGGCGTGGGCATCGACGATCGCGGCGTCGACCACGCCGCGCGCAAGGGCACCGGCAAGTTCGCTCAGCACGGTGTCTGGCGGGTACACGACGGCCTCGGCGGCGAGTCCGCCGGCGACCAGTTCACCGAGGGTGCGGTGCTGCACGCTGTTGCCGAGCACGGCGACGCGCCGTCCGGCGAGGTCGTCCGCGCCGAGCAGCCGCGGCCCGCTGCGATGGAGGATCACCGAGGCGCTGTGGAAGAAGCTGCGCGACTGCGTCAGCGCCGGGTCGCCGCGTACCGCGCCGGCATCGATCCGCGTCGCCACCACGTCGGCCATGCCGCGGCGCAGCCAGTCGAGGATCTGCTGGTCGGATTCACCCACCAGGAACTCGACGCTGAGCCCGTTGCGGCGCGCGTACAGTCGCATCAGCTCGTACTCGAAGCCGGCCGGCCGGCCGTCGCGCACGAAGTAGTTGTGGGGGTCCATCCGCGTGACCACGCGCAGCACGTGGCGATTGGTGATGACGTCGAGGTCACCCATCGCCACCTGCGGTGCGGTCACCGCGGCGTGGGCGCGTAGCAGGTACGCATCGACCCGTTTGCGTAACGCCGTTCGCCCCGGCGCGAAGCGCCAGCGCGCCAGGTTGCCCCCGGCCAGTTCGAACTGCACGCGCACCCGTGGCATCGCGCTGGCCGGGTCCTCGCCGGGGCGGGCGCTGACCACGGCGGCATCCCACGCGTCGGTGCCGATACCGGCGAGCAGCGCCTCGCGCGAGGTGTTGTCGGGCAGGACCACGACACTCATCGGGTGCGCCGCGGCGAGCGCGTTGAGATACGGCCACAGTGGCGAGGAAAGATTGACCGCGACGCGCAGGCCGGCAAGATCGCGCGGATCGCGCACGGTGAGATCGTCACGTCCGTAGACCAGGTGACGGTAGCTGCCGATGGGCAGCCCGGGCTCGAGCCCGGCACCGGCAGCGACGTCGGGCGCGACGTCGGCGAGCAGCAGGTCGGCCTCGCCGCGCCTCAGGCGCGCGGCCAGTTCGGCGGGTTCGACACCGTCGTGCCATTCGATCTGCACGCCGGCGTCGCGCGCGAAATCGGCGAGCAGACGGTATTCGCCGGCTACGTCGCGATGCGGGTGGTTGACGTGGTGATGGCGCAGCTTGAGCACGCGCAGAACATCGCCCCGACCGGATTCGGCAGGCGCACCGCTCACGCAGGTCGCCCACAGCAATACCGCCACCAGCCCCAGCAGGGAATGATGGCGGACAGGGAGGCGGCGCCGGCGACGCAGGGTCTGCCGGCAATGCTGTTGCTCGAGGCTCATCGCATTGAAGCCGTGTTGAAAACGGACAGGAGAGGCGCTCTCATCGAACGGCATGTTCCTTGCATGCGTCGTTCTGGGGGCTGTTGTGGGGCGAGCGCCGCGGCATCATCGCCGCGCCTGCCGGCGCGGTCAAGCGGCGCCGGGCATCGTTCACAATCCGCGCGGGGCGCCCATCACAGCTGCCCGCACCTGCGCCAACCGCGCCGGCGTGCCGATGTCATACCAGCGCCCCGCGTGAACCTCGCCCGTCACCGCGCCACGCGCGCAGGCGGCGAACAGCAGCGGCGCAAGCGGCGCGGGCCCGTCCGCGAGTCCCGCGAACAGGGCCGGCGCAAAGACCGCGATACCGGCGTAGGTGTAGGCGCCGCCGACGGGCCCGCGTCGGACACGCGCGCCGACGAGGTCGAAATCCCCGTCCCGGTGATGCGGCGGGTTCGGCACCAGCACCAGGTGCGCCGGACCGCGCTGCGTGGTCAGCGTCGTCAAGGGGAAATCGGTCCACACGTCAGCGTTGACCACGATAAACGGCGCGCTACCGAGCAGCGGCAGCGCGCGCACGATGCCGCCGGCGGTCTCGAGCGGTGCGCCCGGTTCGCGTGAGTAGCTGATGCTGACGCCATGCGCGCTGCCGTCACCGAGATACGCCTCGATACGTGCGCCCAGATGGCTCACGTTGATCACGACGTCGCGGATACCCGCCGCAGCGAGGTTGCGCAGGTGGCGATCGATGAGCGTCTCGCCATCGATCTCGAGCAACGGCTTGGGCGTGGTATCGGTCAGCGGTCGCATGCGTTCGCCGCGACCGGCTGCCAGGATCATGGCTTTCACTGTTGCCTCGAGCGCGCGTCGGGAGGCCGCGATTATAGGCCCGCGCGCGCGGCGCTGGTGCCGCGAGCGGGACGTTCTGGCATCATGGCGGCGATGCCTGGAGTCGTTGCCATCTCATGCTGACCGCCTTCGCCGTGATGTGCGGCGGACTCCTCATCCTCACTTACGGCGCCGACCGTTTCGTCGATGGGGCGGCGGCAATCGCGACCAATTTCGGCGTGCCCGCGATCCTGGTCGGGCTGGTCATCGTCGGTTTCGCCACCAGCGCGCCGGAGATGCTGGTCTCCGCCGTCGCCGCCTGGGACGGCAACCCCTCGCTCGGGATCGGCAACGCGCTCGGCTCGAACATCACCAACGTCGGCCTGGTGCTCGGTGTCACCGCGCTGTGCGTGCCGATGACGGTACGCTCCGACATCCTCGGGCGCGAATTTCCACTGCTGTTCGTGGTACTCGGCGTATCGACCATGACATTGTGGGACCATGCCCTCAGCCGCGCCGAGGGAATCCTGCTGCTCGCCGGCATGGTTGTGATGATGGCAGCCACCGTGTGGCTGGCACTCCACGTACGCCGCGACGACCCCATCGTGGCCGAGATCGACCGCGAACGCCCGCCGCGCATGTCCGGCGTCCGCGCCACGGTATGGCTGGCACTCGGCCTCGCGCTGCTGCTGGTGGGCTCGCGCTTCGTGGTCAGTGGCGCGGTCGACATCGCCGCACGGCTCGGGATCAGTGACGTCGTCATCGGCCTCACCATCGTCGCCATCGGCACCAGTCTGCCGGAGCTCGCCGCCTCGATCGCGAGCGCGTGGAAGGACGAACACGACATCGCACTCGGCAACGTGCTCGGCTCGAACATGTTCAACGGCCTCGGCGTGCTCGGCATGCCGGCGCTGATCGCCCCGGGCAGCTTCGAAGCTGCCGTGCTGCGGCGTGACGTGCCGTGCATGTTGCTGTTGACGCTGGCGCTGTACCTGATGTGTCGCCCGCGCCGCGGCCAGCAGCGGATCGGAAGGCTCGACGGCGCTATCCTTCTGACGGCGTTCGTCACCTACCAGGTGATGCTCTTCCTCGACCACTAGCGCGCCCGCGCCCTGCAACGATGGAACCCGGTACCATGAGCACAGCCACCGACTCCAGTTCACCGTCCCGTACCGCGGATGCCCAGGCGCTGGTCGATATCGGTCGCGCGGTGCTCGAGATCGAGGCACGCACGCTGCAGGGCCTGCTACGCCACGTCGACGATGCTTTCGTCAACGCGGCGCGTCTCATGCTCGGCTGCAACGGCCGCGTGGTGGTGCTCGGCATGGGCAAGTCGGGGCACATCGGGGGCAAGGTCGCGGCGACGCTGGCCAGTACCGGCACGCCGGCCTTCTTCGTTCATCCGGGCGAGGCGAGCCACGGCGACATGGGCATGATCACGCCGCAGGACGTGGTGCTCGCGCTATCGAATTCCGGCGAAACCGACGAGCTGACCGTGCTGCTGCCGCTGCTCAAGCGGCTCGGCGTACCGCTTGTCGTGCTGACCGGCAAGCCCGATTCCACGCTCGCCCGCGCGGCCGACGTCGCCATTTACGTAGAGGCGCGCGAGGAAGCCTGCCCGCTCGGTCTCGCCCCGACCTCGAGCACCACCGCCGCGCTCGCGATGGGCGACGCGCTTGCGATTGCCCTGCTGCAAGCGCGCGGCTTCACCGAGCGCGACTTCGCGCGCGCCCACCCCGGCGGCTCGCTGGGCCGGCGCCTGCTGCTCAAGATCGACGACCTCATGCATCACGGCAGCGCCATGCCGATCGTCGCCCCCACTGCCACGGTGGCCGACGCGCTGGTGGAGATGACGCGTTCCGGCCTCGGTATGACCGCGGTCGTGGACAGTGGGCAGCGTGTCGTCGGGGTCTTTACCGACGGAGACCTGCGCCGCGTCTTCGAACGCGGCCACGACGTCCGCGATGCCTGCATGGACGAGGTCATGACGCGCGAATGCAAGACGGTCGGTCGCGACCTGCTCGCCGCCGAGGCGCTGCGGATCATGCAGGAACACAAGATCAATGCACTGCTGGTCGTCGACGCCGACAAGCGCCTCGAGGGTGTGCTCAACATGCACGACCTGCTGCGGGCGCGCGTGCTGTGAACGGCGCCGCGCCGGTGGCGGTTCGTGTCCGGGCCGCGGCGGTCGAGCTGGCAGTGTTCGATGTCGATGGCGTGCTCACCGACGGCCGAATCATCCTTGGCCCCAATGGCGAGGAATACAAGGCATTCGACGTGCGTGACGGCCTCGGCATGGTGCGTCTGCGCGAGGCGGGTGTGACGCTCGCGGTGATTACCGGACGCAGCTCCGCGGTGGTCGCGGCACGCATGCGCGAACTCGGCGTCACCCACGTCCACCAAGGCGTCAGCGACAAGCGCGCGTGCCTCGCCGCCCTGCAGGCGAAGCTCGGCTGCGAACCCGCACGCACATGCTACCTCGGGGACGACCTGCCCGACCTCGCACCGATGGCGTTGGCCGGCCTTGCCGTGGCAGTCGCCGATGCCTGCGCCGCCGTGCGCGCGCGTGCCGACTGGATCACCGCCGCCGCGGGCGGGCGCGGCGCCGCGCGCGAGCTCAGCGAGCTCATTCTGGCGGCGCGCCTGGCGCC
>JAVJVZ010000082.1:0-35939 GCA_040220855.1 Gammaproteobacteria bacterium | reverse complement strand
TCCACCGAGTCCACCGAGTCCACCGAGTCCACCGAGTCCACCGAGTCCACCGAGTCCACCGAGTCCACCGAGTCCACCGAGTCCACCGAGTCCACCGAGTCCACCGAGTCCACCGAGTCCACCGAGTCCACCGAGTCCGCCGAGTCCGCCGAGTCCGCCGAGTCCGCCGAGTCCGACGAGGACGACGAGGACGACGAGGACGACGAGGACGACGAGGACGACGAGGACGACGAGGACGACGAGGACGACGAGGACGACGAGGACGACGCCCGTCGCGCTTCGGCGCCCGGCGACTGAGGGTGACGCCCAGGATCATGAGCGACAACGATTCCGACCGCAGCGGCGACGGCGAGCGCATCCACAAGGCGCTGGCGCGCGCCGGCTGGGGCTCACGACGCGAGATCGAGCGTCTCGTCGCGGCCGGACGTATTCGTATCAATGGTCGCCGTGCCGAGCCGGGCTGCCAGGTGCGTCCGGGCGACCGGGTGCAGCTCGACGGCGGACCCATGCGGCGCATCGAGGCACCGAGCGACACGCTGCGTGTGCTGGCCTATAACAAGCCTGTTGGCGAAGTGTGTACGCGCAGCGATCCGGAGGGACGGCCCAATGTCTTTGCCGGCCTGCCACGCCTGCGCCACGGACGCTGGATCAACATCGGCCGTCTCGACATCAACACCAGCGGCCTGCTCCTGTTCACCAATAATGGCGAGCTCGCGCACCGCTTGATGCATCCGCGCTACCGAATCGACCGTGAATACGCCGTGCGCGTCTTCGGCGAGGTGGACCAGGCGATGCTCGCGCGGCTGCGCGCCGGCGTCGAGATCGAGGGCGAAGCCGCGCACTTCGACGATATCGTCGTCGGCGAGGGTGATGGTGCCAACCACTGGTATTACTGCGTGGTTCAACGCGGCCGGCACCGCGAGGTGCGCCGCCTGTGGGAATCACAGGGCGTCAAGGTGAGTCGCCTGATGCGCGTGCGCTTCGCCAATGTCATGTTGCCGACCGACCTGCGCGCCGGCCGCAGCATCGAGCTCGGCGGCGCGCTGCTCGAGGATCTCTGCCGCCTGGTCGATCTCACATCGGGCGCGGCACGGCATGGTGGTCGACCAGCACGCGCTTGAGGCGCTCTTCGAGGACCTCTTCGCGGCCTATGGTCCGCAGGGCTGGTGGCCCGGCGAGTCGCGTTTCGAGATCATTGCCGGTGCTCTGCTGATCCAGCGCACCACCTGGCACAACGCCGCACGCGCCCTCGAGCGCTTGCGGGAAGCGGGCTGCCTGGCGCCGGCACCGCTGGCCGCACTCGCGCCCGCGGCGCTCGCCGAATTGGTACGCCCGGCTGGTTTCTACCGGCAGAAGGCGGCGCGACTCGCGGCACTCTGCCGGTGGCTGGACGCAGAGGGCGGCTGCGACGCGCTCACCGTGCTGAGCGACGCGACGCTGCGCGCGGCATGGCTGGCGAGGCCCGGCATCGGGCCGGAAACGGCTGACGCAATCCTGCTCTATGCCTACGAGCGACCGGTATTCGTGGTCGATGCCTACGCACGGCGGTTGCTCGCGCGACTCGGCCTGGCGCGCGGTGACGAAGCCTACGAAGCGCTGCGCGCGGCGCTCGAGCGCGCGCTTGGTGGCGATGTCGCGCGCTACAACGAGTTTCACGCGTTGATCGTTGCGCATGCCAAGGCCCGTTGCGCGACGCGCCCCCGCTGTACTGCCTGCGTGCTCGCCGCGCGCTGCACCTATGCCCGCGCGGCGCGTTGATCTCGGTGGGCGTCGCCGCTAAGCTTGGCCGCCCTCACCACCCCCCGATTCCTGCCGAGGTCCGAGATTTCGATGCGACGCGCCCTGGTTGCCGGTAACTGGAAGATGAACGGCTCACGCGCGATGGCGCAGGATCTCGGCGCGGCCGTGGCGGCAGCGGGAGTGACCGGTGCGGAAGTGCTGTTGTGCCCGCCGGCGCCCTATCTCGCGACCGTCGCCGACGCCGTCGCCGGCAGCACGGTGATGCTCGGCGCGCAGGATTGTTCCGAGCACGTCGCGGGCGCCTATACCGGCGAGGTCGCGGCCGCAATGCTGGTCGACTGCGGCTGCAGCCACGTCATCCTCGGGCACTCCGAGCGTCGCCAGTTCTTCGGCGACGACGATGCGCGCGTGGCGGCGAAGGTGGCGCAGGCGCATGCACATGGCCTGGTTCCGGTGCTGTGTGTCGGCGAGACCATCGACGAACGGCGCGCCGATGCGACCGAGTCGGTCGTCGCGCGGCAGCTCGACGCGGTCCTCGCGCTCGCCGATCGCGCGGCCATCCTCGAACGGCTGGTCGTGGCCTACGAGCCCGTATGGGCAATCGGTACCGGCGAAACCGCTACGCCGGAGCAGGCGCAGGCCGTACACGCCTTCATCCGCGCCCGCGTCGCAGGTGTCGACGCTGCGCGCGCACAAGCGCTCCGAATCCTTTACGGTGGCAGTGTCAAGCCGGCCAATGCGGCCGAACTGTTCGCCATGCCGGACATCGACGGCGGTCTGATCGGCGGCGCCTCGCTGGAAGCCGCATCCTTCCTTGCCATCTGCAACGCGGCCGCCTGAGCGGCGGCCCCGCTCCGCTTCAACTGAGATCTCCGCATGTCACTGACTTTCTCCATCCTGCTCGCCGTGCACCTGGTGCTGGCGGTGCTGCTGATTGCCATCATCCTGCTGCAGCAGGGCAAAGGGGCAACCGCCGGCGCCGCCTTCGGCAGCGGCGCGTCGTCGACCGTGTTCGGCGCGCGCGGCTCGGCGTCCTTCCTGTCCCGCACCACCGCGGTGCTGGCGGCCCTGTTCCTCGCCAACAGCCTGCTGCTCGCCTACCTCTACGGGCAGACCCTCGAAGCGCCCAGCCTGCTCGACAACGTCGAGACGCCGGCGGTGCCGGCCGGCGTCGACGGACCTGCCGACGCGCCGCCCGGCATCCCTGCCGAAGTGCCGCCGGTACCCGCCGACGAGACCGACGTGCCGGAGGTCCCGAGCGAGTGAGGCGCGGTGCGCCGGCAACCGTGCGCAGGAAATTTCGATCGCTGAATCCTGATTTTTTTATGGAACCGCGAGACCGCATTTCGTATCATTGCGGGCTCGACACGGGGCGCATGCATCCGACCACGCGACCCGTCTGAACAAACCCCATGCCGTTGTGGTGGAATTGGTAGACACGCTGTCTTGAGGGGGCAGTGCCGAGAGGCGTGCCGGTTCGACTCCGGCCAACGGCACCACGCATCGACCCGGTGGCTCGCGCGGCGAGCCGCCTGCCGGCGCCGATGAGCGTGGTGATTGAGAAGCACGTACCGCGTCGTCGCCGAGCGCGCGGCCGGCGTGCGGTAACGGTTACAATCGAGCGGTCACGCCCGGCGGCCGCCGCGGACACTGGGAACCTCGAGCAGTGCTGGAACTCTATCTGCCGATTCTGATCTTCGTCGCAATCGGCGTCGCGATCGGTGTCGTATCCCTCGGCGCCAGTTTCGGTATCGGCCAGATCCTCGGTGTCCACCGGCCCGACAGCGAGAAGTCCTCACCCTACGAGTGCGGATTCGAGGCGTTCGAAGACGCGCGCATGAAGTTCGATGTGCGCTATTACCTCGTCGCCATCCTCTTCATCATCTTCGATCTCGAGATCGCGTTCTTCTTCCCTTGGGCGGTGGTGCTCGACGAAATCGGCACCTACGGCTTCTGGGCCATGATGATCTTCCTCGGCATCCTCGTCGTCGGCTTCATCTACGAATGGCGCAAGGGAGCACTGGAATGGGAATGAGCGAAGTGCAGGACCGTGGTTTCGTCACCACCACAGTCGATACCGTCGTCAACTGGGCACGCACGGGTTCGATGTGGCCGATGACCTTCGGTCTCGCCTGCTGCGCGGTCGAGATGATGCACGCGGGTGCCTCGCGCTACGACCTGGACCGCTTCGGCATCGTGTTTCGTCCGAGCCCGCGGCAATCGGACGTCATGATCGTGGCCGGCACGCTGGTCAACAAGATGGCGCCGGCGCTGCGCAAGGTCTACGACCAGATGACCGAGCCGAAGTGGGTCATTTCGATGGGGTCATGCGCCAACGGAGGCGGTTACTACCACTACTCCTACTCGGTTACACGCGGTTGTGACCGCATCGTCCCGGTGGATGTCTACGTGCCGGGCTGTCCGCCCACCGCCGAAGCGCTGTTGTTCGGCGTCATTCAGCTGCAGAACAAGATCAAGCGAACCAATACCATCCGCCGGCAAGCCTCCTGACCCCATGACTTCCGCGAAACTCGAAGCACTCGCCTCCCGGCTGGACGGCGCGCTCGGCCCCGCCGTGGTCGCCCGACATATCGATCGTGGCGAGCTCACCATCGAACTGGCTGCCGATGGCATGCTGGCGGCGATGCAGACGCTCAAGAGCGATCCGTCGCTAGCGTTCACGCAGCTCAGCGATCTCTCGGGGGTCGACTACCTCACCTACGGGCAGGCGGACTGGCAAACCCGGCGCGCCAGCTCGGTCGGCTTCAGTCGCGGCGTGGCGCGCAACGCGATCAAGGCCGGCGAGGGCGAGACACGGCGCTTTGCGGTCACCTACCAGTTGCTCTCGATCGAGCACAACATGCGCTTGCGCGTGAAGGTGTTCCCGGCAGGTGAGCCTCCGCGCCTGTCGTCCGTGGTCGAACTGTGGGCTGCCGCAAACTGGTACGAGCGGGAAGCGTTCGACCTCTTCGGCATCCTGTTCGATGGCCATCCCGACCTGCGCCGCATCCTCACCGACTACGGTTTCATCGGCCACCCGTTCCGCAAGGACTTCCCGCTCGAGGGCTACGTCGAGGTGCGTTACGACCCCGAGAAGGGCCGCGTGGTCAACCAGCCCGTCAGCATCGAGCCTCGCACGCTCGTGCCGCGTGTCATCCGCGAAGAGGACTGGGTGCATTCCTCGAAGCCCGTGAACGAGGCGTCCGATGCCTGAGATCCGCAACCTGACGCTCAATTTCGGCCCGCAGCACCCGGCTGCGCACGGCGTGCTGCGCCTGGTGCTGGAGATGGATGGCGAAGTCATCGAGCGCGCCGACCCGCATATCGGTTTGCTGCACCGGGCGACCGAGAAGCTCGCCGAGAACAAGCCGTTCAACCAGTCCATCGGCTACATGGACCGTCTGGACTACGTCTCGATGATGTGCAACGAGCACGCCTACGTGCTTGCCATCGAGAAGCTGATCGGCATCACGCCACCGCTGCGCGCGCAGTACATCCGCGTGATGTTCGACGAGATCACCCGCATCCTGAACCATCTCATGTGGCTCGGTGCACACGGCCTCGACATCGGCGCGATGACGATGTTCCTCTACTGCTTCCGTGAGCGCGAGGACCTCATGGATTGCTACGAGGCGGTCTCCGGCACGCGCATGCATGCGACCTACTACCGTCCGGGCGGCGTCTATCGTGATCTCCCGGAGCAGATGCCGCAGTACCAGCCTTCGCAGTGGCGAAGTGAGAAGGAGGTCCGCGCACTCAACGCCAACCGCCAGGGCTCGATGCTCGATTTCATCGACGACTTCGCCGATCGGTTCCCGGCCTGCGTCGACGAATACGAGACGCTGCTGACCGACAACCGCATCTGGAAGCAGCGCACCGTCGACATCGGTATCGTCACGCCGGAACGCGCCCTCGAGCTCGGCTTCACCGGCCCCATGCTGCGCGGTTCGGGTATCGCCTGGGATCTGCGCAAGAAGCAGCCCTACGAGGTCTATGCCGATCTCGACTTCGACATCCCGGTTGGTGCCAATGGCGACTGTTACGACCGCTACCTCGTGCGTGTCGAGGAAATGCGCCAGTCGGCCCGCATCATCAAGCAGTGCGTCAAGTGGCTGCGGGCGAATCCCGGCCCGGTGATGCTCGACGACCACAAGCTGACGCCGCCGGCGCGCGGCGAGATGAAGAGCGACATGGAATCGCTCATCCACCACTTCAAGCTGTTCACCGAAGGCTATTGTGTGCCGGCGGGCGAGGTCTATGCCGCGGTCGAGCACCCGAAGGGCGAGTTCGGCATCTACCTCGTCTCCGACGGTGCCAACAAGCCTTACCGCCTGAAGGCCCGCGCGCCCGGTTTCGCGCACCTGTCGGCCATGAACGAGATGGTCGAGGGCCACATGCTCGCCGACGTCGTTGCCGTGATTGGCACGATGGACGTCGTCTTCGGCGAGATCGACCGATAGAGTCCGCCGCCCATGACCGAATCCGCAACCAGCCCCCTGTCCAGCCATGCCCGTGAAGTCATCGACGGCTGGGTGGCCAAGTATCCCCCCGAACAGAAGCAGTCCGCCGTGCTTGCCGCACTGCGCGAAGCGCAACACGACAACCACGGGTTCCTGACCACCGAACTGATGGACGCGGTGGCCGACTATCTCGACATGCCGCGCATCGCCGTCTACGAAGTGGCGAGCTTCTACTCCATGTTCGAAACCGAGCCGTGCGGCCGTCATCACGTTTCGGTATGCACCAACGTGAGCTGCATGCTGCGTGGCAGCGACGAAATCGTCGCGCACATCGAGAATCGGCTCGGCATCAAGCTCGGTGAGTCGACCGCTGACGGACGTATCTTCCTCAAGCGCGAGGAGGAGTGTCTCGCCGCCTGCTGCGGCGCGCCGATGATGCAGGTCGACCACGTCTACTACGAGCATCTCACGCCGGCCCGCGTCGACGAGATCCTGGATGGCCTCGAATGAGCGAGATCAAACTCAACCAGACAGTCTATGCCACGCTCCAGTTCGACGAGCCGTGGACGTACGAGAACTACCGCAAGATCGGCGGCTACTCGGCGTGGGAGAAGATCATCGCCGAACGCACGCCGCCAGCCGACATCATCGAGACGGTCAAGGCGGCCGGTCTGCGCGGACGCGGTGGTGCGGGCTTCCCGGCCGGCATCAAGTGGAGCTTCATGCCCAAGGGCGACATGCAGAAGTACATCGTCTGCAACTCGGACGAGTCCGAGCCCGGTACGTGCAAGGACCGTGACATCCTCCGCTTTAATCCGCATGCGCTGGTCGAAGGCATGGCGATCGCGGGTTACGCCATCGGCGCGACGGTCGGCTACAACTACATGCGCGGCGAGTTCATGGACGAGCCGGGCCTGCGCTTCCAGCAGGCGCTGAAGGAGGCCTATGAACAGGGCCTGCTGGGCAAGAACATCCGTGGCTCCGGCATCGATTTCGATCTCTACGATCACCTCGGCGCTGGTGCCTACATCTGCGGCGAGGAAACGGCGCTGCTCGAATCACTCGAGGGCAAGAAGGGACAGCCGCGCTTCAAGCCGCCATTCCCGGCCAGCTACGGTCTCTACGGCAAGCCAACCACCATCAACAATACCGAGACCCTGTCCTCGGTGCCGACCATCCTGCGCAACGGCGCGGAATGGTTCGCCGGGCTCGGCAAGCCGAACAACGGCGGCACCAAGATTTTCTCGGTCAGTGGCCACGTCAACAAGCCGGGCAACTTCGAGATCCCGATGGGTACACCGTTCCGCGACCTGCTCGAACTCGCCGGCGGCGTGCTCGACGGCCGCAAGCTCAAGGCGGTCATCCCGGGCGGCTCCTCGGTGCCGGTGTTGCCCGCCGAGGCGATGATGGCAGTCGACATGGATTACGACTCCATCGCCAAGGCCGGCTCCATGCTCGGCTCGGGCGCCGTCATCGTGATGGACGAGACGACCGACATGGTGCAGGTGCTGCGTCGGATCTCGCGCTTCTACTACGCCGAGTCGTGCGGGCAGTGCACGCCCTGCCGCGAAGGCACGGGCTGGCTCTACCGCATGCTGACGCGCATCGTCGAAGGGCAGGGCAGGCCGGAGGACCTCGACCGCCTCGATCTCGTGGCGAGCAAGATCGAAGGCCGCACCATCTGCGCGTTGGGCGACGCGGCGGCGATGCCGGTGCGCAGTTTCGTGCGCCATTTCCGCCACGAGTTCGCGCATTACATCGAACACGGCCACAGCATCCTCTCTGCCAAGGGCCAATCGGCAGCGGCCTGAAGGCCGCTGCGACGCACCGAATCATGAGCGACGAAACCATCAAGATTGAGGTCGACGGTCAGGAGATCGAGGCGCGCAAGGGCGCCATGCTGATCGAGGCGACCGACGCCGCCGGGATCTACATCCCGCGTTTCTGCTACCACAAGCACCTGAGCGTGGCAGCCAACTGCCGCATGTGCCTGGTCGAAGTGGAGCGGGCGCCGAAACCCATGCCCGCCTGCGCGACGCCGGTGATGGACGGCATGAAAGTGTTCACGCGCTCGCCCAAGGCCACCGCCGCACAGCACGCGACGATGGAATTCCTGCTCATCAATCATCCGCTCGACTGCCCGATCTGCGACCAGGGCGGCGAGTGCGAGCTGCAGGATCTCGCCATGGGCTACGGCGGCGATGTCTCGCAGTTCACCGAGCGCAAGCGCGTGGTGCGCGACAAGAACATCGGCCCGCTCGTGCAGACCGACATGACGCGCTGCATCCACTGCACGCGCTGCGTGCGCTTCGGCGAGGAGATTGCCGGTCTGCGCGAACTCGGCGCGACCGGCCGCGGCGAGCACATGGAGATCGGTACCTACGTCGAGAAGGCGATGACCTCGGAGTTATCCGGCAACGTCATCGACCTGTGCCCGGTCGGCGCGCTGACCAGCAAGCCGTACCGCTACTCGGCACGCGCCTGGGAGCTGCAGCAACGCGAAGGCGTGGCGCCGCACGACGCGCTCGGTTCCAACCTCAACTTCCACGTCAAGGGCCCGGTGGTCAAGCGCGTCATCCCGCGCGAGAACGCCGCCGTCAACGAGACCTGGCTGTCCGACCGCGATCGCTTCAGCTACCAGGGCATGAACCACGCCGCCCGCCTCGAACGGCCGCGCATCAAGCGTGACGGCCGGTGGGCCGACTGTGAGTGGGACGTCGCGCTGGACGCCGTCGCCACGCGCCTCGGCGCCGTCGCCGAGGGCGGCGCGGCGGACCTCGCCGCGCTCGCCACGCCGACCGCGACCACCGAGGAACTGTTCCTGTTGCAGCGCCTGCTGCGTGGTCTCGGTTCGCACAACCTCGATCACCGTCTGCGCCAGCGTGACTTCAGCGACCAGGGCGCCGAGCCGCTCTATCCGGGCTTGCCGCCGCTCGACGCGTTGGAACAGGTCGACGGTGTGCTGCTCCTCGGCGCCTACCCGCGCCACGAGCAGCCGCTGGTCAACCTGCGCCTGCGCAAGGCGGCGCTGCGCGGAGCCTGCGTGGTGAGCCTCGACATGCGCGCGCGCGACTACAACTACGCGCTCACTGCCGAACACGTGGCCAGGCCTTCGGCGCTGCTCGCGCACGCCGCGACGCTGCTGCGCGAGGTCGCCGCGGTTCGCGGTACGCCGGTGCCGGCACCGCTCGATCGCGTCGTCGATGCGCATGCCCTCGAGGATGCCGCGCTTGCCGCCACTGCGCGTCGTCTTGCCGGCACCGAGCGGCTCGTCGTCATTACCGGCCTCGGCATCGAGCAGCATCCGCTGCGCGGCGTGCTGATGCAGATTGCCGAGGCCATCGCCACGCTCGCTGGCGGGCAACATGGCAGCATGGCCAATGGCGGCAACGCCGCCGGTGCCTGGCTCGCCGGCATGGTGCCTCACCGTGGGCCGGCCGGCCGTGCGATCGAGCAGCCCGGGCTCGCGCTCGACGCCATGCTCGACGCGTCTCTCAAGGGCTACGTGCTGCTCGGCCTCGATCCCGCGCTCGACTGTGCCGAGGCGCGCCGCCTGCGTGACGCACTCGGCCGCGCCGAATGCGTCGTCGCGCTCAGCGGCTTTACCAGCAGCGCGCTCGAAGAGGTCGCCGACATCATGCTGCCGACCGCGGTGTACGGCGAGAACGAGGGTTCCTTCGTCAATCTCAACGGACTGTGGCAGTCGTTCGAGAGCGCCGTCAGGCCGCGCGGCGAAGCGCGTCCGGCCTGGAAGATCCTGCGCGTGCTCGGCAGCCGTCTCGGCCTGGCCGGTTTCGAAGCGGTCAAGGTGGGCGACGTCACGCGTGAGATGAGCGACCTCGCCGGTGCCGCCAGCAGCACCGGGCGCGCCACACCGACGCTCGACGAGAGTCGCCTCGCGGTCGGCGACGGCGGGCTCGAGGTCATCGTCGACGTCCCGATGTATCGCAGCGATGCCCTGGTGCGACACGCGGCCGCCTTGCAGGCAATGCCACAGGCAGGCGATGACGATATCCGCGTGTGCGCCGCGACCGCCGGCGCCCTTGGCCTCGCCGATGGCGCTGCCGTGACTTTGCGTGGGCACGCTGGCACAGCCGGCGCCCGACTCGTGGTCGATGACAGCGTGCCCGAAGGCGCCTGCGTCATCGCCGGCGCGCGTACCGCGCTCGCCGACCTCGCCATCCAAGGGGGTGCGCTGGAACTCGCGCGCGCCAGCGGAGACGCCGCTGCATGAACCCGTTCACCCTGCTCGAGAGCCAGCTCGGTTTCCTGCCGGAACCGCTGGTCACGACCGTCATCATCGTGCTCAAGATTCTCTGCATCGTGGTGCCGATCATGGCCTCGGTGGCCTACCTCACGTTCGCCGAGCGCAAGATCATCGGCTACATCCAGGTCCGCATCGGCCCCAATCGCGTCGGGCCACGTGGGTGGCTGCAGCCGATTGCCGATGCCCTCAAGCTCCTGACCAAGGAGGTGGTAATCCCGTCCGGGGCGAACCGCTTCCTGTTCCTGCTCGCCCCGATTCTGGCGCTTGGCCCGGCTCTCGCCGCGTGGGCGGTGGTGCCGTTCGGCAGCGAGATGGTGCTCGCAGATATCAATGCGGGCCTGCTCTACATCCTCGCCCTGACCTCGCTCGGCGTTTACGGCATCATCGTTGCCGGCTGGGCCTCGAATTCGAAATACGCATTCCTTGGCGCCATGCGTTCGGCCGCCCAGATCGTCTCCTACGAAATCGCGATGGGCTTCGCGCTGGTCGGCGTGCTGGTCGCGGCGGGCAGCCTGAACCTCGGCGATATCGTCGAGGCGCAGCGCGGCGGCCTGAGTATCTTCAGCTGGTTCTGGCTGCCCCTGTTGCCGTTGTTCGTGATCTATTTCATCTCCGGTGTCGCCGAGACCAACCGCGCGCCATTCGACGTCAGCGAAGGCGAATCCGAGATCGTGGCCGGTTTCCACGTCGAGTATGCGGGCATGGCGTTCGCGCTGTTCTTCCTTGCCGAGTACGCCAACATGATCCTCATCTCGGGATTGTCGGCGGTGCTGTTCCTCGGTGGGTGGTTGTCGCCGCTGCCGTTTCTGGCCGGCATCCCGGTGGTCGGGCTGCTGTTCCTCGACGGCATTCACTGGTTCGTCTTCAAGACACTGATCTTCCTTTTCTTATTCCTGTGGTTCCGCGCCACCTTCCCACGTTACCGCTACGACCAGATCATGCGGCTTGGCTGGAAGGTGTTCCTGCCGATCACCATCGTGTGGATCGTGGTGGTCTCCGCGATGGTCGTGTGGCAGGTGCCGCCGTGGTTCGACGGCGCGTGATGGAGGTGCTGACATGAGCACGGTTACGAGCTATCTCAAGAGCCTGACCCTGTGGGAACTGGTCAAGGGCCTGCGGCTGACCGGGGGCTACCTGTTCGACCGCAAGGTCACGGTGCAGTATCCCGAGGAGAAGACGCCGCAATCGCCGCGCTTCCGTGGACTGCATGCGCTGCGCCGCTATCCCAACGGGGAAGAGCGCTGCATCGCCTGCAAGCTGTGCGAGGCGGTATGCCCGGCGCTCGCCATCACCATCGAATCGGAACCGCGCGACGACGGCACGCGCCGCACCACGCGCTACGACATCGACCTCAGCAAGTGCATCTTCTGTGGTTTCTGCGAAGAATCCTGCCCGGTCGATTCGATCGTCGAGACACGTCACTTCGAGTACCACGGCGAGAAGCGTGGCGATCTCCTCATGACCAAGGACAAGCTGCTCGCCAACGGTGACCGGTTCGAGGCGCAGATCGCCGCCGACCGCGCCGCCGAGGCGCGTTACCGCTGAGCCCGCGGCACCGCCAGACGCAGCACCACAAGACCTGAGCCGATGTTCGAACAGATAGTCTTCTACAGCTTCGCCTTCCTGCTGATCTTTGCCGGCTCGATGGTCATCACCGTGCGTAACCCGGTGCACGCGGCACTGTTCCTGGTGCTGGCCTTCTTCTCGAGCGCCGGCCTGTGGTTGCTGCTCGAGGCCGAGTTCCTTGCCATCGCACTGGTGCTCGTCTACGTCGGTGCCGTGATGGTGCTGTTCCTGTTCGTGGTGATGATGCTCGACATCAACATCGCGGCCCTGCGTGAAGGCTTTGCGCGCTATTTTCCGGTTGCGGCACTGGTCGCCATCGTCATGATGGTCGCCGTCGGCAGCGTCGTCGGGCGCGCCAATTTCGGTCTCGACAAGGTGCCCGCCGTAGCCCACCAGGCCGCCGACCACAGCAATACCAGGGACCTCGGACGTGCCCTCTACGGCGACTACATCTGGCCGTTCGAGATCGCCGCCGTGGTCCTGCTCGTCGCCATCATCGCGGCCATCGCCCTGACCCTGCGCACCTCGCGCCAGACCAAGGCCCCGAAGCCGGAGCGCCAGGTGCAGGTGCGGCGCGAGGATCGCATCCGCCTGGTCAAGGTCGATGCCGAACGGCAGTCCTGAGGAGTAGCGAACGTGCTCGCATTGGCGGACTTTCTCATCATCGGCGCAATCCTCTTCTGCCTCAGCGTCGCCGGCATCTTCATCAACCGCAAGAACGTCATCGTGCTGCTGATGTGCATCGAGTTGATGCTGTTGTCGGTGAACATGAATTTCATCGCCTTCTCGCACTTCAACGGCGACGTCGCCGGCCAGGTGTTCGTGTTCTTCATTCTCACCGTCGCCGCCGCCGAGGCCGCTATCGGGCTGGCCATTCTGGTGGTGCTGTTCCGCAACCGAAACTCCATCAACGTCGAAGACCTCGACCTCATGAAGGGCTGACGACCGGCGACTTCACGTCGTCACGGGCCAGCACAGGAAACGCTTAAGCGCATGGGCACCCTCTGTTTGATCATCGTACTGGCGCCGCTGTTTGGCGCCATGCTGGCCGGCCTGTACGGCCGCAAAATCGGGCGCGCGGGCGCGCATTGGGTCACCAGCGGCACCGTGGGGCTGTCGTTCCTGCTCTCGCTCATCGCCTTCTGGCGCATCGTGATCGGCGGTGAGGCGCCCTACAACGAGAATCTCTATACGTGGTTGAGCACCGGCGGCGTCGATTTCCATGTCGGCTTTCTCGTCGACGAACTCAGCGCGACGATGATGGTCGTCGTCACGTTCGTCTCCTGGATGGTGCACATCTACACCATCGGCTACATGCATGACGACCCGGGATATCAGCGCTTCTTCTCCTACATCTCGCTGTTCACCTTCAGCATGCTGATGCTGGTCATGGCGAACAACTTCATGCAGCTGTTCTTCGGCTGGGAAGCGGTCGGCCTGGTGTCGTATCTCCTGATCGGCTTCTGGTTCACCCGCGAAAGCGCGATTTACGCGAACCTCAAGGCCTTCCTGGTCAATCGCGTCGGTGACTTCGGATTCCTGCTCGGTATCGCCTGTGTCCTCATGTATTTCGGGTCGCTGGACTACATGGAGGTCTTCGCCGCGGCACCGGCACACGAGAACACCACCATCTCGTTCTTTGCCGGCCACGAGTGGTCGCTGCTCACGGTGACCTGTCTGCTGTTGTTCGTCGGCGCGATGGGCAAGTCGGCGCAGGCGCCACTGCACGTGTGGTTGCCGGATTCGATGGAAGGCCCGACACCGATCTCGGCGCTGATCCATGCCGCGACCATGGTCACCGCGGGTATCTTCATGGTGGCGCGCATGTCGCCGCTGTTCGAAATGTCGACCACTGCGCTGTCCGTCGTTCTGGTGATCGGTGCCGTCACCGCATTCTTCATGGGGCTGCTCGGTCTCGTGCAGAACGACATCAAGCGCGTCGTCGCGTACTCGACCCTCTCGCAGCTCGGCTACATGACGGTCGCGCTCGGTGCGTCGGCCTATGCCGCGGCCATCTTCCACCTCTTCACGCACGCGTTCTTCAAGGCCCTGCTGTTCCTCGCGGCGGGCTCGGTCATCATCGGCATGCACCACGAGCAGGACATGCGCCGGATGGGCGGTCTGAAGCGCTACATGCCGGTCACCTACTGGACCAGCCTCATCGGCTCGCTCGCCCTGATCGGTTTCCCGGGTTTCGCCGGTTTCTTCTCCAAGGACGCCATCATCGAGGCCGTGCATCATTCGCACACGCCGGGCGCCGGCTTCGCCTACGCGGCGGTGCTGCTCGGGGTCTTCGTCACGGCTCTGTATTCCTTCCGCCTGGTGTTCCTGGTGTTCCATGGTGAGGAGCGAATGGACCACCACACCAAGGAGCACCTGCACGAATCGCCCAAGGTGGTGACGATTCCCCTGATTGCGCTCGCCGTTCCCTCGGTCCTGGCTGGTGCGGTGTTCGTCGGCAGCATGCTGTTCGGCGATTATTTCGGCGACGCCATCGTGGTCTTTGCCGGGCACGACGTGCTCGGCGAGCTTGGGGCCCACTACCACGGCGTTCTCGGCATGATCCTGCATGGCCTCCTGCAGCCGCCGTTCTGGCTTGCGGCCGCCGGTGTCGGCACTGCCTGGTACTGCTACATGAAGCGCCCCGATATTCCGCGGCGCGTCGCCGACTCGCTGTCGCTGATCTACCGCATCCTGCTCGACAAGTATGGTTTCGATCGATTCAACGACTGGTTCTTCGCCGGCGGTGCCCGCGGCGCCGGCAAGGCGCTGTGGCGCGGGGGCGACGTGGCGTTGATCGACGGCCTGATCGTCAACGGGTCGGCGCGCGCCATCGGCTGGTGGGCGGGTATCGTCCGCCACGTCCAGTCCGGTTATCTCTACCATTACGCCTTCGCCATGATCCTGGGGCTGCTGCTGCTGCTCGGCCTGTTCGTGCACGGCGTGATCGGCTGAGGCGCGCCGGGCACATACCAAGAACGACGAGCAGGACGAAGAGCTGAAGCATGTCTGCTGATTTCCCGATTCTCAGCCTTACCATCTGGCTGCCCATCCTCGGCGGATTGTGGGTCATCTTCGCGGGGCGCCGCGTTCATGACGGCGCGGTGCGCAACGACGCACTGCTGATCTCGGCGGCAACCTTCCTGGTCTCGCTGCTCCTGTGGCAGGGCTTCGACAATGCCACCGCCGAGATGCAGTTCACCGAGCGGCTCGACTGGATTCCCGCCTTCGGCATCGAGTACTTCGTCGGTATCGACGGAATCGCGCTGCCCCTCGTGCTCCTCACCACGTTCATCACGCCGCTCGTGGTGCTTGCCGGGTGGGTCGTGATCAAGGATCGCCTGAGCCTCTACATGGGTTCCTTCCTGCTCCTCGAGGGCATGATGATCGGCGTGTTCAGCTCGCTCGATGCGATTCTGTTCTACGTCTTCTGGGAAGCAATGCTGATCCCGATGTTCCTGATCATCGGCATCTGGGGCGGTCCGCGGCGCGTCTACGCGACGATCAAGTTCTTTCTCTATACGTTCATGGGCTCCGTGCTCATGCTCGTCGCGCTGCTCTACGTGTACTTCAAGGGTGGCAGCTTCTCGATCCTCGACATGCACGGCGTGGTTCTCACGCTGACTGAGCAGCAATGGATTTTCATCGCCTTCCTGCTCGCCTTCGGCGTCAAGATCCCGATGTGGCCGGTGCACACCTGGCTGCCGGATGCGCACGTCGAAGCGCCCACCGGCGGTTCGGTCATCCTGGCCGCGATCATGCTGAAGCTCGGCGGCTACGGCTTCCTGCGCTTCAGCCTGCCGATCGCGCCCGATGCCTCGATGGCTCTCGATACCCTGATGATCGCGCTGTCGCTCATCGCTATCGTGTACATCGGCTTCGTCGCGCTCGTGCAGCAGGACATGAAGAAGCTGATTGCCTACTCGTCGATCTCGCACATGGGCTTCGTCACGCTCGGCTTCTTCATCGCCTTCGAGGTCGCGGCTGGTACCCAGAGCTGGGACGCGGCGGCGATGGGAATCGAGGGCGGCATGGTCCAGATGATTTCGCACGGCTTCATTTCCGGCGCGATGTTCCTCTGCGTCGGCGTCATGTACGACCGCGTGCACAGCCGGCAGATCGCCGACTACGGCGGCGTTGCCAATACCATGCCGATGTTCGCCGCGTTCATGATGCTGTTCGCGATGGCGAACTCGGGGCTGCCGGGCACCTCCGGTTTCGTCGGTGAGTTCCTGGTCATCCTCACCGCTTTCAAGGCCAACGTCTGGTACGCGGTGCTCGCGGCGATGACCCTCATCCTGGGCGCCGCATATACGCTGTGGATGTACAAGCGCGTCATCTTCGGCGCGGTCGGCAACAAGCACGTCGAGGAGCTGTCCGACATCGACGGCCGCGAGAAGCTCATCCTCGCGGCGCTGGCGCTGACCGTGCTGCTGTTCGGCATCTGGCCGGCACCCCTGTTCGACATGATGCACGCGAGTGTCGAGCAGCTCGTTCACCACATCGCGCAATCGAAACTGCCGTAAGGTCCGGCCGCATGAACGAAATGCTGACAGTACTGCCCGAAGCGACGCTCACGGCGCTGGCCTGCCTGGTGCTCATCATCGACGTGTTCCGTCGCGCTGACGCAGTCAACACGACCTTCTGGGCTGCGGTATTCAGCGTTCTGCTGGTCCTCAGCCAGGTTGCCTTGTATTTCCCCGAGGAAGGCGCGGTGGCCTTCGCGGGCACCTTCGTACTCGACCCGATGGCCGCGGTGCTGAAGTCCTTCATGCTCGTCGTCATGGTGTTGTCCTTCTTCTATGCGCGGGACTACTTCCAGCGCCGCGGCAGCACCCAGACCGAGTTCTACATTCTGGCGCTGTTCGCAGGCATCGGCATGATGGTGCTGATTTCGGCGCACAACCTGCTCACCGTCTACCTGGGATTGGAGCTGCTGTCGCTCTCGCTGTACGCGATGGTGGCGATGTCGCGCGATTCCGTCGAGGCGTCGGAAGCAGCGATGAAGTACTTCATTCTCGGCGCGTTGGCCTCGGGCATGCTGTTGTACGGTATGTCGATGCTCTACGGTGTGTCCGGCACGCTCGACCTCGGTGAGCTCGCCGTTGCGGTAGGTGACGACAGCCGTCACCTGCTGTTCACCTTCGGCCTGGTCTTCGTTCTCATCGGCATTGCGTTCAAGCTCGGCGTCGCGCCGTTCCACATGTGGGTGCCGGACGTCTACCAGGGCGCGCCGACGCCGGTCACGCTGTTCCTCGGTTCCGCCCCGAAGCTGGCCGCGTTCGCCATGGCCATTCGCGTACTGGCTGACGGCCTCGGCCCCTTGTCCGGCGAGTGGCAGACGATGCTGGTGCTGCTCGCAATCCTCTCGATGGCGATCGGCAACCTCGTCGCCATCGCCCAGACGAACATCAAGCGCATGCTGGCGTACTCGACGATCTCGCACATGGGCTTCCTCCTGCTCGGCGTGATCGCGGCGAATGCGATCGGCTATGCGGCAGCGATGTTCTACGTCATCGTCTACGCCATCATGAGCATGGGCGCCTTCGGCGCCATCATCCTGTTGTCCGGACCCGGTCGCGAAGCCGATCGCCTGCAGGATTTCGCCGGCCTTGCGCGGCGCAACCCGTGGATCGGCTTCCTGATGATGGTGCTGATGTTCTCGCTGGCCGGCGTGCCGCCCTTCGCCGGGTTCTGGGCCAAGTGGTTCGTGCTCAAGGAAGTCATTGCCGGCGGTGATGCATGGCTCGCGGCGGTCGCCGTGGTGTTCTCGATCATCGGCGCTTTCTACTATTTACGCGTGGTCAAGCTGATGTACTTCGACGAACCGGATGCCGCCAGCGTTCCGGTGGATGCCGGCGAAGACGCTCGCTTCGTGTTCAGTGTCAACGGCATCGCGGTACTCGCGCTCGGCCTGCTGCCCGGTATGCTGATGTCGGTATGCCTGGCGGCGATGCTGGTCAGCGGTGCATGAGCGTGCAGCGCGCCGCCCCGTCCGGATGCGTGCAGACCGCCCGCGCGACATGCGCCGACACCGCCAACGGCGGCCAGGATTCCCGTTTCATGACGCTGTCTGATTCCGATCCGGGCCCGGATCGGCGACTGGTGAACCGTTAGTGCCCTTGCCGGTTTCCCAGCGCACTCATCCTCAGGGCACACCGATGAAGAGCGATTGCGTATGAACATCTACGTGGGGAACCTGGCATACAGCACGACCGAGGAAGAGCTCTCCGAGCTGTTCCGGGAGTTCGGCGAAGTCCAGCGGGCGAACCTGATCATCGACCGTATGACCGGGCAATCGAAGGGGTTCGGGTTCGTCGAGATGCCGGACGACAACGCGGCCGAGACGGCCATCCGGGAATTGAACGGCAAGTCGGTGAAGGGGCGCGCCCTCAAGGTCAACGAAGCCAAGCCGCGCGCCGACCGGCCACCGCGCCGGCCACGTTACTGAATCACGGCGCCGCGTCACGCCGCGCCTGGCGGGTGTCAGGCGCCGGCGGGTGTCGTTCCCGGGGTGTGCAGGCGCCACCCGAGTGTCTCGCCCATGCGCGTCCGGCTACCCGGACGAATGCCGTCGTGCAGGCGCAGCACGCCGGGCGCGCCGAGCAGGATGACCGACGAGCCCATGTTGAAGCGCCCGTACTCCGCGCCGCGCGCACACATCGGCTCGCCGTCGTAGCGATGTGTCGTGCCGGGGCGCCAGCTTGCCGCCGGGCGGTTCGCGAAACCCGCAGTGCTCGGCACGGTCAGCTCGATGCTGCCGACATTGAACGCGCCGACCATGACCAGCGCGAAGTGGGCCGTACCGTCGCGAAACAGGGTGAGCACGCGCTCATTGCGGCAGAACAGGCCGGGCAGGGCGGTGGTAGTCGCCGCGTTGACGGAGAACAGCGCGCCGGGCACGTAGCGCAGGGCTTCGAGGCTGCCGGCCAGCGGCATGTGCACGCGGTGGTAGTCGTACGGCGCGAGGTAGATGGTACAGAAGCTGCCGTCCTCGAACAGGGCGGCCAGCGCGCTATCGCCATCACACAGCTCGAGGAGGCTGTAGTCGACCCCCTTGGCCTGCACCAGGCGCCCGCGTTCTAGCCTGCCGCAGGCACTGACGCGGCCGTCGGCCGGGCACAGCACGGCGCCTGCGGCGGTGCTCAACGGCCGTGCCCCGGACCGCAGCGGGCGCGTGAAGAAGTCATTGAACGTCGCGTAGGCGCGCGGCGCGGGCTCGGCGGCTTCGCGCATGTCGACCCCGAAAGCGCGGATGAAAAGCCGGATGGCGAGCCGTGTGGCGAGCCCGCCGCGCAGGCGTGTCAGTCGGCCTACGAGGTCCGAGATGCCTCGTTTCGGCAGCAGCCGTTGGAGCAGGACGAAGAATCGGCCCATTCAGAGCCCCTGGCCGTCCGTCGAACCTGGGGACGGTCCACTGCGCTGCCGGGCGGGCAGGACACACGAAGCCGGTTCTTCAGCAGAGAGGGTCGTCATGCGCTGCGCAATCGGCCCCATCTTCCGTCGTTCTCCCACCACGCTCGCGACGCTTGTCAGAGTCCGGGCGGCCGCTAGTCGCTGGCTGGAGACGGCGGCGTGCGGCGCACCACCAGCCAGGTGGCCAGCGGTTCACCCGTGCTGCACGCGATATCGACCTCGACCAGCACGTCGCTGGCGAGTTCGACGCGCGGCTGCATGAGCATCAGGTGCAGCCCGCCGGGGCGCGCTTCGACGTGTTCGCCCGGCGCGATCTCGAGCGTATGGACGTGGCGCATCTGTGCGCGCCCGTCGTTGTAGCGCGTCTCGTGCAACATCGCGCTCGCGAAATCGGGACTGCTCACGCCGTCGATGACGACGGCATGCTGCCCCTCGTTGGACAGCGTCAGGTAGCCGGCAGCATGGCTCATACCTGGTGGTGGCTGACGGATCCAACCGCTGCTGGCGACGAGTCCTTCACAGGCGTCGAGGCTCGCGCAGGGCAGCAGCGCGGCCAGCGCCGCGGCCAGCGCAGGGAGCTTGTTCATCCGTGGTCCTCGATGAAGGCGCTGACCGCGTCGAATCGCCGGACGATCTGGTCGCGTGAATGTGGCGGCGTGAGTACGCTGACCAGGCGCAGGTCGGGGCTGATATAGAAAATCCCGGCGGAGTGATCCATCGTGTATTCGCCGCCACCCTGCGGCACCTTCATGAACAGTGCCCCGAGGGCGCGGGTGAGCCGGCGAAGCTCGTCCTCGGCCGCGGTGGCCGCGACGAACTCGGGTGAAAAATAACCGACATAGGCGGCCAGCGTGGCGGCGTCGTCGCGTGCGGGATCGACCGACACGAAAGCCACCTGGCCGCGGGCGCCGAAGCGCGGATGGTTGCGCAATTCCGCGCTCGCGGCGGCAAGTTCGGCGAGCGTCGTCGGGCACACGTCCGGGCAGTGGGTGAAGCCGAAGAAGAGCAGCGTCCAGCGCCCGCGCAACTGCTCGAGGGTGAACGGAGCGCCGCTTGCATCGGTGAGCTCGAAGGCGCGCAACCGGGGCGGGTCGGGCCACAACAGGCCGTCGACGGCGGCGCCGTCCGGGACCGTGGCCTGGCGCACGGACAACCAGATTCCCGCCGCGAAGGCGGCACCGACGACGACGGCGGCGAGAGCGAACTGAGCCAGGCGGGAGCGTTCGAGCATGGCGTCATTATATCGACCGGCGAGCGGGTTCGGGTCGGTCCGTCCGCGGCGGTGCTGCTGCGGTTAAACTAGGGCCTGTTGATCGTTCATCGCCGTCTCTGTTGCGCCCAAAAAAAGGCGGCAATCAAGGCGCAGTGAGCGTGGTTCGGTCGTTGCAAATGAGCGAGCTGCAACGCCGAGCGGCGGTTTTTCAGGGGCAACCCTCCGGGCCGTGTGCCGGTTTGCGTCCAGCGGCGTCATTGCTCGATTGTGTCGCATGACTACACCGCGCTCGCCCTGCCTTGCCGGGTCACGAACAGGTACATGGCAAGGGTGGCGATGAACGATCAACAGCCCTGGAGCCGGCAGCGCTTGTCGCCATGGCCTCGACCTGGAACGCGCGCACCGGACCGAAACGCGGGAGCTTCTCGAGCATGATCAGCGCAGTGCCGGCCAAGCTCGGCAAATACGAAATCAAGGAAGAGATCGGTCGTGGCAGCATGGGCGTCGTCTACCGTGCCTACGATCCGTACATCGATCGCGCAGTGGCGCTCAAGGTCGCGCTTGCCGATGCCTTGAAAGACCGCGAGAGCAGCGAACGCTTTCGCCGCATGTTCTTCAACGAAGCCCACACCGCCGGCATGCTGCGCCACCCGAGCATCCTCGAGATCTTCGATGCCGGCGTCGACGAGGATCTCTGCTACATCGTGATGGAACTGGTCTCCGGCGGCAGTACGCTGCGCAGCTATACCCGGCCGGAACGCTTGCTGCCACTCGACCAGGCTGCCGGCATCATCTTCGAATGCGCGCGCGCGCTCGACTACGCGCATCGGCAAGGCGTGATCCACCGCGATATCAAGCCTTCCAACATCCTTCTGACGGCCGACATGGACGTCAAGATCGCCGACTTCAGCATCGCCCACGCCGTGCACGCCGATACCTCGCAGACCATGCCGATGGGCTTCGTCGGTTCGCCGCGCTACATGTCGCCGGAACAGGTCCACGAGGACATCATTACCAACCAGACCGATCTTTTCTCGCTCGGCATCGTCGCCTACGAGCTGTTCACGGGCCACCACCCGTTCGGAGGCGAGAGCTTTTCGAGCCTCGTGCATAAGATCGTCAACGAAGAGCCGCCGCCGATGCGCCAGTTTCGTACCGACGTACCGCCGATGCTCGAGCGTATCGTCATGCGCGCGCTGGAGAAGACTCCCACGCGTCGTTACCGCATGGGTCTCGAGATGGCGAGCGACTTGAGCGCGGTGTTCACGCATCTCGAGAAGCCGCACGAGGACGTGTCGGCGCGCGAGAAGTTCGAACGCGTCAAGGCGCTCGACTTCTTCAGCGGCTTCCCGGATGCCGAGATCTGGGAGATCATCCGCGCGAGCGTGTGGATCGACGCCGACGTCGAAGACGTCATCGTGGTCGAAGGGGAGCACGAGGATTCCTTCTTCATCATCGTCAGCGGCGACGTGCGGGTGAGCAAGGGAGGTCGTGAGGTCGGGCGCCTGCGCGCCGGCGACTGTTTCGGCGAGATGGGCTACCTGAGTCGCGGGCGGCGCACTGCAACCATCCATGCGCAAGGTCCGGTCGCGCTGCTCAAGGTCAACGCGAAGTTGATGGAGCAGGTATCGCGCGACTGCCAGCTGCGCTTCTGCAAGGTGTTCCTGAAAGTGCTCATCGAGCGCCTTGCGCGCACCACCGAGATGATGGTCCGCGCCGGTGGTGGGGCTTAGCCACGCGCCGCGCGGTAGCGCGAGATCAGCGCCGCGGTCGAGGGATCATGGGGCGCGGGCGCCTGCCTGCCGGTGATTTCCTCGAGAATGCCGCTGGCCAGCTCCTTGCCGAGCTCGACACCCCACTGGTCGAAGGCATTGATATTCCACACCACGCTCTGCACGAAGGTCTTGTGTTCGTAGAGTGCGATCAGCGCGCCCAACGTGTGTGCGTCGAGCGTCTCCATCGTCAGCATGCTGCTCGGCCGGTTACCGGGAGACTGGCGATGCAAGGCGAGGTCGACACCCGCGGCATCCGGCGCGCTGTCGCCAAAGCTGCGACCACGCATCAGCGCCTCGGCCTGTGCGAAGCAGTTGGCGAGGAGCATGTCGTGATGCTCCCGCGGAGCGACCGGATGTGACAGTGCGCAGATGAAGTCGACTGGCACCAGTCGTGTGCCCTGGTGCAGCAACTGGAAGAACGCGTGCTGGGCGTTGGTGCCGAGGCCGCCCCAGGTGATCGGGGCCGTGTGATGGTCGAGCAGGGCGTCGTCCAGACCGACACGCTTGCCATTGCTCTCCATTTCGAGTTGTTGCAGGTAGTCCGGCAGGTAGCGCAGGCGATCGTCGTAGGGCACGACGGCATAGGTTTCGGCGCCGAGGACGTGGCAGTTCCACAAACCGGTCAGCGCGAGCATCACCGGCATGTTGCGCACCAGTGGTGTCGCAACGAAATGCTCGTCCATCGCCGCCGCACCGGCGAGCAGCGCGCGAAATACGGGCATGCCGAGCGCGAGTGCAATCGGCAGGCCGATGGCCGACCACATGGAGTAGCGTCCGCCGACCCAGTCCCACATCGGGAACACGTTGGCCTCGGCGATACCGAATTCGACCGCCCGTTCGGGTCGCGAGGAGACCGCGACGAAATGGCTGGCGACAGCATCGGCTTCGCCCAGTGTCGCGGTCAGCCAGCGACGCGCCGAGGTCGCGTTGAGCCGCGTCTCGACGGTCGTAAACGACTTCGAGGCAACGATGAAAAGTGTCGTCGCCGGGTCGAGCCCGGCCAGGATGCGGTCGAGCTCGCCACCATCGACGTTGGCGAGGAAGTGGGCGCGCAGGTGTTCACCACCCGCGTAGCGCAGCGCGTCGCAGGCCAGTGCCGGGCCGAGGTGTGAGCCGCCGATGCCGATGTTGACGATGTCGGTGAAAGGGCGTCCGGTGCTGCCAGTGCGGCGCCCCGCGCGCACATCGTCGGCGAGTAGCTGCACGCGCTCGAGCGCCTCGTGCACGGCGTCCGCGTGCGGATAACCGGCCGAGGCTCGCAGCGCCATGTGCAACACCGCCCGGTGCTCGGTGCGATTGACCTCGTCGCCGCGCACCATCGCCGCGCGCGCCGCCGGCACGCCGGCCATTTCGGCGATGTCGACGAGCGCATTCACGATGGTGACATCGAGCATCTGTTTGCTGAGGTCGAGGCGCAGGCCTGCGCCTTCGATGACCAGCTGGTCGAGCCGTTGGGGGGCCTGCTCGAAGAGCCCGCTGATTGGCTTCGCCCGCAACTCGCCGGCGCGTCCGCTGAGCTCGGCGAAGGCGGCCTTGACCGCGTCTTTCATGCGCGTCTCCGCTGTCCGTGAGAGATGACGGCGCCATTGTACGCCGCCACCGCCACGTGCCGCAGTGCGCCAATCGAGACCACCCCCGAGCCGCGTCGTCCTGCGCGTGGTGCTCGGGCGGTTGCTACCTTGGGTGGGGGAATTGCATTACCATGAGGCGCTGCTCGCCCACCCGGTCGCGGCCGCGGCGAGCAGCTTCCAGCATCACCCATCATCGTCGCTGTCGACGATCCCGAGACGGCATGAACAACGCGCAGACTCCCGACAGGTTGGGCAAGTACGAGGTCCTCGAGGAGATCGGGCGCGGCAGCATGGGCACGGTATACCGTGGCTACGATCCCTATATCGACCGCCAGGTCGCGATCAAGGTCGCACATGCCGAGCAGCTCAACGACGAGGAAGGCGGTGAGCGTTATCGCAAGATGTTCTTCAACGAAGCGCACACCGCGGGGCGCCTCACGCACCCGAACATCATCGGCATCTACGATGCCGGTGTCGACGGCGATACGTGTTACATCGTGATGGAGATGGTGGAGGGTGGCGAGACGCTGAAGAACTACTGTCGCGCCGATCACCTGCTGCCGATCGAGAAGGTCGTGGAGACCATCTTCAAGTGTGCCAAGGCGCTCGACTACGCCCACAAGCAGGGCGTCATCCACCGCGACATCAAGCCGACCAACATCCTCGTCACGCAGGATGGCGACGTGAAGATAGGCGACTTCAGCATCGCCCACCTGACCAAGATGGATTCCACCGAGACCATGCCGATGGGGCTGGTCGGCTCGCCGCGATACATGTCGCCCGAGCAGGTCACCGAGGACTACATCACCAGCCAGACCGACCTCTTCTCGCTCGGCATCATCATGTACGAGCTGCTGGCCGGTAAGCACCCGTTCGCGGCCGATTCCTTCTCGCGCCTCGTACAGCGCATCCTCAACGAGGAGCCGCCGGACGTGCGCCAGTTCCGCTCCGAGGTGCCTGACTCGCTGGTGACCATTCTCGGCCGGGCGCTGGCCAAGGATCGCGAGCACCGGTACCAGATGGGGCTCGAACTCGCGTCCGACCTCAGCCGCGCCTTCGACACCTTGCTCGAGGCGCCGCAGGAGAACATCTCCGAACAGGAGCAGTTCGTCGCCGTCAAGCAGCTCGATTTCTTCGAAGGTTTCCCGGATGCCGAAGTGTGGGAGATCGTTCGCGCCGGCAAGTGGCAGGATTACGCGGACAACGAGGAAATCATCGTCGAGGGCGAACTCGACGACTCCTTCTACATCATCGTGCATGGCGAAGTCACCGTGCAGAAGGGTGGCAAGGAGCTGCGCACGCTGCTCGCCGGTGACTGCTTCGGTGAAATGGGTTACCTGGCCAAGACCAAGCGCACGGCGACCATCGCCGCGCGCGGACCGACCTCCTTGCTCAAGGTCAACTCGACCGTCATCAGCCAGGTCTCGCTGAACTGCCAGGTACGCTTCCTGAAAGTGTTCCTGCGCACGCTCATCCACCGCCTCTCGGTGACCACCGAGCGCATGTCGCAGGAGCTGTGAGCGGCGCACGCGCCAGCGCGGTGCGGAGCGTCGTTGCCGTGTTCGCGACGCTGGTCGCGGTGGTGGCACAGGCGGCGCCGGACCTGTCCCGACTGCGCCTGCCGGCCGGTTTTCACATTGCCGTCTACGCCACCGGCGTCGACAACGCGCGCCAGCTGGCGCTGGCGCCGGACGGCATCCTCTATGTCGGCACGCGGCGCGCCGGGCGCGTCTACGCGGTGGTCGATGCCGATGCCGACAAGGTCGGCGAGAAGGTCCACGTGCTGGCGCGCGATCTCTTCATGCCGAGCGGTGTCGCCTGGCGCGATGGCAGTCTGTACGTCGCCGAGGTCAATCGCATCCTGCGTTTCGACGACATCGCCGCACGCCTCGAGCGTCCCGGTACGCCCGTGGTGGTGAGCGACACGCTGCCGTCGGAAACCCACCACGGCTGGAAGTTCATCGCCTTTGGACCGGACGGACGCCTCCACGTGCCGGTCGGCGCGCCGTGCAATGTGTGCGAGCCACCGGCTCCTTTTGCCAGCATCCTCAGCATGGCGCCCGACGGTAGTGACGTCGCCACCGTCGCGCGCGGGGTGCGCAACTCGGTCGGTTTCGACTGGCACCCGGACACCGGTGAGCTGTGGTTCAGCGACAATGGCCGCGACTGGCTCGGCGACGACAGGCCGCCGGGCGAGATCAACCGCGTCGACAGCCCCGGCGCGCATTTCGGTTTCCCCTACGTACACGGTGGCGACATTCTCGACCCGGAGTTCGGAAGTGGTCACGCGGCGGCAGACTATACGCCGCCCGCGCTGCGCCTCGGCGCCCACGTCGCGCCGCTCGGCATCGAGTTCTATCGCGGTGTTGCGTTCCCGGCCGACTATGCGGGCGCGTTGTTCGTTGCCGAACACGGTTCGTGGAATCGCAGCGAGAAAGCGGGGTATCGCGTCATGGTGGCACGCTTCACGGCCGATGGCAGCGTCGCAAGCTATGTGCCGTTCATCGAGGGCTGGCTGCGCGGCGATGCCTACTGGGGGCGTCCTGTCGACATCGAGACGATGGCCGACGGTTCGTTGCTGATCGCCGATGACCATGCCGGCGTGGTCTACCGCGTCACCTACACGGCACCGGCGCAGTGAGCGCGACGCGCCGGGAACTGCTCGCCGCCCTGCGCGAGGGCGTCGACGTGCACGACCCGGCCATCGGCTACCAGGTCCTCTACGAGGACTGGCTCGGTCGCGATCACTGGCGCCTCGACCGCGAGGGCCTGCCGTTACTCGTCGGCGTCGACCCGGAACGGTGGGCGGACCACCTCGAGGTACACGAGCGCGCTGCTCAGGGTGAACGGCTGCTGGCGACGCTCGCGAGCGATCTCGCGATCGATGCGGCCGGAGACATCGCACCGGCCCGCCTCGGCAGTTGGGCGCGGCAGCATGGCTGCGGCCTGCCACAGCCGTTCGCGCGGGTGCTCGATTTCATACTGCGCGTGATGCCCGGCAGCGCCGGCACCATGGAGGCGACGGCGCTGAACAGCGCCGCGGCCGAGGCGCGCGCGGCCGAGCGTGAGCAACTGCTCGGAGCGGCACTCATGCTGGTGACGCGCTTTCCGCAGCAGTGCCGTGACGAGCACGGCTTTTTCGACGGTGGACGTATCGCCGACCTGATCCTCGAGAAAGCCGCGCTGTGGTTCCCGCTCGAGGCGCCGGCTCTCGCGCGTGACGACATCGCCGCACTGGTCGAGCGCTACCTGAGCTGAGCAGTCGGGCAAGCGCGCCCGCACCCAGCCAGGGGGGTACCGGGAAGCGCTCGCGAGGGGCCGGCGATACCCGCGCCGGCAGGGCCTCAGCGCGGCATCACGGCGCCGAGATGCACGGTCGCGCGCTCGCCCGCGAGTGCAACCTGGCGCGCCCGTTCACGACAGGCGCGGCGCCGGGCCGGGCTGAGCGTGCCGTGGCAGGCCGGGCAGGATACGCCGTGCTCGTAACCGGGCGCCATGCGGTCGGCGGCGCCGACCGGGCGCCGGCAGCCGGGACACTGCTCGTAGTCGGCGGTTCCCAGGCTGGCATCCACCGCCACGCGCTCGTCGAACACGAAACAATCCCCGTGCCAGCGCGAGTCACGCGGTGGTGTTTCCGCCAGGTAGCGCAGGATGCCGCCGTTCAGCTGGTAGACCTCGTCGAAACCCTGCGCGAGCAGCCAGGCACTCGCTTTCTCGCAGCGGATGCCGCCCGTGCAGTACATCGCGACGGGCGGACGCGTGGCGCCGAAATGCTCGGCGACGTAGCGCGGGAACTCGCGGAAGTGGCCGATGGGTGGCGCGACAGCGCGCTCGAAATGGCCGATGCGTGACTCGTAGTCGTTGCGCGTGTCGAGCACCACGACACGCGGATCGGCCAGGAGCGCGTCCCATTCGCGCGGCGCGACATGGCGTCCGGTCTGCTGCCGGGGCGCGATGCCAGGCTGGCCGAGGGTCACGATCTCCGAACGCACGCGCACCTTGAGGCGGCGGAACGGATTACGTGACGTCTGCGCGCGGGCCACGCGCAGGTCGTCGCAGCCCGGCAGCGTCTCGAGCAACTCGACCAGCGTGCTGATGTCGGCGGCGGCGCCGGCGAGCGTCGCGTTGAGGCCTTCGTGCGCAATGAGCAGGGTGCCACGCAGGTTCAGCGCCCGGCAGCGCGCGGCGAGCTCGTCACGCAGTGCCGCCGGCGCGGCGACGTCGGTGAAACGGTAGAAGCTTGCCACCGTGGTCGGCGCCGGCTCACTTGATGGCGAGAAAGCCTTCGAAGCACACATACTTGAATACACTCATGACGTCGACGAAACCGGCCCGTTCGAGCAGGCCAAGATTACCGGCGGTGGAAAACGGTTCGAGTACGCCCTTGAGACTGCGCGCCTTGGCGACGATCTCGTCCCCGCTGTAACCCTGCTCGAGCTTGTAATCGGCATATAGCGAACTCATCATGTCCTGGAAACGCGCATCGGGCGCGCGTACCTTCTCGAATAGCACGAGAGCACCACCCCACTCGAGCGCCGAGTAGAGGCGCTCGAAGACCTGCTGGCGGACGCGTGGTGGCACGAACTGCAGGGTATAGGACGCGACGATCAGGTCGCAGTGTTCCGGTGCGAACGTGGTGAGGTCTTCCTGCAGTACGCTGACCGCGGCATGCCGCGCAGTGCGCTGGCGCGCCAGGTCCACCATGTCGGCCTCGCGATCGACGCCGACGAGACGCGCGCCGCGATCGCCGTGGCGCGTCGCGAGCGCGTCGAGCAGAACGCCCGTGGCACAGCCCAGATCGTAGACCCGCGACCCTTCGTGAACGAAGAAATCGGACAGCTTGAGGACGAGGTCGTGCGCGGCGCCGTAGAACGGCACCGAGCGTCGCACGTGGGCGTCGTAGTGCGTGCTGGCATCGCCGGCGAAGCGCCAGCGCGCGTTGTCGGCCTCGATGACGTCACCGACTCCGGCCATGGGGGTCGCTCCAGCGGATTGCGGGCCGGCGATCATCGCATGCCGGGGGACGATGATCAGCATGCGCGGCAGGACAACGGTACAACCCGGTGAGCGCAGCCGCGGCGGTTTCCTCCGGCGATGCCTACCTCGACGCCATGCGCGCGTGTCTCGCCGTGGCCCTGCCCGAGCCCGCCTTCGTCGCCTGGCTCGACGACGCGCTTGCCTGCCTGCCCGGGGCGTGGCTGCGCGACCGTCGCCGGCCAGCGTGGGAGGCCGCGCTCGAAGCGTTGCCGGCGCTCACGGTCGAACAGGCGGAGTTCTCCCGTTCCGTAGTGACACTGCGCGCCGGGGCGGCTGTCGAGGCGGCGGCGCGGCCGGCCCTGCACGCCGCGCTCGCGGCGCTGCACCCGTGGCGCAAGGGGCCGTTCGACCTGTTCGGCGTGACCATCGACGCCGAGTGGCGCTCCGATCTCAAGTGGGCGCGCCTGGCACCGCACATCGCGTCGCTGCCGGGTCGCCGCGTACTCGATGTCGGCTGCGGCAATGGCTACTACGCCTGGCGCATGCTCGGCGCCGGCGCGCGCTGCGTGGTCGGGCTCGACCCCGGGCCGCTGCCCATCATGCAGTTCCGCGCGGTACGACACTACCAGCCGGATGCGCCGCTCGCGCTGCTGCCGTTGCCGAGTGCTGCGCTGGCGCACCCGCTCGGTTGCTTCGATACCGTGTTCTCGATGGGGGTGCTCTACCATCGCCGCGATCCGCTCGCCCATCTGCGCGAGCTGCGCCACGCCCTCGCGGAGGGCGGTGAGCTCGTGCTCGAGACGCTCGTCGTCGATCGCACCGATGCCGTCGCGCTCGCGCCTGGCGGCCGTTACGCGCGTATGCGGAACGTGTGGCAGGTGCCGTCGCCGGCACTCGTCGAGGCCTGGCTCGGCGCCGCCGGCTTCGTCGACGTGCGTCTCGTCGATTTGACGCCAACGACGACCGCGGAGCAGCGCAGCACGGCGTGGATGCGCTTCGAATCCCTTGCCGAGTGCCTCGCCGCGGACGATCCGACGCGCACGGTCGAAGGGCACCCGGCACCGCTGCGTGCGGTGTTCCTCGCCCGGCCTGCGGTCGCCCCGGCCAATCCGCTATAGTGCCGGGCCGCCCGCCGGGCGGCACCTCACGAACCTACCGCGGGAGCCGCATCATGGAACAGCTCGTGCTAATCACCGGGGCCAGCCGCGGCATCGGCGCGGCCACTGCCCTGCTCGCCGCCGAGCAGGGCTACGCCGTCGGTATCAATTACCGCAGTGACGCCGAGGCTGCTGCCGACGTCGCGCGCGCGGTCGAGGCGGCGGGCGCCGAGGCCCTGCTGCTGCCCGGCGACATCGCCAGCGAGGCTGGCATCGGCGCCATCTTCGAAGCTGTCGACGCGAGCGGTCTCGCGCTCACGGGCCTCGTCAACAATGCCGGCGTGGTCGGTCGCGTCGACGCGTTCACCGCGTACGATTCCGCACGCCTGCGGCGCACCTTCGAGGTCAACGTGCTGGGCGCGTTCCTGTGCGCGCGCGAGGCTGTTCGACGCATGCTCGCGCAGCATGCCGGTGGCGCCATCGTCAATGTCTCCTCGGCCGCGGCGCGGCTCGGTTCGCCCGGCGAGTTCATCGACTACGCGGCGAGCAAGGGTGCCATAGACACCCTCACGCTGGGGCTCGCCAAGGAGCTGGGCGACAAGGGCATCCGGGTCAATGCCGTGCGCCCCGGGCTCATCGACACCACCATACACGCCAGCGCGGGGGCGCCGGATCGACTCGAACGTCTCGCGCCCGGGGTACCGATGCAGCGGGCCGGCAGCGTGGCCGAGGTCGCCCGCGCGATCATGTGGTTGTTGTCCGATGATGCGTCCTACGTGACCGGCAGCCTGCTGGACGTCGCCGGTGGCCGTTGAGTCCACGGCCGGCGCCGCAGCGGCGTCGGCCGGGCTCGATCCGGGCGCGCCGGCGCTGCCGCGTGCGCCGCTCGGTTTCTGCCTGCGTTACGCGCGCGTCTACGCGCTGTTCGTCGTGGCCATGGTCGTCTTCGAAGCCGGTCAGTCGGCGTGTTCGATCATGCTGCCCTACGCGATCAAGCGCATCATGGACGCCGTGGCGGCAGCCCAGGCCGCCGGTGACGACGTGTGGGTGCTGGTGCGCGAACCGTTGTGGCTGTTCGCCGGTTTCAACCTCGGCATCGTGCTCTTCTCGCGGGCCTCCGGCACGCTGCTCGTGATCCTCGGGCCGGAACTGCGCCGGCGCGTACGCCGCGAGTTGTTCGGCTATCTGCAGCACCATTCGCAGCGCTATTTCATGAGCAACTTCGCCGGTTCGCTCGCCAACCGCATCGCCGAAGTTGCGCAGAGCGTCGCGCACACGCTGTGGACGGTACTGTTCGACTTCTGGCCACTGGCCATCTCATTCGGCGTCTCGCTGGTGCTGTTGGCCGGCGTGAGTACCGAGCTCGCGCTCGTGCTCGGCGCCTGGACGGCCGGCTACGTGGCCATCTCCTACCTGCTCGCGCTGCGCTGCCGCCGCTACGCGCGCGACTACGCGGCCGCGCGCAGCCTGGTCAGCGGCAAGATCGTCGACTCCGTCAGCAACGTCATGAACGCCAAGCTGTTCGCACGGCGCGAGCACGAGCGCCGCTACCTCGATGGCTTCCTCGAACTCGAGGTGCGGCGCGCGCGGGAGACCTTCTGGTTCATGGAACGTATCCGCTGGTTCCAGTTTCTCGCCGCGATGGCGCTGATGCTCGGCATCATCGCCTATGCGCTCGCCATCTGGAGTGCAGGCGGCATGAGTGCCGGCGCGTTCGCCATGGCGGCGAGCCTCGCGCTGCTGCTCATCGAGCAGGCGCGTGGCCTGAGTCGCCGCTTCCTCGATTTCTTCGAATACGTCGGCAACATCAACGACGGCGTGACCATGATCGTCCGTCCGCACGAGGTGCTCGATGCAGCGCACGCAGTGCCGCTTGCAATCCCGTCCGGTGAGGTGCGCTTCGAGAGCGTGAGCTTCGGCTACACGCCCGATCGCAAGGTGTTCGACCGGCTCACACTGACCATGCGTGCCGGCGAACGCGTCGGGCTGGTCGGCTATTCGGGCAGCGGCAAGAGCACGCTGGTGAATCTCATGCTGAGGCTGTTCGAGCCGCAGCACGGACGCATCACGGTCGATGGGCAGGACATCGCCATGGTCACGCAGGAAAGCCTGCGCGCGGCCATCGCGATGATTCCGCAGGATCCGATGCTGTTCCATCGCACGCTGATGGAGAACATCCGATACGGGCGTCTCGACGCCAGTGACGAGGAGGTCGTCGAGGCGGCGCGGCTTGCGCATGCGCACGAATTCATCATGGCCACGTCGGACGGCTACCAGTCACTGGTTGGCGAGCGCGGCGTCAAGCTCTCGGGTGGCCAGCGTCAGCGCATCGCACTGGCGCGTGCGATTCTCAAGCAGGCCCCAATCCTGCTGCTCGACGAAGCCACCAGCGCACTGGACTCGGTCACCGAGCGTGACATCCAGGACAGCCTGGAGTACCTCATGCGCGACCGCACGGTGGTCGTCATTGCACATCGCTTGTCGACGCTCGCGCATCTCGACCGCATCGTGGTATTCCACGAGGGGCGCGTGATCGAGGAAGGTACGCACGATGCCTTGCTCGCCCGCGACGGCCATTACGCGCACATGTGGCGCATGCAGGCCGGCGGCTTCCTGCCCGAGCGGGCAGACGCGGCGGAGACGCGTGTGTTGGCCGGTTAGCAGGCTGGTGAAAAACGTCGCGCGCCGCGACCCGTCCGCCGTGGTGGTCGTGGCCTGGGCGGTGGGCTTCAGGCAGCGCCGCGGCGCTGTTGGGCGACCGCGGCCTCGCCTGCCCACAACTCGTTGAGTTCGGGAAATCCCCACTGGCTCGGATCCTCCCAGCCCACGATGCGATCCGGTGCACCGCCGGCGGCGAGATCGATGTCCTTGACGTGGGTACGTTGGCGGCGGCGCGTGCAGTAGAGCGTCTTGACGCGCGGGGTGAGCAGTTTCGCCGGGTCGACCTCGGTGACTACGGCGAGCAGGCCCGACTCGAGGCGGACCAATGAGCCGACCGGGTAGATACCGACCGTCTTCACGAAGGCCTGAAATACCTGAGGGTCGAAGTGTCCCTTGCTCCATTCGTTCATGCGGCGAATGGCGGTAGCCGGATCCCAGCCGGCCTTGTAGGGGCGGTCCGAGGTGATGGCGTCGTAGACGTCGCACACCGCGCCCATGCGTGCGTACAGCGAGATGTTGCTGTCGTTCAGCTTGTGCGGATAACCGGTGCCGTCCATCTTCTCGTGGTGATGCAGACACACGTCGAGTGCGAGGTCGCCGGCGGTACCGCCCTCGACGAGCATCGCGTGGCCGGCCACCGGGTGGGATTTCATGTGCGCGAACTCGGCGTCGGTCAGTTTGCCCGGCTTGTTGAGAATGTCGAGAGAGACCGCGGCCTTGCCGACGTCGTGTACCAGCCCGGCGAGCCCTGCCTGGCGCGTTAGCGCCTCGTCCAGGCCGAGCTTGCGTGCGAGCGAGACCATCAGCGCGCAGACGGCGACCGAATGCATGTACGTGTAGTCGTCCTGGCTCTTGAGGCGGGCGAGACTGATCAGCGCGCCGGGGTTGCGCATCACCGAGCCCGAGATCTCCTCGACCAGCGGATCGAGCTGATCCGTGTCGATGGCGCCGCCCATGCGCGCCTCGTTGAACATGGCAGTGACGGCCTGGCGGGCCTTGCCACAGATCGCCGCGGCGCGTGCCACCTCCGCTTCGAGCGTGACCCGCGCTTCCGCCGTCGGCGCCGCGTGGACCGCCTCGTGCAACTCGCGCTCTACGCGCGCATCGGCTTCCTCGCGCGACTCGGCTGGCATCGACTCCGCGTCGCCGCCTTCGACGTCGAGCCCACGGGCGGTGTCGATCCACAACTCGCTGATGGCGGATTGCCGGATGGTCTCGAGATCGGCCGGGTTCTCGAGCTTGAACTTGGTGGTCCAGAACGGGTGGTCCATCCACGAGCCGCAGAATTCGGTTACGAACATCCCGACGCGCAGCTGTTCGACCGGAATTCGTTTCAGCGAGCGACTGCGGCTTTTCATTTTTTCTCCCTAACTATCAGTAGGTTGGCGCAGCTTTGCCGATGCTGGAATGTAGCGGCAACGCGAGCGCCGACTTGAATCGAAGGGGGCGCAGGGGGCCTTCACGCAGCCTTCACTCCAGCCGTGCTAGCGTGGCTCCGCCGTACGCCGCAGCACGGAAGACGCCGTGCCGCCGCCGCGGTATCAACGATCCCGCCCGGCCGCGTGCCGCTGGCGGGGCCACGTGGACGACACGGGCGCCCGGCGCGCTCGTCGAACGGGGAGACATCTATGCGAAACCACATCAGGGCCGCGATGCTCGCGGCGGCGGCCGTAACGCCCTTCGCGGCGCAGGCCTATGGCCCAGAGGACTTCCTGTCCTGGGTCAAGACCAACCAGGACGCCCAGCCGCAGTTCGTCGATGGCGACGTCATCACTTACGACAAGGCCGACCTCGTGCGGCCCTTCATTCCGACCGAGTTCCAGAACGAATGGCTCTTCGAAGGCATGGAGATGACCATCAAGGATGCTGGCGATCTCACGCCGGCGCCGATGTACATGGAGGCCACCGAGAAATTCCAGGGCCAGGCCACCATCGCGTCCGATGGTGCCATCGAGAACTACACCGCCGGCCGCCCGTTCAATCCCGAGGAGTACACCCCGGGCAAGGAGTCGGGCTGGAAGATGGTGTGGAACTGGATGTACCGCTGGCAGAACGAGGGTCTGACCGTCGGCGAGGTGCACTGGGTGTGGGTGCGTCGCGGTGGTGACCATTCCGGCCACGAAATCATGAACAACACCTACAGCAAGTACTACGAGGGTGGTGGCACCTTCGAGCGCGTGCTGGCAGGCCCTTACAAGCGCGTCATGTTCGCCTATCGCGCGGACCTCGCCGACCAGGGATACGTGCTGAACAATGGCGAGGGCTTCGCCAAGAACACCGAGTTCCGCGAGTACACCGGCTTCACTTCGCCGTTCGATATCGCGGGCACGGCGTTCCTGATCCTGCGCTACACCGACCCGCGCAAGGCGGACGATTCCTGGGCCTACATTCCGAGCCTGCGCCGCGTGCGCCGTATCTCGGTCGAGGTGAAGTCCGACTCGCTGCTCGGCACCGACCACACGCTGGAGGATTTCTACGGCTTCAACGGTCGCCCGCTCGAGCACGAATGGGAGTACGTGGGCACCGCCCGCATGCTGGTGGTCGCGCGCTCGCGTAACGCCAACACCGTCTACTACGGCCCCAACGGCTGGGCGGTGAAGGACGACTACGCCATGCGCCTGGTCGACATCATGCGCCAGTACCCGAAGTCGGGCACGCACCCCTACTCGACCAAGTTCATCTGTGTCGACCGGCAGTCGGGTGAGTCCTACTACGCCAATGCCTTCGACAAGGCCGGCGAGCTGTGGAAGGTGTGGCAGTTGACCAAGGTATGGTCCGAGGATCCGTGGTTCGACGAGCATTCGCAGGAGTTCAATGGCCAGGAGACGCCCGAGGGCACCAACTTCCAGGTGTTCCAGAGCATCAACGTGGTCGACCTGCAGAACGACCGCGGCACGCTCGTGCCGACGCGTGGCATCTCCGCTCCGCGCAACGACTTCTCGAAGATCAAGCGTCAGCTCGACGTGAACTATCTGACGGAAGGCCGTTAATCCGGTTCGACGCGCGACCCGTCGCGCGTCACGCTTACGGGCCGCCGGGCACGGGGGGGCCCTTCTTTTTGTGCGCCCAGCATGGGCGCACTCCTGGAGGTGCAAGTCCTCCCGTGAGCTGGCCACAGCGAGCGAAGCGAAGCGCAACTGCGTGAGGGTGACCGAGCGTGGGGAGGAAGCGTTAAGCGAAGCTGCGAGCCGATGGA
>JAVJVZ010000081.1:0-13913 GCA_040220855.1 Gammaproteobacteria bacterium | reverse complement strand
CGAGGGCGCGGGTGACCACCTCGAAGGTGTCCTTGGAGAGGCCCGCCGTCGCCTTGATGCGCTCGAGTGCGCGCCGGGCATGGGCCTGGCGCGCGGCGTCGAACTTCTTCCAGCGATCGAAGGCGCGCGCGAGGCGCGCGGCGACCTGGGCGTTGATGGCGTCGAGTGCGATGACCTGCTCGGCGGCGAAGTCATAGCCGCTGCCATCGGCGGCATGGAAGCCGGCGTGGTTGCCCTGGCAGAAGGCGCCGATGACGGCGCGCACCTTGTTCGGGTTGCGCAGGTCGAAGGCGGGATGGTCGATCAGCTTGCGGACCTCGTCGAGCGTGCCCGGCAGGCGCGAGCTCGCCTGCACCGCGAACCACTTGTCGACCACCAGCGGTTCGTCGCGCCAGCGCGCGTAGAACCAGTCGAGCGCTTCTTCGCGTTCCGGGCAGTCGCAGTTGGCGAGCGCGACCAGCGCGGCCATGGCGTCGGTCATGTTGTCGGCGGTCCGCAGCTGGTCGAGGCAGCGCGCGCGAATCTCGGGCGTTTCCAGTTCGACGAGGTAGCCGAGGGCGAGGTTGCGCAGTGCGCGGTGGCCGGCGGACTCGGGATCGGGGCTGTAGGCTCCTTCGACCACGTGCTGCATGTAGACGTGCGCGAACTCGCGCTCGAGGGATTCGGCGAGATGACGACGCAGCCCGGTGCGCGCGGCGAGGATGGCCTCGGGGTCGACCACCGCCATCTGCTCGGCGATGTAGGTCGCGCCCGGCAGACCGAGCGCTTCGGCGGCGAAGGCCGGGTCGCGCTCGGCATCCTCGAGCACGCGCCGGCAGGCCTCGACCAGCGCCGTGCCGTAGTCGGGCGTACGCCCGGCGCCGATGTCCTCGATGGCGGCGAGCAGCACACGCAGGGCGAGGCGCTGACCGGCTTCCCAGCGGTTGAACGGATCGTTGTCGTGCGCGGCGAGATGGGCGAGTTCCTCGTCGCTGTAGTCGATGCGCAGTTCGACCGGGGCCGAGAAGCCGCGCAGCAGTGACGGCACCGGCCGTTCCTCGACGTCGGCGAAGACGAAGCGCTGTTCCGGCTCGCGCAGCGACAGCACCCGCTGGCTCTCGCCGGCGGTACCCTCGTGATCGAGACGCAGGGGCAGGTCGCGCCCGTCGGGACCGACCAGGCCCATCGCGACCGGGATGTGGAAGGGCAGCTTTTCCGCCTGCCCGGGGGTCGGCGGACAGTGCTGGGCGAGCGTCAGGGTGTAGGCGCGTCGCGCGGCGTCGTATTCGCCGCGAGCCTCGACCACCGGCGTGCCGGCCTGCTCGTACCAGCGCTTGAACTGCTCGAGGTCGGCACCCCCGGCATCCGCCATCGCGGCCACGAAGTCCTCGGTGCACACGGCTTCTCCGTCGTGGCGTTCGAAGTAGCTATCCATGCCCTTGCGGAAGCGCGCCGGCCCGAGCAGGGTATGGATCATGCGGACCACCTCGGCGCCCTTGTTGTAGACGGTGGCGGTGTAGAAATTGCTGATCTCGATGTAGCTGTCGGGGCGCACCGGGTGAGCCATCGGGCCGGCATCCTCCGGAAACTGCGCCGCGCGCAGCAGGCGTACTTCCTGGATGCGCTGCACCGCGCGCGAGTAACGATCGGCACCGTACTCCTGGTCACGGAACACCGTCAGCCCTTCCTTGAGGCTGAGCTGGAACCAGTCACGGCAGGTGACGCGGTTGCCTGTCCAGTTGTGGAAGTACTCGTGCGCGACCACGCGGTCTAGCATCATGTAATCGGTATCGGTGGCAGTGTCCGGGCGCGCCAGCACGTAGCGCGTGTTGAAGATATTGAGACCCTTGTTCTCCATCGCGCCCATGTTGAAGTCGCCAACGGCGACGATCATGTACTGGTCGAGATCGAGCTCGAGGCCGAAGGTTTCCTCGTCCCAGCGCATGGCGTGCTCGAGCGACTCCAGCGCGAACTCGCTCTGGTCGAGCTTGCCTGGCTCGACGAAGACCATCAGCTTGACGCTGCGTCCGGAAGCGGTGACGAACTCGCGCTCGCGCTTGTCGAGCTTCGCCGCGACCATCGCGAACAGGTAGGAAGGCTTGAGGAAGGGATCCTCCCAGCGCGCGTAGTGACGGCCATCGGCTTCGTCGCCGGCATCGACCAGGTTGCCGTTCGACAGCAGCAGCGGCAGGCGTGCCTTGTCGGCATGGATGGTGGTCGTGTAGCGCGACATGACGTCGGGGCGATCGAGGAAGAAGGTGATTCGGCGAAAGCCCTCGGCCTCGCACTGCGTGAAGTAGCCGTCCTTCGACCGGTACAGGCCCATCAGCTGGGTATTGCGATCGGGGGCGATGCGCACCACGGTCTCGAGCCGGAAGCGTTCCGGCACGTCGGGCACGGTGAGGTGATCGGCATCGACCTCGTACGCGTCGCCGCCGAGGGTGCGACCGTCGAGCGCGACGCTGACGAGTTCGAGTTCGTCGCCGTCGAGCACCAGCGGGGCGGCGGGATCGGCCGCGGCCGGGTTGCGTGCGAGCGCGAGGCTCGCGCGCACCTCGGCGTGGTCGTCGCGGAGATCGACGTCGAGGTCGACCGTCTCGATGAGGAACGGCGGCGGCGTGTAGTCGCGCAGGTAGATGGCCTGGGGAGTCGGATTCAGCATGGAGGTTCCTATTCGACGATGCGGTGCTCTTCGGTCATGAGGATGGCGATGCTCGAGGCGGTGGCGGTGGCACTCTCGCGCGCACGGCGGCCGGCCTCGGTCTCGAATACGGCTTCCATCGCGGCGCGGTTCTCGAACCACACTTCGGCCATGCCGTCGAAGGGCTGGTCGGGCGTCGTGGCGAGATTGATGCTGTAGCGCACGAGCCCCGGCCACGCCTGCACGCGCGGTGCGTGCTCGGTCAGCCACCATGCCTTGAAGGCTTCGAAGTCCATGCCGGCGGGCCGCTTGATGATGCCGACGATCTTGAACATGGCGCCGCTCCGCATGATTTCAACGGCCTCGATTCTACGCAAATCGTTCGCTGTCGCCATGCGCATGCCGTGGTCGTGGAATCGTCGACCAGCAGCCCCGGCATGGCCGCCGCGGCGTGCGCGCCGCTATGCTGGGCGCCCGCCCACCCGCTCCTACGGAGGTTTCTCCATGATCGACGTCTACTACTGGCCGACCCCGAACGGGAAGAAGGTCACCATCCTGCTCGAGGAATGTGGGCTGCCGTACACGGTGAAGATCTGCAACATCTCCAGGGGCGACCAGTTCGCCGACGAGTTCCTCGACATCAGTCCGAACAATCGCATGCCGGCGATGGTCGACCATGAGCCGGCCGATGGCGGCGCGCCGCTGGCGGTGTTCGAGTCCGGGGCGATGATGATGTACATCGCGGAGAAAGCCGGGCGCTTCTGGCCGCAGGGCCTGCGCGAGCGCTACGAGGTGACCCAGTGGGTCATGTGGCAGATGGCCAACCAGGGGCCAAAGTGCGGCGAGTGCGGGCATTTCCGTCGCCTCGGCGACACCCAGGGCGACCAGAGCTATGCCGTCAACCGCTTCACCGACGAGGTCAACCGCCTCTACGGGGTGATGAATCAGCGGCTCTACGAGAGCCCCTACCTCGGCGGCGACGCGTACACCATCGCCGACATGATTGCCTATCCGTGGTGCGCGCTCGCGGAAGCCGAGGGCCAGGACATCAACCAGTTCGAGCACGTCAAGCGCTGGTGGGACGAACTCTCGGCACGCCCCGCGGTACAGCGCGGCATGGCGGTCGGCAGCGATTACGGTATCGATCTCGGTGCCATGAGCGAAGAAGAGAAGGCGGCGCTGCGGAAACTCTTGTACAACCAGCGCGCACGGCCGCTGCGCGAGCGCAAGCGCGGCTGACGTCGGCGCGCCTCGATGGCGATGGAGGCGCCCGTGGCCAGGCCGCGCAAACCCTGCCGCGGTTGGTAAATTCTGCCAGGCGTCGGCGCGTAGAAGGGACACTGCACGGTCCAAACACGGGCGTCCCGGCGTTTTCTCCGGATGGCACGCATCGTGCCCCGCTCCTCCCCCGCGGGCATTACCGTCCCGGGAGGAGGCAGCGAATGGAATACGGAATACTCGGCCTGGTCGTTCTCGTGCTGGACATCTGGGCCATCGTCAAGATACTCGGCAGCCCGGCGTCGACTGGCGCGAAGGTGCTGTGGACCCTCGTCATCCTGCTGCTGCCGGTGATCGGCCTGATCATCTGGTTCCTGGCTGGCCCGAAGTAGCGGCCGGGGCGGCCAGGCGGCAGCAACAGGCGTGCCGGGCGCGGTCGTCGCAGCGGCACGTGGAGCCCCGGGCCGGACCCCCGTTGCAACCGCGATCGTGTGACGCAGCGCCGGTCGAGTAGAGGGCGCTGACGGCGCAATCGCTTCAGCGTCCCGATTGCGGCGTCAGGCGAGGCGGCCGGCGGGGCGGGGGCGTGGGGGGCGCGGCGCACGCCGGAGCGGAGCGCGCCGCGCGCACAGCGCGCGACTTGGCCGTACAATCGGCGCGCCCGCCGACCAGCTGCAGGAAGTCTTCGCTCATGAACATCGCCAACGACGTCGTCGTCACGTTCCATTATCGTCTCAGTGATGCCGACGGCAACGCTCTCGAGGATTCCCACGCGGGCGATCCGTTGAGCTACCTGCACGGGCATGGCGGCATCATCCCCGGCCTCGAGCGCGCACTCGAGGGGCGCGCCGCGGGCGACACCTTCGAGGTCACCCTGGCGCCACACGAAGCCTACGGCGAGCGCCGGACCGATGCCATGCAGCGGGTCCAGCGCAAGTACGTGATCACCAAGGGCAAGCTCGCGCCCGGTCAGGTCGTTGCGGTGGGTACCGATCGCGGGCCACGCCAGGTGGTGGTGGTCAAGGCCGGTCGCTTCGTCGTCGACGTCGACACCAACCATCCGCTCGCCGGACGCAGCCTGACCTTCGCCGTCGACGTCGTCGACGTGCGCGAAGCGACGGCCGAGGAGAAGGCGCACGGCCACGCTCACGGCGCCGACGGGCACCACCACCATTGAGTGAGCGCCCGCGCGGGAGCGCGCTGTGATCGCGTTCGAGGACGTCACGCTGCGGCGTGGTGCCCGCGTGCTGTTCGAGCATGCGAGCTTCGCCCTGCACGATGGCCAGCACGTCGGCCTGACCGGCGCCAACGGCTGTGGCAAGTCGAGCCTGTTCAAGCTGCTGCTCGGCGAACTTGCGGTCGACCATGGTGAGCTGCGCCTGCCGAAGGGGCTGCGCATCGCGCACATGGCGCAGGAGGTCGAGACCAGCGACGCGAGTGCGCTCGATTACGTCATCGATGGCGATCGCGAGCTGCGTCAGTGGCAGGCGGCGCTGGCGCGTGCCGAGGCCGCCGACGACCACGCGGCCATCACGGCTGCCCACGCCGAGATCGATCAACGCGACGGCTACAACGCGCACTACCGCGCTGGTCAGCTGCTGCACGGCCTGGGTTTCGTGCAGGACGAGCTCGAACGCCCGGTGAGCGCGTTCTCGGGCGGATGGCGCATCCGCCTCAACCTGGCCCAGGCGCTGATGTGCCCGAGTGACCTGCTGCTGCTCGACGAACCCAGCAACCACCTCGACCTCGACGCCACCGACTGGCTCGAAGGCTGGCTCGCGCGCTACCCGGGGACGCTGCTCCTGATCTCCCACGATCGCGATTTCCTCGATGGCACGGTCGACCACGTGCTGCATATCGAGCGTGGCGGCATCCGTGCCTACCGCGGCAACTACTCCGCCTTCGAGCGCCAGCGTGCCGAGCGTCTCGCCCAGCAGCAGGCGCTCTACGAGCGCCAGCAGGCGCGCGTTGCCGCGATCGAATCCTTCGTGCGCCGCTTCCGCGCCAAGGCGACCAAGGCGCGCCAGGCGCAGAGCCGGCTCAAGGAACTCGCGCGCATGCCGCAGGTGGCCGCGGCACACATCGACTCGCCGTTCGATTTCCGCATTCGCGAGGCGGACAAGGTGTCCGACCCGCTGCTCGTGCTCGACGATGTCACGCTCGGCTACGACGGCCGCGCGGTGCTCGAGCAGGTGCGCGTGCTGATCCACCCGGGCGCGCGCATCGGCCTGCTCGGTGCCAACGGCGCTGGCAAGTCGACGCTGATCAAGGCGATGACCGGTGCGCTCGCGCCGCTCGCCGGCACGCGCACTGCCGGCACCCACCTCGCTGTCGGCTACTACGACCAGCAGCAGCTCGAGGCGCTCGATCTCGACGCCAGCGCCTCGACCCACGTGCGTCGCCTGAGTCCGGCGACGCCCGAGCAGGAGATCCGTGATTTCCTCGGCGGCTTCGATTTCCACGGCGATGCCGCCCTGACCCCGATCCGTCCCATGAGCGGCGGCGAGAAGGCGCGCCTCGCGCTGGCCTTGATCGCCTGGCAGCGGCCCAACCTGCTGCTGCTCGACGAGCCCACCAACCATCTCGATCTCGAGATGCGCCAGGCGCTGACGGTGGCGCTGCAGGGCTTCGACGGCGCCATCGTGGTGGTGTCCCACGATCGCTACCTGCTGCGCAACTCGGTCGACGAGTTCTGGCTCGTCGCGCAGGGTCGCGTGGCGCCGTTCGACGGTGATCTCGACGATTACCATCGCTGGCTGGCCGAGCGCGCGCGGCCGCCCGCTCGCGCCGGGACTGGCGCGGCGGACAGTGCCAAGGCGGCCACGCGCAATGCACGCGATGCCAAGGCCGAGCGGCGCGAAGCGGCCGAGAAGCGCGCGCGCCTGGCGCCGCTGCGCCGCGAGATAGAGCGGCTCGAGCAGGCCATGGCCCGGGCACGGGCAGAGCTCGCCGCGATCGAGGCGTCCCTGGCCGACGCGGCGCTCTACGAGGAGGCGGCGAAGGAGCGACTACAGGAACTCCTGCAGCGCCGCGGGCGCATCAAGCTCGCACTCGAAGCGGACGAGGAAGCTTGGCTCGCAGCCCAGGAACGCCTGGAAACCCTCGCGGCGGAGCTCGGCCTGGAGGCGTGAGCCGCGCCACCGGAGCGCCGTTCGATGCGCTACAGTGCGGGTGCTGTCGGCGTGTCGGCCGGCGTGGGGCCGCGCGGGGAGGGCGCATGAGTACGATGCTGCGAACGATCACCATCACGTTGATATTGGCAACGGCCGGTGCGCCTGCCGCCGCCGACGACGCGCGTCTCGCCACGGCTGGCGCCGATGCGGACAACTGGCTCACCTACGGGCACGGCTGGGCGAACCAGCGCTACAGCGCGCTCGACCAGATCGACACCGCCAACGTCGGGCAGCTCAAACCCGCCTGGATCTACCAAACCGGCGTACTCGGCACTTTCCCCACCAACCCGCTGGTGGTCGATGGCGTGATGTACCTGACCACGCCCTACAACCACGTCGTTGCACTGGATGCCGCGAGTGGCGCGCCGCGGTGGCGCTACCGCCACGAGATGAGCCAGCAGAAGCTCTGCTGTGGCGCCCACAACCGCGGCCTCGCCTGGGGCTACGGGCGGCTGTACATGGTGACCGCGGATGCACGCTTCGTCGCGCTCGACGCGGCCTCCGGCGAACGGGTATGGGACATCCCGCTGGTCGACCCGATGAGCGGTGATCCGGGCGACCTCGACGCCCTCCGGGTATACGACGACGATTCGCACGAGGCCTTCGCGCGCGCAACGCGGTTTGCCGGCAACATGGCGCCGGTGGTGCACGACGGCAAGGTCTTCGTCGGGGTCAGCGGCACCGGTTACAGCGCGGTGCTCGGCGACGCCGAGCAGGACTCCGCCTCCGTGCTCGGCCGCCCCGGCGTGCGCGGCGGCCTGCGCGCCTTCCTGTCGGCCTACGACGCCCGCGACGGTCGCCTGCTGTGGCGCTGGTACGCGACCGCCGCCGCGGGCTGGGAGGGCGACTTCGCGCCGACCACGTCTTTCGGCGATCCACTCGATCGCGACATCGCCGCCGAGCGCGCGGCGCCGCCGGCGCACCGCGACGCCTGGCGCGGCGGGGGCGGCTCGATTTATTCCTCGCCGTCGATCGACCCCGCGCTCGGCCTCGTCTACTTCGGCACCGGGAACGCCTCGCCGACCTATGCCGACCAGCTGCGCCCGGGCGACAACCTCTATACCTCCTCGATTGTCGCGCTCGACGTGGAGACCGGCGCGCTGCGCTGGTATCACCAGCTCGTGCCGCACGACATCTGGGGTTACGACGCGGCCTCGCCACCGGTGTTACTGGAGGCGCCGGGTGCGGACGGGGAGCCGGTCCCGGCACTTGTCGCGGCCTCGAAATCCGGCTGGCTGTACGTGCTCGATCGACGCGACGGCCGCCCACTGCGCCGCTCGGCGCCGTTCGTGCCGCAGAACGCCAACATGTTCCACCGGCCGACGCCGGAGGGGCTGCTGGTCGCGCCGGGCGCCGCGGGCGGCGCCAACTGGCCGCCCTCGGCCTACAGCCCGGTGACCGGGCTCGTCTACGTCCCGGCCGGTCACCAGCCCACGCGTTACACGCTCGAGCGGGACGAGACCGGCGCCGCGGTCAACGTGCTCAGCTTTCTCAACGACATCGAGCGCTGGGGCGTGCTCGCTGCCATCGACCCCGCCGACGGTCACATCGCGTGGCAGACGAAGAGCCCGCTGCCGATGATCTCGGGCGCGCTCGCGACCGCTGGCGGCCTCGTCTTCGCGGGCGAGTCGCACGGCGATTTCAGTGCCTTCGACGCAGCGACCGGTACACGCCTGTGGCGCTTCGCGGCTGGCGCCGGCGTCAATGCACCGCCGGTGACCTACCGTGTCGACGGCCGCCAGTACGTGGCCGTCGCGGCCGGCGGGCACGCCCTGTTCGACTTTCCCCAGGGTGACGCCGTGATTGCCTTCGCGCTGCCCGAGGCGGCTGCCACGCTCCCCGATTCCTCCACCGAGACCAAGCCGTGAACGACATCATCCTCCACCATTACGAGCTGTCGCCTTTCTCCGAAAAAATTCGACGAATCCTCGCCTACAAGCGTGTCGACTGGTGCGCCGTGGAACAGCCGGTCATGGCGCCGAAACCGGCGCTCACACCGCTCACTGGCGGCTACCGGCGCATCCCGGTCATGCAGATCGGGGCCGACGTCTACTGCGACACCGCGCTCATCGCACGTCGTCTCGAAGCGCTGCACCCCGAGCCCGCCACCATCCCGGCGGCGCTGGCGGGCGCCATCGCGGTGATCGAGGACTGGGCCGATCACCGACTGTTCATGCAGGCCGTGCCACCGACGGTGGTCGCGCTGTTCGACGCGCTGCCGCCGGGCTTCCTCGAAGATCGCCAGCAGATGACCCCGGGCTTTTCGCGCGAGGCGCTGATTGCCGCGGCACCGCACGCGCGCGAGCAGGCGGGCCACTCGCTCGATCATCTCGATGCGCAGCTGGGTAGTTCGCAGTGGCTGCTCGGCGAGCATTTCACGCTTGCCGACGCCGCCTGCTATCACCCGGTGCGTTTCATGCAGAACAGTCCCGAACTCGCGGCAATGGTCGATGCGCGGCCGGCGCTGGCAGCGTGGGCCGCACGCATCGCGGCATTCGGGCCGGGCGACGTGACGCCGATGACGACCGACGCGGCGCTCGATATCGCGCGCGCGGCGGAACCCGCCGACGTCTTCGGCGGCTCGGTCGCGGCAAGCGGTTTCGGCGTTGGCGACACCGTCGACATCCAGGCCGACGACTACGGCCAGGAGATTACCAGCGGGCGCATCCTGCGCCTCAGCGCGAACGAGATCGTGGTCCTGCGCGACGATCCGGCACTCGGCGCCATCGCCGTGCATTACCCGCGTGCCGGCTACCGCGTGCGCGCGCACTGAGCGGGGCCGCGGCCGCTCGGGACCCGAGTCGGCATGGCCGCCGCATGCGGCCGCTCGTGGGCGGCCGTGGCGGCCTTGCAGTGCCTGCCGATAGTGGTGCAATCGCCTGTGCGTGGCGGGCGCATCGCCACGATCAGCGCGGAGCCCTCGCGGTGTCGACGAGATGCGCTGACCGCGGCCCTCAAAATCCGCGGTAGCTGCCGGGGCGCTTGTCGTGGAAGGCCGCGATCGCTTCGGCATGGTCGGGGCCGGCCTTGGCGATGGCGATGTTGGAGGCGACGAGGTCGAGGCAGGTCGCCATGTCGGCGCCCGACAGGGCATGGTCCACGGCGCGCTTGATGAGGCGGATGGACAGCGGCGGCAGCGCCGCCATGCGTGCGGCGAGTGCCTGTGCGGCAGCGGCGAGCGCGTCGTCGGGGTAGACGTGGTTGACCAGCCCGATGCGCAGCGCCGTGTCGGCGTCGATGAAATCGGCGCCGAGCAGGAGTTCGAGGGCCCACGCGCGTCCAACCAGGTGCGGCAGGAACCACGCGCCGCCGCCGCCCGGCAGCAGCCCGATGCGCGCATAGGTCTCGGCGAAGCGCGCGCTCTGGGCGGCGAGGCGGATGTCGCAGGCGAGTGCGAGGTCGAGCCCGCCGCCGGTCGCAACGCCGTTGATGGCGGCGATCACCGGCTTGTCGAGCGCCGCGAGCCGTTTCGGAAACGCCTGGATGGTCTCGTCGATGTAGGTCTTGGTGCGATGCGGGGTGTTGTCGGCGTTGGCGCCCATCTGGCTGACGTCGCCGCCCGAGCAGAAGCCGCGCCCGGCGCCGGTCAGCACGATGGCGCCGACGTCGTCGCGGGCGGCGCAGTCCTCGACGTGGGCCACGAGCGTGGCGAGCATCTCGTCGCTGAAGGCATTCAGCTTCTCGGGACGATCGAGGGTGAGGGTGGCGACGCGCTCGCTCAGCGCGAAACGGACGGTGGTGGACATGGCAGCTCCCCGGGGACGGATGACGCAGAACCCGGTTGTATGCGCGGCGGCGTGGCGAGTAAAGCCCGGCCGCCGCGCGTTTCGCGCGGGCCGTGATTGGATAGAATCGCGCGCATGAGCAAGAGCACCTTCAATCGCGACCTGCTGGCGTTCCTCGACGCCTCGCCGACGCCCTTCCATGCCGTCGCCACCATGCGCGAACGCCTGCTCGCGGCGGGCTTCGAAGCACTTGACGAGGCCGAAGCCTGGCACCTCGCGCCGCGTGGGCGCTACTTCGTCACGCGCAACGAGTCATCGCTCGTCGCCTTCCGTCTCGGCCGGCGACCGCTCGCCGAGGATGGCCTGCGCATGGTCGGCGCCCACACCGACAGCCCGTGTCTCAAGCTCAAGCCGAACGCGCTGATCGCGCGCCACGGTTACCTGCAACTCGGTGTCGAGGTCTATGGCGGCGTGCTGCTCAACCCGTGGTTCGACCGCGACCTCTCCCTTGCCGGGCGCCTCACCACGTGCGGTCGCGGTGGTCGCCTGGCCAGCCGCCTGGTCGATTTCTCGCGGCCGATCGCGGTGGTGCCGAGCCTCGCCATCCATCTCGATCGCGAGGCCAACAGCAAGCGCAGCGTGAACAAGCAGACCATGCTGCCGCCGGTGCTGGCGCTCGGCGGCAAGGACTCACTCGAGCTCGATGCCTTGCTGCGCCGCGCGCTGAAGGAGAGCGGGGCCGGCGGTCGCGGTGAGCAGGTGCTCGACTTCGAACTGTTTCTCTACGACACCCAGCGTGCGGCGCTGGTCGGTCTCGAAGAGGAGTTCATCGCGAGTGCGCGGCTCGACAACCTGCTCAGCTGCCACACCGGTCTCGCCGCGCTGATCGAATCCAGGGGCGAGCACGCCGAACTCCTCGTGTGCAACGATCACGAGGAAGTCGGCAGTGGTTCGCACGCCGGTGCCCGCGGCAACTTCCTAGCCAGCGTGCTCGAACGCCTGACCGGCAGCGCGGAGGACTACGCGCGCATGATTGCACGCTCGATGATGGTCTCCACCGACAATGCGCACGGCATCCACCCCAATTTCGCCGACAAGCACGACGGCCAGCACGGACCGCTGATCAACGCCGGGCCGGTGCTCAAGGTCAACGCCAACCAGTCCTACGCCACGAACAGCGAGAGCGCGGCGCTGCTGCGCGCGGCCGCGGCTGCGGCGAAGGTTACGCTGCAGGCCTTCGTCACGCGCACCGACATGGGCTGCGGCAGCACCATCGGTCCGTTGACCGCAACCGCACTCGGTGTGCGCACGGTCGACGTCGGCGTGCCGACCTTCGCCATGCACTCGATCCGCGAGCTGGCCGGGATCGACGACGCCTGGGCGCTCAAGCGCCTGCTCGGCGCCTTCTTCGCGCTGCCCGGGCTGCGCGTCGGCGCGGACTGAAGGGGATCACACTCAGCGCGCGCCGCGCGTCCCGGCCGCGCGCCCGGTGCGGGTGCTCAGCCAGTGGCCGAGCTCGGCGGGCGGCATCGGGCGTGCGTGCAGGAAGCCTTGCGCGAATTCGCAGCCGAGCTCGTGCAGGAACGCCTGCTGCGCCGGCGTCTCGACGCCCTCGGCGACCAGCGTAACCTCGAGCGCCTGCGCCACCGCCACGACCGCGCGCACGATGGCCGCGCTGTCGGCTTCGTCGGGCAGGCCATGGACGAAGCTGCGGTCGAGCTTGATGCGGTCAATGGGGAAGCGGCGCAGGTAGGACAGCGAGGAATAACCGGTGCCGAAGTCGTCGAGCGCGAGCGTGAAGCCGAGCGCACGCAGCGCCGCGAGGCGCTCGGCGACCTCCGCGTCGCCGTCGAGGAGACTGCTCTCGGTGAGTTCGAGCTCGAACCAGCTGGCATCGCTTCCGCTTTGCGCGAGCAGTTCGCGGACCTGCTCGACGAAACGCGCATCGTGCAGCTGGCGCGCGGAGATGTTGATGGCGACCTGGCCGCTGAACGCGCCGCTCGCGCGCCAGCGGCACGCCTGCTGCATGGCCTCGAGCATCAGCCAGCGACCGAGCTCGATGATCAGCCCCGATTCCTCGGCCAGCGGCACGAACTCGGCCGGCGAGACGAAACTGCCGTCGTCCTGCGGCCAGCGTAGCAGTGCTTCGACGCCGATCACGCAATCGCGGGCGAGGCACACCTGGGGCTGGTAGTGCAGCGTCAGGCGCCGGTCGCGCAGGGCGGCGTGCAGCGCGCTCTCGAGTGCGAGGCGACGGCGCGAGGTCTCGGTGAGGTCGGGCGAATAGAACGCGATGCCGCTGTCGCGTGCGCGCTTGGCGCGGTACATGGCGGCGTCCGCGTTGCGCAACAGCAGGTGTCGATCGGTGCCGCTGTCCGGGCTCAGCGCGATACCGAGACTCGCACTGATCTCCAGGTCGAGACCGCCGATATGCATCGGTTCGCGGATGCGTGCGAGGATCTTGGCCGCGATGCGCGCTGCACCGGTGGCGCCGCCGCGGAGATCCTCGAGCAGCAGCACGAACTCGTCGCCGCCGAGGCGCGCGACGAAATCCTCGGCACGCACCGTGCCGCGGAGACGCTGGCCGACCACGCCGAGCACCTCGTCGCCGACGTGGTGACCCATGGCGTCGTTGACGTGCTTGAAGTCGTTGAGGTCGATGAACATCAACGCCGCCTGTCGCGCGCCACGCCGCACACGTTCGAGCGCGCGCTCCACCATCACGTGCATCAGGTTGCGATTCGGCAGGCCGGTGAGCATGTCGTGATGGGCCATGTGCCAGATGCGGCTCTCCGCATCCTTGCGCTCGGTGATGTCGCGCAGGAAGCCGCGCACTTCGGGCTCGTTGTCGTCGGCGTCGGCGATGAGGAGCGCCTGGCTTTCGAGCCAGCGCAGTGCGCCATCGGCGCGCGTGATGCGGAACTCGATGTCGTAGATACCCTCAGCATTGAGCCGCTCGAGCGCGCGCTCCATGAGGGGCAGGTCGTCGGGATGGATGCGGTTCCGCCACAGCCAGGGTTGGGCACGGTAGGCGGCCGCCGGGTAACCCGTCATGCGCTCGATCCCGGTGCCGAAGTCGGCCGCGTAGCCGTGACGTGGGAACGCGCGCCAGGGCACGATCTCGCACGCGTCGATGAGGCGGTCGAGATGGCGCAGCTCGCGCTCGAGTGCACTGCG
>JAVJVZ010000080.1:0-45511 GCA_040220855.1 Gammaproteobacteria bacterium | reverse complement strand
CAGGCGCTCAACTTCACGCTCGGCCACGACGACGGCCTCGCGCCGCGTGATCTGAACGAAGCAGACATCGTGCTGCTCGGCGTCTCGCGCTGTGGCAAGACGCCGACCTGTCTCTACCTCGCCATGCATTACTCGCTGAAGGCGGCCAACTACCCCCTCACCGACGACGACTTCGAGGGTAATGCGCTGCCCAAGATCCTGCGCCCCTGCCGTGGCAAGCTCTACGGCCTGACCATCGTGCCGGAGCAGCTCAGCCGCATCCGCCGCGAGCGCCGCCCGCACGGCGACTACGCCACACTGCCGCGCTGCCGCGCCGAGGTGCAACAGGCGGAATCGATGTTCGCCACCGAGAACATCCCCTATCTCGACACCACCACGGTATCGATCGAGGAGATCGCGGCCACCATCGTGCGCGACATGGGCCTGCATTGAGCGCCACGCCCGGCGCGCCCCCGTCCCGGCCACCGCCAGCGCCACGACTGCTGCTGCCCACGCGCGAGCGCCTGCTCGGCATTGCCGTGTGCGCGATGATCGTCATCTCGCTCGCCAACGGCGTCAGCGACGCTCGCGTGCCGGCGTGGCCGGCCGGACTGTTGGCGTGGCTGGTCGGCCTCGCCCTGGTGCACGGCATTCCGCGCTTCCAGCAGGTCCAGGTGGCCTTGATGTGCGCCGGCGGGCTCGGCGCGCTGGCGCTGGCGGCGAGCCGCGGCGAGGTCCACGTACTGGTGCCGCTCGTCGAGAGCAACCAGGCCATGCTCGCGATGCTCGCCACGGTGTCCTTCCTGCGCATCGTGACGCCGAGCGGCGCAGGTGCCACCGAGCGCCTGCCGCGGGGCCGTCGCGCGCTGTGGCAGACGCTCATCGCGACCCACCTGTTCGGCGCCGTGGTCAACATCTCGGCGGTATTCATCGTCGGTCACCGCATCGCGCGCGACGGTTCGCTGACCCCGCTGCAGGCCAAGGTCGTTTCGCGCGGCTTCGTCGCCGCCGCGTGCTGGTCACCGCTGTTCGCCGCGATGGCAGTGGTGCTGCACTACGTCCCGGCGGTCGACATGCTGTCGGTGAGCCGGGTCAACCTCGTACTCGCGGCACTGCTGCTCGGCTACTGCCTGGTCGAGCTGCTGCCGGACGCCACGGCGCATGACTTCGTCGGCTTTCCGCTGCACCGCGAAGCGCTGACGGTGCCGGTGACACTCGCCGCGCTCGTCATCGGCTACTACAACCTGCCGACCGGTTGGCCGATCCTGACCGTCATCGAGCTCGGCGCCGGCACCTGCGTGCTGGCGCTGCTCGCGGCACGCCCGTGGCGCGAATCCTGGCGGCTGTTCGTGCACCACGTCGATCGCGAGCTGCCGCGCATGGGCGGCGAGTTCGCGCTGTTCCTCGGTGCGGGCCTGCTCGCGGTCGGTATCGGCGCGCTCGCCGGTACCGGGCACATCGACTTCGTGCTCGATCCGGCCGACGCACGCCAGGCGATCGCGCTGCTCGCGGCGCTGGTCACGCTGACGCTGCTCGGCATCCATCCCGTGATCAGCGTGGCAACGATGTCCGGCCTGTTTCCGCCCACGCTCAGCCGGCCCGATCTCGTCGGCATCGTGATCCTGATGGCATGGTCGGTGGCTCTGGGCACTTCGCCCTTCTCCGGCACCACGCTCGCCATGCAGGGACGCTTCGGCATCCCGGCGACACGTTTCCTGCGCTGGAACCTGCGCTACCTGCTGGTCGGCTTCGTGCTCGCGAGCGCGGTGCTGGTCGCGACCGACTACCTGGCGCTGGCCTGAACCTCGCCGGTCAGGGTGAACTCCAGCGCGCCGCGCGCGGCGCCGGCGGCGCGGTACTCGGCGCGATAACGGCCGGGCGCAGCGGGATTGATGCGCCCGAGCGTACCGGTGATGAGGAGCTGACCGGGCTCGAGCGGCCAGCCCGCCGCCTGCACGCGGTTGACCAGCCACAGCAACGCTTCGAGCTGGTCGCCCATGGCGTTGCGCGCATGCCCCTCGTCGATCAGCTCGCCATCGTGGTAGAGCGCAACGGCGAGCTCGTTGACCGTGTCGAGTCCAGCGAGTGGCAGCGGCTTGCCAACCACGTAGGCGCGCGACGCGATGTTCGTCGCGACGATGTCGAGACCGTTGAGCTGGTCGAACTCGTCGTAGTGGAGATCGGGCAGCTCGACCGCCGGCACCACGTCGCTCACGTAGGTGCGCAGGTCCGCCACCGACTTCATCGGCCGCCGAATCGCCGAGAGCAGGCGGAATCCGATCTCGAGTTCGACCATCGGCCGCGCGAAGCCGGCGAGGTCGATGGCCGCGCCGTCGTGCCGCTCGCCGTCGGCATAGAGCACGCCGTGCACCGGCGCGTCGAGACCGAAGCGCGCCTGCGCGGGCGCGTTCGTGAAGCCGGCCTTGTAGCCACCGATGCCGCGCTCGATACGTTCGGCGGCGACGAACGACTCCTGGATCGCATAGGCCAGCGCGAGATCGAGGTCGGGCACCAGCGTCGACAGCCGCGGCAGTGGCACGCCGCGCGCCAGCTCGCGGCGCAGGATATCGGCCCAGCCATCGGCGCTGGCATCCTGCGCCGGGCTCGCGATACTGGCGCCCGCCAGCACGAGCAGCAGCAGGCAGTGCAAGAATCGCATCGGTTCTCCCCCCCCTGGAACGGCCGCGCGGTTCTCGCCGTGCGCGGCTTCTGCGATCATGCCCGCTATGGGGAGCGAGACTCAATCACCGCCGGCGCTGTCACCACGCCTCGCGCGCTTTACCGTCGAGCTGGATGCCGGCGCCATTCCGCCCGCCGTGCTCACGCACGCTGCCTTGTGCATCCTCGACAGCACCGGCATCGCACTGGCCGCGCACGCCTACCCGTTCGGCCGGCGCGCGCTCGCCGCCGCGCGTGCGCTCGGCGGGTCCGGCCCGTCGCCCGTGATCGGCGCCGCGGGCGGCCTGCCGTTGCGCGATGCCGCGCTCGTCAACGGCACGCTGATCCACAGCCTGGACTTCGACGACACCCACGTCGCCGCAGTCGTGCACTGCTCGGCGAGCGCCTGGCCGGTCGCGTTCAACCTGGGCCACGCACGCGGCGTCAGCGGACGCGAGGCGCTCGCCGCCTACGTGCTTGCCGTCGAACTCGACGCGCGCATCGGCGAGGTCGCTGCCGGCGGCCTGCAGAAGCGCGGCTTTCATCCCACCGGCATCGTCGGCGCCTTTGGCGCGGCGGCGGCGGCGGCGCGGCTGTCCGGTCTCGACGCCGCGCGCAGCGCCCACGCGCTCGGCATCGTGCTCAGCTTCGCCAGCGGGAGCATGGCCTTCGTCGCCGACGGCGCCTGGACCAAGCGCCTGCACCCCGGCTGGGCAGCGCATGCCGGCATTACCGCGGCGGCCTTCGCGGCCGCCGACTACGTCGGCCCCGCCGCGCCGCTGGAAGGCCGCTTCGGGCTCTACGAAACCCTGCTCGGCGCCGACGCCACGCCCGCGCTCGACACCTTCGGCAACGATCTCGGCAGTGACTGGCGCACGCTCGGCGTCGCTTTCAAACCCTACCCCGCGTGTCACTTTAACCACGCTTTCGCCGAGTGTGCACTGGCCTTGCGCACGGCCGGTTTGCACGCCGCCGATGTCGCGCGGATCACCGCGCTGGTGCATCCCGACCAGGTCCCGGTGGTGTGCGAGCCGCTCGCCGCCAAGCAGGCCCCGGCGAACGCCTACGAGGCGCAGTTCAGCGTGCCCTGGATCGTCGCCGCGAGCCTGTGCCACGGCCGCTTCACGCTGGCCGAGCTGGAAGACGCGGCGCGCGCCGACACGGAGACCCGCGCGCTGGCCGCACGCGTCGACTACGCCAGCGATCCGGACTCCCGCTACCCCGCGTATTATTCCGGCGGCCTGGTCGTCGAGACGCACGACGGGCGCACCCTCCGTCACCACGTCGCCGTCAATCGCGGCGCCCGCGAGAGACCGATGAGCGAGCAGGAGATCCTGGACAAGTTCCACGCCAACGCGGCGCGCAGCATTCCGCGCGACGCCGCCGAGCGTATCGTCGATGGCGTGCTCGGCCTCGCCGACGCGCCCACGCTCGACAGCCTCGCCGCCGCGCTGGCGCGCGATGCGCGCGCGGCGGCAACGTGAGCGCCCGGCCCGCCACCCCCATACCGATGTCGTCCGTTCCCGCCCGCTCGATCGCGCGCGCCTGCGGCGCCGCGCTGCTCGCCCTGCTCGCGTCGCCACTGGTGGCCGACAGCCTCGGCGAACTCGACGTGGCGGTGTTCGAAGCCGTGCTCACCCACGGCCTCGAAAGCGACGAGTCGATGCTCGTTCTCGATGCCGTGACCACCGGCGACCCGGCCGCAATCGGCGAACACGTCGAACTGGCGCGCGGGCTGGTCGGTGAACTCGGCGCGCCGGGCGCGACGCTCGACGACTGGCTCGTCCGCAACGCCGACACGGTGACCATCGACCAGCCGCTCGACCTGCCGGTCAGCTACCATCTGCTCGACGCCGATGAACGTGCGGAGATTTTCGCGGCACCCGAGCCGCAGCTCGGTTGGAGCCAGTTCTTCGAGCGCTTTCGCGCAGCACCGGGACTGGTGCGGCTATCACGCGTCGGGCGCGACGCCGGCGCGCGCCATGCACTGGTCTACGTCGAGCACCAGTGCGGTGTGGAGTGTGGTGCCGGCCGCCTGGTCCACCTGGCGCGCGACGACACTGCCGGCTGGCGGGTCGCAGGCGCCGTGCTGGTGTGGATGATCGAATGACCCGGTGCCGAGGGAATCCGTCCGTATGAGCTACAGCATCTGTGTATTCTGCGGCGCACGCCCGGGCATCGACGATGCCTATGGCGAAGCTGCCGATACCTTCGGCCGCGAGCTTGCCGCGCGCGACATCACCGTGGTCTACGGCGGTGGCCGGGTCGGCCTCATGGGCACCGTTGCCGACGGCGCGCTCGACGCCGGCGGTCGCGTGGTCGGCGTGATTCCCGACTTCCTCACCTCGCGTGAAGTGCTGCACGAAGGCCTGACCGAGCAGGTAGTGGTGGACGACCTCTTCGAGCGCAAGGCCATCATGATCGAGCGCGCCGACGCCTTCGTCGCCCTGCCGGGCGGCATCGGCACCTTCGACGAGATCCTCGAAGTGGTCGCCTGGCGCCAGCTGCGCCAGCTGCGCCAGCCAATCGGGCTGCTCAACACGCGCAATTATTTCGATCCCTGGTTGGCGGCCCTGCGCCACGCCGTCGCCGAAGGCTTCGTCACCGCGGCGGACATCGATCACCTGGTGGTCGAAGCCGACCCGGTCGACCTGGTCGACGCCATCGTCGCGGCGCCTGCGCCATGAGCGGACCACGGCGGCGCGCCGGCGGCGTGGTGTTCGACATGGACGGCATCCTGATCGATTCCGAACCGCTGTTCCGCATGGCCGCGCAGCAGGCCGCGCGCGACCTCGACCATGTCATTTCGGACGCCACCTATGTCGCCTGGATGGGCCTGCCGCCACGCGCGGTCGAGGCGGCCATCCGCACCTCGATGGGCCCGGACTTCCCGCTCGATGCCTTCCGCGAGCGCTTCCGCGCGATCTGGGTCGCGCATACCGAGGCCAACGGCGTTCCCGCACAGCCGGGCATGCTCGAACTGCTCATGGCACTGCGTGAGCGCGGCGTACCGTTCGGGGTCGCCACGTCCACGCAGCGCGACCAGGCCGAACGTTCGCTCGCGCTGGCCGGTCTCGCACCGCTGATCGACTTCATGGTCGCCGGTAACGAGGTCGACAACGGCAAGCCCGCACCCGACATCTTCCTGCGCGCCGCCGCGGCGCTCGGGCTCGACCCGGCGCACTGCGTGGCGCTGGAGGACTCTGCGGCGGGCGTGCGCGCCGCCGCCGGCGCGCGCATGCTCACGATCATGGTGCCGGATCTCCACCAGCCCGACGCCGAAACGGCCGCGCTCGCCCACTACGTTCTGCCCGGCACGCGACGCGCTGCCCGCGTCGTGCTCAACATCTTCGACCACGGATGACAACCATGCCCCGTACGCCCGTCTCCCGTCTGTGCAGCCTGCTGCTGTGCGCATTCCTCCTCGGCCTGCCCACCGCCTCCGTCCACGCCCAGCAGGCAGCGCCGGCCGCTGACCTGCCGAGTGCCGACGACGCCCTCGCCGCCTGGCACGCCTTCGCTGCGGACCCGCCCGCGCGGCTCGACCGCACCGGCCCCTTCCTCGCCTACATCCGCAACGGCGGCATGGTGCACATCGTGCTGAACGAGGGACTGCTCGGCTTCATGTACGACGAGACGCTCGACGAGGAACGCAAAGCGGTGCTCTATGCCGCCTTTCTCGGTGCCAACATGGCCGCCCAGATCGAACGCGGCGAAAGCGGCAGCGACAACCTCGCCGGGATGCGCGGTACGCTGGCCGCCTACCGCGCCCTGCAGGCCAACGACGCCGCGTTAGAGGTAGCGGCGCTGGAACCGTTTGCCGCCGCCGCCGCAGCAGGCACCCTGCCGGACGCGGTCCTTGCCGCGGTCACCGGCACGCCGGCCGAGTGAACACCGCGCGGCACTGCACACCGCCGTGGCACCATGCGGTCGTGGCGGCGCACTTCTCGTGCGCGGCTGGCCGGAATACGCTGCGGGGCCAGTCCACGGCCGAACAGGGAATCAGCAGATGACCGACCCGCGCATTGCCGCCCGCGTGGTGGACATCACCACGCTCGCCTGCGACGCCATCGTCAATGCCGCCAACGAGAGCCTGCTCGGCGGCGGTGGCGTCGACGGGGCAATCCACCGCGCTGCCGGTCCGGCGCTGCTCGACGAGTGTCGCCGCATCGGGGGCTGCCCGACCGGCGAAGCGCGCCTGACCGGCGGGCACGCGCTGCCGGCGCGCCACGTCATCCACACCGTCGGCCCGGTATGGGATGGCGGCGACCGCGGCGAACCGGCGCTGCTCGCCGCCTGCTACCGCAACGTGCTCGCCCTCGCCGCCCGCCACGAGCTGCGCTCGCTGGCCTTCCCCGCCATCAGCTGCGGCGTCTACGGCTATCCGCACGCCGCCGCCGCGGCCGTCGCGGTGGCCGAGGTGCGCGCGGGGCTGGCGCGTCACGATGGGATAGAATCGGTGCTGTTCGCGTGCTTCGACCACGCCATGCTCGCCCACTACCAGGCCCTGCTCGGCTGAGCGTCACGGGCACGGGTTCACGGCAGGCGGCGCGGCGGACTCGCCCGTACAGGATCGCACCGCGCCTCGAACCGTCGCCCACATGCCCCGCAAGGACACTTACCGCCGCAGCACGCTGGCCATCGTCTACGACTTCGACGGCACGCTGACCCCGCAGCCCATGCAGGAGTACACCGTGCTGCCACAGCTCGGTATCGCCGGCGGCGCATTCTGGGCGGAGGTCAACGACGAGGCGCGGCGCACCGGGGGCGATCCGATCCTCACCTACATGCGCCTGCTGGTAGAGAAGATCGAGGCCAACAAGGCGCATCTCAGTCGTGAGGCCCTGCGCCAGCTCGCCGCCGGAATCGAGTACTACCCCGGCGTGGAAGACTGGTTCGAACGCATCAATGCCTACGTCGAAACGAACACCGCGGGCGCCGTGCAGGTGCGCCATTACATCGTCTCCGCCGGCCTGAGCGAGATCCTCGAGGGCATCAGCATCAAGCACCACTTCGCGCGCATCTACGCCTCGCAGTACTATTTCGACCACCACGAAGCGGCGCGCTTTCCGACCGTCGTCATCAACGACACCGCCAAGACGCAATATCTCTTCCGCATCAACAAAGGGCGCGAGGAGCAGCTCGAGACGATCAACGAGTACATGCCGGAAGGCGAGCGGCCGATCCCCTTCCAGCACATGCTCTATGTCGGTGACGGCCTCACCGACGTGCCGTGCATGACGGTGGTGAAGAACTACGGTGGCTTCGCGGTGGCCGTGCACAAGCCGCGCAGCCAGGCCTCCATCGACGTCTGCCGCGAGCTGGTCGACGCCAATCGCATCGACTTCTACGCGCCCGCCGACTACCGTGCGGGCAAGCGCCTCGAGAGCCGTGTGCAGACCATCCTCGATCTCATCATCGCGCGCATCAACTTCGAGCACGAACGCCACGACTTCCTGCACGAAATGGCGCGCGGCACCCGGCCGCGCGCGTGACTGCCAACCCGACGAGACCAACACCCCGTGAGAAGACTCTGCCTGCTGCTGCTGGTGCTGCTCGGCCTGTTCGCGAGCGGCTGCTCGCGCGTACCCCTGCCGAAGATGCCGCTGCCCGGCCGCGATGACGAACCGCCGGCCACCGACCGCACCGCCACCCCGCGCGACCTGCTCGGCGCGCAGCTGGTCAACCCGCGCGCGCGCGAGGACATGCCCAACATGACCGTCGGCAAATTCGTCGAGTATGCCGACCGCTACCTCGCCTGCGATTGCGCCACCACCCGCTTCGTGCGCGCCTGGGAAGAGACCGCCGAGGGTTACAGGCTGGTGCCGAACTCCGAGGTGGTGCGCCCGCTCGAGTTCGTCTGCCGCGGGGGCGAGGAGCAGCGCGAGTGCTTCCTCACCGAGATCGATCGCGGCCCGCGCAACGAGAACTTCGCCGAACGCTTCGTGCCGGGCTCGCAGTTCATCGAGTTCCTTTACGACAACGGCGTGCGCTGCGAGCGCGAGACGCCCTGCCCGTGACGGCGTCGCAGCCCGACAGCGCGGCCGCGGCGACTATGGTTAGTGCCCGCGCGATGGTGTTACCGTTTCGTCCGAGTTCCCTTTTGCAGCAGATGATGGCCTCCACCGATGACTGATCAGGATCCGCAGGAAACCCGGGAATGGCTGGACGCGCTCGACGGCGTCATCGACGTCGAAGGTCCCGAGCGCAGCCATTACCTGCTCGAGCGTCTGATCGACCACGCGCGGCGCGCGGGGGTCAATCTGCCCTACTCCGCGCATACCGCCTACATCAACACCATCCCCCCGCAGCGCGAGGCCTACACGCCCGGCGACCCCGCGCTCGAGTGGCGCATCCGCTCGATCAACCGCTGGAACGCGATGGCAATGGTGGTCAAGGCCAACCGCAAGAACGCCGAACTCGGCGGCCACATCGCGAGCTACGCCAGCGCCGCGACACTCTACGAAATCGGCTACAACCACTTCTGGCACGCGCCGAGTGACGAACACGGGGGCGACCTGGTGTTCTTCCAGGGCCATTCGGCACCCGGCATCTACGCGCGCGCCTACCTGCTCGGCCTGCTCACCGAGGAGCAGCTCGACAGCTTCCGCCAGGAGGTCGATGGCCAGGGGCTGTCGTCCTATCCGCACCCGTGGCTGATGCCGGGCTTCTGGCAGTTCCCCACCGTGTCCATGGGCCTCGGCCCGATCATGGCCATCTACCAGGCCCGCTTCATGCGCTACCTCGAGAACCGCGGCCTGATCGAACCGCAGGGGCGCAAGGTGTGGGCCATCATGGGCGACGGCGAAATGGACGAGCCCGAGGCCTTCGGCTCGGCCGCCTTCGCCGCGCGCGAGAAGCTCGACAACCTCGTCTTCGTCATCAACTGCAACCTGCAGCGCCTCGACGGCCCGGTGCGCGGCAACGGCAAGATCATCCAGGAGCTCGAATCGGATTTCCGCGGCGCCGGCTGGAACGTGATCAAGGTCATCTGGGGCTCGGCCTGGGACCCGCTGCTGGCCAAGGACACCAAGGGCCTGCTGCGCGAGCGCATGGAGGAAGCGGTCGACGGCGAGTACCAGGCCTACAAGGCCTTCAACGGCGCCTTCGTGCGCGAGCACTTCTTCGGCAAGCACCCCGAGCTCAAGGCGATGGTCGCCAACATGAGCGACGACGACATCTGGCGCCTCAATCGCGGCGGACACGATCCGCACAAGGTTTTCGCGGCCTACGCCGCGGCCGTTTCCCATAACGGCCAGCCGACCGTCATCCTGTGCAAGACGGTCAAGGGCTATGGCATGGGCGAAGCCGGCGAAGGCAAGAACATCACCCACCAGCAGAAGAAGATGGGCGAGGAAGCACTGAAGGCCTTCCGCGACCGCTTCAACATTCCCATCTCGGACGCCGAGATCGCCGCGGCACCGTTCTACAAGCCGGACGACGACAGCGCCGAGATGCGCTACCTGCGCGAACGTACCGACGCCATGGGTGGCTTCCTGCCGCAGCGCCGGCAGAAGTCCGCGCCGCTCGCGATCCCCGAGCTGTCGGTGTTCGACAGCATCCTCGAGGGCAGCGGGGAGCGCGAGATCTCGACCACCATGGCCTTCGTGCGCCTGCTCACGGCGCTGGTGCGCGACAAGACCATCGGCCCGCGCGTCGTACCCATCGTGCCCGACGAGGCACGCACCTTCGGCATGGAGGGCATGTTCCGCCAGCTCGGCATCTATTCGGCGGTGGGCCAGCTCTATGAGCCGGTCGATCACGACGAGCTGATGTACTACCGCGAGGACATCCGCGGGCAGATTCTCGAGGAGGGCATCAACGAGGCCGGTGCGATGTGTTCGTGGATCGCGGCGGCCACCGCCTACTCGAACCACGACCTGCCGATGATCCCGTTCTACATCTTCTACTCGATGTTCGGCTTCCAGCGCGTCGGCGACCTGTGCTGGGCGGCCGGCGACATGCAGGCACGCGGCTTCCTGCTCGGCGGCACCGCCGGGCGTACCACGCTCGCCGGCGAGGGCCTGCAGCACCAGGATGGGCACAGCCATATCATGGCCGCGACCATCCCGAACTGCGTCAGCTACGACCCTGCCTTCGGCTACGAGCTCGCGGTGATCATCCACCACGGCCTGAAGCGCATGTACGAGCGCCAGGAGAACGTCTTCTACTACCTCACGGTGATGAACGAGAACTACGCGCACCCGCCGATGCCCGAGGGCGTGGCCGACGACATCGTGCGCGGCATGTACCTGTTCCGCCGCAGCGAGGAAGCGCGCGTACAGCTGATGGGCAGCGGCACCATCCTGCGCGAGGTGATCGCGGCAGCCGGGCTGCTGCAGGAGGATTTCGGCATCGCTGCCAACGTGTGGAGCGTGACCAGCTTCAACGAACTCCGGCGCGAAGGTCTCGAATGCTCGCGCTGGAACATGCTGCATCCACTGGCCGAACCGCGTGTCGCCTACCTCACGCGCAAGCTGTCCGAGCACCAGGGGCCCTGCGTGGCGGCGACCGACTACATCCGCGCCTATGCCGGCCAGATCCGCGAGTACGTGCCGCACCGCTACCGCTGCCTCGGCACCGACGGCTTCGGCCGCTCCGACTCGCGCGCGAAGCTGCGCGAGTATTTCGAGGTCAACCGCTATTACGTCGCGGTCGCCGCGTTGAAGGCGCTTGCCGACGACGGCGAACTCGCGCCGCAGGTGGTTGCCGATGCCATCGCGAAGTACGGCATCGACCCCGAGAAACCGAACCCGATGAACCAGTAAGGGCACGCACACATGGCAGAGCAGGAAGTCCGCGTGCCGGACATCGGCGACTTCGACGCCGTCGACGTCATCGACGTGCTGGTCCGCCCGGGCGACGTGGTCGCGCCGGAGGACCCACTGATCACGCTGGAGAGCGACAAGGCGACCATGGACGTGCCGTCACCGGCCGCCGGCGAAGTCGCCGAAGTGCATGTCGTGGTGGGCGACCAGGTCGGCGAAGGGGCGCTCATCGTCACGCTGAAGGCAGCTGGTGCCGAGACGGGCGAGCCCGCCGGCACGAGCGACGCCGCGGAGACCGGCGCCGAGGAGCAGGACGCCACTGCCCGCTCGGCGGCGCCCGAGGAACCGTCGCGCACCGCGGATGCGGGCGCCGGACCGGCCGCCACGCGCTCGGCGGGCAACGGCGACAGCGATGCTGGCGGCGACGCTGGCGAGGAAACGACGGTCGAAGTGCGCGTCCCGGACATCGGCGATTTCGAGAACGTCGACGTCATCGACGTCCTCGTTGCAAGCGGCGACACGGTCGCCGCCGAGGATCCCCTGATCACGCTCGAAAGCGACAAGGCGACCATGGACGTGCCGGCGCCGCGCGGTGGCACCGTGGCCAGCATCGAGTGCCGCGTCGGCGACAAGGTCTCCGAGGGCGACCTCATCGTCACGCTGCACGTACGCAGTGGCGGCGAACGCAAGGACACGAGCAAAGACACCGGCAGCGGTCGGGAAGCGGCCGCAGGCACTGGCGCGGCGCAACCACAGCACGAGCACGCCGCGCCGCGCGCGACAGCCAGGCCGTCCCGCGACGACGAAGCCACACGGCGCGAACCGGCCGGCGGCGCTGCCCCGGGCAAAGCGCATGCCAGCCCCTCGGTACGCCGTTTCGCGCGCGAGCTCGGCGTCGACGTCACCCTGGTCAATGGCAGCGGACCGAAGGGACGCATCCTCAAGGAGGACGTGCAGGCCCACGTCAAGGACGTCATGCATGGCACGCGCGGCCAGCCCGGCAGCGGTTTCGCCCTGCCGGCGGCGCCCGAGATCGACTTCAGCAAGTTCGGCGAGACCGAGACCACGCCGCTCAACAAGATTCGCAAGCTTACTGGTCAGAACCTGCACCGCAGCTGGCTGACCGTGCCGCACGTGTTCCAGCTCGACGAAGCGGACATCACCGAGCTCGAGGAATTCCGGCGCTCGAAGGCCGGCGAAGCAGAGCAGAAGGGCGCCAAGCTCACCCTGCTCGCCTTCCTGGTCAAGGCGGTGGTGGTGGCGCTGAAGAAGTATCCCGATTTCAACGCCTCGCTCTCGCCCGACGGCGAGGCGCTCATCCACAAGAAGTATTTCCACGTCGGCATCGCGGTCAACACCGAGCATGGCCTGGTCGTGCCGGTGATTCGTGACGTCGACAAGAAAGGGCTCTACGAGCTGGCGCTCGAGGCGCGCGAGCTCGCAGGGAAGGCCCGCGATCGCAAGATCACCCCGGCCGAGCTGCAGGGCGCGTGCTTCACCATCTCGAGCCTCGGCGGCGTTGGCGGCACGCATTTCACGCCCATCATCAACATGCCCGAAGTCGCCATCCTCGGCGTCTCGCCGAGCGTGATGAAGCCGGTCTGGCGGGACGGCGAGTTCGAGCCACGACTGATGCTGCCGTTCACGCTGTCCTACGACCACCGGGTGATCGATGGCGTCGCGGCAGCCCAGTTCACCCATTTCCTCACCACCGTGCTCGGCGACATCCGCCACATCCTGCTCTGAGCCACGTGCCGCAGACAGCCGGGCACCAGCAAGGACGCCATGACCAGGCTGAACCGTCACCGCGGCGGCAGCGCCGCCAGCAAAGGCGGGCGTCACGACGCCGCCGCATCCATGGCGTTCGCGTTCGACGACATCGAGCGTCATCACCCGCGCCATACCGAACCGCTCCCGCGCACGGCGCGCGCTGACGCGCGACGTGCCGCCTGCCGCGAGATCGCGCGGCGAGCGCTACCCGGGCTCATCATTCTGCCCGTCGCGGTCGCCCTGTGCGGTCTGCTCGACGATCAACACCTGCGAGCGCCGGTGGCGTTCGCGGCCATACTCGCGTTGAGCGGATTCGGAGCCCTGGCCCGCGCGCTCGCGATTCGACACTTCCTGTCCCATCCGTCGCAACCCGGACGTCGCGCGCAGGCCGGTTTCTTCATCTCCGCCCTGCTGTTGCCGATGACCTGGGGTTGCTACAGCGCGTGGCTGCTGACGACGGTCCGCGACGGCTGGCTCGGCATGGCAATGCTGTCCTTTACTGCTGCGATCGCGAGCAGCGCGGTGGTCAGCTTCGGCATGTGGTATCGCCTCGCACTCTGCACCGTGCTCGTGACCGGCCTGCCGGTCCTCATTGCCGGCAGCGTCATCGGCGGCGGCCTGGGCATCGGCTTGGTATTCGGCTGTCTCGCCTTCGGCGTCTATCTGTCGGTGCAGCTGCGCAACTGGAACCGCTTCTTCTGGGCCTCGCAGCTCAACGCCGCCCTGCTCGAAGTCCGCTCGCGGGAACTCGAGCGCGCCAAGGAAGCGGCGGAGAGTGCCAATCGCGCCAAGTCGGAGTTCCTCACCCGCATGAGCCACGAGCTGCGCACACCGATGAATGCCGTGCTCGGCTTCGCCCAGCTGATCGAGTTGCAGACGCCGGCCGATTCTCCGCTGCACGAGCACGGCAGCGAGATCCGGGCGGCAGGACAGCACCTGATGGCGCTGATCGAGGAGATCCTCGACCTCTCGCGCATCGAGGCGGGCAAGCTCGCACTGCAGCGCGAACGCCTCGATCTCTGCGAACTCACGCGTGCGACGGTCAACAGCTTCGCCGCCGCCCTGGACGGCCGCACGGTGGAGCTGCACCTCGAGCTGCCCGCCGGCGCACCGATCGTGGGCGATCCCCTGCGTGTCCGCCAGGTGCTACTGAACGTCATCGGGAATGCGGTCAAGTTCACCGAGCAGGGCCGCATCGACATCACGTTGCACGATACCGATGACCTCACCTGCCTGGTCGTCAGCGACACCGGGCCCGGCATTCCGCCCGAACTCATCGAGCAGGTCTTCGCACCGTTCGTGCAAGTCGACCCTGCGTTGAGTCGCCGCGGCGAGGGCACCGGCCTGGGCCTGCCGATTGCGCGACACCTGCTCGCCATGATGGGCGGGCGCATCGAGGTTTCGAGCAGGCTCGGTGCCGGCTCGCAGTTCCGTCTCTACTTCCCGCGTGCGCGGGTACGCGCAGAGGCGCCGCCGCCAGCCGCAGCGCTCGCCGGCGGCTGAAGCGGCGCCGGCACGCGCCGGACGGCGCCATTGCGTATACTCGGGCGCGTAGCGGAACCCGGGAGGATCGCATGCCGAAGCTCGTCATCAACGGCCGCGAGCACGCGCTCGCAAGCGCACCGGACACGCCGTTGCTGTGGGCGCTGCGCGACGAACTCGCGCTCACCGGCACCAAGTACGCCTGTGGCAAAGCGGTGTGCGGGGCCTGCACGGTACTCGTCGACGGCACCCCGACGCGCGCCTGCGTGACACCGCTCGCGGCGCTCGAGGGGCGCGCGGTGACGACCATCGAGGGACTCGACTCGGGGGCGGCACGCGCAGTGCGCCAGGCCTGGATCGAGCTCGAGGTCGCCCAGTGTGGTTACTGCCAGTCGGGTCAGATCGTCGCCGCCGTGGCGCTGCTCGACGGCGATCCGACCCCCGATGACGCCGCCATCGATCGCGCGCTCGATGGCAACCTGTGCCGCTGCGCGACGTATGCACGCATCCGGCGCGCCGTGCACCGCGCCGCGGAGCTGCTCGCATGAGCGTGTTCAAACTGTCCCGCCGCGCCTTTCTCGGCCACGGACTCGCGGCAACCGGCGGCCTGGTGCTCGGCGTCCGCCTGGCAGCAGCCCCGGCGCACGCAGCCGACACCGAGGACCGTAGCGATTTCGCCCCCGATGCGTTCGTACGCATCGGCACCGACGATCGCGTCACCGTCATCGTCAAGCACATCGAGTTCGGCCAGGGCACGTTCACCGGCCTGCCCACGCTCGTCGCCGAGGAACTCGGCTGCGCGTGGTCGCAGGTACGGGCCGAGGGCGCGCCGGCCGACCCGTCACGTTATGCCAATCTCAACTGGGGCGGCGCGCAGGGCACCGGCGGCAGCTCGTCGATGAACAACGCCTACACGCAGATGCGCCGCGCCGGCGCCACCGCGCGCGCCATGCTGGTCGCCGCGGCGGCGCGCGCCTGGTCGGTGCAAACCGGCGAGATCACGGTCGGTGAGGGCCGCCTCGAGCACCCGCCGAGCGGACGCAGCGCGCGCTTCGGTGAGTTCGCCGCGCAAGCCGCCCGGGAGCGCGTGCCGAAGAACGTCGCCCTCAAGGATCCGGCCGAATTCGTCCTCGTCGGCAGCGAGCTGCCACGACTCGACATCCCGTCCAAGTCCGACGGCAGCGCCGTCTACACGCAGGACTTCCGCCTGCCCGGCATGCTGACCGCGCTGGTCGCCCACCCGCCGCGTTTCGGCGCGACGGTGACCTCGGTCGACGATACCCGTGCGCGCGCGCTCGACGGCGTCGAGGCGGTGGTGACACTGCCGAGCGGCGTGGCGGTCGTCGCGCGCGACTTCTGGACCGCCAAGAAGGCGCGCGACGCGCTCGAGATCACCTGGGACCAGGCCCGCGCCTACCGTGGCGGCAGCAGCGAGATCCTCGCCGACTTCCGCACCCGCGCAGCGACACCCGGCATCGTGGCACGTGCTGACGGCGATGCCGCGGGCGCGCTCGACACCGCCGCGCAGGTCGTCGAGGCCGACTACGAGTTTCCCTACCTCGCACATGCCACGATGGAACCGATGAACTGCGTCGCCCGACACAGCGGCGACGCCTGCGAATTGTGGTACGGCGTACAGGGGCAGAGTCTCGACCTCGGCAACCTCGCCCGTGCACTCGATCTGCCGCCGCAGCGGATCACGCTGAACATGCTCTACGCCGGCGGCTCGTTCGGGCGGCGCTCCAACGGCAGTTCCGATTACGTGGTCGAAGCCGCACGCATCGCCGCTGCACTGCCTGGCACGCCGGTTAAGCTGGTTTGGACGCGCGAGGACGACATGCGCGCCGGCGCCTACCGTCCGCTCAACCTGCACCGCCTGCGCGCCGCGCTCGACGCGAACGGCGACATCGTCGCCTGGCAGCAGCGCATCGTCGGCCAGTCGATCCTGGCCGGCCTGCCCCAGCCGCCACCGCCGGAGAAACTCGACCGCACCTGCGTCGAGGGCGCCTCGACACTGCCGTACGCCATTCCCAATCTCGCCGTCGAGGCGCACCAACCGGCGCTGCCGATCCCGGTGCTGTGGTGGCGCTCGGTGGGTCATACCCATACCGCATTCTCCACCGAGTGCTTCCTCGACGAACTTGCGCACGCGAGCGGGCGCGACCCACTGGCACTGCGCCGCGCACTGCTCGCCGACGAACCGCGCTACCTCGGGGTGCTCGAGCTCGCCGCTGCACGGGCCGGCTGGGACGTGCCTCTCGAAGCGGGGCGCGGGCGCGGCATTGCCGTGCACCGCTCGTTCAAGACCTGGGTCGCCGAAGTCGCCGAGGTGAGCATGCTCGACGACGGCGACTTCCGCGTCGACCGCGTCGTCGTCGCGGTCGACTGCGGCGTTGCGGTCAATCCGGGTATCGTGCGCGCGCAGATGGAAGGCGGTGTCGGCTACGCACTGTCGGCGCTGCGCGGCGAGGCGGTGACACTGGCCGACGGCGTGGTGCAGGAAGACAACTTCGATACCTACCCGCTGCTGCGCCTGTCGCAGATGCCGGCCATCGAGGTGCACATCGTGCCCTCGCGCGAACATCCCACCGGTGTCGGCGAGCCCGGCGTGCCGCCACTCGCGCCGGCCGTCGCCAACGCCGTGTTCGCCGCCTCGGGCAAACGCCTGCGCCGCCTGCCCCTGCGCGGCGCGAACCTTGCCTGAGAGACATCGCGCGTGAACGCCGCCCGGCTGGCGCCGGCCGCGTGATGCGTCATCCACGCGTGCTCATCACGCTGCTCGGCTGCGCCCAGATCGTATCCTGGGGCGCCCTCTACTACGCGTTCTCGCTGTTCGTGCTGCCGATGCAGGTGGAGTTCGGCTGGTCACTGACCGCAGTGAACGGCGCGCTGAGCTGCGGCCTGCTCGTGGCCGGCCTCTGCGCCTACCCGGTAGGAACCCTGATCGACCGTCACGGTGGGCGCATCATCATGGGTTGTGGTGCGCTGGCCGGTGCATTGCTGCTGCTCGCTTGGAGCAGTATCGACAGCCTGCCCGCCTTGTACCTGGTCTGGATCGGTCTCGGCGTCGCGATGGCGGCGGTGCTCTACGAACCGCTCTTCATCGTGCTCGCCCAGCACTTCGGCGACGACGCCCGACGCGCGATCACCGCGCTGACGCTTATCGCGGGCTTCGCCAGCACCGTCTTCATGCCACTCGTCGAAACCCTCCTCGCGAGCCTCGACTGGCGCGCGGTGCTGCGCGTTCTCGCCGCCTGCATGCTCGCCGTCAGCCTGCCGATCAACGCGCTGTGCGTACCGCGGCGCGGGGCACACCGGCATTCGCCGTCGACCGGGGCCGAGGTGGCGGCGGAGCGCGCGGCCGCACGCGCGGCACTTGCAGGATATCTGCGCACGCGCCTCTTCGCCGGACTCGCGCTGTGGTTCACTGCCTGGGCCGGCACCGCGAGCGCCGTGATGTTCCAGCTCGTGCCCTATCTCAAGCACGCCGGCGTCGATCACGCCACCCTGCTCCTCACCGTGGCGCTGGTCGGTCCGAGCCAGGTCGCCGGGCGGCTGCTGCTGATGCTCGGCGGTGAGCGCCTTGGTACCACGCAGGTCGGCGCGCTGGTCACCACGCTGCTGCCGCTCGCGCTGCTCGTGCTCACCCTGGCACCACCGACAGCCGCCTGGCTGGCGCTCTTCGCAGTGCTGTTCGGCTGCGCCAACGGGGTCACCACCATCCTGCGCGGCGTCGTACCCGCAGAATGGCTCGGGCGTGTGCACCTTGGCCGCGTGATGGGCGCACTCGGCACGCCGATGATGGTGGCGATGGCCGTCGCACCATCTGCGAGCGCCGCGCTGTGGGTGGCGAGCGACAGCCCGCGCGTCATGCAGCTCGGTGTCTTCGCGCTCGCACTGAGCGGCAGCGTCGGTTTCTGGCTGGCAGTGACCGCGCGCCGCTGACAGCCGGCGCCCGCCAGCCGGTGCGCTCCATCCATGCGCGTCGGCGATGCGGCTCGTGGCGCGCATCCACCGCGCCCCCGCGTGCCCGCCGGCATCATTGGCTCAGGAGCGTCCCTCGGTCGATGCAGACGCGGGCGGCGTACCGCTTGTGAGCTTGCTCAACAAGTCGACCGGCAACGGGAATGCAACGATCGACGAACGCTCGTTGGCGATGTCGGCGAGGGTCTGCAGGTAACGCAGCTGGATACTGCCGGGATTGCGCCCGAGCACTTCCGCGGCCTCGAGCAGGGCTTCGGCGGCCTGCCGCTCACCCTCGGCATGAATCACCTTGGCGCGTCGCTCGCGCTCGGCCTCGGCCTGGCGCGCGATGGCGCGAATCATGCTCTCGTCGAGGTCGACGTGCTTGATCTCGACGTTGGAGACCTTGATGCCCCAGGCGTCGGTGGCCTCGTCGAGAATGGCCTGGATATCACGGTTGAGACGCTCGCGCTGCGAGAGCATGTCGTCGAGGTCGTGCTGCCCGAGCACCGAGCGCAGGGTCGTTTGTGCCAGCTGACTGGTCGCCTCGTGGAAGTCGTCGACCTGGATGATTGCACGCTCGGGATCGATGACGCGGAAATAGAGCACGGCGTTGACCTTGACCGAGACGTTGTCGCGCGAGATGACGTCCTGGCTCGGCACGTCCATGACATAGATGCGTAGCGTGACCCGTTCGATCTGCTGCACCAGTGGAATGATGATGATGAGACCCGGCCCGCGCACGCCGGTGAAGCGGCCGAAGGTGAAGACCACTGCGCGCTCGTACTCGCGCAGGATCTTGATGAACAGAGGCGCAACGGCGATCAGGCCGAGCAGTACGTAGAGCAAGGTCATCATGACGGCTCCTCCCCGGTGTTGGCGACGGGCTCGATGACGAGCGTGAGACCCTCCATGGCCGTGACGCGTACGCGCTGACCGGCGTGCACCGGCGAACGCGTGCGTGCATTCCAGATCTCCCCGTGCACGCGCACCTGCCCCTGCGCGTCGAAGTCCTCCAGCGCGCTGCCAGTGCTCGACACGAGCTGCTCCTGGCCGCTGACCACCGCGCCACGGCGTGCCCTGACCAGGGCGCGCAGCGCGATGAGGAAGAAACCCGCGGAGAGTAGCGTCAGCGCGACGATGATCGGCAGCGAGACGCGGAACTGCTCGGTCTCAGTGTCGAAGAGCATCACCGAACCGACCGCGAAGGCGATCACCCCACCGATACCGAGCGCACCGAAACTCGGCACGAACAGCTCACCGACCATGAACGCCATACCGAGCAGGATCAGGGCGAGGCCGACGTAATCGACCGGCAGCATCTGCAAGGCGAACATCGCGATGAGCAGGCTGATGGCACCGAACACGCCGGGAAAGATCGCGCCCGGGTTGGCGAGCTCGAAGAACAGCCCGTAAATACCGAGCAGCATCAGGATGTAGGCAACGTTGGGGCTCGCGATGGCGCCGAGCAGCTCGGTACGCCAGTCGGGTTCGATCAGTTCGATGGTCATACCGGTTGTCGCGAGGGTGCGTTCGATGCCTTGAACGGTCACCTGCTCGCCGTCGAGCGCAGCGAGCAGGGCGTGACGATCGGCGGCGACGAACTCGATCACGTTCTCGGCGAGCGCGGCTTCGGCGGCGAGGCTCGCGCCCTCGCGCACCGCCTGTTCGGCCCAGTCGGCATTGCGCCCGCGCATCTCGGCCAGCCCGCGGATGTAGGCGACGGCGTCGTTGACGAGCTTCTTGCGCATTGCCGCATCGTTGCCCGCCACCGGAGCAGCGGCGCCGCCGGCTTCGTCGCCGTCGTCGTTGCCTCCCGCTTCCTGCGCGCCATTCGTATCGTCGGCTGGGGCGCCGCCCTCACGATCGCCGCCGCCCGGCCGCGCCGGCAAACCGGGCAGGCCGCCGAGTTGTACGGGCGTCGCCGCGCCGAGATTGGTCGCTGGTGCCATCGCGGCGACGTGAGCGGCAAGCAGGATGTAGGTTCCCGCACTCGCCGCCCGGGCCCCCGAGGGCGCGACGTAGGCGACCACCGGCAAGGGAGCGGCCAGCACCGCGCGGATGATGTCGCGCATCGCGCCGTCGAGACCGCCCGGGGTGTCGAGCTCGATGATCACGAGCGCCGCGCCGCTGGCAGCCGCCGCCTCGAGTCCGCGCTGCACGTAATCGGCGGTGGCGGGCCCGATCGCCCCCTCGATACTGAGCAGGGCGGCGCGCCCCTCAGCTGCCGGGGATGACGCCGCGGGCGTGAACTGGCACCAGGTGAATAAGAGCCCCAACAGCAGCGTGCAGGCTGCGAGCGGCGCAATTCGCCGCCGCCCGCTTCGCCCGGGCGCGAACGTTCGAGGCTGCTTCACCGGCATGCGTCCACCGTAGCGCGATCGCGTGGGCGACGCGAGCGCGGGACGCTCGCGCGATGCGCCGGATCAATAACGCGGCACGCCGGGATCGATCTCGCGCGACCAGGCATCGATGCCTCCGGCGAGGTTGTACACGTTGGTATAGCCCTGGCCGCGGAAATACTCGGCGGCAGCCTGGCTGCGCACGCCCGAATGACAATGGAAGACCAGCATCGCATCGCGCGGCAGCGTGTCGATGAATGCGACCGCCGCTTCATCGAGCAGCTGCGCACCCTCGATGACCGCGATGTCGCGTTCGGCCTGTTCGCGTACGTCGAACAGGTGCAGCGTATCACCGGCGTCACGATGCGCTTTCAGCTCGCTCACCGTCATCTGCGCGACCGGTGCCGGTGAGTTCGGGTTGTCGATGACGAAACCGGGCCCGTCGTCGGTTTCGACCAGGTCGAGCCTGAGACCATCGGCGCGCCGCGCGGAATCGACATCGAACAGGACTTCGACGCCGTTGGCGGCGACGCGCAGCTCGTGGCCGCGTGCCGGCGCGAGGTTGAACTGGTGATTCCAGGCCTGGTCGATTTTCAGGTGCACGGCGAGGTCCGGGCGCTGCGCGGCGGCGTCGCGCAGCGCCGCGGCAGCCGCATCGGAAACGCTGATCGCGGGCGGCTCGACGCGCACGGGCTCGCGTCCGAGCGTGCGATGCAGGTCGCCGGCGGCGTAGAGCTGCTGCACGAGGTCACAGCCACCGACGAACTCGCGCTCGATGTAGAGCTGCGGGATGGTCGGCCACTCGGAGAAATGCTTGATGCCCTCGCGGATGTCCGGATCGGAAAGCACGTCGATGGTGTGGTAATCCTCGAGGATGCCGTCGAGGATGCTGACCACGGTCGCCGAGAAACCGCACTGCGGCTGCGCGCGGGTACCTTTCATGAACAACACCACAGGGTGCTCGGCGATGGTGGCCTCGATGCGCGCGCGGAGTTCGGGGCTGATAGACATGGGCGGGACTTCGCTGTTGGGAGTTGCCACCAGTCTAGCAGGCCGGCCGCGCGCGGCTTCCGGCACGGACTCCCGTGGCGGCGGACCGGCGGCGCGGCATGCCTGCGCCGCGCGGGCATGGGGCTCTCGGACGCCGCCAGTGACGGGCGTTCGAACAACGGCGATTGCCGGCGGACGGGCGCCGCCGAGCCTTCACCATTGCAGGTCGTCGGGCACCTCGAACTGCGCGTAGTCGTCGTCCTCGCCGTCACCGCCCGCACCGGGCTCGTGCAGCGCGACCACCGCGGCGGCGTCGCGCGCGGCGACACGCTCCGCCACGCTGCGCTCGACCACCGCGTAACCACGCCGCAACCGCACCACCGCGTGACGCCCGGCAGCAAGTCCGGCATGCAGATCTTCGGTCACGTAGACCCGCTTGATCTTGCCGTCGTCGACGAACTGGTAGGCGTTCTCGCCCGGCACGCGATCGGCGCGGTTGGCGGTGACGAGCTGCTCGATCTCGGCAGCGAGTGCACGACGCGCCGCTCGCTCTTCGCGCTCGCGATTGAGTTCGCGGTCGCGCGCGCGCTTCTCGGCCTCGGCCGCCTGTGCCTGCGCCTTGTTCTCGTCGGTTACGGCGGCCTTGCCTGCCTCGCCCTGGCCGCGCTTGCGCCGCGCCTGCTTGCCGCGCGCCTTGTTGGCCTGTTGCACCCGGTTCTTGTCGACGAGCCCGGCTTCGAGCAATTGTTCCTGGAGAGACTTCGCCATGGTTGTCAGCGTATTCGCAGTTGTATAGCTGGGTGTGCGGTGCCGCTCACGGCACGCCGATATTCAGAGGGTCAGCACGGCGCGCGCAGCCGCACGCGCGCGGTAGGCGGCGTCCCAGCGCGCCAGCGCCGGATAGTCCTGCTCGAGGCCGAGCGCGACTTCGGCGAAACGTGCGAACTGGAATGCGGCCGCGAGCGTACAGTCGCCAACGCCCACGTGGTCGCCGCCGAGGAACGCGCGGCCATCGTCGAGCACACCCTCGAGATAGGCGAGTGCCGGAGGCCAAGCGGCCTGCGCATGCTCGGCGACAGCCGGATTCGGCGCCAGGCCGATGGGCGAGCGCGTGGCATGGATGTAGCGGGCCAGTGGTGCGAGGAAGCGCGCGTCGGCAATGCGTTCGAGTTCGCGGGCGCGGGCGCGGCTGCGCGCGTCGTCGCCCCACATCGGCGGCGCCGGGTGAAGCTCCTCGAGATAATCGATGATGGGCAGGGACTCGATGATGGTGCTGCCGTCATCGAGCTCGAGCACCGGCAGCTGGCCGAACGGGTTCAAGGCCAGGAACGCGGCTGTGCGCTGCTCACCCTTGGGCAGTCGCACGACGACGTCCGCGAGTTCTATGGCGGCGCCGCCGGCGTTCTTCTCGGCGACATAGAGCCGCACCTTGGTCGGGTTCGGCGCGACCTGGAACCAATGCAGTTTCACCGCCTGCGCGCCCCGCCAGGGTGCGCGGCGCGGCGCGCGCGCTGCGCCACCAGCTTCATGTCCGCTCAGGCAGCTGCCTGCTTGCGACTGGCATGCTGCTGCTTGATGCGTTCGAGTTCCTCCCAGCCGAGGTAGGCGGTGAACCCGTCGTCATTGAAGAACAGCACCGGGCCGTTGCAGATGAACAGGTACTCGGTGTCTTCCAGCGCGGTGGTCGCGCCGTGCAGCATGCCGTTCGGCTCGTAGACGTAATCACCGGCATTGAGCGTGCCGTCGCGCACCTGCAGCTTGCCCGAGAGAATGAACGTGTGCGACGCGGAAAGATGCTTGTGCTGCGGTGCCGTGTACCCCTTCAGCCAGCGGAACAGGACCGCCCAGGAACCGCTCTCCGAACCGGTCCACAGGATCTTCATGAAAGCGCGCTCGGGATCGTTGTCCTGCGGGATCCAGTCGAGCTTGCCGGCCTCGACCAATGTATCCATGAGCTCGGAATTGATGGGCTTGATCTCTTGCGGTAACGACATCGGAACTCTCCTCTCTGCGTGGTGCGCGGTCGTGACGTGGCGCGCTGCGCCAGCGCGACCTCGACCTGCGCCGGGGGCCTCCTCGCGGGCACGCGCGGTGCCGGCGAGCCTACCACGATTCGATCGCGGTCCGCAGATCGAGCTCGAAGCTCCAGCCGCCCGCCGGCTGGCGCCACAGGAACTCGTAGGCGTCGACGATTGCGGCAAGATCGACCAGGCCGGACGCGCCCAGTTTCTCCGCGTAGTCGGGAAATTTCTGTCGCACCTTGTCGCCGTTGATGGCGCCATCGACGATGACGTGGGCGACGTGAATGCCCGCCGGCCCGGCCTCCTTGGCGACCGCCTGGGCGAGCGCGCGCAGCGCCGCCTTGGCCGCGGCGAAGGCGCCGAAACCGGCCTTACCGCGCAGCGAGGCGCTGGCGCCGGTGAACAGCAGCGTGCCGCCGCCGGTCGTCATGGCTGCCACTGCCTCGCGCGCCGTGACGAAGCCACCGAAGCAACCGATGCGCCAGGCCTGTTCGAAGTAGTCGCCCGTCATGTCCGCAACACCACCGGGCATGTTGTTGCCGGCGTTGTAGATGACCAGTCGCACCGGGCCGATGTCGCGTGCGCGTTCGAACAGCGCGACGATGTCGGCTTCGCGGGTGGCGTCGGCGACCACACCGCTGGCCTGCCCGCCGGTGTCGGCAATCGTCGCGACGACCGCATCGAGCTTGGCCTGGGTGCGTCCCGCGGCGACCACGTGTAGACCGTGCGTAGCGAAGCGCCGGCACAACTGTGCGCCGAGTCCCTGCTCGGGACCGACCCCGATGATGACTGCAGTGTCCACGCGAACCTCCGGATTGAACGGGTTGGAGCGACGCCGGCGTTCAGCGCCCGCTGCTCAGGTTGGAGATGCTGAAGAGCTTGCGCACCTGCGACGGCTTCACGGTGACGTACTCGGTGGAAGCGTCCGCCTCGGCCGCGATGGTCGCACCGCGCTCCTGCACGTTGATGCCGATGGAAGCGCGCCAGCGCGGCGTCGACAGTTCGGCCGGCAGGTCGGTCGCTTCGTCGCTGTGCGCATAGACGATGTGGAAGATCTTCAGCAGGCGATCGTCGCGGTCGAAAATCAGCGCCATCGGGATGTTGTAGGTCTCCTCGTCGACGAACAGCAGGCGCCGGCCGTAGGGATGATCCTCCCAGTGCGGCACCGCCTCCACCACCAGGCAGCGCCGGAGCTGCCAGCGGTCGAGCGGGACTGTGCTCATGGGGCCATGGAACTGCGGCGGCTGCTCGCCCGAGTTGGCCACGGCCAGCAGCACCTTGCGGCCGATGAAGCGCCAGTCGTTGTCCATCACCATGCCGGAGAAACCTTCGAAGTCGTCCAGCGTCCACTGCGTGCCGATCCAGCTGTCGGCGCGTTCCTTGGCCGAGAGCCGGCGCACCCGGCGTTCGGTCGGCAGGTAGGAATTGACCTGGTCGCCGAGACTCTGGTCGAGCGGACGCTCGACCACGATCTTGAGCCCGGCAATGTCGAACGGCGCGAGCATCTCGATGTATTCCTTGAAGAACAGTTCGTCCGCGCCGTCGACGTCCATGCGGTAGTCGTTGGCGGCCTCGGTTGCGAGGCGCGAGAGGTACACGCGGTGGTAGAACATCTCGACGTGACGGTCGACATGCCCACCACCGTGCATCCCTTCGAGCAGCGTGCCGGCGCTGCCGTCGGCAGTCGGCTGGACGTAGATGATGGTGGACTCGTTGCGGTAGCCGTAATGCTGCCAGCGGTGGATCTGGTTCCACGCCACCATGTAGCCGGCATCGCGTTCGGGCGCAGCCAGGATCTGCTCGAGCGAGAACGGCTGTCCGGCGACATGGCCGCTCAGCGTGCCGTCGGCGGCCAGCGCAGCCTGCCCGGCGAACTGCGCGGTCGCCGCCTGGTAGTCCGGGTGGGCCTGGTAGTGCGCGGTCGGCACCAGGGTGATGCGCAGGCCGTCGAATTCGAGTTCTTCCTGGTAGCCCGGGGGCAGGTAGCGCGCGAGATCGGCGAGCCGATCGCGACCGTAGGTGCCGGGAGCGAGACCGTCGACCGGCGCATCGGCGTGGGTTTCGAGCCAGTCGATGACGGCCTGGTAGTCGGGGCTCGCGGCAGACGCCGCGCTGGCGAGCGCGCAGCCCGCGAGCAGGGTAAGGATACGCAACATGATTGGGATCTCCGTCCTCGTCGGACGCCGCGGACGGGGCATTGCTCCCCGCCTCGCCCGCGGCGCGCGCCCGCGGCGGGGCGCTCTCTTCGATGCTCCCGGACGCGGCGGGCGCGCCAGGACGCCGCGCTCAGCAGACCTCGAACAGGCCTGCCGCGCCCATCCCGCCGCCGATGCACATGGTCACCACCACGCGCTTCGCGCCGCGGCGCTTGCCCTCGATCAGCGCATGTCCGATCAGCCGGCTGCCGGTCATGCCGTAGGGGTGGCCGACCGCGATCGAACCGCCGTTGACGTTGAGCTTGTCGTTATCGATGCCGAGCTTGTCGCGGCAGTACATGACTTGGACGGCGAAGGCCTCGTTGAGTTCCCACAAATCGATGTCGTCGATACCGAGGCCGGTGCGTTCGAGCAGCTTCGGAATGGCGAACACGGGGCCAATGCCCATTTCGTCCGGCTCGCAGCCGGCAACCGCAAAGCCACGGAAGATACCGAGCGGGCTCAGGCCCTTCTTCGCCGCCAGGGTATCGCTCATGACGACCTGCGCCGACGCGCCGTCAGAGAACTGGCTGGCGTTACCGGCAGCGATGACGCCCCCCTCGATGGCCGGGCGAATCTGGCACACGCCCTCGTAGGTGGTATCGGGCCGGATGCCCTCGTCACGATCGGCAGTGACTTCGCGCGTCGACTCCGCGCCGGTTTCCTTGTCGACGATCTTCATCGTCGTCTTCAGCGGCACGATTTCGTCGTCGAACTTGCCCGCTTCGCGCGCGGCAGCGGCGCGCTGCTGACTCTGCACGCCGTAGTGATCCTGGTCTTCGCGCGTAATCTTGTAGCGCTTGGCAACCTGCTCGGCGGTTTGCAGCATCGACCAGTAGATCTCCGGCTTGTGCTCGATGAGCCACGGGTCGTGGACGAAGTGGCTGTTCATCTCGTTCTGCACACAGGAGATCGACTCCACGCCGCCAGCGATGAAGACGTCGGCTTCGCCGGCCATGATGCGCTGCGCGGCGAGCGCAACGGTCTGCAGGCCCGAGGAGCAGAAGCGGTTGACCGTCATGCCGGAGACCGACACCGGCAGCCCGGCACGCAGCGCGATCTGCCGTGCGATGTTGTGGCCGGTGGCGCCCTCCGGATTGGCGCAGCCCATGATGACGTCTTCGATCTCGTCCGGCGCGAGGCCGGCCCGGTCCATCGCGGCCTTGACCACGTGGCCGCCGAGGGTGGCGCCGTGGGTCATGTTGAACGAACCGCGCCAGCTCTTGCAGAGCGGCGTCCGCGCGGTCGAGACGATAACTGCTTCGGTCATTGCAGGGTCCTCGGAAAGTGCGTGACAAGGCTCTCCATCGTAGTCGATCGCGGGTGGCGAATCACCCGCGATACCGGCCGCGCGGTCACCTCCCGGCGGCGTGCGCGGCGGCCTCGAGATGGTGCGCGATACGCGCCACGTGGCGCCCGACGCGGCGCAGCCAGCGCACCCCCTCGAGTTCCTCGGTGCCCGCTTCGACGCTCAGCGTGCGCGCCGCCATGGCCTGCGCCACACGATCGCGGAACGGCTGCACCGCGCTGCCGAGGCGCTCGTGCAGCGCGGCGCTCGCAGCGCGCGCGAGGTCGGGGCGCGTGTGCGCCAGCGCCGCCACGATCTCGGCCAATGCCGCCTGCGCCGCGCGGCGCTCGTCGACCAGACCGTCACTGGTGCGCGCGGTACGCGCGCGCAGCGGCTCTTCGTCGAGACGCTCGTGCAGGCGCTGCAGGTGGTCGAGCGCGTGCAGCAGGGCCAGCAGGCGTTGCCATTCGCCGCCGTGCGTCGCGCGCAGGTCGATGTCGCCGGCGAAATCCTGCAGCTCGTCGAGCAGGCGCTGCATGCGCGCGAGGTCGAGCGGCGTGCCAGCGCCCGCCACGCCGAGCTGGCGCGCGAGCTCGCCGAGGAGCGAACGGTAGGCCTGCTCGACGGCGCGTCCCAGCGCGTCGAGCGCGAGGGTCGGCTGACTCAACAGGCGCCGGTCGAGTCCGGCCAGCTGCTCGTCCTCGCGCGGACCGACGAGGCGCTCGATCGCGCGCGCGAAGGATTGCGCGAAGGGTAGTACCAGGACCACGCCCAGCACGTTGAAACCGGTGTGAAAGCCGACCAGCATGAGTTCGGGATCGTGCGCCCGCAGCGCTGGCGCGAAGGTCGCCACCAGCCAGGCGTAGAGGTCGACGAGCAGGAATGCCATGCACCCGGTGCAGACGTTGTAGATGACGTGCGAGTAACCGGTACGACGCGCATCGAGCGTGGCGCCGAGGGTAGCCAGCGCCGCGGTGACGGTCGTGCCGATGTCGGCGCCGATGACGATACAGGCGGCCTGCTCGAAACCCAGCAGGCCGGCATTCAGCGCGGTCAGGGCCGTGGCGACCGCCGCGCTCGATGCCTGCGTGCACACCGTGAAGCCGATGCCGAGCGCGACCAGGGCGAGGCGATCGCCGATGCCGGTCGCCGGCAGCGCGTCGAAGCTGAACATCGGTTCGAGTGCGCGCATGGCGCCCTGCATATGTTCGATACCGATGAAGATCAGCGCAAAGCCGGCGAGCGCGAGGCCACCGTGGGCGAGGCGTCCGCGTGCGAACAGCCGCGCGAGCGCGCCGGCGAAGACGAGCGGCAGAGCGAGCGTGCTGAGCGAGAGCTTGAAGCCGATCAGCGCGACCAGCCAGCCGGTCGCGGTGGAACCGATGTTGGCACCGAAGATGATGCCGAGCGCATTGGCGAACGGCATCAGTCCCGCGCCGACGAAGCCGACCGCGGCCACCGTGGTCGCGCTCGAGGATTGCAGCGCGGTGGTGGTCAGCGCACCGGTCAGCGCCCCCGACAGCGGCGTGCGCGTGAAGCGCACCAGGTTGGCGCGAATGGCATCGCCGGCCAGCGCGCGCAGACCGTCGGTGAGCAGCACCATGCCGAGCAGGAACAGCCCGAGCCCGCCGAGGGCCGGGATGGCGATGTTGACGATGTCGAAGTGCTGGCCCATGTCCCGCTTCCGCTGACGGGCGCAGCGCGCCCTCTGCTATTCTGCCTTTGCGCGGCGGCGCGCGTACGGGAGCAGATCAATGGCAGCAACGACTCCGCAGGCCGACCTCGAGGTCCGCCAGCTCCTCGTCGACGGCGTACGCACACCGCTCATCGATAGCGGTGGCGATGCCGACGAAGCGGTGCTGTTCGTCCACGGCAATCCCGGTTCCGGCGACGACTGGCGCGATATCGCCGCGCGCATCGCGCCGTTCACCCGCGCCCTCGCGCCCGACATGCCGGGCTTCGGTCGTGCGGAGAAGCCGGCCGACTTCGACTACACCGTGGCCGGCTACGCCGCCCACCTCGATGCCCTGCTCGCGGCCTGTGGCGTTGCGCGCGTGCACCTCGTGCTGCACGACTTCGGCGGCGCGTGGGGGCTCGCCTGGGCGACCGCCAACCCCGCGCGGGTCGCCAGCGTGACGCTGGTCAACATCGGCATCCTGCGCGGCTACCGCTGGCACCATCTCGCGCGGCTGTGGCGCACCCCGCTGGTCGGCGAGGTGTTCATGAAGACGACCACGCGACTCGGCTTCCACGCGTTGCTGAAGGTCGGCAACCCGCGCGGATTGCCGCGCGCGTTCGTCGATCGCATGTACGACAACTTCGACGCCGGCACGCGCCGCGCCGTGCTCAGGCTCTACCGCGCCACCGACGCCCTCGGCGACGCCGCCGAGCGCGCGGTCGCGGCGCTGCGGCCACGCGATCTCGACTGCCTGGTGATCTGGGGCAAGGCCGACATCTACCTGCCATGGCGCTACGCCGAGGCGCAACGCGAGGCCTTCCCACGCGCCGAGATCGTCTACCTGGAGGACAGCGGCCACTGGCCGTTCATGGACAACCCGGAGGCGTTCGCGGCGGCGCTGGTACCGTTCCTCGAGCGTGTTACCACGCGGAGCGGCTGAGGGCGACCGCACGTCAGCTGTCCGGCGGCACCAGTCGCGCGATGATGCCGTCGGCGCTGTCGGTCAACAGGTAGAGATAGCCGTCCGGTCCCACGCGAACGTCACGGATGCGCCCCAGGCGGTCTTCCAGCAGGCGCTCCTCGTGCACGACGCGGCCGGCGTCATCGAGCACCAGGCGCACCAGCAGCGCAAACTTGAGCGACCCGGCGAAGAGATTGCCGTGCCAGCGCGGGAAGGCGTCGCCCCGGTAGACGGCCAGGCCCGACGGCGCAATCGAGGGCGTCCACTGCACCACCGGCGGCGTGACGTCGGCGCGCGTCTCGCCGGCGCCGATGCGCGTGCCGATGACGTAGTTGCGCCCATGAGTGATCTCGGCCCAGCCGTAGTTGGCGCCGGCTTCGATGCGATTGAGCTCGCAGCCACCCTGCGGGCCATGCTCGTGCGCCCACACGGTGCCGCTCGCCGGGTCGCGCGCGATGCCCTGCACGTTGCGGTGGCCGTAGGTCCATGTTGCCGGCTGCGCGCCGGCCGCGTCGCGGAAGGGATTGTCAGCCGGCACCTCACCCGTGTCGGTAATCCGCACGATGCTGCCCGGGTGCGTGCCGAGTGCCTGGCCATGCGGCCGCACGCCGCGATCACCGAGCGTGACGAGCAGCGTCCGGTCGGGCAGAAACAGCAGGCGCGAGCCGAAATGGCGGCCGCCGTCCTCCTTGGGCAGTGCGCGAAACACGCGCGCGACATCGTCGAGGCGGTCGCCGGCGAAACGCCCGCGCCACACCTCGGTGCCATAGCTGTCCGCTGCGCCGGCCGCGAGGCTCAGGTAGACCAGCTGGTTGGCGGCGAAGTCGGGGTGCAGCGCGACGTCGAGCAATCCTCCCTGCCCGACCGCGCTGGCCGCCGGCACCCCGGCGAGCGGCGCCGACAGGGTGCCATCGGCGCCTGCCACGCGCAGGCGCCCGGCACGTTCGGTGACGAGCATGCGACCGTCCGGCAGGAAGGCGAGTCCCCAGGGGTGTTCGAGGCCGCGCGCGAGGACCTCGATTTCGAAGTAATGCACCGCGCTGCCCTCCACACCCCGTACCGGCGCCGCCAGGCTGGCCAGGCACGCGAGCAGCAGTGCGCTCGCGCGACGCTGCACGCGCACCAGGCGGGTTGCGCGGCAAGCTGCGGCCATCGCGTCAATCCCCACCGCAGCCGCCGCTGCAGCCGCCGTCGCTGCCGCCGTCGCTGCCGCCGTCACTGTCACCGCCGCAGCCGCCCGCGCAACCGATGTGCGATGTGCAGTAGGCCCCGGGGGCGGCGTTCGCGGCGCGGCAGTCGATCTGGTAGACGAAGCCGTCCGGGATGGCGAGCGCCGCATCGAGTGCGAACAACGGCGGCAGCACCGTGGGAGCCTTGCGATCGAGACCGGCGCGCCAGCAGGCCAGCCGCCAGGCGCGCTTGAGGCCGGCATCGGCCTGCGTCGGTGACGGCATCGCGGCGGCCGGCGTGTGATGCAGGAAGCGACCGAAGGCGCGCCGGCAGAACTGCTGGTAGGCGCGCGTGAAGAGGATGAATTCGTGCCAGGCGACGTCGACCACCTGCGACGGCATCGCGACCATGTGACGGCCGGCGCGATTGCACATGACGAAATAGTCGCGCAGCGCATCGAGGACCTGCTCGATCTCGTGCGCGGCGAGATGTGGATAGGCGGCGCCGACACGGCCCGCGATCACGGGCGGAAAGACGTAGCGCTCGATGCGCCGCTCACGCACCCGGCGCACGACCAGGCCCACACCGGCATAGAGCACGACGACGACCAGCGTCGCGGCGAGTAATGGACCGATCGAATTCATGCTCGCGATACCTCGGGTCCGCACGGCCCGGTTGATGGTGCCGCTGGGCAGACTATCGGCAGCCGCGCGCCGCTCTGCAAGCGTATCCCGGCAGCCTGCTATGCTGGTCGGCCAGCTGACGCGTCGGCGCCTCCGCGCGGCGCGGGGAGGTAGCGACCCGATGAAGACCGTACACGGTGCGTGTCCGCACGACTGCCCCGACACCTGCGCCTGGCAGGTGTCGGTCGACGACGCCGGGCGCGCGGTGGCGCTCGCCGGCAACCCGGCCCACCCGTTCACGCGCGGCGCACTGTGCGCCAAGCTCAAGCACTACCCGGCGCGCGTCTACAGCGACGAACGCGTACTGCATCCGCTCAAGCGCAGCGGACCCAAGGGCGACGGGCGCTTCGAACGTATCGACTGGGACGAAGCCATCGCGCTGGTCAGCGGCAAGCTCGCCGAGACCATCGCGCGCGACGGTCCGCTCGGCGCGCTGCCGTGCAGCTTCGCCGGCACCATCGGCATGCTCAATCGTTATGCCGGCGAGCAGTTCTTCAGCCACCTCGGCGCCACCGGCCTCGACCGGCGCATCTGCGGCAACGTCGCCTTCGATGCCGTCACCGCGACGCTCGGGGTCGGCACCACGCTGCTGCCGGAGGATCTCGCGCACAGCCGCTACATTCTCATCTGGGGCACCAACACCGCGGCCACCAACGTGCACCTGTGGGGCGGCCCGATCCGCGCCGCGCGGCGCGCCGGGGCGCGGGTGGTGGTGATCGATCCGGTGCGCACGCCGACCGCGGCCCACGCCGACTGGCACCTGCAGCTCGCGCCCGGCAGCGATGCCGCGCTCGCGCTCGGCATGGCCCACGTGATCCTGCGCGACGAACTCCACGATGCCGACTACGTCGCGCGGCACACCGAAGGATTCGAGGCCTTCCGCGCGCGCGTCGCCGATTATCCGCCCGCGCGCGTCGCGGCCATCACCGGTCTCGCCGCAGCCGACATCGAACAGCTCGCGCGCGAGTACGCCACCTCGCGCCCGGCCGCGCTGCGCCTGCTGGTCGGCATGGAGCGCTATTCGAACGGCGGCGCCAGCGTGCGCGCGGTGGCCTGCCTGCCGGCGCTCGTCGGCGCCTGGCGCGAACGCGGCGGCGGTCTCAGCCAGTTCACCAACGATCTCTTCCATGCCGCGCTCGACTGGCGCGCGGTGATGCCGGCCGACGACGCCCCGGCACCGGCGCGCACGGTACACCTGGCCCAGCTCGGCCGCGCCCTGACCGACCCGGCGATGGCGCCCCCGATCACCTGGATGCTGGTCTACAACCTGAACCCGGTGGTGACGCTGCCCGATCAGAACCGCATCGTCGCGGGACTCGAGCGCGAGGATCTCTTCACCGTGGTCCACGAGCAGTTCATGACCGACACCGCGCGCTACGCGGATGTCGTGCTGCCCGCCACCACCCAGTTCGAACATTGGGAACTGATGCCCTCGTGGGGCCAGACCTACCTCGCACTCAACCCGCCGGCCATCGCGCCGCGCGGCGAAGCCATCCCCAACACCGAGCTCTTCCGTCGTCTCGCGCGCGCCCTCGGCCTGCACGCGCCCGAACTCCACACCAGCGACGAGGAACGCATCCGCGCGCTGCTCGCGAGCGGCAGCCCGCTGCTCGAGGGCATCAGCTTCGAGCGCCTGTGCGCGGACGGTTGGGCGGCATTGAACCTGCCCGGCGACTTCCGGCCACGCGCCGACGGCGGCTTCACCACGCCGAGCGGCAAGGTCGAGCTGTACGCCACCACGCTCGCCGCGCGCGGCCTCGACCCGCTGCCGGGCTACGTGCCGATCGATGCGGCCGCTGACGATACCGGCGAGATTGCCGCACGCTGGCCGCTGCGCCTGGTCTCCGCCAAGGTCGCCGAGTTCCTCAACTCCGAGTACGTCAACCTGCCGCGCGGTGGCCGTGCTCGGCGCACGCCGCATGTCGACATCAACCCCACCGACGCTGCCGCGCGCGGCATCGCCGACGGCGACGCCGTGCGCCTGTTCAACGAGCGCGGCGCGGTCGAGACGCATGCCGCGGTGTCCAACACTACCGCGCCCGGCGTGGTGTTCCTGCCGTTCGGCTGGTGGATGTCGTCGACCTTGAACGGCGCTTCGGCCAACGCGCTGACCCCGGATGGTCTCTCCGATCACGGCTTCGGCTCGAACGCCTTCGACGCCCGCGTCGAGATCGAGCGCCTCGAAGTCGCCGGCTGAGCGCTGCAACAGTCGCGCAACCTTGTGGCAACAAAAGACCCACGCGCGCGTTACCTGCGCCGCGTAGGCTTGCTCCCGTAATCAGCCGCGGCCAGTGCCCTGACCGCGGTCAACGCAACCACGGGAGGATCAGGCACAATGCGCACCTTCGATCGAGACATGACCACCTGCGTCGCCACCGCCTGCGCGTCGCTGCTCGCAGCCATCTACCTCGTCCACTCGCTGGCCGGCGCACTCGCCTATCCGACGCCTGGCGTCTAGCGCCGACCGGCAACCGCGCGCGTCACGACGCGCGTCGCCGCCCGTGCACCATCACGGGCGGCGCCCGAACATTGCAAGGAGCTTCCCCATGATCCGCTTTCACTCTCACCTGACGTCGCTGCTCGGCCTCGCGCTCGCCGTGCTGCTCGCCGGCAGCGTGCACGCCGCCCAGGATGGCCGCACCGCGCCGTTGTTCGACGATCTGGGTGACCATCACTCCCCGATCACGACCAGCGTGCCGCTCGCGCAACGCTATTTCGACCAGGGTCTGGTACTCGCCTGGGGTTTCAACCATGCGGAAGCGGTACGCTCCTTCCGCGAAGCGCAGCGCCTCGACCCCGGCTGCGCGATGTGCTTCTGGGGCGAGGCCTTCGCGCTCGGCCCGAACATCAACAAGCCGATGGATCCGGCCGACGCGCCGGCCGCCTGGGCCGCGGTACAACAGGCGCAGACACTCGCCGCGCAGACGAGCCCGCGCGAGCAGGCCCTCATCGACGCGCTCGCGAAACGCTACGGGCCTGCCGCCGTGGACGACCGCGCGCCCCTCGACCAGGCCTTCGCCGATGCCATGGCCACGGTCGCCGCTGCCTACCCGGACGACCTCGACACCCTGACCCTCTACGCCGAGGCGATGATGGACACCATGCCGTGGGCATATTACGAGGAGGACGGCACGCCCAAGCCGCTGACGGTGACGCTGACGTCGACGCTCGAGACGGTGCTCGCGCGGAATCCCGATCACCCGGGCGCGATTCATCTGTACATCCACGCGGTGGAGTCTTCCGATACGCCGGAACGCGCCGAAGGCGGCGCCGATCGCCTCGGCGACCTGGTGCCGGGCTCGGGTCACCTGGTGCACATGCCCTCGCACATCTACCTCCGCGTCGGCCGCTACCACGATGCCACGCTGACCAACGAGCGCGCGGCCAGGGCCGACGAGTCCTACATCAACCAGTGTCGTGCGCAGGGCTTCTACCCGGCCCTCTACTACCCGCACAACATCCATTTCCTGTGGTACACCGCGAGCCTCGAGGGGCGCAGCGAAGTCGCCATCGCTGCCGCGCGCAAGCTCGCCGACAACGTACCGAAGGACCTCATCGGCGATATTCCGCTGATCGAGCAGTTCCTCGCCGTGCCGATGTTCGGCCTGATCCGCTTCGCACGCTGGGACGAAGTGCTGGCCGAGCCGCAGCCACGCGAGGATCACCGCTTCGCGACCGCCATGTGGCACGCCGCACGCGGCATCGCGCACGCCGCACGCGGCGAGCGCGATGCGGCCGTGGCCGAACGCGCGGGCTACCTGGCGGGTGCGAAAGTGTACGGTCCCGATGCCTACAAGGTGCACGGTTACCCCGCCGACGTTCTGCTCGCCATCGCCGGGCACGTGCTCGATGCGGGCATCGCGCACCTCGACGGCGACGCCGACGCGCTCGTCACCGAGCTCGAGGCGGCAGTCGCTGCCGAGGACGCGCTGCCCTACATGGAGCCGCCCTACTGGTTCTTCCCCAACCGCCACCTGCTCGGCGCGGCCCTGCTCGAACTCGGCCGCCCGGCCGCGGCCGAGGCGGTCTATCGCCGCGACCTCGAGAAGGTGCGCAGGAACGGCTGGGCCCTCGATGGTCTCGCGCAGGCGCTCAGCGCACAGGGGCGCGACGACGAGGCCGCCGCGGTGCGCGCCGACTTCGAGGCGGTGTGGCCGCATGCCGACGTCACCCTGGGCCGGGCCGCGGGGAGCGTGCGCTACTTCTGAGCACCGCGGCGTTCCCGGCACGCCGCCCCGGACCGAGCACCGGGGCGGCAACCGACCTGCACCGGCACGGCGCGCGCTCAGGCCAGCCGTGCGCCGTGCTCGCGCAGGATCTCGCGCAGCAGTGAACGGTGGCAGTGGCGCTCGTCCGCGCAGTAGCAACCGACCGAGAAATCCGCCTGGTGCGACAACGCCGCCAGCGTCGCGAGCACGTGACGCGCCTCGGGCTGAGCCATGGCCTTGCGATAGCTGCGTGCGAAACGCCGCCATTCGGCCACCGTCTCCGCATCGAGCGCGCGACGCACGTCCGCCGCACTCGGCGCCAGCAGCGGCAGCCACACGTCGTAGTAATCGCGCCGTGCGTAGTCTTCGCGCCGCACGCCGCGCGGCGGCCGCCGCACGGTGCCGATGCGCAGGCCTTCACCAGCCAGGCGCGGACTGCCGAGGCGCACGATGCGCACGCTCATGGCGCCCGCGCCCCGCGCGTGGAAGTCGTCGTTCGGCTCATGTACGTCTCCCCTCCGAGACCGCGAGTATAAGCGCGCCGGCCAGCACGGCACGCAGGCAACCGACAGCGCGGCGAAGACTGCTTGCGTAACCGGCTCTGGTATCCCGCACTACCATCCCCGATACTCTGCCTCTCGACCAGTCCATGAATATGTCTGCTCCGCCCACCGCGCGTTACGCGCTCAACCTGCTGCTCGACGATGCTGCGCGCCTGCTGCTGCTCAGGCGCGCCGAGAATGCCCGCCTCGGCCCCGGCCTGTGGGGTCTGCCGGCCGGCAAGATCGAACCCGGCGAATCGCCGGAAGCCGCGGCGGCACGCGAGATGGACGAGGAGATCGGGCCCGGCCACGCCGTCGAACTGGTGCGCTATCTCGGCCCCATCCGCGACACCTACTACGGTGGACAGTACGAGATTCACCTCTTCCAGCAGCGCTGGTTCGGCGGCACCGTGGTGCTCAACCGCGAGCACACCGCGTGGGCCTGGGTCGACCGCGAGCACTACCGCGCTTACGCGACGATGGACGGCATCGACGAGGACATCGCGCTGCTCGGCTTCTGGCCGCAGTGCTACCTCGATCGCGCGCGCATACCGCCGGCGCTGCGCGAGTAGGCGATGAGCGTCGAGTTGCATTGCGAGGTCGTCGGCAGCGGGTCCCCCGTGGTGGTCCTGCACGGTCTGTTCGGCGCCGGCCGCAACTGGCTGACGGTGGCACGGCGCCTCGGCGGCGAGTTCGCCTTCCACCTCGTCGACCTGCGCAACCACGGCCGCTCGCCGCACGACGCGAGCATGACCTACCTGGACATGGCCGCCGACGTGCGCGCGCTGGTCGAGCAGCACCGTCTCGAGCGCTTCGCCCTGGTCGGTCACTCGATGGGCGGCAAGGCAGCCATGACGCTGGCGCTGGACGACCCGCGCGGCATCGAGCGCGTCATCGCCGTCGATATTGCCCCGGTCAGCTACCCCGACCGATTCGCCGAAATGATACGCGCCATGCGCGCGCTCGATCTCGGCCGCATCCGCCGGCGCTCCGATGCCGACAGCGCGCTGGTCGCCGCCATCCCCGAGGACACGGTGCGCGCTTTCATCCTGCAGAACCTCGTGTTCCACGACGGCCGCGCCGGCTGGCGCGCCAACCTCGCCGCGCTCGAGGCGCAGATGCCGCACATCCTGGGACCATTGCCGGTGGCCGCCGATGCCCGCTATGACGGCCCCGCCTGGTTCGTGCGCGGCGCGCTGTCCGATCGCGTCACCGACGCGCACCTGCCGACCATCGCGCGCTGGTTCCCGCACCATCGCATCGAGACGGTGGCCGGCGGCGGCCACTGGCCACACGCCGAAGCGCCGCAGGCCTTTCTCGCCAGCTTCACGCGCGCCCTGCGCGAGGACTGAGACCGCGGCGGGCGCGGGGGGCGCCGCGCTGCACGCATGATTTTGCGCCCCGTTATAGGCACAATGCCGCCCTCCGCAGACCCAGGAACGCACCGTCAATGGCGAAACTGAACGTAAAGAAGGTCGTGCTCGCGTACTCCGGCGGGCTCGACACCTCGGTCATCCTCAAGTGGCTGGAGGACGAGTACGACTGCGAGGTAGTGACCTTCACCGCCGACATCGGCCAGGGCGAAGAGCTCGAACCGGCTCGCGCCAAGGCGCAGAAGATGGGCGTGAAGGAAATCTACATCGACGATCTCACCGAGGAGTTCGTGCGCGACTTCGTGTTTCCGATGTTCCGCGCCAACACCATCTACGAAGGCGAATACCTGCTGGGAACGTCGATCGCGCGCCCGCTGATCGCCAAGCGCCTGGTCGAGATCGCACGCGCGACCGGCGCCGATGCCATCTCGCACGGCGCCACCGGCAAGGGCAACGACCAGGTCCGCTTCGAACTCGGCGCCTACGCACTCGAACCCGGCATCAAGGTCATCGCGCCCTGGCGCGAATGGGATCTGACCTCGCGCGAGAAGCTGCTCGCCTATGCTGACCAGCACGGCATTCCCATCGAGTACAAGAGCGCCAAGCGCTCGCCCTACTCGATGGACGCGAACCTGCTGCACATCTCCTACGAGGGCGGCATCCTGGAAGATCCCTGGGCCACCGCAGAGGAGGACATGTGGCGGTGGACGGTGTCGCCGGAGGCCGCACCCGACCAGGCCACGGTCATCGAACTCAGTTACGAGCGTGGCGACATCGTCGCCATCGACGGCGAGCGCATGAGCCCGGCCGCGGTGCTGCGCCGGCTCAACGAGCTCGGCGGCGCCAATGGTGTCGGCCGCCTCGACATCGTCGAGAACCGCTACGTCGGCATGAAGTCGCGCGGCTGCTACGAAACCCCGGGTGGCACCATCATGCTGCGCGCCCACCGCGCAATCGAGTCGCTCACCCTCGATCGCGAGGTCGCGCACCTCAAGGACGAACTGATGCCACGCTACGCGTCGCTCATCTACAACGGCTACTGGTGGAGCCCGGAACGGCGCCTGCTGCAGCAGATGATCGATGAATCGCAGCAGCACGTGAACGGCAAGGTGCGCGTGCGCCTGTACAAGGGCAACGTCATCGTCGAGGGTCGCGAATCGGCCAGCGACAGCCTCTTCAATGCCTCGCTCGCCACCTTCGAGGATGACGCCGGCGCCTATGACCAGGCCGACGCCGAGGGCTTCATCAAGCTCAATGCGCTGCGCCTGCGGGTCGGCTCCAAGCGCCAGTCCTGATCCGTCCGACGGCCGGCGGCGCGGAGCCGCCGGCCGTGATTCCCGTCACAACCCGGCATTCCCACGCGCGCTTTCCCCCTTCGCCGTACCGCTCCCATGCGCACGCTGTGACGACCGTCACGGCGACCGCGATCGACGACACACTAATTTACAACTGCGCTGGGTGCGCGCGTCATCTGGTTGCGCCACACCCTTCGCCGGCGACGCACGACCGCGCGTCGTGCGCACCCGTTATCCATCCCGGTCCCACGGAAAGCCCTCATCGCATGTCCAGTGACACCACCTTACGCAACTATCTCGGAACTGCGCGCGAGCACAGCCGCCCCCGCGCCACGGGCGTCGCGATGTCGCCGAGCCTCGCCGGCGCCCGCGCCTGGTTCGCGGCCAACCTGCTCGGCCTGGCCGGCGTCGGCACGGCGCTGGCCGGTAGCGTCCCGCAGGGCATGCTCGCCGGTTGGAGCTGTTTCACCCTCCTCAACGCCGCGCTCTATCTCGCCATGCGCAGCGGCTGGCTGGCTCGCGGTGCCGCCACCGCGAGCGGCGCCAACACGGCTTTCGCGGCCCTGATCGGCTTCGCCTGGGGCTGCGGCGTGATGCTGCTGTTGCCGGCGACCGACGCCATCGGCATCGCCGCACTGCTCGCGGCGGCCTTCGCCGTGGCATTGACCGCGCTGCCCGCGCTGGCCGGCTTCGGGGCCGCCTACGTCTACCTGGTGTTGACGCTCGCGGTACTCGCGAGCGCCGCAACGCTGCTCGACGGTCGCTACCCGCTGGCGGCGTTGTGGACGTCTTTCGGCGCCGCCGGCCTGCTTGTCATCGGCAAGGCGTACGCCGACAACCAGGCGCGCTTGCGCGCGATCCTCGTCGAGCTCCTGCTCGGCCGTACGGCACCGGTGGGCGTGTCGACGATCCCGGACGACGATGCCCTCGCACTCCTCGCGCGCGAACGGCTGAGCGCCTTCGATGCCGCGATGGCTCGGCAGGAGCGTCAGCGCCAGGTGCTGCGCGGTCTCGGCGACGCCGTCGTCGTGACCGATGCCGAGGGCCATGTCGAGTATGTCAACCCGGTCGCCGAGGTGCTGCTCGGGTGGACCCGCAAAGACCTGCTCGGACGACGTCTCGAGCAGGGCATGCGAATCGTCTTTCCACCCGCCAGCCGCAACCACGCGCGCGACATCTTCGAAGAGCTGCGCCGCACCCGGCGCACGCAGCACGGCAACGAGAGCGCGCGCCTGTTGCGTCGCGACGGCGTCGTCTACGGGCTCGATTACACGGCCACGGCCTTGAAGGACGAGCGAGGCGAGTTCGCCGGCACCGTGTTCACGCTGCGCGACGTCACCGAGAAGCGCAACCGTGCCGAGACGATCGCCTGGCAGGCGACCCACGACACCCTCACCGGCACCATCAACCGCGGCGAGTTCGAGGTGCGCCTGAAGAAGCTGCTGCGCCGCGCGCAGGACGACCAGGCCAACGGCCACGCCCTGCTCTACATCGACGTCGACAAATTCAAGGAAGTCAACGACGGTTACGGCCACGCTGCCGGCGATGCCCTGTTGCGGGAACTCGCCGACATCCTGCGTACGCGCATCCGCGGTGCCGACACCCTGGCCCGCATCGGCGGGGACGAGTTCGCGGCCCTGCTCTACAGCTGCGCGCTCGACCGCGCACGCCTCGTCGCCGAGGCCATGCGCATCGCCGTCGATCGCCATCGATTCACGTGGGAGGGGATCGAGCTCCCACTCTCACTCAGCATCGGCATCGTCACCATCGATCGCGACTGCAAGGGTGTCGCCGACCTGCTGCACCACGCCGACAGCGCCTGCTACGCCGCCAAGCGTTACGGGCGCAACCGCGTGCATGCGCACGGCGTCGACGCCAGCGCCGCCGGCACCGCGAAGCCGCATGCGCGGGCGTTCGACTTCGTGCGCGACATCCGCACTGCCATCGAAGGCAATCGGCTCGAGCTCTTCTACCGCCCGCTACTGCCGCTCGGGAACAGGACGCACGAGACCGCGCGCAGCTGCGAGCTCAGCGCCGGCGTGCGCACCGCCTCCGGCGCCCACATGCCGCGTGCGCAGCTGGCCGAACTCGCCGCACGCTACCAGCTCAGCCAGGACATCGATCGCTGGCTCGTACAGGCGGCACTCGATGCGATGCGTCTCAACCAGCCGGTGTTGTCGGACATGGCGCGCGTGATGGTGCCACTCTCGGCGCAGACCCTGGCCGATGATCGGCTCAAGGATTTTCTCCTCGAGCATCTCGGTGCGCACCGTCCGGAGGCGGCCCGGCTCGGTTTCTGCGTCGAGCAGGCCGCGCTGGAACGCGATCCCGCGGCAGCAGGACGCTTCCTCGGCCAGCTGCGTGAGCTCGGCTGCCGCGTGCTGCTGCGCGACGTGTCGCTCGGCGGCGCCAGTACGCAGCTCCTGCAGGCACTGCCGGCCGATTACCTCGCGATTCCGGCCAGCCTGGTCGCGACGATGACGCAGAGCGCCGTCGACCACGAAATCGTTGCGGGGCTTGCGCGCAGTGCACACGCGCTCGGCCTGAAGACCGTCGCCGAGCAAGTCGACCATGACATCCAGCGCACCGCGCTGGCCGCTCTCGGCATCGATCTCACGCTCGGCGAACCCGGCGAGCCGCCGCGCCACGTTGCCATCTACAGCGAGGCGCAGTGGATCTGAGCCGGTGGCCGCCGGCCCCCGCTCATCCCCCGGCGCGCATCTCCTCCAGCCCGGGCACGCTCAGCGTGCGCACGTCCGGATAGAGTTCGTTCAGCGGTACCGAGCGTCCGTCCGCCTGCACGATGCGGCAATGCACACGTTTCAGGCGGCGTGGCTCCGCCGCGCCGCAGGAATGCGCGATGACGCCGAGTTCGTGGTGCATGTTCTCGGCGTAGCGGCGCACCCGTTCGGCCTTGTCGGTCGGATCGAGCCCGCGCTGCAGGCGCTTGTCGTGCGTGGTGATGCCGGTCGGGCAGGTGTTCTTGTTGCACTGGAGCGCCTGGATGCAGCCGAGCGCGAACATGAAGCCGCGCGCGGAGGTGACGAAATCGGCGCCGGCACAGATTGCCCACGCCACCTCGCTCGGCGTGATCAGCTTACCGCTCGCGATGATCTTGGTGCGATCGCGCAGCCCGTACTGTTTCAGCAAATCGACGGTCTGCGGCAGGCTCTCGCGCAGCACCAGGCCGACGTTGTCGATCAGGCTCATCGGCGCCGCACCGGTCCCCCCATCGCCGCCGTCGATGGTGATGAAGTCGGGCGCGCTGTGCAGCCCCCGCGCGTGGATCTCCAGGAACAGCTTCTCCAGCCAGCCGAGCGATCCGATCACCGTCTTGAATCCGACCGGCTTGCCGGTGACTTCGCGAATGCGCTCGATCATGTCGAGCAGGTCGCGCTCGTTGTTGATGTCGGGATGTCGGTTCGGGCTGATGGACGCCTCACCGACCGCGATGCCGCGGATCGCCGCAATCTCCGCCGTCACCTTGGCCGCGGGCAGGATTCCGCCCTTGCCGGGCTTCGCACCCTGCGAGAGCTTGAGTTCGAACATGCGCACGGTGTCGTGAGCAGCGACCTCGCGCAGCCGCTCGACGGACAGCATGCCGGTGCCATCACGCACGCCGTACTTGGCGGTTCCGATCTGGAACACGACGTCGCCCCCGCCCTCGAGGTGGAACGGTGACAGGCCACCCTCGCCGGTGTTCATCCAGATGCCCGCCATGCGGGCGCCATTCGACAAGGCCAGCACCGCAGGGCGCGAGATGGCGCCGTAGCTCATGCCGGAGACATTGAAAATTGCCCGCGTGCGGTAGGGTGTGGCGCAATCGGCGCCGATCGTGACCTCGCGCGGCTGCGCGGCATCCTCGTCGAGCGTCGGGTAGGGCGTATTGACGAAGATCACTGTACCGACCGGGCGCAGGTCCTTGCTCGAACCGAATGCCACCGTCGAATCGACGCCCTTGGCGGCGCGGTAGACCCATGCCCGCTCGGCACGGTTGAACGGCATCTCCTCGCGATCCATGGCGAAGAAGTACTGGCGAAAAAACTCGCCCAGGCGCTCGAACACGTAGCGCAGACGGCCGATCACCGGGTAGTTGCGCCGGATCGCATGGCGCGTCTGGGTCACGTCCAGGACATAGAGCACCGCCACGCAGATCAGGCCGGCAACCAGCGCGAGCGCGAACAGCGCCGCGATGACGTTGGCGACCAGCATGAATGTCGAGACTTCCATGGCCCCCCCAGGTTGCGGTGAACGGCATGGACGGACGCGACCCCGCGAGCGCCGCCCAAGCCACCATCTTACGCGCTCGCGATCCGCGCGGACCAGTCTCGCGCGCTCGGGATCCCGGTAGCAACCATCTCTACGTTCGGCCACTGCAAGGCGGCCGTGGCGGCGTTGCAATCGTTGCCGACAGCGGTGCCGTCGCCGGCGCATGGCGCCCAGCCACGATCACCCCGCCCCCCCCGGTGTTGATGACGATACGGTTCGGGACCGGCCCCTTACGTCGTGCGCGTGCCGAGGATGATGTCGCGGGAGAGAAAGGTGTCGAGAATCTGCAGGCCGCCATTGACGACGACCGCCGGGTCGGGATGCGCAAGCTCGGTAGCGATGCGCTCGAGCAAGGTGCGCGCGGGCACCTCATCGGCGTTCTCGATGACGAGTTGCAGCAGCCGCGCGGATACCGCGTTGAGCTCCATGAAGCCGATGCGGTCATCACGATGGCGGAACACCACGAGGTAGACCGGTTGCGCGGGCGGTTCCTCAGGCACGGCGTCCGGGCCGATACGATGGACCGGCCAGCGGTACACGTGGGGACGCAGCACCGGGTTCGGGACTGCCCTGCCCCGTTCGAAATCGACCGTCGCGTCGACCGCGACGTCGGCGAGTTCGTGGGTATCGAAAGCGACCTCCGCCTCGAGCCACTCGTAGTGCGCCAGTTCGGCCATGAACGGCAACTCGCCGTCCAACGGGGTGCGCTGCTCGAGAAAGCGCAGGAACTCCTGGGGCATCTTCGGGAACAATGGCGTCGTCGCACGATGGACGACGAGGAACTCGCGCACCAGTTCGTGCCAGCGCGCGTCGGCGAAGAGCCGGCGCAGCACCGGAAAGGCGTTGGCCATGAACCCCTCGACGTTGCGGTAGACGAGCCCACGGTACACCTCGAGCCGACGCGGCTCGACATCCGCCGGTGCAGGCGCACGCGCCGGGTCGCGCAGGTGGCCCGCGAAGGCGTGCTGCAGGGTGCGGAAATCCGCCTCAGGCATGGCGTCGTGCCGCGTCAGCCGGCGCCGCAGCCGCGATGGTATCGATGCGTGCCATCTCCTCGAGGAGTTGCGGCAGCGGCGGCAGGTTGAAGTCACGTTCGAGCAGCGTCGGAAATACGCCGAACAGGCGGTAGGCTTCCGCGAGCAGGTCCCACACCGGCTCGATGACGTCGGCACCGTGGGTGTCGACGATGAGGTCCTCTGCTTCGTGGTAATGCCCGGCAATGTGCGCATAGGCAATGCGCTCCCCGGGTAAGGCGCGCAGGAAGTCATGTGCGTCGTAGCCGTGATTGACGCTGTTGACGTAGACGTTGTTGACGTCGAGGAGCAGGTCGCAGTCGGCGCGCTCGAGCACGCCGTTGACGAACTCGATTTCGCGCAGGCGCGCGCCGGGCGCGCAGTAATAGGACACGTTCTCCACCGCGATGCGCCGGCCGCGAATGTCCTGCACGCGGCGAATGCGTGCGGCGACGTGCCCGATCGCCTCCTCGGTGAAGGGGATCGGCATGAGGTCGTAAAGGTGGCCGTCGTCGGCGCAGTAACTCAGGTGTTCGCTGTAACAGCGCACCCGGTGCTGGTCGAGAAACTGCCCGACGCGTCTGACGAACGCCTCGTCGAGCGGCGCCGGACCACCAAGGTTGAGCGACAGCCCGTGACAGACGAACGGGTAGCGCTCGGTGAAAGCACGAAAACGGCGGCCCAGCGGGCCGCCGATGTCAATCCAGTTCTCCGGCGCCACTTCGAGGAAGCCGACGTCAGCCGGCTGATCCTCCAGCGCTCCCATGAGGGCGCGCCGGAGACCCAGCCCGCTGCCGTGAACGGGATGACTGCGCGTCATGGTCGGGTGTGGTCGCCGCTTACTGGCCGCCGCACTTGCCCTC
>JAVJVZ010000079.1:0-112503 GCA_040220855.1 Gammaproteobacteria bacterium | reverse complement strand
CGCGGCCGCGTCCGGCGTGCCCGCCGCCGCGTCGGCAGGGCGCGCCGCGACCGCGCTTGGGGCGAGGTTGTTGAGGTTGAAACGCCCCTGCAGGTCGGCCAGACGGCCGCGGCCGGCGCCGTCCTGCACGACGAGTGTGTCCGCGGCCCAGGCTTCATCCGCACTGTCGATGTCGCTGTCGATGGTATCCGCGTAGAGTGCCTGTCGGGCCGCATCCTCTAGCGCGAGGAAGACCTCGTCGGCGCGCGTCGATTCGATCACCCGCGTCGTCGCGGCAATGGTGAAGCCGCCGCGCTGGCCGATGCCAATCGCGAGCGCGGTGACGATCGCGGCGAGCAGGATCGCGCCGAGCAGCGCGATGCCGCGCTGGCGAGCGGTTCTGGATGACGGAGCCGCCATGCGCCGACTCATCCCGACCGCGCGACGACGCGGCGCACCTGGGCGCCACTGTCGAAAGTGATCTCGACCGCCACACCTGCAGGCAACGGATCAGCGCCGGCGACAGCGCCGATGGGTCCTCTTGCTGTCGTGCCGGCGGGCGGCCAGAAGCTGTTCCAGTCGCCGTCGGCGAAGAAGCGCAGTTCCAGCGCGGCGACGTCGTCGAGAAGGCGACGCGTACTGAAGGTGGTTCCGGGCGTTCGGTCGAGCTGCGCCCACACGTCGCGGTAGAGCGACCCGTCGTCGAGACGGTAGCGTACGCGGGCGAGCGCGGCGCGCTCGTCGTAACCGGGCAAGCGTGGCGCATGGCGCGTCAGCGACAGGACGTCGCCCTCGAGTCCCGCGCGGAGCGCGGGCACCTGCTCGCCGAGTTCGTCGCGGACACTGCGTGGCGCCGCGTGGCGCAGATCCTGTTCGATGACCAGGAGCGCGAACTCCAGTCGTTCATAGCGCTGGCTGGCATCGCGCAGCCCGGCATCGAGATTGACGACGTTGCGCAGACCGCCGTACGCGAGTACGCCGAGCACCGTGAAGATTGCAACGGCGACGAGCAGCTCGAGCAGCGTGAAGCCACCGAAGGAGCGCCGTACGATCACAGTCGGTCCTCGATCGGTCGGGCGCTGAAGGTCAGGTCGGCGAGCACGGCGTCGGTGGTATCGCCGACCCGCACGGTGACCGTGCGACGCGGCAGGGTGGGACTCGTGCCGGCCGTCTCCTCGGTAGGCTCGACGACGTCCACCGACCAATCGAACCGGCGCCCCATCATGGTCGTGTTGCCGTCGCGCTCACGGGGTCCGAACCGCTGCGGTTCGAGGCGGAACTCGCTTGCGAGATTGGTCGCGATCCAGGTCGCGTAGAGCCGTCGTTCGAGGTAATCCTGGTTGTCGATCGCGGTGCGCACCAGCGCTAGCGCTCCGCCGAGCGCCGACGCCACGAGCGCCAGCGCGATGAGCACCTCGATCAACGTGAACCCGGGCTGGCGGCGACGCATCACGACGACGGGTCGACCCAGGTAGCGACGACCTCGCCATCGATATCGTCGTCGATGACGAAATGGCCGTCACGACCGAGATGGGTGACGTGTAATGGAGGCAGGTGCAGTTCGCCAGTCGGCAGGCAGAGCACGGTAGGCGTTTCGTCATCGGTGCCTAGGGCGGTTGCGCCGCCGCGCAGTTCGAGGCCGTCCGCGAGCGCCGCGGGCGCACCATCCGGAGACCATTTGCCCCGGTACACGAGGGCCTGGTAGGCGTCGGCCAGGACGCGCACGCCGCCCGGGGCGCCGGACAGCACTGCACCGCGACGACAGGCGTCGACGGTTGCAGCGAGCGCGTGCGCGGTACGCTCGATGCGCCCGCGCGCGGAGTCCGGCACGGCGAGCCGCGCCATGCTCACCAGCACGCCGACGATGGTCAGCACGACCAGCAGTTCGAGCAGGGTGAAGCCGTGCGCTGCGCGCGCGTCAATCGTCGAGCGTCCAGTTGCCGATGTCGGCATTGAACTCCTCCCCGCCCGGCACACCGTCAGCGCCGAGCGAATAGAGGTCGTAGGGGCCGTGCTGGCCCGGTGAGAGATACTGGTAGTCGCCGCCCCAGGGATCGTGCGGCACGCTGGCCAGGTAGCCGTCGCTCTTGTAACGGGCTCCGGCAGGGAGACTGGCCGGTTTGCGCACCAGCGCTTCCAGACCCTGCTCGGTGCTCGGGTAGGCGAGATTGTCGAGCTTATAGAGATCGAGTGCCGCACCGATGGCACGGATGTCCTGCTGCGCGCGCACCACGCGCGCCTCGTCCGGGCGGCTCATGATGCGGGGTACGACAATGGCGGCGAGAATGCCGAGGATGACCACCACCACCATCACCTCGATCAGGGTGAATCCGGTTGGGTGATGCGAGACACGGCACACCCGGCGGTCGGGCAGCCCGCGGCTGCCGTCGTTGGAAACGAGTCGGGTCAAGCTGGGAACTCCTGGCGCGGCTGGCAAAGGTCGCCGAATGTAGTCGTGTTACATGTAGATGTCATGACAGGCACGGGCAGTCATCGTCGGCGGCGCGGGCTCAGCACCGCGGCGGCGTGCGCTGCTACTATCGGCGCAGCCGGCAGCCGGTGCAAGTCCGTGCGCCGCGGCGCACGGCGAGCGCACTCTAACGGGGAGGAACCACGTGTCATTGCAACCCATCGATCTCGCCACCTGTACATGCATCGGACGCGGCGTGCAGCGCCCGGAAGACGTCGTGGTTTCGCGCGATGGCCGCGTGTGGCTGTCGGACCAGGCGAGCGCCTGCGCCGAGGTGCTCGCCGATGGCAGCCTGCGCCGGGTCGGCGCTGCCGGCGGCGCGCCGAACGGCATCAACATGGATCGCGCCGGGCGCATCGTCATCGCCAACTACGGGCATGGTTTCGGGCGTGGGCCGCTGCAGCGCCTGGACCCCGCCAGCGGTGCCATCGAGGTACTCGCCGACGCCATCGACGGCCGCGCGCTCGTCACCTGCAACTATCCGCTCATCGACAGCCGTGACCGCATCTGGTGCACGCATAGCAGCTGGGGCGGCGAGGACTTCGGTGCCGATTCGCCGCGTGACGGCCTGGTGTTCCGTGTCGACCCGGACGGCAGCGTGCACAAAGTGGCCGACGGGCTCGACTTCGCCAACGGTTGCGCGCTGGACGCCGCGGAGGAGTATCTCTACGTCTGCGAGACGGTCGGCTGCGACGTGCAGCGCTTCCCCGTCAACGCCGACGGCTCGCTCGGCGCGCCCGAGCGCTACGGGCCGAAGCTCGGCCATGCCGCCCACGAGGTGCAGCACCTGCGCCCGCTGTCGCTCGAAACGCGCAGCCAGCTCGGGCTGACCGATGGCTGCGGCTTCGACGCCGCGGGCAACCTGTGGGTGACCCTGGTGATGGCCAACAAGGTCGTCGCCATCACGCCGGCGGGCGACGTCGTCACCATGCTGTCCGACCCGGCGGGAAAGGTCATGAAGGCGCCGACCAACGTCAGCTGGGGCGGGTCCGACCTCACCGATCTCTACATCGGCAGCGTGCGCAGCGACTACGTGGTCAAGGTGAAGAGCCCGATCCCCGGCATGCCGCTGGTGCACCAGCGCTGAGGCGGACGCGATGAGCGAGCAGCGCATGTTCACCGCCCGCGACGACGGCTTTCATTTCGATCTCATGGGCGACGACTGGTGGGCGACCGAGACCGCGTGGTTTTCTTTCCACGATCCGGCGCGGCGCCTGGGGGGCTGGCTCTACCACCTGTTCCGGCCCAACATCGGCACCGTCGCCGGTGGCGCCTGGATCTGGGACGACACCGCGCACCTGCCCTGGGAGGTGCCGTACTCGGCCAACTATTCCGCATTGCCGATCCCGCGCGACCAGGACCTCACAGATATCCGTCTGCCGACCGGCGTCTCCATCCGCGTCATCGAAGCGACGCGGCGCTATGCGCTCGGCATCGACGACGGCGAGCGCCTGCAGGCGACGCTCGAGTTCGCCGGCGTGATGCCGCCCGAGCCGCTCACCGCGACCGGGTCGACTTTCGGCAGCGCGCATCACTTCGACCAGTTCGGGCGCGTCAGCGGGCATCTCGTCCTGCATGGCGAACGCATCGACATCGACTGCATCGGCATGCGTGACCGCACCTGGGGACGCCGTCCCGAGGATCGCCCGCGCCAGGCTGCCTACGTGACCGGCGCACGCGACGCCGACAACGGCTTTCTCGCCGTGACCAACGTGCGCGCGGAGGGTGACTTCATCGCCTACGGCTTCCTGCGCCGCGACGGCGAGACGCGCCCGCTGGCCGGCGGCGAACGGCGCGTGGTGCGTGACCCAACGCAGCACTGGGTGAGCCGCGTCGAGATCAGTGCGTGCGACGATCGCGGCCGCACCCTCGCGGTTAACGGCACGCCGCTCAGCCGCATCGTGCTCAACCGTCATACCTTCATCGACATCAATACCCTGATGCGCTGGGAGGACGACGACGGCGTCGCCTGGGGCGAGGACCAGGACATGTGGCCGGTGCATCGCTTCGCGCGTGTCATGCGCGAAAAGCGCGCCGCGCGCTGATGGCATCCGAAGCCATGGCGCGCGCGAACGTGAACATGTGTCACGGCGTGATGATTCTGATCATCGTCAGGGCGGCGACGCCTCGCGTGCGGAAACTGGTGCGTGCCATGCTGACAACTCGTCCCTACGGAGGCGTCGCGGGTGTCGACACGCAACGATCACAAGCCTGCCAGCGTCGGTCTGTTCGACCGGCTCGGTATCGCTGTGCTGATCGGCGCCGGCGTCGTGCTCGTCTATGCGATCGCCCATGCGGGACTGCCCGCGGAGCGCGGCGCATGGATGTTGTTCCAACCCCTGCTGGCGACGGCCGTGGGCGCACTGTGCCTGGCACGCTGCATCGACATCTGGCGAGCGCTGCATCGCCCGCCACCACGGCGCAGGGCCCTGGAGTGGCGCCACGGCGACGGCGGACTCGATCGCGCCGCCTGATACCCCGTCGCACCGGCGCGGTGCCGGCATGAGCGAGCTGCCGGCGCCGCTCACCGAGCAGGGAGAGGACGGTCTCGGCGAGAACGCGCTGCGTGAGATCGTCGAGAACCAGCTGCGTGACGGCGTGCCGGCGGCGGTGCCGCTGGCGCTCGCGCGATTGCGCGAAGACGGCATGTCGCGCGCCGATGCCGTGCATTACATCGCCTGCGCGCTGTCGGTCGAGCTGTTCGAGATTCTCGTCAACGACGGCAGCTTCGACGAGGCGCGCTACGCTGCCAACCTCGAAGCCCTGCCGGCACTGCCTTACGACAGCGACGCACTCTGACGTCGTCCCGCGCGCCGCGAGCCCGCCGTGTACACTGCAGCGGCGCGCCCTCGCGCTTGGTGGGGGCGGTCGCGGAGTCCATGCATGCACGAACTGAGACTGCAGGAAATCGTCGTCTTCCTGGTCGCCGCGGGAATCGTCATCCCGCTCGGCAAGCGCTTGCGCCTGAGCCCCGTGCTTGGCTTCCTGATCATCGGTCTGCTGGTCGGCCCGCATGGCCTCGCGCGCTTCGCCGATCGCTATGCCTGGCTCGAGCCGGCACTGATCACCGACGTGGAGGGGGTCGGTGCGCTGGCTGAACTCGGCGTCGTGTTCCTGCTCTTCATGATTGGTCTCGAGCTGTCGTTCGAGCGCCTGTGGGGGATGCGTCGCCTGGTGTTCGGGCTCGGCTCGGCGCAGATCGGCGTGACCGCGCTCGTCATCGGCGGCTGCGCCTTCGCGTTCGGCAACACCCTCGCCGCCGCGGTGGTGCTCGGCGCCTGCCTCGCGCTGTCTTCCACCGCGATCGTGATGCAGCTGCTCACCGAGCAGGGCCGCTTCGGTTCGACCGTGGGGCGCGGCAGCTTCGCCATCCTGCTCGCACAGGACATCGCGGTGGTCCCGATCCTGTTCATCGTGGGTGCCCTCGGCGCCGGTGACGAGGGCGGTGTGCTGCTGGCACTCGGTCGGGCGCTTGGCACGGCGGCACTCGCGGTGATTCTCATCCTCGGCGTCGGCCGGGTGGTGCTGCGCCCGCTGTTCCGCTTCGTCAGCGGCGCGCGCAGCCCCGAGCTCTTCATGGCCGCCACGCTGCTGATCGTCATTGCCACTGCAGCGATCACCGAGTCGGCCGGCCTGTCGGCTGCGCTCGGCGCCTTCCTCGCCGGCCTGCTGTTCGCCGAGACCGAGTTCCGCCACGAGATCGAAGTCGACATCGAGCCCTTCAAGGGCCTCCTGCTGGGGCTCTTCTTCATGTCCGTCGGCATGAGCATCGATCCGGCCGAGGTGCTGGCGGAGCCCTTCTGGATCCCGCTCGCGGTGGGCGGACTGTTCGCCATCAAGACCGCCATCACCGCGATCATTGCGCGCGGCTTCGGATTCACCACGCCGCAGGCGCTTGAGATCGGGCTGGTGCTCGGCCAGGGCGGCGAGTTCGCCTTCGTGGTGGTCGCGCTCGCCATGAGCCACGCGTTGCTGCCGCCGCCGGTGGCGCAGTTCATGCTCATCGTGGTTGCGCTGACGATGTTCCTCACGCCATTGACGACACGCCTCGCGCATGGACTCGGAGCCTGGCTCGCGGCGCACGGCGAATCCGAAGGCGAAGCCAGTCCGGCCGACGACATCGCACCGGATCTCGCCGACCACGTGGTACTGGCCGGCTACGGACGCACCGGGCAGCTGCTCGCCGAGCTGCTCGATCGCCAGCAGATCGTTCACGTCGCCATCGATCTCGACCCGGTGCATGTCAGCGTGCAACGCGAAGCCGGCGCCGCGGTGTGGCTCGGTAACGCGACGCGCACGCCGATGCTCGAACGCCTGCACCTCGCGCGTGCCGCGGCGCTGGTCGTCACCACCGACGACGCCGCCGTCGCCGAGCGCGTGGTACGTGCAGCGCGGCAGCTCGCGCCGGAGGTGCCCATCGTGGTGCGCGCGCGCGATGGCGACCACGCCGCGCGCCTGCTCGCGCTGGGGGCGACGCAGGTGGTGCCGGAAGTCTTCGAGGCCGGCCTCGAGATGGGGCGCATGATGCTCGAACACGCCGGCCTGCCGGGCGAGGCCGCGCGCGGACTGGTCGACGCCATGCGCGTCGAACGTGAGCAGGCCTATACGCGAGGATGAGAGGTCGAGGATGAGAGGCGGCGTGACCTCCTGGGCTCGTTTCCGGGGCCAGGCTGCGCTCAGGCGTAGTCGAGAAAGCCGTCACGCACGGCGCGACCGCCATCGACCGTGCGTACTTCGAATCGAATGCACCGCGCCGTGACGTCGTCGGCCCACGCGAGCGTGAGCGACGCCGGCAGCAGCACCAGCGCGTTGAACCGCCCGCCGAGGCGGCGCACGCGGGTGGGGTCGCCGGCAAGGCATGCCGCGACCAGCGCCGAGACCGCGCAGGCGAGGGTCGCGGTGCCGTGCAGCGGCGGGCTCGGCATGCCCGCCGCTGCCGCCACCGCGGCCTCGGTGTGCAGGGGATTCCAGATGCGCGCGCACTCGGTGTAGACATGCGCGAGGCCGGCCGGCAGGTCCATCGCCCGGGTGTGGGTCATGTCGGCGGGGGCCGGATCATGGCGGGGCAGGGCGTCAGCCCAGCGCGCCGGGCCATGCAGTTGCTCGCCGAGGAACAGGTTGCCCTGCCAGGTGCGTGCGACGGGGCGGTCGTCGTTGTCGACGGTATCGAAACGCCAGCCCAGGTAGATGCCGGGTGAGCGCTGCTCGACCCCGATGATGGTCGCGCGCGAGCGCAGTTGCTGCGGCGGCGCCATCGATGCGAGCACTTCGAGGTCGTGCGTCGCATGCACCGTACGCCGCATGTCGACGCCGTTGCGGGCGAGGCTGTCGACCAGTGCGGGCCATTCCAGGCAGACCGGGAAAACCGGGTGCACAGCGAGCGATCGGCCGCCGCGATCGTCGAAGTAGTGCGGATGCACGTCGTCGAGCGCGGCCGCGTAGGCCATCGACCAGCGCGTGTCGAGGTCGTGCTCGAACCAGCGCGTGGTGTAACCGACGATGGCGGCGTCGAGGGGCATGGCAGAAAAATGAGTGGCGGGCCGCTACTGTAGCGCATCGCGCGGTACACTCGGCAGCGGTGCGGGCGCAGGAACAGCTCATGGACTTCGAGGTCATCAATGCCACGGCGCAGGTCATTGCCGCGGTCGGCGTCATCCTGACGCTCTACTACCTCGCCGTGCAGATCCGCCAGAACACGCGCGCCCTGCGGCGCAGCGCGTACCAGGAACTGCTCAACTACATCACCAATGTCAACCTCATGCTGACCGCCGACCGCGGCCTGTGCGAGTTGTCGATTCGCGCGCGCGGCGGCCTCGGTGCCCTCGACGAGGCCGACCAGATGCGCATGCTGGCCTGGTACGGCACGGTTTTCCGCCACTACCAGAACGCTTTCACGCTGCATCGCGAGGGCGTCATTACCACGCGCCAGTGGGAGAGCATGTCGGCGCCGCTCGATCGCCACGTGACGACGGTCGGCGGGCGCGACATGTGGCATGTGATCAGCCAGCAGCTGCAGCCCGAGTTCCGCGCCTTCGTCGACGCCCGTATCGCGCGTCTGCCGGCGCCCTGAGCCGGGCCGCGGCGCGGCAGGCGCCGGGACAGGTTCCGGGCCGCGGTTGCGCCATCCGCGCGCCGCGGTCAAGCCGTCCGCGGGACGGCCGCTAACGGGGCCATGCGTTACTCTCAAGCCGTCCTGGTACGCGCCTGGCGCGCGGCCGTCCGCGTGCTCGCGCTGTCGTGCCTGCTGCACGTGCCGGGCGTCCTTGCCGCTGCCGACGTGCGCATCCTCGTCGACGTCTCCGGCAGCATGAAGCAGAACGACCCGCGCAACCTGCGCGTGCCGGCCTTGCGCCTGGTCAGTGAGCTGCTGCCTGCAGGCACCACCGCTGGTGTGTGGCTGTTCGCGGAGCAGGCCAGCGAACTCATCGCGCCGGTCGCGGTCGACGATGCGTGGCGCGTGCGCGCACGCGAGGCGCTGCCGGGCATCCACTCGCGCGGCCTGTTCACCGACATCGAGCAGGCACTCGAAGCCGCGACACAAGGCTGGGCGGTCCCCGACGAGACCACCGAGCGGCATGTCGTGCTGCTCACCGACGGCGTCGTCGACGTCTCGAAGGTGGCAGCGGAGAGCAGCGCATCGCGGGCGCGCATCTTCGGGCCGCAGCTTGCGCGTCTCGCCGGCCTCGGTGTGCACGTGCATGCCGTGGCGCTGTCCGACAACGTCGACCAGGCGCTGATGACGGCGCTGACCGAAGGTACTGGTGGCTGGCTCGAACGCGCCGATGACGCCGCCCGTCTGCAGCGCATCTTCCTGCACATGCTCGAACAGGCTGCGCCGCCGGTCACGGTGCCGCTCGAGGGCAATCGCTTCGACATCGACAGCGCCGTGTCCGAGCTCACGTTGCTCGTGTTCCGGGCTGGCGAGGAGCCGCTCACGCTGACGCCGCCGGGCGCTGCGCCGTGGACGGCGACCAGCCACCCGGCCAATGTCGCCTGGCGCAGCGAGCCCGGTTACGACCTCGTCACGGTGAGTGCGCCGACGCCGGGCAGCTGGCAGTTCACCGGCGCCATGGATCCGGACAACCGTGCGGTCATCGTCACCGACCTGGCGCTCGAGCTAGAACGCATCGCGCCGGGCCTGCTGGCGAGCGCAGAGACCCCGGTGCGCGCGCGGCTGATCAGCGCCGGCGCACATCTCGAGCGTCTCGAACTGCTGGAACTCGTCACCACGCGCAGCGCGCTCGTGGGCGACGACGGCGCGGCCACGGCCGGCGACTTCACGCTCGACCGCGAACAAGCCGTCTTCCACGGCAGCCTGGGCGGGGCCGGCAATGCGCCGGGCGTCTACCAGCTCACCGTGACCGCCGATGGCGGCACCTTCAAGCGCGAGGTCAATACGCGCGTGCGCTTCGTCGCCGATCCGGTCAGCGTGCGCTACGTGCTCGACCCGGCACTGAACGACGCCGTCGCCGTCGAGGTTGTCGCCGACGCCACGCTGACGCGTCCGCACACGCTGCATGGTTACATCGCTGTCACCGACGCCAGTGGCGCGGCGCGGGCGGTGTTGCTGCCGGAGCCCGTCGATGGCAGCGCCCGTCTGCGCGTGCCGGCAAGCGTCGCCGGCCTGCATGAACTCGCGCCGCGCTTGTGGGTGGAGAACCCCGATGGCAAGCCGCTCGCACTGGCGCCGGCACCCGAGCGCTTCGAACTCACGCCACCAGCGGCCACAGAGGCCGTCCCCGCGCCGGTCGAGCTGCCGGCGCAGGCGCTGTCCTGGCCGCTCCTGGCGGCGCTGGTCGGCGGCGGCAACCTGTTGCTCGCCGCCGGGCTTGCGCTGGTCTGGTTCACGCTGGGGCGTTCGCGCGCGCCCAAGGAGAAGCCCGCATGACACTGCCCCTCGGCACCGTCGAACTCGCCCTCGCCATCCTCTGCGCCGAGTTCGCGCTCGTCGCCCTGGTCGTCCCCGCCCTGCTCTTGCGCCGGGCGCGCAGCACCGCGCGTGCGGCCGGCGCGGCGCAGGCGCGCGCGACCGATGCCGCCGAAGCGATGCTGGGTGACGTCGAGCAGGCCGAGCCCGCGCGCCGCGAAGCGCTCGCGACCATCTTCGCGAGCACCTACAACCTCGGCGACGAGGAAGTGGCCGCGCGCGTCGAGGAGTTCATTGCGCGCGAGCAGGCCTTCTACCAGGTCATGACCAGCGTCTACCTCGAACGCGACGATGAGCGCCTGAAGGCGATCCCGGAGGAGCTCACCAAGGTCATTTCGCCCTGGATCCGCATGACGCCGAAGAACATGGTGGCGGCGACCGAGGTCGATGCATTGTCGGCCTCCAACGACGCGCTGTCGCAATCGAACGATGCGCTCAATGCCGAACTCGAAGAAACCCGCCGCAGCATGGACGAGCTCATGAGCGAGTACATGAAGGCATTCCACAAGGACGCCGCGGCGCGCGCGGCGGCCGCGCCCGCGACCGTCGACACCGGCGATGACTTCGCGTTCGGGGATGCCGATGTGGATGCCGGGCCAGCCGAGGCAGCTACGGCGCCGTCAGCGACATCGGCGGCGATGTCCGAGGCCGACGCGGACACTGATGCGGACACTGCCGACGACGGCGTGCTGGGGCTCGACGAAGCGGAGGCCGCGCTCGGTGACGTCGCGGCCGAGCTCGCCGCGCTCACCGATGACGACATCCTGGCCGGCGCGGCTGGCGAGGACCTGGCGGACGACGATGCCCAGGCCGCCGTCAGCCTGGATGATGTGCCGCCAGGGAGCGCGGTGGTCGACGCCGGACCTGGCGACGACGAGCGCGTCGACGATCCGGATGCGCTGATCGACGCGTTACAGGCGCAGAGCAGCGCCGGCGACGGTGCCGCGGATGCGCGCGAGGGTGCCGTCATCGACGTCTCGGGTGATGACGACGAGCCCGCGGCTGACGCCGACGGGCCGGTCACTGACGACGAACTCGCGAGCCTGTTCGAGGACGAACTCGCCGCGCTCGACGCGAGCACGGATGGCGACGACGAGGAGCGCGACGCCGCCGCGGCCTGATGCGCGGCGGGCCGTTGCCGTCCGCGCGGCTCAGGCGCGCACTGCGCGCGTCATCAGGTAATCCTGGTAGACGACGTTGTCGCGGAAGTATTCCGCGACCAGCGCTTCGAACTCGGCGCGAAAGGCGGCCAGGCGTTCCGGCTCGTCGGCAAGGTGTTCGACGAGTTTGGTCACCGGCGCCGCGTTCTGCTCGGTGAAGGCCCGCATGTGTGCCGGGCTCAGGATCGGGAAGCGCATGCAGCCACGGTCGAAGACGAGGTCGCGCACGGCCTCCCCGAGCCGCTCGCGTACGACGCCCGGATCGCCCCAGCTCGCCGGTGAGGCGACGCCGGGTGGTGGCGGCGGCGCGTACCTGCCGATGAGCAGGAACATGCGCCCGGTATAGAGCTCCGGCGGCCAGGTCGAGAAGGCCAGCGTACCGCCCGGCTTGAGCACGCGCAGCATCTCGCCGAGCGTGACCTCCGGACGCGGCCCGAACATGTGGCCGAACTGGCTCAGTACGACGTCGAAGCTGGCGTCCGCGTAGGGCAGGGCTTCGACGTCGGCTTCGTCGAACTCGATGGCGTAGCCGGCGACCGCCGCGTTATGACGCGCGCGCTCGAGCAGCGCGGGGGTGAGATCGGCACCGGTCACCTGCGCGCCGCGGCGCGCGCAGGTCAGCGCGACGACGCCGGTGCCGCAGCCGACGTCGAGCACCCGGCTGGCGGCAGTGACCCCGGCGAAGCGCACCAGCTCGGGCGCGGTGGTACCGGTGATCATCTCGAAGGGGGCGAAGCTCGCCCAGCCCTCGCGGGCGGCTGCTTTCATTTTCTCGATGGGATCCATGAGCGTTCTCCGGGAGGAATTCGTGTCGACTGCGACGGTGATCAGTAGCCGAGTTCGCGCGCGGCGCGGTCGAGCACCACCGGGACCGACCAGGCGGTGCGCGCGAGGCGCAGGTCGTCACTCGCGCCGCGTGCGTGCAGGTCGGCGGCACTCAGCCAGAACGCGGCCGAACGCAAGGCATAGAGCAGGTGATAGTAGCGGCATACCTGTTCGTCGATGGTGATGCCGGTGGCGGCCTCGTAACGCTCGAAGAAGGTTTCGCGCGCGACCACGTTGGAGAGCAGATCGGTACCCTCGCGGTTGAGATCGGACAGCACGTAGGCCACGTCGTAGAGCGGATCGCCGATCGCCTGCAACTCCCAGTCGAGTACTGCCGAGACCCGGTCGCCGTCGATCAGCAGGTTGCCGGTACGGTAGGCGCCGTGCACCAGGCTGAGTCGCGAGGTTGCCGGCGCGTTGGCCTCGAGCCAGCACAGCAGGTCGCTCAGGACCGGGTGGGGTGGCGCCCCCGTCTGGTCGATGAACGCGCGCCACTTGGCGATCTCGCGTCGAGCGAAATCCGTGCCCGCAGCGGGTACGCCGAGGAAGTCGAGCCCGGCCGCCTGCCAGTCGAGGGTGTGCAGCGTGGCCAGCGTGTCGGTAAAGCTTGCCGGCAGCACGCCGCGCGCGGCGGCCGCCGCGTACCACGCGCGTCCCTCGCGGCCCCATGGATTCGGGCATTCGCCGGCGACTTTCTCCATGACCAGGAACGGGCGCCCGAGAATGCCCGCATCGCTCTCGTACCAGTACGGCTTGGGTGTCGGCAGCGGCGTCTGCTCGAGGCATTGCAATACGCGGAACTGCTCGCCGAGATCCGACAGCTCGCGCAACAGCGCGTTGCCGGGATCGCGGCGCAGGCATAGGCCCAGGCGGCGCGCGTAGCCGCCGTCGCGCCAGCAGGCGTCGAACAGCCAGGTCTCGTGTGACCAGCCGACCGCGATGCGCGTGAGGTTCTCGAGCGTTACGCCGTGCGGCGCATCCAGCCGCGTGGCGAGATACTCGGCAATGCGTGCCGGGACGTCGAGGCGCGACGCGTCGGCGCCGCTCATGCGGACCAGGCCAGCGCACGATCGAGGCGTGCGCGCAGTGTCTCGCGCACGCGCCCGAGCAGGGCGCCGCTGCGTGCCGCGCCGAGCGCTTCGTGCGCGGCGTGGAGTTCCTCGACGAGACGTGCGAGGTGGGCCTCGCTGCGCTCGCGTGCGAGCGCCTCGAGGGCCGCGTTGAGTGCGCGCGGCAGCGGTGCCTGCGCAGCCGCGGCGCGCAGGTCGGCGAGCAGGGCATCGAGGTCGGCGGCGTCGGCGGCAGCATCGCTACGCTGCGCGCGGACCTCGCCGGCAAGTTTGCCGAGTATCACCGCGGCCATGTAGGCCTGCGTCTTCGCGTAGTCGTCGCCCACCGCCGGCCCTACGACTTCGCGCAGGGTGGTGGCGATGCGTTCGAGCAGGTCGGCATGTTGCATGGCGCGGGTCCCGGGCCGTCCCTGGTGCGCGGCGAAGTCAGGCCAGTCCGAGCTTGGGGCGCACCCAGGCGGCGAGCCGCGCGATGGCATCATCGGCCTCGGGTGCGCGCCCGGCCATGAACTGGAACACGTGCTGCATTTCCGGGAACACGTCGCACTTCACCTCGACCCCGGCTGCGCGCATACGTTCGGCCGCGCGGATGGCATCGTCGACGATGGTCTCGTAGCCGCCGACCTGCAGGTAGGTCGGCGGGAAGTCGCGGTAATCGGCGTGCAGCGGGTTGGCGAGCGCGTCACGTGCCGAGGCCGTACCGAGGTACATGCCGCTCATGTTGAGCGAGAGTTCGCGCGTGATCAGGCGGTCCTTGCCGGCGTTGCTCTCGAACGAAGGCGCCGTTGCCTCCATGTCGTACCACGGTGACAGCGGCATCACCGCCGCCGGCAGCGGCACGCCGTGTTCGCGCGCGGCGAGCACCACTGCCGTGCACAGGTTGCCGCCGGCAGAGTCGCCGATGGTGGCGACGTGGCCGGGCGCAAAGCCCTCTGCCAGCAGCCACCGGTAGAGGGCGAGGCCTTCGTCGACCTGCGAGGGGAACTGGTGTTCGGGGGCGCGCGCGTAGTCGGCGATGAGGGCGCGGCAGCCGACCGCCTTGGCGACGTGGGCGAACAGCTTGCGATGGCTGTAGCGCGAGCCGGTCACGCAGCCGCCACCGTGGAAAGCGAGCAGCACGCGGTCCTCGGCACAGCCTTTCGGCACCGCCCACAGGCAGGGCGTGGATCCGGCCATGGTCTCGAAGTAGTCGACGCCGCCCGGATCGGTGGCGACGTCGCCGCATTTCTCGAGCATGTCGCGCAATTCATCCAGCCCCATGTCGGGGTTGGCGCCGAGTGCGGCGAGAAAGCTGTCGAACAAGTGGTCCAGTGCGGCGGCCTGCGGGCTTGCCATGATCGTTTCCTCCCCGGATGTGACCTCGTGCGGCACGGAGCGCCGCGCCCCGACTATACCGGCGTGATTGCCATTGGTGAAAGCGCTCGGCACCATGAGCACCCGGTACCGCCAACGGTGCGCCACGGGCGCGCCATTCCGAGGGGAGAATTTCATGACGTTGCCGCAACACGACTGGATTGCGCACCACGCGGCGTTCACGCCGGACGCGCTCGCGATGACGGACCTGCATTCCGGGCGCCGCTACACCTATGCCGAGATGCATGCCCGCGTCGACCGGCTCGCGGCCTGGCTGGTGCACGATGTCGGCGTGGCACCGGGCGACCGCATCAGCGTGCTCGCGCACAACACCACCGACACCTACGAGATCTTCTTCGCCGGGAGCCGTGCCGGGGTCATGGTACTGCCGCTCAACTGGCGGCTCGCGGTGCCCGAGCTCGAGTTCATCCTCAACGACGCTGACACGCGCCTGCTCATCCACGGCGCCGATTTCGCCGAGCCGGCACAGGAGCTCGAGCGGCGTTGCGGCATTCCGCGCCTGCTCGAGATGCGCGACGGCGCGCCAAGCGCCTACGAGAGCGTCATCGACGGCTGCGACGCGCCGGCAGTAGCGGTGCCGCGAGCCCTCGACGACGTGTGGGTGCTGATGTACACCTCGGGCACCACCGGCCGCCCCAAGGGCGCCCAGCTCACCTACCAGAATCACCTGTTCAACAACATCAACTGCACCATGAAGGCGGAGCTCACACGCCGCTCGCATGCGCTCGTCTACCTGCCGCAGTTCCATGTCGGCGGGCTGTGCGTGTATGCCTTTCCCTGCTTCCACCTCGGTGCCACGGTCACGGTGATGCGCCAGTTCGACCCGCGCGAGTGCCTGCGCCTGCTCACCGACGCGGGCAGCGGTGTCAGCCACACTTTCGGCGTACCGACCAATTTCCTCTTCATGGCGCAGCTGCCGGAGTTCGCCGAGGCGGATTTCTCCCACGTCACCAGTGTCGGCATCGGTGGCGCGGCCGCGCCGCTGTCGTTGCTCGAGACCTACGCCGAGAAGAACCTGCTGCTGCAGCAGGGCTGGGGCATGACCGAGACCTGCACTGTCGGCACCCTGCTCGACAAGCCCGACGCGCTGCGCAAGATCGGCTCATCGGGACGCAAGGTGCTGCACAACGAGATGCGCATCTGCGACGAGCACGACCGCCCGCTGCCGACCGGCGCGACCGGCGAGCTGCAGATCCGCGGGCCGCAGGTCACGCCCGGCTACTGGCGGCGCCCGGAAGCCAACGCGACGAGCTTCGTCGATGGCTGGCTGAAGACCGGCGACGCGGCGTACGTCGACGACGAGGGCTTCTACTACATCGTCGACCGCTGGAAAGACATGTTCATTTCCGGTGGCGAGAACGTCTACCCGGCCGAGATCGAGAACGTGCTCTACGACCTCGCGGGCGTCGCCGAGTGTGCCGTGATCGGGGTGCCGGACGAGACCTGGGGCGAGGTCGGACGCGCCTTCGTGCTCGCCGAGCCCGGCGCGACGCTGAGCGAGAAGGCGGTCATCGATCATTGCTACGCCAATCTCGCGAAGTACAAGGTGCCGCGCTCGGTGCGCTTCGTCGACGAGCTGCCGCACAATGCCACCGGCAAGCTGCTCAAGCACCAGCTGCCACGCGACTGAAAGCCGGGCGCGCCTGATCCCGATCACGCCGTGGGCGCGACCCGCGGCGCACACTCGACCTGCTGCTCCGACGAGGAAGTCTGCTCATGCTTATCGGCGTGCCGCGTGAAATCAAGGATCGCGAGAATCGTGTGGCACTGACGCCGGCCGGCGTCGCGGCATTGGTCGGCGACGGCCACGTGGTGCGTGTCGAACACGCGGCAGGGGTGGGCTCGGGTTACGACGACGCGCAGTACCTCGCCGCGGGGGCGACCCTTGGCAGCGCGGCCGACGCCTGGGCCACTGAGCTCGTGGTCAAGATCAAGGAGCCGCTGGCTAGCGAGTATCCGCGGCTGGGCGGGCAGCTGCTGTTCACCTACCTGCATCTTGCGGGCGTCGACGCAGCGCTGACCACGGCACTGCTCGACAGCGGCACCACGGCGATCGCCTACGAGACCGTCGAACAGGCCGATGGCAGCCTGCCGTTGCTCGCGCCGATGAGCGCGGTGGCCGGCAGCATGGCGGTGATCATGGGCGGCTTCTACCTCGCGCGCGGGCAGGGCGGACGCGGCATGCTGCTCGGCACCGTGCTCGGACGCAGCTACGGCGAGGTGCTCGTGATTGGTGACGGCGTGGTCGGGCGCCACGCCGCGCTCGCTGCGCTCGGCATGGGCGCACGTGTAAGCGTGGCGACTCGGCACCTCGAGCGCGAAGGCGCGTTGAAGTCGGCGGTGGGCGAGGGGCTGCAGGTGATCCAGTCCGGTCCCGATGAACTCGCCGCGGCAGCGGCGCGCGCCGATCTGGTGGTCGGCGCGGTGCTGCTCAAGGGCGCGCGAGCGCCGCACGTGCTGACACGCGCGATGGTAGCCGACATGCAACCCGGCAGCGTGATCGTCGATGTCAGCATCGACCAGGGTGGCTGCATCGAGACGTCGCGCCCAACCTCCCACTCCGACCCCGTGTACACCGAGTGCGAGGTGTTGCATTACTGTGTGACCAACATGCCGGGCGCGTACCCGCGTACCTCGACCCAGGCGCTCACCACGGCGACGCTGCCCTACGTGAGACGCCTCGCGGCGCAGGGTCTCGACGCGCTGCGCGCCGACGCGGGCTTCGCCAGGGGCGTCAACGTGCATGCCGGCCGGGTACGCTGCGCGGCCGTCGCCGCCGCGCTCGACCTGCCTTGCGAACCCTTCGTCTGACCGCCGTCCCCGTTTCAAGATTCGTCGTGGCACGCCGCTAGCCGCAATGACGGGCGGTGCCCTTGCGCCGTTCCGGCACGACAACGATAACGATAACGGACGGCCAGCTACGTCATGCCTCGCACACTGCTCATCGTCGACGACAGTCGCCTCGCGCGCACCCTGGTGCGGCGCTACGCGACACAGGCCTGCGCCGACCTCGCCGTGCACGAAGCTGCCGACGCGAGCGAGGCGCTCGTGCTCAGCGAGGCGACGGCCTTCGACGTCATGACGGTGGACTTCAACATGCCGGGCCTGAACGGCCTCGAGCTCGCGCGCCGCCTGCATCGCCGCCAGCCTGCGGCGCGCATCACGCTGCTTACTGCCAACGTCCAGGCCGCCGTACGCGAGCGGGCCGCTGCGGCGGGGATCGGCTTCATCGCCAAGCCGATTACCGCCACGGCGATCGCCGAATTCGTCGAGAGATGACAGGAGAGGAACAACATGGAACTCGAGGCGCTTGATGCTGACGCGCTCGGCGAGGTCCTGAACATCGCCATGGGACACGCCGCGGCTGCGCTCAGCGAAATGGCGCGCACCGAGGTGTTGATGTCGATCCCGGCGCTCGAGGTCATCGACGCCGTCGATTATCTCGAGCAGTTCGCCGGCCACGACGAAGATGGCCTGCTGGTGACCATCTCGAAGGAGTTCGTTGGTGCCTGCAGCGGTGAGGGTACCCTGATCTTCTTCATCGAGCACAGCATGAACCTGGTCCGTGGCATTCTGCGCGACGAGGTTTGTGCAGAAGATGATGCGGGTCTCGAACAAGAGGTCATGACCGAGGTCGGCAGCATTCTGCTCAACTGCTGCCTGCGTGCCATCGGCGCGGTGCTCGGGCAGTCTTTCCAGACGTCGCTACCGCGCTTTGCGCGCGGTCTGCCAGCCGAGCTGTTACCGGCCTGCATGTCCGCGCGCGATGGCCGCGCGCTGGTCGCACGCATCGACTTCGCCCTGCGCAACGACGACGTTGCCGGTCATCTCGCGCTCACCTTGAGCGACGCCGCGTTGCGTGGCCTGCTTCAGGCCCTGCGCGCGCGCGGCCTGACGATAGCGGCCGCCTGAGTCGGACATGACCACGGCGCCCCTCGAGCAGATTCTCGATGCCTGTCACGCTGGTGTGATCGTGGTCGATGGCGACGGCGCCATTCGCACCTGGAATGCGTGGATGGCGCATGCCACAGGGCTGCCCGCTACCACCGTACGCGGGCGCCGCCTGGTCGACGTGTTCGGAAGCGGCATTTCGACACGGCTGCTCGATGCCGTCGACGACGCCCTGCGCGGCGGCCTCAGCGCCGTGCTCTCGCCACGGCTCAATCACCATCCCCTGCCGCTCGAGCGCGTGCGCAACGGCAGCGGCGCGGTTGCGCGCATGCACCAGTACGTATCGGTGGGCGCAATCAAGCTCGACGCCGACAGCAACCGGCGCGGTTGCGTGATCAACGTGAGTGATATCTCGGCCGCGCAGGAGCGGGAGTTCAAACTGCGCGCACAGGCCGAGGAGCTGCACGCGCTCACCGCCGAGCTCATGCGCACGCAGGACCAGGCACGCCACCTGGCCTTCCATGACGCGCTGACCGGCCTCGCCAACCGTTCGTTGTTCCAGGATCGCGTGCACATGGCGGTCGAGCATGCGCGCCGCCACGCCAGCATGTGCGCAGTGATGTTGATCGACATCGACGACTTCAAGCACGTCAACGATACCTATGGGCACGACGTTGGCGACGCGTTGCTGCGCGAGGTAGCGCATCGCGTGCGTGGCTGCCTGCGTGCCACCGACACGGCCGCGCGTCTCGGCGGCGACGAGTTCGCCGTGATCCAGACCGATCTCGCCTCGCCGCACGGGGCCGAGGTACTGGCGCACAAGATCATCGACAAGCTGCGCGAGGCACGGCTCGTCGGCGGTCACGAACTCGCCATCCGGGCCAGTCTCGGCATTGCCGTGTTCCCGCACGACGGCGATAACGCCGCCGAGCTGCTCAAGCGCGCCGATCTCGCGATGTACGTGAGCAAGCGCGCCGGCGGTTGTGGCTGGCGCTGCTACTCCGACGAGATGGGATCGATGCTGCTGCGCCGCCAGCGCGTGGTGCAGGCCCTGCGCGAGGCCATCGAGCAACGCCAGTTCGTGGCGCACTACCAGCCGGTGATCAACCTCACCGATGGCAGCATCGCGGGTTACGAAACGCTGCTGCGCTGGCAGCACCCGCAGCACGGCCTCACCTTGCCGGGCGAGTTCATCGAGACCGCCGAGGAGGCCGGCCTGATCACGGCGATCAGCGATCTCCTCCTCGAACAGGTGTGCGCCGACTGTGCGGCGTGGCCGGCCGCGCGGCGCCCGCGTGCGCTCGCCGTCAACGTCTCGCCGGTACAGTTCCGCGACGCGACACTGGCCGAGAAGCTGTGCCGCACGAGTGATCACCTCGCCGCGCTCGGCACGCGTCTCGAGATCGAGATCACCGAAGGCGTGTTGATGGCCGATACCGAGCACGCCCTGGCGACCCTTACCCGGCTCGCTGCCCACGGCATCGCGGTCGCGATCGACGACTTCGGTACCGGCTACTCGTCATTGGCCTACCTGCAACGATTCCCGGTCGGCAAGATCAAGATCGACCGCACCTTCGTCGCGGCACTGTCGGCGACGGACGGCAAGGCCCTCATCGCCAATACGATCATCGGCCTCGGCCACAGCCTCGGGCACGCGGTCGTCGCCGAGGGTATCGAGTCACCCGAGCAGGCGGCACGCCTGCGCGAGCTCGGCTGCGACCTCGCCCAGGGATTCCTGTTCAGTCGCCCGCTGCCGCTCGCCGAGCTGCCGGCGGCGAACGAGGCGCTCGGCGCAGCGGCGCACGACGCCGTCGCCTGAGACGGCCACCGGCAACCCGGTGCGGCGCCTTGGTGAGGCGCCGGCAGCGCTATATGCTGAATGAGTGTTGGCGCGTGTACCGGGGAGGGTGGTCTGCGCGCGACCGCCATGTCATCAGCTCGGGGAGGGCTCTGTGATGCGCTTTGGTCTCATGTACGACTTCCGCAATCCGCGGCGCTGGCACGTCGATCCGCCGGTGTTCTACCGCGCCATGCTCGACCAGATGGTCGAGGCGGAGCAGCTCGGCTTCGATCACGTGTGGTTGACCGAGCACCATTTCACCGACGATGCCTACAACCCCGCCTCGTTGTCGATGGCCGCCGCGGTGGCCGCGGTGACGTCGCGCATCCGTATCGGCACCTTCGTGATGCTGCTGCCGTTCATCCATCCCGTGCGCGCGGCCGAGGATGTCACCCTGGCCGACATCCTCTCCAATGGCCGCTTCGATCTCGGTGTCGGCCAGGGCTATACCCACGACGAGTTCAATGCCTTCTGTGTCGATCGGCGCGAACGCGCGGCGCGGCTCGAAGAGGGCGTCGCGCTGATGCGGCGCCTGTTCACCGAGGAGCACGTCAGCTTCGACGGGCGCTTCACGCAGACGCGTGACATGACGCTCTCGCCACGCCCGGTGCAGCAGCCGCACCCGCCGCTGTGGATTGGTGCACGCGGGCCGAAGGCCATCCGCCGCGCGGCGACCCTGGGCGCGCATCTCATGACGACGCTCGGGCCGGACCCGGCGCCGCTCTATCTCGACACGCTGCGCGAGCTCGGTCGCGATCCGGCCGACTTCCGTATCGCCCAGCTGCGCATGGTGTATTGCGCGGAGAGCGAGGACCAGGCGTGGGAGGACGTCGCCGAGCATCTCTTCCACGTGTTCGGCTACTACGAACGCGTGCTCGGCGAAGCTGCCGACGTCGCCGGCGATGACCAGCCCCTGCCGTTCCGCACACCGGGCGAAATCCGCGGCTCCGCCTTCGCCGATGCGGCACTCATGATCGGCACGCCCGACCAGGTCGCCGACAAGCTCGCCGCCTTCCGCAGCGAGTACGCCTGCACCGATTTCATCCTCTCCACCCACTTCGCCGGCCTCGACGCCGCCAAGAGCGGACGCTCCAACGCGCTGTTCGCGCGCCACGTAATGCCGGCCTTCCGCGACACCTGAACCGGCATACGAGGGTCAGACACCTGTGGATATCTGCCAACCGCGTCGCTCGACGGGCAGTTATCCCCAAAAGGGTCAGACACCTGTGGATAGTTTTCGGGGGCGGTAGGGGTTTGCGCGGGGCGGCTATGATCGCGGCTTTGCCGGTGCGCTGCCGGCCGCTGATTGACTCTCATCGCGCCCGCTGGCCGGGCGCTCTGACGGAGCGCCAACATCATGAATCGTCATCGCATCGCCGTGATCCCGGGTGATGGAATCGGCACCGAAGTGGTTCCCGAGGGGGTGCGCGCGCTCGAGGCGGCCGCATCGCGGTTCGGTTTCGTGCTCGATTTCGACTGGTTCGATTTCTCCAGCTGCGCCTACTACGAACGTCACGGCAAGATGCTGCCGGACGACTGGTTCGAGCGCCTGGCGGGCTACGATGCCATCTACTTCGGCGCCGTCGGCTGGCCCGCGGCCGTGCCCGACCACGTCTCGCTATGGGGCTCGCTGCTGCTCTTCCGCCGCGCCTTCGACCAGTACGTCAACCTGCGCCCCGTGCGCCTGCTGCCCGGCATCCGCAGCCCACTCGCCAATCGTCGCCCCGGCGACATCGACTTCCTCGTCGTGCGCGAGAACACCGAGGGCGAGTACACCAACGTCGGTGGGCGGCTGTTCGAGGGCACCGAGCGCGAGGTCGTGATCCAGGAGACCGTGATGACGCGCCAGGGTGTCGATCGCATTCTCGCCTATGCCTTCGAACTCGCGCACAAACGCCCGGCGCGGCACCTCACCTCCGCGACGAAATCGAACGGCCTGTTCGTCAGCATGCCGTACTGGGACGAGCGCGTCGCGGCGATGGCGGCGCGCTACCCGGACGTGCGCGTCGACAAGTACCACATCGACATCCTCACGGCGAACTTCGTGCTGCACCCGGACTGGTTCGACGTCGTTGTCGCGAGCAATCTCTTCGGCGACATTCTCTCCGACCTCGGCCCCGCCTGCACCGGTACCATCGGCGTCGCGCCGTCGGCCAACATCAACCCGGAGCGACGCTACCCGAGCCTGTTCGAGCCGGTACACGGCTCGGCGCCGGACATCGCCGGGCAGGGCATCGCAAACCCCATCGGCCAGATCTGGTGCGGCGCGATGATGCTCGAGCATCTCGGCCATGCGGATGCCGCCGCGGCGGTGCTCGCCGCCATCGAGAGCGTGCTCGAGAGCGGGCCGGCGCACGCACCGCTGACGCGCGATATCGGTGGCACGGCCGGCACCGCCGAACTCGGCGCGGCGATCGCGGCGGCGATTGCGCAGGGTTGAGTCGTGCGGCTGACGCGGCCGCCGCGGTAATCGACGTGTCGTCGCCCCGTGTAGGCACCTGCAATGGCGGGTGGCCTCCGGTGCAGCGCTGACGATACCAGACGCGCCGCCACCGTGGCGGCGCGTCATGCCGGGGGCGACGGCTCGTTAAGGCCGCACGCCGGTACCGCGCTGCGTCGCCGCCAGCCGGTCGCCGACGTAGGAGCCGAGCCACAGGCGCCCGGCATGCTCGACGGCGACGGTGGCGGCGCCCATCGGCGCGCCTTCGCCGCCGCCCTCGACGATGGTCACGCGGCGACCGTCGGCCGGGTCGATGGCGACGACCGAGAAGGCCAGCGGGCACATCGTGAGCGGCTCGTGGTCGCACGCCAGCACCGCTTCGAGATCCGCGTGATGCGACGCGACCAGCAGCCGGCCGTCCGTACCCCAGCTCGAATTGTCCGGCGCGTCGACCGCGGTCGACCACAGGCGTTTGCCGCTGGCGCGCTCGAGGGCGTAGACGCGATCACCAAAGTACTCGTTGACGTAGAGGATGGTGCCGTCGTCGCTCACCTCGATGCCGTTGGGCAGCGCACCGTCGCTGCCGGGCACCTTCTGCCAGCCGGTCTCCGGCATCCAGGTCAGCACGTAGCCGATGTCGTTGCGTGCACGCTCGGCTTCGAACAATACTTCGCCGTCGACATTGCGCGGCACCATGTGGGTGACCGCGAAACCGCCACCCGGCAGACCGACCACGTCGTTCATCCACACCTCCGCGGGTGCAGGCACGCAGCCGCGCCAGACGAGGCGCGCCTGCGCCGGGTCGTCGCCGTCGATGAGTTCGAACAGCTCGACCGCCTCGCGCCCGCGGTGGTTGACCACCAGGACGCGTTCGCGGCCGCCGCTCGGACCGTGATGGATGCCGTGCGGGTCGAACTCGGCGCCGGGGGCGCCGGGGCAGTCCGCTGCGCCCCAGTCGGCGCTGCCGTCGCTGGCGTGTTCGCCGGGATAAAGCGGCCGCAGGCTGCCCTGCCCGGGCCGGTACAAGGTGAGGCGCCCGGTATGTGCGCCGGCGAGGCCGCCATACTCGCTGATCAGCAGCGCGTCGCCCGGCAGCGCCTCGATGTCCTCCGGGCGTTGCACGCCGCACACCACTTCGAAGCCGTCGCGCGCGCCGCAGTCGGCGCTGTCCGCCGCAGTCGTGGTGGCCGGCACGGCGAGTGTCATCGAGACAGCGGCGGCGAATGCGAGACGGACAATCATGGACATGCTGGGCTCCCCTTGCGATGCGCGCATCGCCACGCGCGGCGACGCGATGTGATGGCACGACACGCGCAGCGTCGTGCGACGGTGTGTTCGAGTATAACGGGCCATACCGCCGCACCATCGTCGGCCGCGCGGTTGCCGTCTGCGGCAACACCCTCAGCCGAGCTTCGCGATGACCTCCTCGCCGAACAGGCGCAACGAACGTTCGAACCGGTCGCTTGCGATGCCGGGCAGCTGCATGCGGCAGATCACTTCGCTCGGGGCGAGGGCGTCGTCGAGCTCGGCGATGCGCTCGCGCACCATGGCCGGGTCGCCGACGATGTAGCGTGAGGCGAAGGTGCGGAAGTCGACTGTCGCCTCGTCGCGCACCAGCTCGCCGGCATCGTTGCGCAGTTCACGCTCGCCCTGCGCGGACTTGCGTCCATAGAGGCCGAACAGGTGGGTAATGGCGGGGCCCGCAAGGGCCTCGGCCTCGGCCAGGGTCGGAGCGACGAAGACTTCGCGGATGACCGGGCGTTCGCCCGTTGCGAAGCCGACCGCGGCCGCGGCGGCGTCGTAGCGCGCGTAGTGCGCGACGAGTTCGGCGGTGGTGTGGCGCGGGGAGGCGGTCACCGGGCAGTGCCGCCGCGCGGCGCGTTCGAGCAATTTCGGCCCGGATACCCCGTACCACAGCGGAATACGGGCCTGCACCGGGCGTGGTACGACGCGCGTCGGCGGCACCTCGTAGAAGCGTCCGCGGTGCTCGAGCACCTCCGATTGCCAGGACGCTTCGAGGATGTCGAGCATCTCCTCGCTGCGCGCAAAACGTTCGGCATGGGGTACCTCGTAAGCGGCGAATTCCTCCGACACGTAGCCCGGTGAGACGCCGAGCGTCAGGCGTCCGTTGCTGAGGTTGTCGAGCGTGGCGACGTCCTCGACCAGGCGCAGCGGCTGGTAGAGCGGCAGCAGCAGCACGTTGGTAACCAGCCGCATGCGCTGCGTGAGTCCGGCCGCGCGCGCGAGCACGAGTAAGGGACTCGGCACCCAGCCGTTGTCCTGGCAGTGGTGCTCGGTGGTATGGAAGGCGTCGAAGCCGAGCGATTCGGCGAGAGGCAGGAGGGTGTCCATCTCGCGGAAGGTGTCGAGGTGCGTCATGGTGTGGCCGGGTGGCACGATGAAGCTGTACATGAGACCGAAGCGCATGGCGTTCTCCGTGTGGCGTGTGTGGGCGGGTGCTCCGCATTATCCATGGCCCGGCCGGCGCCCGCGCACGCATCGCCACTGGCGCGGCGACGGGTGGCGGCGCAGCGCACGCAGATGCATGTAAACTCCCCCGGGGACAGCCGCCGCCGGCTGCCAGCGTCGACAAGCCAGCCATGCAGGAGCAGATGATGAGCACACAGCAGGTCGCATCCCCCCTTCCGGGCACGTTCTACCGCCGCCCGTCCCCGGACAGCCCGCCGTTCAAGGAAGAGGGTGCAGCCGTCGCCGTCGGCGACGTCATTGGCCTGATCGAGGTGATGAAGAATTTCCAGGAGGTCACCGCCGAGATTGGTGGCAGCGCGATCCGCTTCGTCATCGAGGACGGCGAGGCGGTCATGGCCGGCCAGCCAATCGCCGAAATCGATCCGTGAGCATCACCTCCGTGTTCATCGCGAACCGCGGCGAGATCGCGGTGCGCATCAACCACGCCTGTCGCAAGCTCGGCCTGCGCACGGTGCAGGCGGCAAGCGCGGCCGATCTCGATTCACTCGCAGCGCGCCTCGCCGACGCCGTGGTCGAAGTCGGCCCGCCGCCGGCAGCGAAGTCCTACCTCGACGTCGAGCGCATGGTGGCGGCGGCGCTCGAGGCGGGTTGCGACGCGGTTCACCCGGGTTACGGCTTTCTCGCCGAGAACGCCGACTTCGCCGATGCCGTGGTTGCCGCCGGCATGCGTTTCATCGGCCCGTCCGGCGACGCCATCCGCCTGCTCGGCGACAAGGTCGCCGCGCGCGGCGTCGCTGCCAAGGCTGGCGTGCCGGTGGTGCCGGGCAGCGACGGACGCGTGGAGGACGTCGCGCGCGCTGCGGAGATTGCCGCGGACATCGGCTTCCCCGTGATGATCAAGGCCGCCGCCGGCGGCGGCGGGCGCGGCATCCGCATCGTGCACGACGCCGACGAATTCGCGCGTGCCTTCCCGCAGGCCTCCGGCGAAGCGCGGGCCGCCTTCGGCGACGGCGGCCTCTACGTCGAGAAGGTGATCGAGCAGGCGCGCCACGTTGAGGTGCAGATTCTCGGCGATGGCGAGCGCTTCGTGCACTGCTACGAGCGCGAATGCTCGCTGCAGCGGCGACGCCAGAAGGTGTGGGAGGAAGCGCCCGCCTTTGAACTCGACGCGGGCGTGCGCCAGGCGCTCTGCGACAGTGCCGTCGCCCTCGCCGCATCGGTCGCTTACCGCGGCGCCGGCACGGTGGAGTACCTCTACGACGCGGCCACCCGCGCGTTCTACTTCATCGAGGTCAACACGCGCATCCAGGTCGAGCACCCGGTCACCGAGATGGTCACCGGCGTCGACCTCGTCGAGCAGATGATCCGCGTTGCCGGCGGCGAGCCGCTTACGCTCGCGCAGGACGACGTGCGCATCCACGGCCATGCCATCGAATGCCGCATCAACGCCGAGGACCCGGCGCGCAATTTCCTGCCGGGGCCGGGCACGATTGAGTCGCTGCGGGTTCCGGAAGGCGCGCACGTACGTTTCGATTCGCTGCTCTACGAGGGCTACACGGTGCCGCCGTTCTACGATTCGCTGCTCGGCAAGCTGGTCGTGCACGGCGCCGATCGCAGCGACTGCCTCGCGCGGCTGCGCGAGGCGCTCGACGGGCTCGAGGTGAGCGGCGTGCCGACCACGGTGCCGCTGCACCGCGCTCTCGCCGCCGATCCGGACGTGCACCAGGGGCGCGTGCACACGCGCTTCCTCGAGCCCTGGCTCGAGCAGCGTTTCCAGCCGCCGGCCGCTTGAACGGCGGGGCACGCCGGCGAAACATCGCAACGGTATGAGCGGCGCACAGGGCCTGGCGCCGGACATGACGGGAGAACAACCATGAGCAGTCGGTTCAGCTTCGGCGGCGACGAGCACCTGTTCGTCGAGTGCGACGAGGAGATGACGTTCGACGCCTTCTTCAAGAGTCTCGCCGTGACGAGCGCAATCCGGGAAGCGAATTTTCCCGGGGTCAGCGAGATCTGTCCCGGCAACGCTTCCTACCAGTTGCGTTTCGATCCCGACCGCATACGCCCGGACGACCTGCTGCGCGAGGTGCGCAAGCTCGACGAGGCAGCGGCGCGCAGCGAAGACGTGCTCGATACGCGTATCGTCGAGATCCCGGTGTACTACCAGGATCCGTGGACGCACGAGACCATGATGCGCTTTCGCGAGCGTCACCAGGACCCGGAGGGTACCGACCTCGAGTACTGCGCGCGCATCAACGGCTACGACAGCGTCGCCGATTTCATTGCCGCGCATCACGGTTCGCCGTGGTTCGTGTCGATGGTCGGTTTCGTCTGCGGCGTGCCCTGGCTCTACCAGATGGTCGAGCGCGCACGCCAGATCGAGGCACCCAAGTACGTGCGCCCCCGCACTGATACGCCGCGGCACACCATCGGCCACGGCGGCTGCTTCTGCGCCATCTACGCGGTGCGCGGTGCCGGCGGCTACCAGATGTTCGGTATCACGCCGATGCCGATCTTCGAGCCGGCCGGCAAGGTCTCCTACCTGCGCGAGGAGATGGTCCTGCTGCGGCCGGGCGACATCGTCAAGTTCGCGCCCATCGACCGCGCCGCCTACGAAGCGATCGACGCCGACGTGGCCGCCGATCGCTACGAGCCGCGCATTCGCCCGGTGCGTTTCGACCGCGCCGAGTTCGAAGCAGACATGGACGCCTACAACGCGCGACTGATCGAGGTGCTGAATCATGATTGAAGTACGCAAGCCCGGCCTCGCGACGACCGTGCAGGACCTCGGCCGCCCCGGTCACTATCACCTCGGTATCCCGCAGAGCGGCGCAATGGACCGCATGGCCCTGCGCAGCGCCAACCTGCTGGTCGGCAACGAGGAGGGCGCGGCCGGTCTCGAAGCGACCTTCATGGCGCCCGAGCTCGCCTTCGAGCGCGACTGCACCGTGGCGGTCACCGGGGCGGAGCTGCCGATCAGGCTCGACGGCGTCGATCAGCCCGGCTGGACTGCACTCGCGGTGCGTGCCGGCCAGGTGCTGTCGTTCGGGTATCTCAAGTCGGGCGCTCGCGTGTACATCGCGGTTTCCGGGGGCATCGACGTGCCGGTCGTGCTCGGCAGCCGGTCGACCTACCTGGTCGGCGTGCTGGGCGGCCACGAGGGGCGCGCGCTTGCCGCGGGTGATCGCCTGCCGCTCGGCACGGGACGCCCGGCAGCGGCCGGGCGCGAGGTGCCGGCTGCGCTGCGGCGCCAGCTCACCGCGCCGGTCGAGCTGCGCGTACTGCCCGGCATCTACGATCACCTCGTCACACCCGAGTGCGCCGATCACTTCTACGGCGACGAGTGGAAGGTGGCCCCCGAGGCCGATCGCATGGGCTACCGCTTCCGTGGCGGCCGCCCGATGGAATTCGTTCCGCGCAACCAGCCGTTCGGTGCCGGCACCGATCCGTCGAACATCACCGACGCCAGCTACGCCTACGGCTGCATCCAGATACCGGGTGGCCTCGAACCCATCGTGCTGCACCGTGACGCCGTCTCCGCCGGTGGCTATTTCACCATCGGCGTCGTGATCTCGGCCGATATGGACCTCATCGGCCAGATGCAGCCGAACATGCCGGCCCGTTTCGTGCGCGTGACGATGGACGAGGCGCTCGCCGCACGCGCAGAACGGCGCGTGATGCTGGACGCCATCCGCACCCACCTCGCGAACTGACGCCCGGGCACCGCTGCGCCGCGCGCCGCCACGGTGCGCGGCGCGACTCCCGGCCCGACGTGCGGGCAGCCTGCCGCGGGCTGCGCCGTGGCCCTGCTGCCGGCGCGACCGGCTTCTTCGACGGGTGATGGCTAAGCGCCGCCCGGCCGCTCACCGGGCGCGTACCATGGTTCTTTTCCCACGCGTGTGCTCCGTTTTGGCGCGCCCCAAGTTGGGGCAAATTCCGTTTCGTTTCCGCAACAATGCTACTTCGCGGGGCACGGAGTCGGTTGATGGGCGAAATCCTCTCTTCATTAGAAACAACAAGTTATGCACTAATTTTATGAAACGATTTTTGGAGCGATCTTTTATCTAACTGATTTTGCAAAGCATCATCGCGAATTCGCTGGCGACGCAACAGGGCGTGGCGATTTCGCTTCAAAACTGGCCCCTGGTTTGCAGTGTGGGGATATCCGTCCGCGAGGTTCGGCGCTTCGCACGTGATCCATTCGAAGCACTCAATCAGGAGAAGACCACCCATGAACAAGTTCATTTCGACTACCGCCGCGCTGACCCTGGCCGGTGCCACCAGCATGGCCGCCCATGCCGGTGACTGGACTGCCAACGTTTCGGTTTCCAACAACTACCTCTGGCGCGGCCTCACCCAGTCCGAGAACAAGCCCGCCGTCTCGGGTGGTATCGACTACGCGCACGAGTCCGGCATCTACGTCGGCACCTGGGTGTCGAACGTCGAGTACGCCAGCGGCACCAACCCCTCCGGTGACGCGTTCTCCTACGAGAACGACTGGTACATCGGCTACGCCGGTGAATACAACGGCATCAGCTACGACTTCGGTTACCTGTTCTACAACTACGACGAGGAAGCCAACTTCGACTTCGGCGAGTTCTATGGCAGCGTTGGTTACATGGGCTTCAGCGTCACCGCGTGGGTGCTGAGCCACACCGAGGCCGACGAGTCCGACGGCCTGGCCAACGCCGGTCGCAACTACGACCTCGGCTTCGGCTCGACCTACTACATCTCGGCCGACTATGCCTACGAAATCAAGGACGGCCTCGAACTCGGTCTGCACGTCGGCTACCACGACGGTGACTTCGTCGACTCGTTCAACTTCGCCAACGGCACCTTCGACTACGTCGACTACAACGTGTCGCTCTCGAAGGGTGGCTTCGGCTTCGTCGTCAGCCATACCGATCTCGACGATTCGGGCGACGTCGGTCTGCAGAACGGCAGCGTGAAGTTCGTCGTCTCCTACACGGTCGACTTCGACCTCTGATCGCGCGCGCCCACGGGCGCTACGCCATCGATGTGGACGCCCCGGCACGGCGACGTGCCGGGGCGTTTTCGTTTGTCGGGTGTTGAGTGGAGAAGGGCAGGCGGTGCAGCTGCGAGTGGTCCGGCGCGGACCGACCGCCGCTGCGCGGTGACGGCAGCGGGAATGGACTTACTGCGTCTTCAGGCGGCGCAGCCGCTCGTTGCCGGGCTTGAGATCGCGATCGCCGGTGAACAGGTCCCACAACTGCTTGCCGGCCGACTTCTCCTCTTCCTCCTCGTCGCTCGCCTCCTGCTGGGCGACGGCGGGGTCGCCATCGGCGAGTGCGGTGGCCGGGCCGAGACCTTCGCGGGCGGCCGCGCAGGCGCGCCGGGCAGCGAGCACGGCGGTCGATACGGCATCGTCGCCGGAAAGTTCGCCGGCAGCGCGCATCGCGGCCACGACGCCGGCGGCGACACCACGGCACTCGGCGCTGACCTGCTCCGCGTCGACCGCGGTCGAAGCCGCCAGCAGCACGCTGGCGACAGTGATGAGACAAGGGGAACGACGGGTCGACAAGGTGATGGATCTCCGATTCAGGATATTGGTCGTATCTTCGCGCGCCACCGGGCAAAAGGCAAAGAAAGCGGGGCGGAGAAGCGACCGCGTCGCGCGTGATCGACGACTTGCTCTCACAAGCCCAGCGCCGTGCGGTCGATGGTGATGGCGTTGAGGTCGGCGACCCCGTGGAGGTAACGCAAGCGCGCATCGAGGTTGCGGATCTCGGCGTCCGCACTGCGTTCCTCGCGCAGGTTGACCAGGAAGAAGTCGCTTGCACCCGCAGTAAAACGCTTGCGTTCGGCTTCCTCCATGGTTTCGGCCTGGACGGCCTCCTCGGCGGTCAGCGCGACGAACTCGCGGATCGCATTGATATTCGTACCGAGCTTGCGTACTTCGTTGGTCAGGCGCTGTTCGAGCAGCAGGCGGTCGAGCTCGATCTGGTTCATGCGCGCACGCGATTCGGCAACGCGGCCGCGGCCGCGCCGTGTCTCGAGCGGGATCGAGACCGTCAGGTCGACGACCGCCTCGAAGCCCTGGCGCGACCGCGGTCCCGCGCCGACGTCGTGTGCGCCCTTCAGACCAAGATCGACGCGCGGCATCAGTTCGTTCTCGGCGAGCGCGAGGCGTTTGCGCTCGATGGCAAGGCGGTTGTCGAGACGAGCCAGTTCGGGACGGATGGCGAGGACCTCGGCGGCGAGCGCGTCGGTATCCGCGATGGCTGTCTTCGCCGAGGGAAGCTCCCTGGGCAGCGTCCCGGGCGCCGGTAGCAGCGGCCCGCCTTCGGCATCGCGCAGGTACAGCGACAATTCGATTGCGCGCGCCGCGAACTCGCGCCGGGCATCGGTAGCGAGCGCCTGGCGACGTAACAGGTTCTGGCGGTTCTCGACGATGAAGATCTCGGCGATGTCGCCGGCAGCGGCGCGTTGCTCGAACGCGCGCATGCGCTGTTCCGCGAGCGCCACGAGTTCTTCGTACACTTGCAGTCGCTTGCCTGCGATGACCCACGACCAGTATGCGCGCGTCGCGTTGCGCTGCGTCGTGATGCGCGCCAGCAGAAGGTCGAGCTCGGCCTCGCGTACACCGAGGCGAGCGGCGGCCAGCTCGAAGCGGCGCGAGTCGATGGCGCGGTCGCGCCACAACGAGAGCACCACGCCGAGATTGAATTCGCCGCCGTCAGTCGTTACGTACTCGTCTTCGTAGACGGGGAAATCGTCGTTACTGAGGCGATAGCCGGCGAACGCCCTGGCGTTCGCCAGCGGCAGAGGCTTGACCACCCGGCTGTCGAGGGTGCGCCCGTCGTAGTAACCCGAACGCAGCTTGGCATCCTGCTCGAGCGCGAGGTCGAAGGCGCCCAGTGCACCGGTCACGCGACCCTCGCGAATGAGCGTTTCCTGCACGGCGGACTGAATCGCAGGGAAGTGCTCGAGCGACGACGCGAGCACGGCATCGAGCGTGAGCTCGGCGCGCGCAGCGGCGGCGCCGGCAAGCAGCGCGCCGGCGATGAGGAGGCGGCGCAGGGCAGTCACTGCTTGACCGCCCCCGGGTCGCTCGCCGGTGTCGGCTGCGGCGGCTTGGGCGGGAAGCGGTTGAGCTGGCGCCAGAGCTCGTAACCGAGGCGTACCTCGCTCAGCTGGACCCATGCGCGTGCCTGGCCGCCGAGGCGCAGGTAGCGATCGGCCGGCCACGGCTCACTCGGATCCTCGCGGATCAGTGCGCGGAAACGACCGTTCGCCTGGGCCATCGGGTCCACCGTAAGCACGATGCCCGGAAAGGTGCCCAGCGCTGCCTCCGGCCAGCCGCTGAACTGCACCGCGGGCCAGCCCTCGAACATGATGCGCGCGGTTAGCCCGGCCTCGACCAGGGGTGCATCGAGCCCGCTCAGGTACACCTCGACCGCGCGCTCGACGTGCGCAGGTGCGAAGGTCGCGATGGCTTCGCCGGCCTTGACCACGGTGGCCGTGGTACCGGCGACGATGTGCACGATACGGCCGTCCTGCGGCGCGCGAACGACCTGCGACGACTGGCGCGAGACGCCGATGTCGGCCTTGTTCAACGCGGCACGGGCGCTGGCTTCGTTGGCAAGCATCTCCTGGTACTTGATCTTGGCCGCCTCGAAGTCCTTGCGTGAGCTGAGGCCCTCTTCGTAGAGGTTCTCCTGGCGCGTGTAGTCCAGCTTGGCGGTCTCGGTGGCGACGCGCGCCGCCTCCAGACGGTGGGCGAGCGCGGCGCGTTCGGCTTCGAGCCGCTCGATGAAGCGCGGGTCGATGTCGGAAATCTCGACGATCGGGTCGCCCGCCTTGACGACGCTGCCATCGCGGACGAACCAGCGGTTGATGCGCCCCTCGACCAGCGCATTGATGGCCTGCACGCGATCGGCAGGGTCGAGTGCGACGATCTGACCGCTGCCGGCGGCCGTCTGCACCCAGGGTACCAGCCACAAGAGGGCGACCGTCGCGGTCACCAGCAGGACGATGAGCCCGGCGATGACCCGTACGACAGGTGGCAGCCTGGCCGGCAAGGTGTTCAGCAACCGGTCGCGGTGGGATGTCGAAGCAAACGTGTCGAGCGACCGAATGGACGCGTGGTCGGCAGAGCTCATGGCGTCGTTTCCGGGGAGCCGGCATGCGTCGCGGGCAGGGCGCCGCTACCGTGTTCGCTCGCCTCGAGCAGGGCCTCGAGGTTCTCGCAACGCAGCTGGCGATCGAAATCGCACATCACGTAATTATCGAACAGGGGCAGGTCGCGCCGGTGGGAAAAGCACAGCACGGTCATGCGGCGTTCCTCGCGCAGGTGGGCGAGGGTGCCCGTTCGCGCTTCCTGGCTGAGCATGTCGAAAGCAGGGCTCAACACCAGCAGACACGGCCGCGCCGCGAGGGCGAAAGCAATCTTCAGCTTGATGACGCCAGCCACCGACAGCGGATGGCCGTAGGGCGTGAGCGGTGCGTCGAGCATCCCGTCGATGCCGCCGATCTCCGTGTGCAGGCCGACGACGTCGAGCAGCGTGCGCATGCGCGCACGCGTGATGCCGGGCTCGGCGATGTCGAGGAATTCGGCAATGGAACACTCCGGCAGCGGCGTCGCATCGATCACCTGCACGAGGTCACGCAGATGGTGGAGATCGAAGTCATCGACTTCGTGCGGGCCGAGCAGGACCCGGCCGTGTGCGGGGCGGCTGTGACCGAGCAGCATGTCGGTGATCGCTTTGATCTGCGTGCTCGAGCGCGTGGCCACGAGCGTCAGGCTGTGTGCCGGCAGCTCGAGCTCGAGCGCGAAGCGGCCGCTCGGCAGATTCATGCTGATGCGCTCGAAGCGGACGGTGGGCTGCCAGTCGTCGTCGATGCGATCGCTGTGAGGCGTCTCCGCGGGCAGCAGGTAGAGATGCAGCAGCTTGTTCATCGCAGCGTACAGGTCGTAGTAGAGCTCGAGGTAATAGCCGATACGGGTCAGGCCGTAGAAAATCGCGGTAAGAATGAGTTCCGCGGCGACCAGCTGGCCGATGGTGAGCTGGCCGATGATGACCAGCCAGCCGCCGAAGCCGAGCAGGGTTGCGCTGGCCACTGCGTAGAGCAGCAGGAAGCCCACGATCTGCGCGAAGGTGTAATGAAAGTGGCGGCGATGATTGCGGATGTAATCCTCCCGCACCTGGCCGGTCCGGGTCAGCGCGAATTCGATGGTGCGGCGCGATTTGAAGAAGCTGTTCGAACGCGCCAGCGTTTCCAGCCAGTTGGCCGCGTCGTACTTGGTTGTCGACAGCGCGACCGACGAGCGCGCAGCGCCGCGATCGAAGAGCCGGAAGACGAGATAGGCAATCAGTACCACGAGCGCGTTGAAGAGGATGAACAGCGGGTGATAGAAGGACGTCACCGCGATGCCTACCATGCTCTGCAGTGCGGTCGCGAGGCCGCCGGTCAGCAGGGGCGGCAGGCTCTTCTGCACCGTCATGATGTCGAAGTAACGGTTGACCAGCTCGTCGCGATTGATGCTCGCCATGTGATTCGGTTCAGCGTAGACCAGGCGCAGTGTCACTTCGGAGACGATGCGGGAGAAGAAGCGTCGCTCGAACAGCTCCATCAGGTAGACCTGTACGGCAGCGAACAGGCCGGACAAGCCGAGCAGGGCGAACAGCACGATGGCCAGTACGATGACCTGGTTCACCAGCGCAGAATTGACCACCGTGCCAATCAGGACCTGGACCGATAACGGCACCGACAATGACAACGCGCTGACCGCGACGCCGTAGACCAGCATCAGCACGTAGAAGCGGCGCTCCGGCTTGAGGATCAGCCGGTAGAGTTCGTACACGCCGCGTGGCGGCGCGCTCATGCTCATCGCGGTCGCCCTCGCGAGACTTTCGGCGGCTGTGCCGGCAAGGTCATGTTAATTGTTCCATATCTGCGAATATTTGAAGCTATTAATATCGCAAAGTAAATAGTAATCTTGAGGTTGTCGAACCATGGTCCCGCGAGCGGGAGGAGACAACCATGCCGAGCCGTGCGCTGGTCGCCCGGGAGCTCGCCGAGATGTTCAAGCTCCTGGCGCATCCCGACCGTATACGCCTCATCGAGGAGCTCGGTGCTGGCGAGAAGGACGTCAACACCCTGGCCGAGGCGAGTGCCCTCGCCAGCACGCGTGTCTCGCAGCATCTCTCGCTGTTGCGCGCGCACCGCATCGTCGAGGAGCGCCGCGAGGGGCGACACCGGTATTACCACCTGCAGCAGCCCGACATGGCGGCCTGGATCGTCGCCGGGCTCGACTTCATCGAGGGGCGACGTCACGACATCGACAAGTCGAAGATCCGCGCGGTGCGGCGCCTGTGGGCGGCGCAGGCGAATGCCGAACGTGAGTCGCATGACTAGCGCCGCGCGTGCGGCCTCCGGCGCCGCGTGATGCAACAGGGCAAGCCGTCGCTGCGCCAGCTCGAGTACTTCCTCGCGGTGGCCGAGTGCGAGAGCTTCCGGCGCGCCGCGGAGCGCCTCGGCATCAGCCAGCCAACGCTGACCGCACAGATCTCCGCCCTCGAGACGCTGCTTGGCGTGCGCCTGTTCGAACGCTCGCGCAGCGGCACGCGCCTCGCCCCGGTGGGGCGCGAACTGCTCGGCAATGCGCGGCGCGTCATCGAGGAGCTCGATGGTTTCGTCGACGCCGCGGACACCGTGCGCAATGGGCCGGGCGGCACCTACCGGCTGGGCGTTCCGCCGACGCTCGGCCCCTACCTGCTGCCCCACTTGCTGCCTGATTTGCACCGCCAGTACGCCAACCTGCGCCTCTATGTCCGCGAGGATACCCAGCGCGACCTCGAAACGGGACTGTCGAGCGGGCGGCACGACCTCGTGCTGTGCCCGCTGCCACTCGATTCCAACGAGTTCGTGGTCACCCCGCTGTTCCGCGAACCGGTCAAGCTGGTGGTGCACGAAGACCACGAACTCGCCCAGCGCGACGGGGTCGCCGCCGAAGATCTGCGTAACGCGGACATCCTCAGTATCGAGGAGCATCATCGCTTCTATCGCCAGGTCGAGCAGCTCTGCCAGCGGCTCGGCGCGCGGCTCTCGCGCGACTACCAGGGCACCAGCCTCGACGCACTCCGCCACATGGTGGTGATGGGCATGGGGCACGCCTTCCTGCCGGCACTGTACGTGATGTCTGAGATCCACGACCAGAGCCAGCTCGTCGTGACCGAGATCGATGGCGAGCCGGTGGTGCGTGCGCATGCGCTGGTGTGGCGTTCGGCGGCGCCGTCACGGGCGTTCTTCCAGCGCCTCGCAGGCGATATGAAGGAGATTCTCGCGCGACGTCTGCCGGACGTCGTCAGCGTCATCGAGTGACGGGCGGCGCAGGTGCGCGCGCCGCTGCGCGAGCGGACGGGACGCGTTCAGCGGGCCGCGAGAGCCTCGGCGACGAGCCCGCAGGCGCTCAGCGCAAGCTTGGGCGGCGTGACGTGTACCGCAAACGGGGCGGCACGTTGCAGGATGTTGAGTCCGAGGATGTTGGTGCGCGCACCCGGCATCACGGCGACGTCGACGGCACCGAGGTCACAGTGGCCGCCAAGCACGAAGCGCTCGACACGGTAGAGGTTGACTGCCTGCAAGCGCCCGTTGGCGAGACGGGCCGCCATGCGGCCGCTGCGGGTGACCTTGCCATGACGTTCGAGCTCGTCGAGGAGTTCGGCGCTCACCGTGAGCAGCCCGGAGCCGGTGTCGACCAGGAAGCTGGCCGAGACGTTGCCATTCAATTCGCCCTCGACGTAGAAGTTTCCCGAGTCGGCGCGCGACAGCGGTACCTCGATGTCGAAATCAGCGGCCTTACATGCCACGCTGGTGAGAATTCCGACGAGGATGGCGAAAACGGTCGCGCGTTTGGCCATGATCCTGATCTCCCGCTGCGGAGTGATGAGTACCTCTAAATCACTGCAATTCGGGGGCCATTCGTAACTCGATGAAATATATGGAATTAATGATTGGCGACAAACCCGGATCGCACCGTCGTGGTGCGCGCACGCGGCATTCTGGTGCGCGGGCATGGGCGGCAGTGGCTAGTTGCTCGTCGCCGGCCGGGGCGCGCTGTGGAACGATTCAGCATCGATCGCGCGCTCTACTGATAACTAAAATCTATCGCCAATTCTCGCCGGCTTGGTCAGTACGTAAGCGCATACCCGATGTCTAATGAACGTGACAGCGCTGCGCGCGTCGCAGCGGGGGTGCTGGCTCGCGGATTGCGAGCACGCGATGCCCGCGAGCCGTGACGGCTCGCGCACGCTGTCCCGACAACCCGACCGACAGGAAATCGACATGCCGAACTTCGTCAAGGGCGTAGTGCACTTCCAGCAGGAGGTGTTCCCGCACAAGAAAGATCTCTTCGAACGCCTGAGCCTCGGACAGTCGCCGGAGGCGCTGTTCATCACCTGCTCGGACTCCCGCATCGAAACGGCGATGATCACGCAGACCGAGCCGGGTGAACTCTTCATCTGCCGCAATGCCGGCAACATCGTCCCGCCGCACGGCCTCAACACCGGTGCGATGACCGCCTCGATCGAGTTCGCGGTCGCTGTGCTCGAAGTGCCGCACGTGGTGATCTGCGGCCACACCGAGTGCGGCGCGATGAAGGGCGCCATGAACCCCGACATGGTCGCCGGGCTGCCGCACGTGCGCGACTGGCTCGGCTTCTCGCGAGCCGCCGTCGAGGTGGTGCGCGAGACCGGCGCCGATCTCGACGATCGCGCGCGCATGCTGATGCTGACCGAGCAGAACGTGGTGCTGCAGCTCAACCACCTGCGCACCCACCCGAGCGTCGCCGCCGCGCTGGCTAAGAAGAAGCTCGCCCTGCACGGCTGGGTCTACGACATCAAGACCGGCATGGTGACGGCGTGGGACGACAAGCAGGAGCGCTTCCTGCCGGTCGAGGACCGCTACGCGAGCGAACTCGCCGCACAGGTGACCGCCAGCGACCACGGCTGCGCTGCATGAGGCGGAGCGAGCTGCGCTACCCATCTCTGCTGCGCCGGGGTGATCGGTCATGAACGTCGCCTCGGCACAGGCCCGCATGCGGTCCTATTTCGATACCTCGCACCTGCGTGGTGACCTCTTCGGCGGTCTGACCGCCGGTGTCGTCGCGCTGCCGCTCGCGCTCGCCTTCGGCGAGGCATCCGGGGCCGGCCCCATTGCGGGCCTGTGGGGCGCCATTTTCGTCGGCTTCTTCGCCGCGCTGCTCGGTGGCACGCAGACCCAGGTGTCGGGACCGACCGGCCCGATGGTGGTGGTCTTTGCCGGCATCTACGGCGCGCTCCACGGCAACGTCGCGCTGGTTTTCGCGGCGGTGGTGCTGGCCGGCGTGCTGCAGATTGCCTTCGGGGTATTCCGACTCGGCCAGTACATCCGCCTCGTGCCTTACCCGGTGGTCTCCGGGTTCATGAGCGGCATCGGCTGCATCATCATCGCGCTGCAGCTCTCTCGCCTGTTTGGCCACGAGCCGGAGGCGAGCGGCACCATTCCGGCGCTGACCGCCGTGCCGGCGGCAGTGACGGACCCAGTGTGGCCGGCACTCGTCGTCGGCATGCTGACCCTCGCCATCGTCTTCTACTGGCCGAAATCGCTGGCCAAGTACGTGCCCGGGCCGCTCGCCGCTCTGATCATCGGCACCCTCGTCAGTACCGTCTACCGCGGCGCCCCGATCCTCGGCGACATCCCGACCGGACTGCCATCCTTCGTGCTACCGGCGTTCTCGCACGACACCTTCCTGATCGTGCTCGAATCGGCATTCATCCTCGCGCTGCTCGGTGCCATCGACAGCCTGCTCACCTCGCTGGTCGCCGACAACATGACGCGTACGCGACACAACTCGGACCGTGAGCTGATCGGGCAGGGTATCGGCAACACGGTGGCCGGCCTGTTCGGCGCCATTCCCGGCGCCGGTGCCACCATGCGCACGGTGGTCAACATCCGCACCGGCGGGCGCACGCGCCTGTCGGGCATGATCCATTCGCTGCTGCTGCTCGCGGTGGTGCTGGTGCTGTCGCCGCTGGCGCAGCAGATTCCGCACGCCGTGCTGGCGGGCATCCTGCTCAAGGTCGGTTACGACATCATCGACTTCTCCTACCTGCTGCGTGCGCACAAGGGCCCGCGCTGGGATCTCGCGCTGATGCTGCTGGTGCTCGGCATGACGGTGTTCGTCGACCTCATCACCGCCGTCGCCGTCGGCGTGGTGCTCGCCGCGCTCGCCTTCGCCAAGCAGATGGCCGACGTCCAGCTCGCATCGTTCGGCCGTTCCACCCAGCAGAGCCTGACGCCAGACGAGCGCACCCTGCTCGAAGCGGCGGGCGGCCGGGTCACGCTGTTCGATTTCACCGCACCACTCAGCTTCGGTGCCGCAGCGGACCTCGGGCACCAGGTGCGCGAGCGGGTCAAGAACGGCACCAGCGCGATCGTGCTCGACTTCACCGGCCTCGAATTCATGGATGTCTCGGCCGCGCGTGCCGTCGAGACCATCGCCTGCGATGCCCGGCAGTCGGGCAAGCGCGTCTACCTCGCGGGCATGAGCGACAGGATCCGCGGGGTGCTCACGGCATTGCACGCGGATCACTGCCTGCCGTCGGACACCACCTACGAAAACCGCGCTGATGCCCTGCGCGCGGCCGTCGCCGACGCGGCGGCCCCGCAGCAGCTGAGAGCGGTGCCGGACGACGCGGCCGCCGGCTAAGGCGGCGCTTTCTCCGTCGCGGGGTGCTTGCTCCGCGGCCCCCGCGCCCGGGCTTTCCCCCATCCTCGCCCGGGCCGACGTGACCGGCACGGCGCGCCCAGGGCGCGCCGTACCGGTGCTTTTTCCTCGCCGACCACATCCGTGGCCGTAGCGCTCGCCGTGGCGAGCGTGTCGCCGGCATCGCCGGATGACGTTCCCGAAAGCCGTTGAGCCGGCTGGCAGCTGCGCCTATCCCCGCCATTTCCTGGGTCCGTGCCCGACGGCGCCACGACGACTGCGGCGGTTTGTCATAAAACCGCAACAAAACGGTCACACAATCCCCGCCCGACGATTTCCTGTCATCTTTGTCACATTCCGGAGCTCGCCAGCGACAGCACATCCGTGCCGTGTCGTCGCTGTCGTTGCGCCCACGTTCAGTGCACCCAGGAGGATTCGGGCCTCATGCAATCAATCAGTAAAATCAGACGGATAACGGCTGTCGCCCTGGCCGTGGCCGGGCTTGCAGCAAGCGTGGCAGCGGCTGCCGCCGATCAGGAACTGCTCGACATTCTGCTCGGCAACGGGGTCATCACGCAGGCGCAGTATGACCGTTTGATGAAGAAGGCGACGCTGACCAGCAAGGACATCCTCGGCGGGAGCGGGGCCTCGGCTGATGCCGGTTCGCCACCGGCCGCGACCGCGGATGCCGCGCTCGAACAGAAGGTCGATGCCGCCGTGGCCAGGGCTGTCGACCGCCGTCTCGAGGAAGGGGTCGAAGCACGCGTGGTCGACCGCGTGGCACAGAAGATCGAGGACGAGTTCCCGGTCAAGGCCAGCTACGGTTCGAAGGGCTTCCGTCTCGAGACCCGCGACGGGCGCTGGCAGACCAACCTGCAGTGGCGCGCGCAGCTGCGCTATACCAATCCCTACAGCGGCGACCCGCGCCAGGTGGCCGCCTTCGAGAGCGAAGACGAGAGCTCCTTCGAGGCACGGCGTCTGCGCATGAAGATCGGCGGTCATGGCTACCAGCCGTGGCTCAAGTACTACTTCGAAGTCGACCTGCAGCCGAGTCGCGACGTCGACGACGACAGCGTGACAGCCAGCGCGCGCGTCATCGACTGGCGCATCGACATCGCCAAGTTCCCCTGGGCCGAGCTGCGCGTCGGCCAATGGAAGATCGATTTCAACCGCGAGCGCGTGGACTCGTCCGGCCGCCAGCAGTTCGTCGAGCGCTCTATCGTCAACCGCGTTTTCACCATCGATCGCCAGGTCGGCGTGCAACTGCGCGGGCACCTGTTCGCAGGCACACCGGCCGACATGCGTTACTGGGCCGGCGTGTTCACCGGCGAGGGGCGCGGGGTGCTCAACTCCGACGAGAACATGATGTACATGGGGCGCCTGCAGTGGAACTTCCTCGGCCGCGATCTCGACTGGAAGCAGACCGACGTCGAGTACACCGAGCAGCCCACCGGCAGCCTCGCCTTTGCTGCGGCCACCCACAAAGGGCGCTGCACGCGCTGGTCATCCGGCGGGTGCGGCAACCTCGATGGCTACGCACGCCAGGCGCTTGCTCTCGATGGCCAGTTCGAGATCGATCAGATGGTGCAGGAATTCGCGTTCAAGTGGCGCGGCCTCTCGATTCAGGAAGAATTCCATTGGAAGACCGTGTCCGATGCCGTCGCGGGCACCAGGAACGATTTTCAGGGCGCCTACGCCCAGGCCGGGTATTTCTTCCACTACCTGTTCCCCGTGGTACCGGCGCCGCTCGAGTTCGCTTTCCGTTACGCCTTCGTCGACGAGCCGAATCGTTTCGATCGCGCGCTCGACAACCATCGCGAAGAGTACACGGTGGGCGCGAACTGGTTCTTTGCCGGCCACAACAACAAGCTGACGCTGGACTATTCCCACCTGACGCTGGAGGACACCTTCCTCAATCGCGACGTCTCCGACGACCGTGTGCGCTTCCAGTGGGATGTCTCCTTCTGAGGCGTCGCGCGTGACCGGTGCGGCGCGTGCGGGCAGGATCCCGTGCGCGCCGCACGACCCGGCGGCGCTTGTCGCCGGCGCCGCTTTGGGGTTTCAATGCGGCCAGTAGGCACCACGCCACCGTCACTCGAGGGGAGGACACGGTCATGGCTCTGGATCTGGCGACAATCGACATTCATCGCCCGCAGCGCTACGCCGAGCACGGTTACCCGTGGCAGGAATGGGACGCACTGCGCCGCGAGGCACCCATCTTCTGGTACGAGCGCGACGATATCGAACCGTTCTGGGCGGTGACGCGCTACGACGACGTGATGACGGTATCGGGTCATCCCGACGTCTTCATCAACGGCGGGCCCCGGCTGCGCCTCGCGCTCAAGCACGAGACCGAGCTGCTTCGGGGCGGCATCGACGAGTTCGGCCGCACGCGCGGCTGGGACCCGGACGAGCCGCCGGATTTTACCTTCATGGACGACCCGCGCCACCGTCACGTGCGCAAGGCGTCGAGCTGGGCCTTCACGCAGGGCTGCATGCGTGGGCTCGCTGCGCACTTCGACGAACTCGCGCGCGGCTTCGCCGAGGAGTTCATGCGCGACCTCGAGCAGGCCACCGCTCGCGGCGACACGCTCGACTTCGTGCACGCTTTTGCCGCCAAGCTGCCGCTGGCGGCGATTGGCGAGATCATGGGCCTGCCGGACGGCGACTGGAAGAAGCTGCTGTTGTGGTCGGAAGCGATCATCGGTGAGGTGCCGCCCGAGCAGGTGCGCCCGGGAGAGACGCTGACCCAGGCTGCCGAGCGCAACATGAACGAGTTTCGCGCCTACCTCGAGGAACTCGTGCACGAGCACCGCCGCCCGGGCGGCGGCTTCTCACCGTTCATCAATCGCCTGGTCGGCGCCGAAGTGCAGGGGCGTGCGCTCAACGACCAGCAGCTCATCGGCTACCTGTTCCTGCTGATCGGCGCCGGCAACGACACCACCCGCAATGCCACCGCGGGCGGGCTCGCGGCCCTGCTGGAGCATCCGGCCGAACGCGACCGCCTGTGCGCCGATCCGGCGTTGCTCGGCAGCACCGTCGACGAGGTGCTGCGCTGGACGTCGCCGGTGATCAGCTTCCTGCGCACGGCGACGCGCGACTTCGATCTCGCCGGGACGGCCGTTCGCGCGGGCGAGACGGTGTGCATGTTCTACCCCTCGGCCAACCGCGACGAGCAGCATTTCGTCGATCCCTACCGCTTCGACATCGCGCGCACGCCGAACGACTACCTGACCTTCGGCTACGGTGCGCATTTCTGCCTGGGTACCAACCTGGCGCGCGCCGAACTGGCGGCAATGCTCAAGGCGTTGATTCCATACCTGCCACGGCTGGAGCTGGCCGGCGGTGCGCGGCGCATCGCCAATACGCACGTCTCCGGCTATTCGTGCCTGCCGCTGCGTGCCGTGGCGTGAATGACCGGTTTGCCTGCGAACTGCGAGGAGCACGTCACCGATGAGCGAATCATCCGCGCTCAAGCCCGACACCATCAATCGTCACATCAACAACGTCTACCCGGCACTCGCCATGCTCGCGGGCATGCAACTGGAAGTGTTCAGCGCCCTTGGCGAGGACAGCCTGGACGTCGACAGCCTCGCCGCGCGCCTCGAGGTGCGTCCCGATAAACTGCGTCCACTGCTCTACGCGCTGGTCACGGCGGGGCTCTTGGCGCTCGATGGCGGGCGCTTCGCCAACACGGCCGAAGCCGCCGAGTTTCTCGTCAAGGGACGCCCGCGGTATCTCGGCAGCGCGCACCAGGCCTATTCCGACCTGTGGTCGTCGACCATGCACACGGCGCAGTCGATCCGCACCGGCGTGCCGCAGGCACGGCACGACTTCGCCGCGATGTCGCATGCCGAGCTGCGCGCCTTCGTCCGTGGCCTCGATGCCGGTGCAGGTGCGACCGCGCGACGTCTGCACAAGACCTTCGACATGAACCGTTTCTCCCGTGTGCTCGATGCCGGCGGCGGTTCGGGCGGACTCGCCATGGCGCTCGTACGGCTGTGCCCGGCGCTGCAGGCGACGGTTGCCGAACTACCCAACGTCGCTGCCATCACGCGCGAGTGCGTGGTCGAGGACGGCATGGCGGAGCGGGTCGAGGTGCTCGAGGTCGATCTCGTCGAGGCGCCGCCGGCCGGGTCGTACGACGCCGTGGTGCTGCGCTCGGTGCTGCAGGTGCTGTCGGCGTCGCAGGCCGCCGCGGTGCTGCGCCATGCCGCGCATGCACTCGCCCCGGGTGGCGAGTGCTTCGTGGTCGGGCGCATGCTCGACGACTCGCGTCTCGCGCCGCTCGACGCCGTCGCTGTCAACGTGATGTTCCTCAACGTCTACGAGGCCGGGCAGGCGTACACGGAGTCCGAGTACCGCGCCTGGTTCGAGCAGGCCGGGCTCAGCGGCAACGAGCGGGTTCCCCTCGCCGGCGGCTACAGCATCATGCACGGCACGCGGCGCTGAGCGTCGCGCGGCGCCGATGTCTGAGCGGGGGCGGAACGCTCGCCGTCGAGCGCCGCGCGGGCGACGGCGAGGCAGCCCCCCGGCGCGCGCCACGCGCCGGCGTTGGTGGCCGCGGCTCGCCGCGTGGACGCTCGCCGTGCTGCTCGTCCTCACGGTACTGCCGGTGGCGCTGCTGCGCATCGTCGATCCGCCGATCACGGCATTCATGCTCGCCGCGCGTGTCGGTGCCTGGCGTGCGGGGGATGCGGCGTTCGCGCTCGACTACCGCCCGCTGCCGTTGACGCGCATCTCGCCGTGGGCGGCGCTCGCGGTGATCGCCGCAGAGGACCAGCGGTTCGCCGAGCACGGCGGCTTCGATCTCGCAGCCATCGAGGACGCGCTGACGGCACACGCCGGCGGGGCGCGCCTGCGGGGCGCGAGCACGCTGAGTCAGCAGGTGGCGAAGAACCTGTTCCTGTGGCCCGGGCGCAGCTGGCTGCGCAAGGGGCTCGAGGCGGGTTACACGGTGCTGCTGGAGCTGTTGCTCGACAAGCGGCGCATCCTCGAGCTGCATCTCAACATCGCCGAGTACGGTCCCGGGGTCTACGGCGTGGAAGCGGCGGCGCAGCGCTATTTCGGGCGCGCGGCAGCCGCGCTCGAGCCGCGCCAGGCGGCGTTGCTGGCGACGGCGCTGCCCAACCCGCGGCAACGCCGGCTCGCCGCGCCGAGCGCCGCGATGCGGGCCCGACAGGCGTGGATTCTCCAGCAGATGGACAATCTCGGCGGCACCAACTGGCTCGAGCGCCTGGATTAGGCCCGTGCGGCGACGCGCGCGGCCCTCGCGCGGCTTTCTCAGATGCCGACGAAGGGCTGCACCAGGCGCGGCGCGAGTTCGCGGAAGCGCAGCCGGCCTTCGGTCACGGCTAGGCAGATGCACTCGCCGTCCCGCGTGATCACCGGCCGATGCTCGATGTTCTCGTCGGCATCCTCGATGTCGCCGGCGCGGAAGATCTCAGAGCCGCAGAAATAGGCGCCCTTCAGCACCAGTGTCAGCTCGCTACCGGCATGTCCGTGCTCGGGCAGGACCGTACCAGGCGTGCCGCGCAGCATCCACATGCGCGCGCCGTCCTGCTCGGCAAGCCGACACAGACGCAGACCGCGGCCAATCTGTCGCCACGGCAGAGCGTCGAGACTCGAATCGAGATACATCTGCACGAGCTGCTCGATGTCGTCGGTCACGGCCACATCACGTGCCCGTGACACGGCGAGCATCCCCTCGCGTCGCTGCTCGTGGTCGTCGCAAATCGCACGCGCGTCGCCCATCGCCGGCACACCTGGCAGGGTGTGCAGAATTTCCCCGCCGAGGCGCTCGGCAAAGGCGATGGTATCGCGACAGGTGCTGCATACACCGACGTGAGCGCGCAGCACCGCTTCGAATGGTTCGCTCAGGTTGCCGAGCGCGTAGTCGAGCAGCCAGGCTTCGCTCGGATGGTGCACGATGCTCATCAGGCTTCTCCCTCCATGAGCTTGCGCAGGCGATTGAAGGCCAGTCGCGTGCGCGATTTGACCGTACCAATGGGAAGCCCCAGCATCTCGGCGATTTCGCGATGCGAGCGGCCTTCCACGTAAACCAGCAGCAGGATACGCCGCTGCTCGGGTGGCAGTTCTTCCAGCAGCGCTGCGACGCGCGCGCGGTTGGCGTCACGCTCGGGGGGCTCGCTGTCCTCGCGCAGCACGGGCTCGATTGTCGCGAAGCCGTCGTGGGCGCGGTTGCGGCGCTCGCCCGCACGGAAATGATCGATCATGCGATTGCGCGCGAGCGTGTACATCCACGTCCGTGCCGAGGCCTTGGCGCCATCGAACAGGTGAGCGCGTGTCCACGCCGTGACCATGACGTCCTGGACGACGCTTTCGGCAGTGGTCGGTTCGCAGCCCTGGGCCGTGATCCAGGCGGTCAGGCGTGGCGTGAACAGTGCAAACAAGCGCTCGAACGCTGCGCGGTCGCCGGCGTCGCGCACGCGCTCGAGCAGTCGTGTCTCGGCGGCGCGCTCGGCGGCAGCAGGATCAGGGGTGGTGTCGCCCAGGGTGACGATGTTCGGCATGGTGCGGCTGACGTGACGGGTGGCTCGTAGCATGCGCATTCTACGCGTGCCTCGTGGGGACGGATCACGGCCGAGAGCGGCCTTGACGGTGTGATCCCGCCGTCGCGGGCCGGCGTATCTCATCGCGACGGTAGTGGCCGAGGGAGGCTCGATGTTTGCAGACAATTCGTCTCCGCTGCGACTCGCGGTCATCGGCGCGGGCATCGCCGGCCTTGGTGCCGCCTGGGCACTCTCTCGGCGGCACGCGGTGACGCTGTACGAAGAGGCGTCTCGCTGCGGCGGTCACGCGAACACCGTGGACGTGCAGATTGACGGCGTCGAGACCCCGGTCGACACCGGATTCATCGTTTACAACGACCGCAATTACCCGCACCTCGTCGCGCTCTTCGATTATCTCGCCGTGGCCACCGCGCCCAGCGACATGTCGTTTGCGGTTTCCATCGACCACGGTCGCATCGAGTACGCGGGATCGGATCTGAACGGCCTGTTCGCCCAGCGGCGCAATACGGTGCGCCCGCGTTTCTGGCGCATGTTGCACGACATCCGGCGCTTTTACCGGCACGCCGGTCGCTATCTGGAACAGGGTGTGAGCGGCCTCAGCATCGGCGCGCTGCTCGACCGTGAGGGCTATTCGCCGGCATTTGTCGAGGACCATCTCGTGCCCATGGCGGCCGCCATCTGGTCTGCCTCCCGCGACGACATCCGCCAATATCCTGCCGACGCCTTCATCCGCTTCTTCGACAACCATGGACTGCTCACGGTGACCCAGCGGCCGCAGTGGCGCACGGTCACCGGGGGGAGTCGCGAATATGTCGCGCGTCTGCTCGCCGACGCACGGCTCGACACCCGGCTGGCGGCGCCGGTGGCGCGCATCCGGCGCGAAGCCGACGGCGTCCGCGTGGTCGACGCCCGCGGTCACGCGGCGAGCTTCGACGGCGTCGTCATTGCGACCCATGCCGACCAGGCACTTGCCTTACTGGCCGATGCCGACGACGACGAACGTGCGGTACTCGGCGCGTTTCGCTACAGCGATAATGTCGCCTGGCTTCACGAGGATTCGGCCTGCATGCCGCGCCGACGCGCAGCGTGGTCGAGCTGGAACTATATGCACGACGCCAGGTTCGATAATGCCCGGCCGCTCAGCGTGAGTTATTGGATGAACCGCCTGCAACCCCTCGCGACACGGCGCGACCTGTTCGTCACGCTCAACCCGTATGCCACCCCGAAGGCCGTGCACGGCCGCTTTGATTACACGCATCCGGTGTTCACGCCGGCGACGGCCAGCGCGCAGTTGCGCTCTGCCGAACTGCAGGGGCGTCGGCGCACCTGGTACTGCGGCGCGTGGCTGGGGCACGGCTTCCACGAGGACGGCCTGCAATCCGGCCTGTGGGTGGCCGACGCGCTCGGCGCCCCGGCCCCGTGGCAGGGCAGCGCGGGCTTCGATCGCCTGCCTGCGAGCTACCGTCGCCCGCGTTCGCGCGCGGCGTGACGGGCATGCTGGGAACCGATTCGCGCGCGGGAGCGCGCAGCGCGCCCTCGCTCGGGTCGTCCATCTACACCGGCTCGGTGGTGCATCGCCGCGCCGCGCCGCGCGCGCACGCGCTCCGCTACGGCGTGTTCTACCTGTTGCTCGATCTCGACGAACTGCCGGTGCTCGATGCCTGCTCGCGACTGTTCGGTTACAACCGCGCGGCCTGGTTCTCTTTTCACGACGTCGATCATGGGTACGGCGACGGCACGCCGTTCCGCGCCTGGCTCGACGCGGCGCTGGACACCGCCGGAATCGATGCTGGCGACTGGCACTTCCGGGTGCTGTGCATGCCGCGCGTGCTGGGCTACGTGTTCAACCCGATTACGGTGGTCTACTGCTACGCGCCCGACGGGCGCCTCGGTGCCATGGTCTACGAGGTCAACAACACCTTCGGCGAGCGCCTCGGCTACGTCGTTCCCGTGCACGGTGACGATGCGACCCGCGGCATCCTGCGCCAGCGTTGCGAGAAGGCGCTGTTCGTATCGCCCTTCTTCGATATGCAGGGACATTACGAGTTCTCCGTGCGGCCGCCCGGCGCACGGCTCGCGCTCGGCATCGATTACCGGGAGGGCGACGCGCTACGCCTGCGCGCGGTGTTCTCCGGGCAGCGTCACGCCTTCGCGGCAAGCACGCTGCGGGCGCTCGCGTGGCGCTACCCGGCCGCGACGCTCAAGGTCATCACGGCGATTCACTACGAAGCCCTCAAGCTGTGGTTGAAGGGCGTTCCCGTGGTCCGTCACGTCACCGCTGACGGCCGCGCCATCTCGACAGGAAAGGCACTATGAAGCAGACCGGTTCCATCGTTTCCACGCCCCGCGCCGGCGCCTGGCGCAACCCCGCGCTGGGTCTCGTCACCCACATCGGCAAGCGCATCCGCGAGGGTGAGCTGGTGGTGGAGACCCCCGGCGGCGAGATGCTCGCCTTCGGTTGCGATGCGCAGGTCCACGGCCGCGGCGTCTGGCAGCTGCGCAATCATCGGCCGCTGTGGGCGCTCGCGACGCGCGGCGCGCTGGGCCTGGCCGAGAGCTACCTGGCGGGCGACTGGGACAGCCCCGACCTGACCGCGCTGCTGTCGCTCGCCGCGCGCAACGAACGCCATCTCGGCCGCGCTGCGAGCGGCAGCGCCTGGCTGACCTGGCCGGACCGCCTGTGGCATCGCCTGCACGGCAACTCGCGGGGCCAGGCGGCGCGCAACATCGCTTTTCATTACGATCTCGGCAACGACTTCTATGCGCACTGGCTGGATGCCGGCATGACCTACTCGTCGGCGCTGTTCGCGTCCGACGACGAACCGCTGGAGCTGGCGCAGCGGCGCAAGTACGCGCGCCTCGCCGAACTCGCCGGCATCGCCCCCGGCGACCGCGTCCTCGAGATCGGCTGCGGCTGGGGCGGCTTCATGGAGTTCGCCGCCGGTGAGTGCGACGCCGACGTCACCGGCATCTCGATCTCGCCGGCACAGTGCGGCTACGCGCGCGAGCGACTGGCCCGTGCGGGGCTCGGCGAGCGCGCCCGTGTCGAACAACGCGACTACCGGGACCTCACCGGCCGCTACCCGCGCATCGTCTCGATCGAGATGTTCGAGGCCGTAGGCGAGGCTTACTGGAGCACCTACGCCCGCCAGCTCGCCGCGCGTCTCGCGCCGGGGGGTGCGGCGGCGCTGCAGATCATCACCATTGCCGAGGATCGCTTCGAACAGTACCGGCGCAACCCGGATTTCATCCAACGCTACGTGTTTCCAGGGGGCATGTTGCCGAGCGAACCGGCGCTCGCGCGCACGCTCGCCGATGCCGGCCTGGTCATCACCGCGCGCCACGCGTGCGCACTCGACTATGCACGTACGCTGGCACATTGGCGCGATCGCTTCGATGCCAGCTGGCCTGCCATCAGTGCACTGGGTTTCGACGCGCGTTTCCGCCGCCTGTGGCATTTCTACCTGGCGTACTGCGAGGCCGGTTTCCGCTCCGATGCGACCGACGTCGTCCAGCTGCGGGTCGAGCACGTGCGATGAGCGCGGCCGGCGGCCTGCGTCGCGCCACGCTGGTCGCTTACGGGGCGCCGGGACTCGCCGCCGCAATTCCGGTAATCCCGGTCGCGGTGCTGCTGCCGACCTGGTACGCGCGCGACCTCGGACTCGGGTTCGCGCTGACCGGGCTCGTGCTCGCCCTCGCGCGCGTGCTCGACTTTCTCGCCGATCCGCTGATCGGGCTGCTCACCGATCGGCGCGGCTGGGGTGGTCTGCGCTACAAACCGTGGGTTCTGGCCGGAGCGCTGCTTGCCGGCTTCGGCATGGCCTTGCTGGCGCGTCCGCCGGCGACCGTCGGGGCCGTCCATCTCGCGGTCGGCGCGGTGTGCCTGTTCGTCGGCTGGAGCCTGTTTACGATTCCGTACACGGCATGGGGCGCCGAGCTCTCCGACGATGTCCACGAGCGCTCGCTGGTCGCCGCCGCGCGCGAGCTCGCCGGCCTGGTCGGCATGCTGGTCGCGCTCGCCTTGCCGGCCCTGCTCGTACTCAACCTCGGCGACGCGGCGCCGGCGCCGTTCGCCGTACTTGCCGTTGCCGCGGGCGTGCTCGGCGTACCGGCCATTGCCGCGCTGCTGCTGCGTGTGCCGGAACCCGAACCCGGCACCCGCGCCACCCACGGAGAGGTGGCCTGGCGTGACTTCGTCGCGCTGCTGCGCGTACCCGACTGCCGACGTACCCTCGTCTGCTGGTTCGTCAACGGCATCGCCAATGGCCTGCCCGCGGTGCTGTTCCCGCTCGTCGTCAGCGACTGGCTCTCCCTCGCCGAACGCGACACGTTCCTCCTGCTCGCCTGTTACTTCGGCGCCGCGGTGGGCGGTGCACCGTTGTGGCTGGCACTGGCGCGCCGGTACGGCAAGACGCCGGCCTGGCGCATCGCCATCGCCGTCAACGTGGTGGTCTTCGCGCAGGTCGCCTGGCTCGGACCACACAACGCGGCCTGGTTCTACCTGGTGTGCCTGCTGTCGGGGCTCACGCTGGGTGCTGACCTCGCGCTGCCGCCGTCAATCCAGGCCGACGTACTGGCTGCCGACCGCGCCGCCAGCGGCCGCCGCCGCACTGCCAGCGCTTTCGCCCTGTGGACGATGGCGACCAAGCTCGCGCTGGCCCTGGCCGTTGCCGTCGCGTTCATCGGCCTGGGTGCCGACGCAGCGCCTGCTGCGGGCGCCGCCACCGCCATCGACCCTGCCCGTTTGCTGGTCGGTTACGTCGGGTTGCCGGTGCTGCTCAAGCTGAGCCTGCTCGTATTGCTGCGTACGCCGCTGGAGACGCCGTCAGGGCCTCACCGCGAGGCGCCGCCTGAGCGTGCGCAGCACGCTGCCGAGCAGGGGTAGCTGCTCGTACAGACTGCGCGCGGCGTCCCAGTAATCGAGATGCGCGCGCACGTGACCGCGGTCATCGAGATGAATCTCGGAGCAGCCCGCAACCGACCAGGCGCGCCCGCCGAGGCGCGGCAGACGCGCATCGAGCTGCCAGCTGACCAGTGCGACGTGAATACCGTCGCTGCGTGGCGCGGGCTCGACAGCACGCGCGGTGACCGCGAAGCGGAGGTCGTCGAGCTGTTCGAGCATGTCGGCGAACACCGCGCGCACGGCGGCCCGACCACGGACGTCGTTGAACGGGTCGCGGAAGCGGACGTCTTCGGCCAGGCAGGCCGTCAGTGCGTCGAGGGAAGTCGCGTCGAGTTGCGTGAGAATCGCCAGGTAGCGATCGAGTGGCGGGTTGCTCACGGGCGCAGCATGCGCCGGCGCAGCGGATAGGAGAGCGGTTCGGGCAGTGCCGCGAACAGGCGCATGGCGAGGCTCATGCGCAGCGGGAAGCGGATGCGGAAGCGACCGCGCTCGAGGCCGTGGCGGATGATGCGCGCGGCGCGTTCGGCCTCGATCAGGAACGGCATCGGGAAATCGTTGCGGTCGGTGAGCGGTGTCCGTACGAAGCCGGGCTCGATCAGCGAGAGGGTGATGCCGGCGGCTGCCAACTCCGGCCGCAGCGCCTGCGCGAAGCGCACCAGCGCCGCCTTGCTCGCGCTGTAGGCGCCCGCGTAGGGCAGGCCGATGTCCCCGGCGACCGATCCCGTCATCGCGATGTGCCCGTGCCCGCGCGCGCGTAGTCGCGGCGACAGCAGCTCGATTGCGCGCGTTACCGCGAAGACGTTGATCGCGAACAGTTCAGCGATGGCATCGGTGTCGAGCTCGGCGAGTCCCATCGGGCGATAGGTGCCGGCATTGAGGATGACCAGGTCGGGCAGGCCACCGTCGCCTTCGATGGCGTCGAGCGTGGCCGCGAGCTGGTCGGCGACGGTGACGTCGGCGGGGTAGGTCGCGGCGCGCCCGTGACAGTGCGCCGCGACCTCGTCCAGCGCCTCGCGGCGGCGTGCGGTGAGCAGCACGCTGGCACCGGCCGCGGCGTACTCGCGGGCGAGCGCTGCGCCCAGCCCGCTGCTCGCGCCGGTAATCCACACGCGACCGGCGGCGACCGTCACGTCAGATCCCCGGTCGGGCGCAATCGCGACAGACGTAGAGGATCTCCGAGCCATCGCCACCGGCGAAGGCCAGCCCGCTCCAGCGCCCGTTGGCGTCGTACCAGACGCGTGTTTCGAGATCGCCCGAGTAGGCATAGCAGACGCTGCCCGGCGCAGCCTGCTCGATACGCGGCTCGCCGCGTGCACAAGGTGCGATGGTGACTTCGTTGACGTTGCCGGTGAGCGTGTTGAGCACGGCACGTTCGCCGACGACGCGTGGGTTCCAGTGGTCGGTCGGCATCAGGTCTGGCGGCGTGCGTCTTTCACGTCCCTCGTGGCGCACCACCAGCGCGCCGTCCTCGCGCACGGCGCGTGTGTGGCGCTCGTCACCGTTGTCGTCGACGCGCGCATCGAGCTCGAGCAGGCCGTCATCGCACCAGCGCGCGCGCGATACGTAGGTGAAATCGTAGACCGGCACCAGCAGCACGCGGATGTCGAGGCGCATACGCGATTCGACGCCGATGCCGTCGTCGTCGACGGCGAAGCGGGTGACGTGCTCGCCGACGGTCTTGCCGTTGCGCAGGACATCGAAGTGAATGGCGTCGCCGTAACGGCTGGAGACGAAGTTCGCGAGTTCCGCGGTGCTCGCGCAAGCTGCGCTGGCGACGCGCACAACCAGGACGCAAAGCAGCAGTGCTGCGGCAGCGGCGCAGCGTGCAAATAGCCGCAGGTCACCGCGGCGCACTGCCTGCTCGTGGGGGAGGAGGGGTGCGAGACAGGCGCCGCGGTGACCTGCTGAGCGGAGTCGCCAGACGTGGTTCACATGCGTGTTACGCCGGGTTGTCCGCCCCGGATCACCTGCCGGCGGCAGCACGGGCATCGCCACTCAGCCTGACACGGGCCGGGTCACGCCGGGCAGCGAGAAGCGCGCCGAGATCTCGATCCAGTTGCCGTCCGGGTCGGCGACGAAAGCGTAGCGGGCGACGTCGCCGAGCGTCACCGGCGCCTGCACCAGGGTGCCGCCGCGTGCGACGATGTGCTCGCAGGCGGCGTCGGCATCGAAGATCTGCATGGTGAGGTAACGGAAATTCGGGCCGATGAAGCTCGGCGCCGGCGAGCCACCGGTGCCCTCGACGACGAACAGCAGGCTGTCGCCGCAGCGGACAGTGCGCTCATCGACCCGTTCGAATTCCATCGCTTCGGTGTAGAAGGCCATCATGCGTGCCGGGTCCGGCGTAGCGACCGTTACGCCGATGCCGACCACGCCGTCGGTGCCGGGCGGCACCAGGCGTACCGCGTCACCGCCGGGGTGGCAGCCCTCCCAGGCCGGTGCGCCGGCGCGCGCGATGGTCAGGCCGACATAGCCCGACGGTGGCAGCTCGGCGAGTGGGCCGGGGTGGTGATTGACCTTGATCACTGAGTCGTGGGCGTCGTAGCGGTGCTGCACGATGCCCTCGATGCCGAGTTCGAGCTCGTGATCGAGGCGCAGGCCGGCGGTGTCGCGCCAGAAAGCGGTATGGGCGGCGATGTCGGTGGTGAACAGGCCGATGTCGAGATGTTGCTTGGCCAGGCGCATGGGCGGCTCCTCGCGCGGCGGCGCGTTGCGGGTGGTCAGGACGGATGCGTGGAGCGTGCGGTCCGGCACCTGCGCGTGTCAAAGTGCATCGAGCGCGTCGACGGCGTCGTTGTCGATGGCCTGGTAGGCGCCGTCGGTGACCATCTTCATGAACAGGCGATCGCCGCGCTCGGTCGGCTTGACGATCACGGTCGCCGCGATGGCGACGACCAGCACCGCGAAGCTGTAGTGGCGGTAATCGGACATGAGGTGCTCGAAGTCGTAATTCTCGACGCCCGCGGCAAGCAGCGCGGCGTGGTATTCGCGCAGCAGGTCCTGCTCGACGGCGCGCCGCGTGGCGCGTTCGAAGGCGCCGCCGAGAAAGTAGGCGACATCCATGCCGGTGCCGAGGTAGTTGCTGGTCTGCCAGTCGACGATGGCGATGCGCGGCCCGCCGAAGAGCATGTTGTCGACGCGGAAATCGTTGTGCGAGAAACACTTCGGCGCGGGGCGGGGGGCATTCCAGGCGGCGTGGTGGCGCACGAACTTGTCGCACACGGCGATCACCTCCGGGTCCATGCGGTGCGCGTAGGTCTGCTCGAAATGCGCCCACGAGCTCTCCATGAGCTCGGTCGTGTAGAAGCCCTGTGCGCCCTCGGGTACGTACAGCCAGGGTTGCGCGGCGAGTTCGGCATCGTCCCAGAACGCGCCGTGCAGGAGCGCCGCCTCGCCGAGGGCCATGCGTGCCTCTTCCACCGAGCAGCCCTGCATGTGGTCCCCCTGCACGGCCGGCGCGAGATCCTCGAGCAACAGCACGAAATCGTTGTCCGGCGCGAGTTCGGCGGCATAGACGGCCGGTGTGTTGATGGCGGTGCGGTGGGCAAGCTCGCGGTAGAACATCAGCTCCGAGCGGTAGAAACCCATCTGCTTGCCGGTGTTGGCGGCCGTCTCGTTGTCCGACGGGAACTTGCCGACCAGCGTACGCGGCGCGTCGGCCGGCGGTGTCCCGGCATAGTCGAGCAGGAACCGACGCGTTTCGCCGAGCTGGCCGGTGCCGACCGTCTCGGCGCTAACGGCGCTGACGCGCGCGTCGATGCCTTTGTTGTTGAGGGCGGCGGTGATCCAGTCGGGCGTGACGCCCTGCGGGCCCACGACGGGCAGGCGCGTGGTCATGTATCGGTATCTCCCCTGTGCGATGGCGTCGCCGATGGCGAAGCGCCCGCATGGTATCGGATGCGCGGACGCAGCGGGAGCGCGGTCCCGGCCGCGCCACCTCGGGCGCCGCTCAGGCCGCCGCCACCGTCACCGGCACGCCGTTGAGCACTGCATTGCCGGACAGCGGGTCGAGGGCGGCCACGACGACGTCGTTGGCGCTGGCGCCGGCGTGCGCTCGCGCGCGTCCGAGGCGCATGTCGTGGAAGCGGTGGCCGTAGCCATGCGGCAGGCTGACCACGCCGGGACGCATCTCGGCGTGCACCTCGAGCGGCACCTCGATCGCGCCCGCGGCGGAGCGGAGCGTGACGCGTGTACCGTCGGCGAGGCCGAGCCGCGCGGCGTCATCGGCATGCATGCGCAGGGTGCAGCGCTCGGGGCGCTCGATCAGCGACGGCAGGTTGTGCATCCACGAGTTGTTGGAATGGAACTCGCGGCGGCCGACGAGGAGCAGCGCGGCGGGATCGGGAGTCGTGGTGAGTTCGCCGGCGGCTGCAGCGAGTTCGCCGTCGATCGCCGCGCTGCCGAGCGCGAGTCGCCCGTCCGGGGTGCGCAGCCGACCCGGCAGCTGCGGGCGCATCGGGCCGAAGTCGATACCGTGCGGCGCGGCGCGCAGGCGGGCCAGGTTGAGGCCGTCGACGTCGTCGGCGAAGCCGTCGCCGAAAGGGCCGGTACGGACGAGGAAATCGAGCATACGGTCGCAGGCGTCGTCACCGTCGACGCGGGCGAGGATGTCCGCCACGGCGGCGCCGGCAATCGGGGAGGCCGGGTTGGCCGTCTCGCGTGCGACCTGCTCGGCGAGGTAGTCCTCGGCCGCCCGGGCAACGTCGCCGTCGGCGCCCCGACCGGCCGCGATCATGGCCAGGCGCAGCAGGATGTCCTGTTCGCTAGGACCATCGCGATCGAATAGTGCAGGCGAGTAGTTGGCTACCGAGCGCACCGCGAAGCGCAGGAACAGGATGTCGTAGTGGGCGCGCTCGAGCGGCGAAGGCGGCGGCAGGATGACGTCGGCGTGGCGCGTGGTCTCGTTGAGGTAGATGTCGACGCTGACCATGAAATCGAGCGCGGCGAGGGCGCGGTCGAGGCGCGTGCCGTCGGGCGTCGACAGCACCGGGTTGCCGGCGACGGTGACGAGCGCGCGGACCTGTCCGTCGCCGGGCGTTTCGATTTCCTCGGCGAGCGCGACGACCGGTAGTTCGCCCATCACCTCGGGGTGACCGGCAACGCGGGATCGCCAGCGCCCCGTCGTGAACCCGCGCCCGCCGGGCTGGCCGTCGTGTGCGCGATCGTGCGGGGCGAGGGGGAACATCACGCCGCCTTCGCGGTCGAGGTTGCCGGTGAGCACGTTGATGAGCTCGGTGGTCCAGGCCGCCAGCGTCCCGTGGCGATTGGCATGCGTGCCGATGCGCGCATAGACCGCCGCGCGCGGCGCCGCGGCGAGCTCGCGCGCGATGCGTCGCGTGGTTGCCGCATCGATATCGCAGTGTGCAGCGACGGCCTCGGGCGTGAATGCGGCGAGGCGCGCGCCGAGATCGTCGAGGCCGTCGCAGAAGTCGGCCAGGCGGCTGGGCGCGGCGAGCCCCTCGCTGACGAGGACGTGGGCGAGCGCGAGCAGCCAGTGGGCGTCGTGGCCGGGGCGGATGGCGAGATGCAGGTCGGCGTGCTCGGCGGTGCGGGTGCGGCGCGGGTCGACCACAACGAAGCGCCCGCCGCGACGGCGCAGCTGGCGGATGCGCCCCGGCAGGTCGGGCGCGGTCCACAGCGAGCCGTTGGATTCCCACGGGTTGGCGCCGAGCAGGAGCAGGTAGTCGGTGCGGTCGATGTCCGGCACCGGCAGCGCCGTGGCGTCGCCGAACATGAGACCACTGGCGACGTGCTTGGGGATCTGGTCGACGGTCGAGGCGGTGAAGAGATTCCGCGTGCCGAGCGCCTTCAGCAGCGGGCGCAGAAACAGTGAGCCGGCGAGGTTGTGCACGTTGGGGTTGCCGACGTAGACGCCGAGCGCGCTGCGCCCGCGCTCGCCGAGGTAGGGCGCGAGGCCGGCTTCGACGCGCGCCCACGCCTCTGCCCAGCTTGCCTCGCGCAGGTGCCCGCCGTCGCGCACCAGCGGCTGGCGCAGGCGATCCGGATCGGCGTGCAGCTCGCCCAGCGCGACGCCCTTGGGGCACAGGTAGCCGCCGCTGAGGACATCGTCGCGATCGCCGCGCACCCGCGTGATCTGCGTGCCCGCCACGGTGATGGCGAGCCCGCAGGTTGCTTCGCACAGCGGACAGGTGCGGTAGACGGTGCGTTCATCGGCTTGACGGCTCGCTGGCATGCGTTCGATTCCTCCCCTGCATCGTGCCGGCGGTGGCCGGCCGGTGGCGGCAGTGTAGCGCGCCATCCGCGGCGATGCCCGCTGGCGCTACACTGCCCTCCCAGCGCAGTTCGAGGGAGCCAGCATGAACGACGCCGTTCGCCAGCGCGCCAAGGATCTCTTTGCCCAGCATCGCGCCCGCGCCCATTTCGTGCCCTTCAGCGGCGCGCAGGCGCTCGCCGATCTCGCCGAGGCCTATGCCGTACAGGAAGCCTACGTCGCGCTCCGATGCGCCTACGAGGGTGCCCGCGTGGCCGGTTGGAAAATCGGCCTGACCTCCCTGCGTATGCAGGCACTGCTCGGCATCGACAGCCCCATTGCGGGCGCCGTGCTCGCGCCGCAGCTGCTCGCCAGCGGCGCGGCCATCGCGCGCGACGACTACGTGCATCTCGGCCTCGAGACCGAGATCGCGGTTCGTCTCGGCGCCGACCTGCCGGCGGCCGGCGCGCCGTACACGCGCGACACCGTTGCCGGCGCTGTCGCGGCGGTCTGTGCCGCGATCGAGGTGGTCGACGATCGGGCCGCCGACTACGCGGTCACCGACATCGGCTCGCTGGTCGCCGACAACAGCTGGAACGAGGGCGTGGTGCTCGGGAGTTTCCGCGAGGAGTGGCCGGATCTCGCCGGGGTCACCGGGCACGTGCTGAGCAACGGCGTCGAGATCGACCGCGGCAGTGGCGCGGATGTCCTCGGCCATCCCTTCGAGCCGCTGACCTGGCTCGCCAATCATCTCGCCGCGCGCGGCGCCGGCCTGCGCGCGGGCGACATCGTCTCGACCGGCAGCATCGCCACCACGCGCTTCCCGCAGGCGGCGGAGGAGTGCCGCTTCGTCGTCGAGGGGATCGGCGAGGTCGTGCTGGAGGTGCGATGAGCTCGGACCCAGCGCTCGCGCCACTGCTCAATCGCCTGCGCAAGAACGCCCGGCACCTCGGGCGCTGGGCGCGTCGCGAGGGCCTCGAGGCGTGGCGCGTGTACGACCGCGACATGCCGGAATTCCCCTACGCCGTCGATCGCTACGGGGCATGGCTGCACGTGCAGCTGTTCGAGGGCAAGCGGCCTTTCGACGACGCCGACATCGAGCGCCATCGGCAGGCCATCGCTACTGCGCTCGAGGTGGAGCCCGCGCGCTGCGTGCTCAAGCTGCGTCGCCGCCAGCGCGGTAGTTCGCAGTACGAGAAGCTCGATGCCACGGGAGAGCCGTTCGTGGTCACCGAGCGCGGGCTTCGCTTCGAGGTGAATCTTGCCGCCTACCTCGATACCGGCCTCTTCCTCGACCATCGCGAGACCCGCGCCATGGTGCGCGCAGAGGCGGCCGGCAAGCGCCTGCTCAACCTGTTCGCCTACACCGGCAGCTTCACCGTGTACGCGGCCGCCGGCGGCGCCGCCAGCACGCTCACGGTCGACATGTCGCAGACCTACCAGGACTGGACCTGGCGCAATCTCGTGCTGAACGGTCTCGACGACCGCGCGCGTCATCGCCTGCTGCGCGCCGATGTCACCGCCTGGCTCGAAGGCGCGCGCAACGAGGCCACACGTTACGACCTCGTGGTTCTCGATCCGCCCAGCTTCTCCAATTCCAAGCGCATGCGCGGGAGTTTCGACGTCCAGCGTGACCAGGTCGAACTGGTATCCGCCGCCGCGGGTCTGCTCGCGCCGGGCGGGCGGCTGTACTTCTCGAACAACCGCCAGGGCTTCCGTCTCGACGAATCCCTGCAACGACGCTGGCGTTGCGAGGAGATCACCGCGCAGACAGTACCGGAGGACTTCCGCCGCCGTACGCCACACCGCTGCTGGCGCATCACGCGCCCCTGATGCGTGCACGCGCAGCGGCTGTCATGCTGTGTCCACCCGCTGCCATCGTCCCCGGGGAGGCCGTCCGCATGCGCCAACTGTTTCTTGCCCTGCTGCTCACCGTGGCCGCGCCCGCGGCCCCCGCCATCACCAGCATCGCCGATTTCTCGTGTGCCGAGTGGGCCGCGCGACGTGCCGGTGACGGTGACGTCGACGCACCGCAGATGTGGTTGAGCGGTTTCATGACGGCGCTGGCCACGGCGCTGCGCGTGGACGTACTCGCCATCACCGACGCGCCGGCGGTGTTCACCTGGATGGACGGCTGGTGTGCGGAGCATCCGCAAGAGCAGCTCTCGAGCGGTGGTCAGCACCTGTTCAACGAGCTGCTCGGACGGCTGCCGCGCTCGCGGCCCTACCTGTCCGCGCGTTGATCCGCTTGCCCGTGAGGCGTGCCTCGCCTATCGTCGGCGCGTCACGATTGCAGTCAAGCGAGGGGAGCGCGAGATGACTCTGGACCAGATGAATGAGCTCGAGGCGATTCGCCAGCTGAAGGCCCGTTACTTCAGGCTCATGGATACCCAGCAATGGGAGCCGTGGCGCGAATGCTTCACCGAAGACGTGCATGCCTTCTACGAGGGCGTGCCGCGCGCGCGGCCCGACATGCCGCTGGATATCGGCTGCGACGGCCGCGCCGCCCTGGACGAGGGCGTGAGCACGTTGATGACCGGCGCACAGTCGATCCACCAGGGCTTCATGCCCGAACTCGAACTGACCGGCGCGACGAGTGCGCGCGGCATCTGGGCGATGTTCGACTACGTCATGCTGCCAAGCTGCCATTTCAAGGGCTGGGGGCATTACCACGAGGAGTACGTCAAGGAAGGCGGCGTATGGCGCATGAAGAAAATCCACCTCACGCGCCTGCACACCGAGGAAGACTTCCGCTAATGGATGCCGCGGACGGGCCGAGCAGGGCGGCTATCGTTTCTCCACCGGGCGGGCCTGGGCGAGCGGCGACCGTCCCACCGGCCCGGCCGCGCATGCGGCCCCCCGGGGCGAGTCGCTGACCTGGCCGATGCGAGCGGCCCGTGGGGTCGGGTCGGGACGTCTGAACCCCATCGGCACCGGCAACAGGTGGAAGGTCGGGTGCAGGCACGCGCTGGCCCAGAGCATTGATTCCTCCTCGCCACAGTCGATGAGGAAGTGGCGCTGTACGGCAAGGCCGAAATGGTTGAGGTAGCCGTGCAGGATGAGCGGTTTGTCCGAGGTGAGTACTTCGAGGGCATCCCATTGTTCGACGTCGCGGCCACGGCGCAGGCTCACCCTGCCGCTTGCCCGGACGTTGCGCACCCAGTGCGTCTCGCCGCGCGGCGCCACCAGGTAGTGCTGCCCGTCGACGACGAAGACGTTGACCGGCGTGCGGCGCGGCAGGCCGGTACGGCGGCCGGGCACCTCGAGGAGAAAACGGTCGCACGCGCACAGTGCGCGTTCGATGAGGAAGGTCTGCACGCGATCGCGCAGTCGATCGATGGGGCCGGGGCGGCGGTAGGCCGGGAAATCGTCCATTGACATCTCCAGCACTTGGCGGATTCTCGAGTCGCGTGCGCAGGGCCCTCCGGGTCGCGCGCACGCGCTCGCAAGCTTAACGGGCGCGGCCCGCCACGGCCAGTCGCACGTGTGCGACCGGCCGTGATGCGACGCTCAACGATCGGCCACCATGCGCAGCGCCACGCGCAGGTGCTGGTACTTCCATTCGCCGTCGATCTTCACGTAGTCGTCGTCGTAGCGCAGCGCCAGCCACTTCTCCTCGCCGTTCTCGCGGTAGGTCCACGGCCCCATGATGTACCAGATACCGGTGGCGCGGTCGCCGTCGACCGTGATCACGGGATTCATCATGTTGTGCTGCGAGAAGGAGAACATGTCGCGAAACTTTGCGAACAGCGCGCTGATCTCGGCGTGGCCGCGTGCGGTGCCGAAGTCGGCGCTCTCCCACACGCCATCCTCGGCGAACACCGAGGCGACGGTGTCCGGATTGTGGTCGTCGTCGCAGATGTGGCTGTAACGCGCTTTCAGCTGCTTGATTGCCTCGATGTCCTCGAGACGCGTGATGCGCTTTTCGAGCTCGGCCATGTCCATCGTGATGTCTCCTCCTGTGGGACCTTCCCCGGGTCGGTTGCACAGCAGCACCTGGCCGGCAGGCGCGGGAACGGTCCGACGCGGCGCCCGGCTCGGATGGCTGCAAGGTTCTGCATTCTCGCGGTGAACGCGGGCCCGAGGCAATCCGGGCGTACGGCGCGAGCGCACTGAACTCTCGGGCATGGCGCCGGCGGTGACGCCATGCGCGGTTCTCGAGTCCTCAGGCCGAGTAGCCGTGTGCGCGCAGCAGCGTTGCCTGCTCGCGGATGGTCCAGCCATCCGCGGTCGTCATCACCGGGTCGGGGAGCTCCGTGCCGACGAGGTCTTCGAGTTCGAGGTAGAGCAGCACGGCGAGCATCGAGGTCCCGCCGACATCGAAGAAACCTTCCTCGGAGTCGAAGCCGCCGCTGCCGAGCAGACGCTCCCAGATCTCGGCGACGCTGCGTTCGACCGCGTCGAGCGTGGCTCTCGATTCGCTGCGGCGCGGCGTGTCCTCGCTGCGCGGCGCCGGTAGCGCGGCCCAGTCGATCTTCCCGTTGACCGTCAGCGGCAGCTCGGGGAGCGTGACGAACTGGGCCGGCACCATGTAGGTCGGCAGGCGCGTCGCGGCGTGTGCGCGCAGGCTCTCCGGTGAGACTTCGCGGTCGCAGGCGAGGTAGGCCACCAGCCTGGGCTCGGCCCGGCGGAACTCGTCGCTACTCGTATAGCGAATGCGCGAGAGGATGTCTTCGACGTTCTCCATGTTGACATCGGTGGCCAGCTCGAGGAGCGCCTCTTCACGATCGAGCAGACCGAGGCGCACTTCCCAGCAGTACGGCAGTGCGTAATTGTGAAAGCCACGCTCGCGGTTGTGCACGAAAATGCCGACGTCGTTGATCAGGCAGTTGGTCGAACGGCCGGTGTCGGCTGGCCGCGTCCAGTTCCTGCAGCTCTCGAGGAAGCCCATGATCTCGTTGCGACCGACGTCGGAGTAGCGGTAGAAATCGATGAATACCGTCTCTTCGAGCACCTTCGGATCGGCGATCGGGCCCAGCGGCAGGTTGCGGCTGACGATGTCATTCTGCGCATGGTAGATGCGCCGCGCGCGCTGCACGTCACGCTCGATGGCATCGACGTCGAAGATGCGGTTGCGCAGCAGGAAGTCGAAGCGCGTTTCGAACAGTTGCCCGCGTGACAGGCCGGTGACGATGTACTTGATGCCCTTGTCGTGGGCGAGCTGCATGCTCAGCGTGTAGAGCGTCTTGAAGCAACCGTTGCAGACGTTGCTGAACTGCTCGAGGCTGTTGCGGAAGATGTCGTCCATCACCGCCGTCGTGCCGAACACGTGATCGACGCCGAGTGCGCTCACCACGCGACGCACGTTGTCCTTGGCGCCGTCGGAGATGTAGCCGTTGTCGAGCGTGTAGGCGAGTACCTTGAGACCCATGCCGAGCAGCTGGTAGAGCACGTAGGAGCTGTCCTTGCCGCCGCTGAGCAGCATGAGGACGTCGTAGTCACCGCGCCGCGATGCCTTGGCATCCTCGAGCAGTGCCTGGAGTTCGTCCATGGTGCGGAAGTAGTTCTCGGCGAGATGCTTGTGCGCGTCGTAGTCGCGGCACACGTTGCACAGGCCGTCAGCATCGTAGTTGACGCCCGGGTAGTTCGATGGCAGTGCGCAACGCACGCAGTGGAAGATCTCCTCGCGCGCCGGCGTCGGCTGGTGCAGCGTGACCGCGGCAGCGGTGATGCCCGGGTGGTCGGCGAGCGCGGCCTCGACCTCGCCGAGTTCGACGCGGAAGCCGCCGAGCTTGACCTGGCGGTCGGCACGACCGGCGTACTCGAGCAGTCCGTCCTCGCGCCGACGGGCGAGATCGCCGGTCCGGTAGACGCGTGCGCCGGGCCGGGCCGGGTGCGCGACGAAGCGCTCGGCGGTGGCCTCCGGCTGGTTGACGTAGCCGTCGGCGAGCGATGCGCCGCCGATGAAAATCTCGCCCGTACCTCCGCCAGCGACGGCGCGGCCGGCGTCGTCCAGGACCAGGATTTCGGTACCGTCGATGGCGCGCCCGATGGGCACCGATCCGGCGCGGTCGCGCTCGGGGTCGAAACGGTACTCCATGCAGCCGACCGTCGCCTCGGTTGGCCCGTACTCGTTGTATATCTCGATTTCGCCCGCGAATGCCCCGTGCACACGCTGGGCCAACGCCGCGGTGAGATCCTCGCCCCCGACGATCAGCTTGCGGATGCGTGCGCCGGCGAGATCGAGGCGCGCAATCAGCGCGAGGTGAGAGGGGGTCAGTTTGACCATGTCCACCGCGTCATCACGCAACACGCGGTAGATGGCGAGATCGCGCGGCCCGTCGGATTCCGGGTAGACGACGACGCGGCCGCCGGTCACGAGCGGGACGTACAGCGACGTCACCGTCAGGTCGAATGCAAGCGACGAGTAGAGTGGCATGTCGACCGCCATCCCGCCGACGTAGTACCCGGCCGCCCAGGTGACGTAGTGACACGCGGCGCGGTGCGAGATCTGCACCCCTTTCGGCGTCCCCGTGGAGCCCGAGGTGTAGATCACGTAGGCCGGTGCGTCAGGGGCGGGCGACGGCAGTGGGCTGTTCACGCCGGCGCCGTTCGACTCCACCTCGGCGATGTCCACGAACGGCACCGTGGTAGCACCAAAGCTGGCCCGATCGGCGAGCAGCTTCTCCGTCGTCAGCACGAGCCGTGCAGTCGCGTTGTCGAGCATGTACTCGACCCGCGCAGGCGGATTCTTGACGTCAAGAGGCAGGTAGCCGGCTCCCGCGCGCCAGACCCCGAGCATTGCGACCACGGCATCGATGGAGCGGGGCAGGCGCAGGGCAACCCGATCGCCCGGCACGACGCCCTGCGCGACGAGCCCGCGCGCGAGCGCGTCGACGCGCTGCGCGAGTCCGGTGTAGTCGAGCGAGGTGTCACCGTCGACGACGGCGATAGCGGCAGGAGTCGAGGTGGCCTGTCGTTCGAACCAGTCGAGGATCGACGCCGGCGCGGCGTTAGCGGCAGAAGGCTGGGACATTGCGCTGATTCTCTTGAGTTCGGGCGAACTCGGCGGAAAGGTGGTGTCTTCGTCATCGCTGTGCAGCGCAGCTTGCAATGCAGCATGACGCCTCCTTACGATAACAAGCGACCCTGTTTATCTCAACGAAGCGCGAGTCAACGAACGTCAACAATGAGGACTTGCCGACGCTTTCGCGGCGCCGCGGACGCAGCACTCTCGAGCGGGATATACCCGCCGGGGTTGGACCGGAGATCACCGGTCGTGCGAACGGCGTTCACGCATTGCACGTGACGATTCCGAGCGAGCAGGATCCGGGTGCGCCTGCCGTGACGCGCCAGACCGTGTACTTCGGCGAGCCTGGCGCCCAGTGCTTCGGTTGGCGCCATGAGCCTGCAACCCTGCACGGCGACATCGGCGTGGTGCTGTGCCCGACACTCGGTGCCGAGAGCCTGTCCACGCATCGCGTACTGCGTGCGCTGGCCGACGTGCTGGCGGCACGCGGCGTGCCCGTGCTGCGCTTCGACTACCGCTCGACCGGTGACTCGGGCGACGGTTCGGACGGCAAGCTGGACTACAACGGATGTGTGGATGACATCTGCCAGGCGATTGCCGTGATGGGCGGTACGACCGGTGTGCAGCGCGTGTGCGTGCTGGGGGTCCGCCTGGGTGCGGCCTTCGCTGCTGCCGCGGCGGCCCGCGTGGCGGTGGCCGGGCTCGTGCTGTGGGGGCCGGTCGTCACCGGCCGTCGTTTCGCCCGCGAGTGGAAGCTGCTCACGCAAGCCTCAGCGCCGCCCGCGGATGTACTGAGCGAGTATCGGAGCGGTGGCTTCCAGCTCGACGAGGCCTTCCTCGACGCGCTGGCGGGGCTCGACCTGCTGACGCTTGCCCCGCTCGGGGGCCCCGCATGTCTCGTCGTGGAGCGCGAGGAACTTGCGCCGGAAGACAAGCTGGTCGCGCATCTCGAAGCGCTCGGCCTGCCGACCACGCGGGTGCGTCCGGGTGGCTTCGTTGCCGGCATGCTCGCCGATCCGCACCTGTCGGCGTTGCCCGAGGCTGCAATCGGGACGATTGCGGACTGGATTCCGCAGCATTGCGCGGCCATGGAGCCGGCGCCGGGTGATACCGTTCCGCCGTGCGCGGACACGCTCGAACTGGGCGCCATCCGCGAGTGGCCCCTGGATCCGTCGCGCGTAGACGGCCTGTTCGGCATCGTCACCGAGCCACTCGATCCGGCGCAGGCTGATGGCCGTCTGATCCTGCTGCTCAACTCGGGATCGATGCATCACATCGGACCGAACGGCATGTACGTCGCGTTCGCCCGGCAGCTTGCAGCGGGCGGCGCGCGCGTCTGCCGCGCGGACCTCGCCGGTCTCGGCGACAGTCTCCCGCGAGGTGGGATCCCAGGCAACGATCCCTATCCCGCCACCGCGGTCGACGACGTGGCGCAGCTCCTGGCTGCGTTGCGTGAGGCCACCGGCACACCGGCGCGTATCGCGCTCGCCGGCATCTGTTCCGGTGCGTGGGCTTCCTTCCATGCCGCGCTGATGCTGGACGACATCAGCGACATCGTGCTCATCAATGCCGATTTCTACGGTGAGCGATCGGTCGTCGGCAAGCCGGCGTCGCTGGTGCGCCCGAAGGATTATGCACATTACAAGCACGCGCTGCGCAGCTGGGCGAAGTGGAAGAAGCTGCTGAGCGGACGCGCCGACCTGCGCAAGATCGTGCGCGTGCTGTGGATGCAGCTCGGTCTCGTCGTGGCGGCGCGGCGCGCGAAGATGAGCGGGGAAGTGCAGCGCCTCGACGCCGACCTCGCGCAGCTCGCGGCGGCCGGGGTCAGGGTCGGCTTCGTCTACTCGCCGGGCGACGGCGCGGCGGAGTATCTGGCCCTGCATGGCGAGCAGGGGCGCGCGGCACTCGGGCGTGCAGGGCTGCTTCACGAGGTCACCATCGAACAGGCCGATCACACCTTCAATCCGCTCATCTCGCAACTGCGCCTCGGCGCTGTCCTCGGCGAGTGGCTGGGCGATTGAATCGGTTCGGCGCCCGGACTGCCGCGCGGCGCGCATGTGTGGCATAGCCGGTCTGCTGACGTCTCGCCAGGACGTCGACGCGGACGCGCTCCTGCGCAGCATGGCCGCGACCCTGCAGCACCGCGGGCCGGACGGCGAGGGGTATTTTCTCGCCACGGCAGACGCCGGCGGCACCCGGGTCGGGCTGGCCCACAAACGCCTCGCGATCATCGATCTCGACGGTGGCCGCCAGCCGATCGCGAGCGCCGACGGTCGTATCCAGCTCGTCTTCAACGGCGAGATCTACAATTACCGTGAACTGCGCGCCGAGCTCGAGGCGCGCGGTCATCGCTTTGCGACCAACTCCGACAGCGAATCCATCGTGCACGCCTACGCGGCCTGGGGCGAGGACTGCGTCGCCCATCTCGCGGGCATGTTCGCGTTCGCGCTATGGGATGCCGAGCACGCACGGCTGCTGCTCGCACGCGATCGCTTCGGCAAGAAACCGCTGTTCGTGCACCAGCACGGCACGGAGCTCTTGTTCGCATCGGAAATCAAGGCCCTGCTGGTGCCTGGCGGCGTCCGCGCCGAAGTCGATACCGACGTCCTCGGCGACTACCTGCGTTACCGCTACGTGCCGGCGCCGCGCACGCTGTTCCTCGGTATCCGCAAGCTCGAGCCGGGATGCTGCCTGAGCGTCGCCGGCGGCGTTATGCGCGAATGGCGCTACTGGGAACCGCCGGACCGGCTGCCGCTGGCTGCGCCGGCGGCGGAACAGGATGCCGTTGGACACTTCGCCGGGCTGCTCGACGATGCCGTGCGCACGCGGCTGGTCAGCGACGTCCCGTTCGGCGCCTTTCTCTCCGGTGGCATCGACTCCTCGGCCGTCGTCGTGCTCATGGCCCGCCACTGCAGCGCGCCGCTGCGGACGTTCTCGGTCGGCTTCGCCGAGCGCACCTACAGCGAACTCGACCACGCCCGCGTGATTGCCGGGGTGGTTCGGAGCGAGCACCACGAACTGGTGGTCAGCGAAACCGACCTCATGACCACCTTGCCGGACTTGATCGGCTACCGCGATGCGCCCGTGTGCGAGCCGTCCGACATTCCCATCTTCCTGCTCGCACGCGAGGCTGCGCGCACGGTCAAGATGGTCCTCACCGGTGAAGGCAGCGACGAAATCCTCGGTGGCTACCCCAAGCACGTGTGGGAACCCTGCGCGGCGCTCTACCAAGGGCTGTCCGCGCCCGTGCGCCGGCGTCTTTTCGAACCGCTGGTCGAGGCCTTGCCCTACCGCTTCCATCGCGCCCGGCTCGCCGCGCATTGTCTCGGCATCGAGAACTGGGCGGCGCGCATGCCGGCCTGGTTCGGCGCGATCAACGATGCGCGCAGCGCCTCGCTGGTCGCGGCGGTCGGCGGGCCAGCCACAGTGGTGCGCGACGGGCCGCCCTTCGACACCCCACCGACCAATTCCGCGCTGCGGCGCATTCTCTACTTCGACCAATCCAGCTGGCTGCCCGACAACCTGCTCGAACGCGGCGACCGCATGACCATGGCGCATTCGCTGGAAGCACGCATGCCGTTTCTCGATCATCGGCTGGCCAGCTATGTCTCCAGCCTGCCGGATCACTACCGCGTGCGCGGCCGTCGCACCAAGTGGCTGTTGCGCGAGGCGCTGCGGGCACACTTGCCGGCCCATATCCTGGGCCGCCGTAAGGTCGGTTTTCGCGTACCCGTCGCGGCATGGTTCCGCGGACCGATGCGCGATTTCCTCCTCGACCACCTGCGCGGGACCGATTCGCGCACGCGCTGCTACTACGATCCGGCGACGCTGGATGCCGTGATCGACGCTCACCTGTCCGGGCGGCGGAACTACGAGAAGCTGCTGTGGACCCTGCTCAATCTCGAGTTGTGGCAGCGCCGTTACGCGGCCGGCGCGTGAGTCCGACGCGCAATTCTTGCAGCCAGCGACGGCCCTGCGGGTTGGGCCCCCACCCCTATTTTCGTCGGGCCCGTCCACGGCGTTACAGTGCCTGGCAATAGAACCCCAATTCCCTGCGCACTGTGCCCCCATGAGTCACTTTCGTGGGCTCGAGCATTCGGGCGCCAACGCAACCACGAAAACTTGTGGGAGCGGTTCTAAACTGCGCGGCCGGCGCGGCTGCGTCGACAAGCAGGAGTCGTCATGTCACACCCGCCCATGCGCGCGCTCGTCACCGGCAGCAACGGCTTCCTTGGCCGCCACCTTGCAGACCTGTTGCTCGCGCAGGGTCACGATGTCCACGGCGTGGTACGCCCGCGCCCGGCTGTCAGCGTCGCGGCCAGGCCCGCGCATGCGGTGACGGTGCTCGATTTCGCTGCGGCAGACACCCTCGATACGCTACTCGCCGAGTACCGGCCCTCGCACGTGTTCCATTGTGCCGGCTCGCTGCGGACGCCGGGACTCGACGCTGCGTCGCTGATCACGGCAAACGTGACCGTGACCGAGCAGTTGCTGGCCGCGCTTGCGCGCTGTGCCGCCGCGCCGGTCGTGGTGGTGCCGGCCTCGGCGGCGGTCTACGGGCGCCCGCAGGCATTGCCGATCGACGAGGACCATCCGATCGCCCCACTCGATCTGTACGGGGTGAGCAAGGCCGCACAGGAGCTCGTGCTCGAGCAGCACCATCGCGCCTGGGGCTGCCCGATACGTATTCTGCGCGTGTTCAACGTGGTCGGACCCGGACAGCCGCCGACGCTGGTCGCGGCCAGCATGGCGCGCCAGATCGCACTCGTCGAACGCGGCGAACGGGCCCGCGTCGAGGTGGGCAACCTCTCCAGCGCGCGCGACCTGGTCGACGTGCGTGACGTCGCGCGCGCCTGCGTGGGCGCCGCACAGCTCGACGCAGGGCGGATCGTGCTGAACGTCTGCTCGGGTCGCGCCACCCCGATGGAGGACTGTCTCGCGGCTTTGCGCGAGGCGGCGCGCGTGCCGTTCGATGTCGTGCGCAGCGCAACGCTCCTGCGGCCGAACGATGTCCCCGAGCATCGCGGCGACCCGGCCCGTATCGCGGCGGTGCTGGGGTGGCAGCCCGCGATCGCGTTCGCCGATAGCATGCGCGACCTGCTCGTCGACTGGCGTGCGCGGGTCGCCGGCTGAGGCTTCGGGGTCAGTCGCCGCTTACGTGTTCCCTGTACCAGGCCCAGGTGCGTGCCACGCCTTCTTCGAGCGTGACGCGGCTGGTGTATCCGGTGAGAGCGCGGCAGCGTGACATGTCCGGTGCACGACGCGGCGGCGAACCCTCGGTGGCCGGCGCCGGCACGATCGTGGCACTGCGGCCGACCGCCGCCAGCACGATACGCGCGAGCGAGTCCATGCGAATCTCGGGCGCTTGCGTGCCGACATTGACCGCTTCGCCACGTGCAGCCGCGGTCGTCGACAGGGCAAGGATCATCTCCACGGCGTCGTCCACGTAGCAGAACGTCCGGGTATGTTCGGCCGAGTAGACGTCGAACGCGGTGCCGGGCGCGAGACGGTGCGCGCGTTCGAGCATCTGCGGGATGACGTGGGCCGAGCCCATGCGCGGACCGTAGACGTTGTGCGGGCGAATGATGGTGACCGGCAAGCCCGCGTGCAGGCACAGCGCTTCGCCGTAGAGCTTCGACAGCATGTAGCTGGTGCGCGCACGCGCCAGCGGCGGCAGCGCCAGCGGGGTCGTTTCAGGGGTCGGAATCGGCAGGGAGAAGTGTTCGAGCGTGCCCGCATAGACCTCGCTCGTCGAGGCGAACAGGAAGCATTCGAGGGCATCCTGGCGACGGGCGGCTGCGAGCGCGGCGAGCGTCAGCGCGACGTTGTCTTCGAGTACCGCGCGGGGGCGCTCGAGCACGTTCTGTACGCCGAGGCGGGCGGCGAGGTGATAGACGTGCGTATGCCGCGTGCCAATCGCTGCGAGCGCTTCGGGCCGACCGAGGTCGAGGTCGAGCAGCGTCACCCCGGGTGCCGTCGTGACCGCGGCGAGATCGGCATCACGCCGGCCGCGCTGGAAGTTGTCGAGCAGTGTAACCTCCCAGCCTTCGCGCAGCAGGCGTTGCGCCAGGTGCAGGCCAATCCCGCCGGCGCCGCCCGTGATCAGTGCGCGGCTCATAGTCCGGATCCCCGGCCGGTGCTCTCGACCCGGCAGCCATGGGCCCGCAGCGCCTGTCGCATCGCACCGCTGAGCACATTGTCGCAGTCGTAGACCAGCGGCTTCGCTGCGCCGAGCCACGCGACCACGTCGAGCGCCCGGTAGGCCATGTGCGGCACCGCGAGGACGACCGCGTCGACCGTGCCTGCGCTGGGAAGTTCGGGGTCGATGTCGATCCCCAGTTCTTCCCAGTGGCGCACCAGGGGGTCGTGGCAGCGTACCGACGCGCCGGCCGCGATCGCTGCGCGGTAGAACGCCTCGGCCGGGCTGTAGCGCGTGTCATCCACCTCGCCGCGGTACGCCACACCGAGCAGGAGCAGTCTGCGGCCCACCAGGCTGCCGTCGAGCAGCGCGGTGATGCGCGCGAGGTTGGCCTGCGGCATGGCGCGATTGATGTGCACGGCGAGTTCGGCGAAGGGGAAGCTGAGCGGAACGTCCGGCAGGAACGCGCGCACCGAGGCCAGTGGCAGCAGGGGATCCTTGGTCAGGCAGTAGCCGCCGACGCCGAATCCCGGCTGGCGGATATTGTCATGCGTGGGGCGGTCGCGGACCGCGTCGAGCACCTCGAAGAGGTCGATGCCATAGGCCTCCGCGAGGCGTCCCCATTCATCGATGAAAGCGATGTTGGCGGCACGGTAGCTGTTCTCGAGCACTTTCGCGGTCTCCGATGCGGTCATCGACGCGAGCCGGCGGAGCGGGTAGTCCTGCACATTGACCACGCGGCCGAGGAACGCCGCGCAGGCGGCAGCGGCAGCGTCGTCGCGCCCGGCATAGACGCGCCAGAAATTCGTGATCGAACGGAGGTAGTCGGGCCCGGGCATGACGCGTTCGTAGGAATGTGCGAGCGCGATGGCATCGGCGGCGAGGCCGCGCTCGCGGCATGCCGCGGCCAGGATCGGTGCGACCAACCGCTCGCAGGTGCCAGGTGGGACGGTCGTCTCGACAATGACGAGGGCGCCGGCCGGCAGACGCTCACCGAGCGTACGTACCGCCCCTTCCAGCACGCTGGTATCCGCGCGAACGCCGTCGGCATCCTCGATCACGTCGAGATGCACGTCGCAGACAGCGACACTGGCGAGTTCGTAGGCTGCCGGGTCGGTCGTGGCGGAGAGATTGCCGTACGCGTGCGCGTCTGCCGCGGCCGCTTCGAGCGCGGTGTCGGCGGTAGCGTAGGGGAATCGCCCTGTCTGCAGCGCCAGCGCGCGCGCGCTGCCGCGCGCATCGTCGCGCTCGACGCCGATGACGTCGAAACACGCCGCGCCGTTGTCGTCGCGCGCATTCGCGGTCGCAATGGCCATCGCCGCACCGACGTAGCCCAATCCCTGCACGCACACCACGGGACGGGCGGAATCCGCGCGCAGCCCGAATCTTGCGCGCACGTGTCCGGCCGCGTTCAAAACAGCATGCCGCGCATGAATGACGCGGGCAGGGCGCCGCCGCGCCGTGCGATGAGATTGCACATGTCGCTCAGTAGGCCTTGTCGTCGGTGAATACGAGCAGGATGGTCTGCGCGATAATTCGGAAATCGAGCAGCACCGACCACTCGCGGATGTATTGTAGGTCGTAGGCGACGCGCCGTTCCATCGCGTCCAGCGTGCTGGTCTCGTCGCGACACCCGTAGCCCTGGGCGAGGCCGGTGATTCCAGGTTTCACGTTGAGTCGCAGGATGTAGGGTTTGATCCGCTTGTGGTACTGCTCGTTGTGAGCGACGGCGTGCGGTCGCCTACCAAGGATCGACATGCTTGTTCGAACGCAGGTCGCGGTGGCAGCAAGTGCCGTCACAATGTATTCCAAGCACTCGGTAGTCGGGTCCGATCTTTCCCGCTATGGTGTCGCGGCTGTTCGACGCCCGCCGGGAGCGACGGTCTCGCCAGCATCGTGCCAATCACGCAGGAGCAGTGAAATTGAGGATTGCCGTCTTTGGTCTGGGCTATGTCGGGGCCGTCTGCAGCGCCTGTCTCGCGCATGCCGGCCACGAGGTAATCGGCATCGATATCGCGGCGGAAAAGGTCGCGTCGATCAATGCCGGGCGCTCGCCCATCGTCGAGCGGGGCCTGGCCGAGATGATCGCCGACGTCGTGGCAGCGGGTTCCCTGCGCGCCAGCACGGATGGACGGGCGGCGGTTGCCGAAAGCGAGCTTTCCTTCATCTGCGTCGGTACACCGAGCGGCGAAGATGGTGCACCCAACCTCGCCCACGTGCGCAGCGTGTGCGCCGAAATTGGTTGCGGCCTTGCCGCGAATGCGGGGTACCACGTGGTCGTGATGCGTTCCACCGTGCTGCCGGGCACGGCGCGCAAGCTCGTCGTGCCGCTGCTCGAGGCGTCCTCGGGGAAGCGCGCCGGCCGAGATTTCGGCGTCGTCTCGAACCCCGAGTTCCTGCGCGAGAGTTCGGCCATCGAGGATTTCCGACATCCACCGAAGACCGTCATCGGTGAATTCGACGCTCGCAGTGCCGACCTGCTCGCCGAACTCTATGCCGGTCTCGATGCGCCGCTCGTGCGCATTCCGCTCGAGGCGGCGGAAATGGTCAAGTTCACCGACAACGCCTGGCACGCCGCCAAGGTGGCCTTCGCCAACGAGATTGGCAATATCTGTAAAGCGTTCGGCATCGACGGCCATACCGTGATGGAGGCGTTCTGCGAAGATCGCACGCTCAACATCTCGCCCGCCTACCTGCGCCCGGGATTCGCCTTCGGTGGTTCGTGTCTGCCCAAGGATGTCCGGGCGTTGTGCCACGCGGCGTCCAGCCTCGTTCTGCCGACGCCCTTGCTCGGCGCGCTGCTGCCGAGTAACGAGGCGCAGATCGCGCACGCCGTCGACCTCGTGCGCGCGCGCCCCGGGCGTCGTGTCAGCCTGCTCGGCCTGAGCTTCAAGGCGGGTACGGACGACCTGCGGGAAAGTCCGTTGGTCGAGCTCGCGCGGCGGCTCGACGAGGCCGGTTACGACGTGCGTATCTTCGACAGCAACGTCGTCATCGAGCGCCTCACCGGTGCGAACCGCGAGCAGGTCCTCGGGCAGCTGCCCAGGCTCCCCACGATGCTGCTGGCGAAGCTCGACGACGCGCTCGCTCACGGTGATGTGCTGGTGGTCGGAAACGGTGCAGCGGAGTTTGGCGAGGTGCCCGCACGGCTGCGGCCGGGCCAGTCCCTCATCGATCTCGTGCGCGTGTCGCCGGCAACCAGCGCGGGCGCCTACGAGGGCATCTGCTGGTAGGCCGGTTCCCGGGGCAGTCGCTCGCGGCTGAGCGCCGAACATCCGTCAGCGCACCGCGACTGTTTCGTAGATGGCGATGACGCGCGCGGCGATGGCCTCGACCGACAGCGCCTGCATGTGCTCGCGTATGCGCGTCTTCGCGGGCGTCGCCAGTACCGTGGCCAGTGCATCGGCGAGCTCGCCGGCATCGAATCCGCATACCGCGTAACCCGGCTGGTCACCGATCAACGCCCGCACGTCGCCGACGTCGACCGCCACGACGCGCGTGTTGCAGGCCATGGCTTCCTTGACGACGTTCGGCGACCCTTCCCAGTAGGACGTCAGCATGACCGCGTCGGCGGCGTTGAGATACAGCGGCACGCGGTCGTTGGGAACGTCGTGGACGACGAGCGGCCGGGCCGATATGCCGTGGCGGCCGGCAAGCGTGGCGAGGGTGGCTTCGAACAGCGGATAGTTCTTGCGGGGGCGGTCTGGCGCGTAGGGGAACAGCACGTAGGTCGCAGCCGGATCGAGGTCCAGCGCGACCCGGCATTCGTCGCGCGGCAATGGGCGGAAGCGCTCCATGTCGACGCCGTTCGGGATCACGACCGGGTTGGCTGCGGCGATCAGGTTGGCGGAGGCCGGCGATTTCACGATGGCGCGATCGACGACGCGAGCGAGAAGTCGCTGCAACCACATCAGCGGCAGGCTCTGCAAGGTCTGCCGTCCTGCCGCGTTGGCGTGGCCGTAGAGATCGTTGCCGCAGTAGGACACCACGACCGGCAGGCGGCGTTGCGCGCGGGCGACGAGGCCAGACAGTCCATAGTGGGCGTGGATGAGATCGTAATTGCCACGACGTAGTTGGCGCCACAGACGCGGGATCGCGTAGAGATATTCCACGCGCCCGCGGTAACCGTGGATGACCAGGACCTCCGTCTCCACGCCCTGGGCGACGAGCGAATCGACCTGCGACTTGATGAACGTGCCCCACGCCGGCCGTGCCGGCTCGGGGTACATGTTGGTGATCGTGAGTACCCGCAGCGGCATGCGCTTCATCCGAGTAACAGTGGGGCGAAGCGCTGCTCTTCGAGTTTGAAAGCGAACTCGGCGATGCCGTAGGCGTGGTTCGCGGCGTGGCGCGGCAGTGCGTAGGGATCGGCGCCCTGTGTCAGGGCGCCGCGCCGCGAGGTCACCGCCGAACGGTATCCCGCTGCACTCGCGAGCGCGGCCACGCGAGCATCGAAGTTGACCGGGTCGCAGGGCCCGTTGGGATAAGCGAGGTGGGTTACGGGCGCATCGAGCGCGGTCTCGAGCAGGGTCCGCGAGCGGACCAGCTCGGTGCGCGCCTCGGCGTCGTCGAGGCCGGTCAACATGGCATGGTTCACGGTGTGCGAGCCGATTTCCATGCCTGCCCCGGCGAGCGCGCGAAGGTCGTCCGCATCGAGCATGAAATCAACGCCATCCGGCGCTGCAGCGGCGCCGCCGAGCGCCTGTTCGACGCGCGCGAGCACGGCGTCGCGCGCGGCGGCGCCGGCGCGATTGATGTGCGCGGAGATGGTGTCGACAAGCGCTTGACGAGCGCGTGCCGAATCACCACCGAGGCGGGACATGTCGAGGTCGAAGGCGTCGGCGATTCGGCGCGCGCGTGCGGCTCCGAACACGGCACGCTGCAGCCAGCCGACCCAGAAACGCGAACGCTCGATGACCGGTCCGGCGGTGACATAGAACATTGCCGTTGCGCGGTGGCGCTGGAGAACCGGCAGGGCCACGGTGAGATTGTCCCGATAGCCGTCGTCGAAGGTGATCGCGACTGCGCGCCTCGGAAAGGGGCGCCCCTCGCACAGGCAGGAGACCGCCTGCTCCATGGAGACGATGGTGTAATTACGCGCGAGGTAGGCAATCTCGCGATCGAACTGGGCCGCCGACACGGCGATGCTCGGCGGGCAGTAATCGGGGGCGTCGTGCACCGCGTGGTAGCGTACGACGGGCAGGAAGGCGTGCTGCGCACCGTAGCGACGCGCGAGAGCGACCACGCCACAGCGATAGAGCAGCTGCTTGCCAAGCGCGGTCACGCGTTGACGCAGAGCCCTGGGACCGCTCCCCGAAAGCCGCGCACGATTCATCGTTTCACTTTCGCGGGAGCGTGCGGTAGGCGCTGAGCAGCTTGGGTGCCTCGTGGCGCCACTCGAGTACGTCCTCGATGCGCCGCCGCCCATAGTCGCCCATTTCACGGCGACGCGCTTCATCGGCGAGGAGCGCGGCAATCTTGGCGGCGAAATCGCGCGTGTCACCGGGCGTCGCATACAGCGACGCCTCGTGCGCGGTGCGCCGGCCCTCGGTCAGCTCGAACTGCACGATGGGCTTGCCGACGGCCATGTATTCCATGATCTTGTTCATGGTCGACTTGTCGTTCATCTCGTTGGGTCGATCCGGGTTGACGCAGACATCGGCGGTGTTGAGCGCGCGAACGAGGAATGCGTCACTGACCCGGCCGGCGAACTCGACATGGGTGTTCAGACCGCGTATCAGCACCTCGCGTTCGAGCTGTGCGCGCGCCGGGCCCGACCCCATCAGCAGGAAGTGGATATCGTCGTGGCCGAGCTCGCGGACCAGATGCTCGACGGCATCGAGCAGCAGGTCGATGCCCTCTTGCGCGCCCATCACGCCGACGTAGGCCACCAGGTGGCGTCGGCCGCGCTTGAGGGCCGGATCGGGCGCCTCGATGCGCATCCGGTCGAGACTCGGCCCGCTGCGCACCACGAATACGCGTTCCGGGGCCATGCGGCCGCGCCGGATGGCGATATCCCGATAGGATTCGTTGGTGGCGATGGACAGGTCGGCGGTGGCGAACGTGAGGCGCTCGAGCAGGAGCATCAGGCGGTAGAGGAAACCGCGCTTCTCGAACTTTGCCTCGAACAGCTCTGGGCAGAGGTCGTGATGGTCGAAGACGAAGCGTGTGCCGAAAAGCTTGTGCAGCCAGGCGACCAGGAAGATCAGATCGGGCGGATTGCAGGCGTGGATGACGTCGAAACCGTGGCGCCAGCGTATGCGCAGACTGAGCGCGACCTGGGCGAGCAGGGCCGCGCTGTACTCGAGCACGAAGCCGCGCGCGCGACGCGCTTCGAGTGGCAGCCCGTGGCGATAGATGTGGACGCCGTCGAGTTCCTCGTAATGCGCCTCGCTGCCGGGACCGGTGGGGCAGATGATGCAGACCTGGTGGCCAGCGCGGCGCAGCGTGGTCGCCTCGTTCCACACCCGCCGGTCGAACGGGCAGGGGAGGTTCTCGACGATGATGAGCACGCGCGGCCGGGCCGGATCGATCGCGGGCAGCGTCTCATCCGCGGTGTGGACTGCGGCAACGGGGTGGTGGGATGCGGGTTGGTCGGATACGGCAGCCATGGGGAACGTGCGCAACGCCTTCTCAGGCACCGAGGAGATGCGGGCGCAGCGCAGGAAAATCCTCCTGCGCACGCTGGTAGTCGTCCGGACGGCCGATGTCGAGCCAGTAGCCCTGGTGCAGGAACGTGTCCACGCGCCGGCCTTCGGCGAGCATGGCGTTGACGAGATCGGGCAGGTCGAAGTGTCGTCCACGCGGGATCAGTTCAAGTACGGTGGGCTCCATCACGTACACGCCCATGCTGACCTGGTACTGCAGCGAGGGCTTTTCCCGGTAGCCCGTGACACGGCCCGCAGCATCGGTTTCGATCACGCCGAAGTCCACCGTGTGCGTTCGTTCGTAGAGCCCGACGGTGATGTTCGCGCCGGCGCCGCGGTGGTGCGCGATCATCGCACCGTAATCGAGATCGGTCAGCAGGTCGCCGTTCAACACCACGAAAGTATTATCGAGCCCACCCACACCGGCCAGCGGGCCGGCGGTGCCGAGCGGGGTCTCCTCGAGCGTGTAATCGATCTCGAGGCCGAACTTGGCGCCGTCGCCGAAATAGGCTTCGAGCAGCGCCGCGAGGTGGTTGACCGTGAGTGTTACGTGGCGGAGACCGACTCGCGCGAGCTGGCGGAGCAGGATTTCCAGGATCGGCATGTCGCCGAGCGGAACCAGCGGCTTCGGCAGCGTTGCGGTGTACGGTGCAAGGCGTGTGCCCTTCCCTCCAGCAAGCACGATGGCACGCGGGGCAACCGTCATCGCACACCCGAAGCCATCAGAAATCCGCCTCGTGGTCGATAATCCGGGCTGGACTGAGGCCTGGGAGCTCTGATCATCTGGATTCGTTCTCGGCGTTGCGCTATCGACCTGGCCATCCATGGCTTCGCGTTCGAAGGGCGCCATGATGGAGTAGCGTATCGGCAATGACAAGGCGAGTCGGCGTGCCGCGCAATCCTGGTGCGTACCGGTACTGTCATGCTTTGTCAGTTCCGCGCACGACCCGCGCGAGGGCCTTGAAGGATCGTCTAGAATGACGCGGAGCGCGCGGGAGATACGTGCCGGAAGCAGCGGAAACAATGTCCGCGACACGTCCTGACCGTCCTGCAATCCGCTTCGACGGCGTCGTTCAACGGCGTCGTTCGCGCATTCACCAACGGCGCCCGTGATGTTCCGATTGATACCAATGTTCACGATTGGCTCAGAAGCCGGCTGTGCGCCCGGCGGGTGGCTGCGCGTGCTCTCCGGGCGCATCGCGGGCGGGCCGCAAGGCGGTAACGACAGGCTGCGCGAGAAAGCCGACGGGCGGATGGGCCGGCGGTGGTGTCCGCTGCAGGTTCACCGGCACATACGCTACCTGCTCGCGTTGCTGTTCACGTGCGCCGCGCTCGGCGGCTGTTCCACGCCGTCGATCCAATCGTCTCCGCTGGCCAACTCGGAGCCACGTCAGCCCCCGATGGTGGTGGCTGACGACGTCCTCGATCTGCGCTTCGTGCATCGTCCGCTGCCGCAGGCGGAACCCTACCGCATCGGTTTCGGGGACAAGCTGCGTGTCAACGTGTTCGGTCACGACGCCTTGTCGCAGGATGCCGTACTCGTGTTGCCGGACGGCCATATCACGCTGCCATTGATTTCACGGCTGAGGGCCGATGGTCTGCTGGTCGAGGAACTCGCGTCACGCATCGCGGCCGCGTACCGCGAACAGCAGATACGCGATCCGGACGTGACCGTGTCGGTACAGACGAGCGGCGGGCGGCTGCGTGATTTCCTGGAGTCGATCAGCCGCGGCTCCGGCCAGCAGGGCGTGCTGGTGCCGGTAGAACTCGATGGGACGGTCTCGCTGCCGGCGGTTGCACCGATTTCGGCGAACCGCCCTTTCAACGAGGTTCGCGCGGACATACAGGCCAGTTATGCGCAGGAGTTCGGCCCCGAGCTTGCGGTGGTCGTTCGCGTACTACCGCGCGAGAGCCCGCTTGCCTATGTCCTCGGCGAGGTCACCAATCCGGGTCCGATCGAGCTACGCAAGGACACCAATCCGCTCATCGCGATCGCGCGCGCCGGCGGTTTCGCGCCGGGCGCAGACCTCGAAAAGGTGCGCGTATTCCGCTTCACGGACGAAGGTCAGGTCGACCAGTGGGAACTCGACCTCGCCCAGAGTCTCGAGAACGGTAACCATGACCAGGCGCGCATCCCGATCCTTGCGCGCGATGTCATCTTCGTACCCAAGACCGGTGTCGCGGTGGCCAACGAGATCGTGCGCCAGTACATTCGCAACATGCTGCCGACCTCGGTCGGATTCGGGCTCTCCTACGGCATCAACCAGGGCGGCAACAACTGAGCGGGTGGCTGCGCCTGGCACGCCAGCCGGCCCGAATACGAGCGTAACTACCATCGGCGCGTTCATGCGATCACTCGATACTTCGCCGTACGAAACCGTCTACCGTCGCCTGGCGGCGTCCGTGGGCGCGGGCGCGCCGCGCGTCATTGGTCTCGCCGGCGCTGGCCGCGGCCAGGGTACGACCACGCTTGCCGTCGGCCTCGCCCGGGCCGCCTTGAGCCATGGTGCCGGCACGGTACTGGTGGTCGATGCCGCAACGCGGGGACGGTCGGCAGCGCGCCTGCTCGCGCGAGACTTGCCGGGTTCGGCGCGGGCGGAAAATGTCGATGGCCTGCCCGGCGAACTGCGCATTGGCGGAGCCGGCGTGCCGGCACTGTTCAGTCTTGCTCCGGATGGGGGCAACGGCATGCACGACGACGCGTTGCGCGAGGCGTGTGCTGCCTTGTTTGCCCGATTCGACTTCGTCGTGGTGGATACGGGGGACGTCGCTTCGGTGGTGCCGGCGCGCTGGCGAACGCTCGTAGACTGCCTCGTGCTCGTGGTCGACACCAACCGCGAGACGATCGAGAGCCTGAGCCGCCTGCGCAAGGACCTTGACGACCGTGGCCTGAGCTGCGACGGCTTCGTGTTGAACAAGCGCCGATTCCACGTGCCTGGCTTTCTCTACCGGCTGGTTCGTTGATGCGCACCCGGGAAGCCGACATGACCGCCCCGCCGATTGGCATCAGCAAGCGCGATATCTTCATTTTCCTCTTCAAGTGGAAGGGCACGATATTCGGCTGGGCGCTGTTCACGTTCCTGATGGTGACGGCGTTTTCTTACCTCCTGCCGCAGGTCTATCCTGCCACGGCGAAGGTCATCGTCGAGCGCAACCGCGCCCCCAACCTGCGTTCGAGCGTCTCCTACGATGGCCTGGAGTCGGTCGAAGTGATGAACAACGAGAGCGCCATCATCCGATCACGCCCGGTCATGAGCGCGGTGGTCGACGCCGTCGAGCCGCACAAGCGGCCGCAGGGTGACAGCGGATTGAGCCGGTTCATTCGCGAGACGCTCGCGAACATGGCCGAACTCGGGCTGATCGCGCACCTCGAGCCGCGTGAAAAATGGATCGACGCGTTGCTGCGCAAGGTCGAGCCGGAGGCGGTGGTGAACTCCAACGTCCTCGAGATTTCCTACTCGGACGAGGAGCCCGAGTGGTCGGCGCGCATCGTCAACGCAGTCACCGATGCCTATATCGCGCATCACCTCGAAGTCTACTCCTCGCAGGGCGTTACGGAGTTCCTGCGCGGGCAGCTCGAGGACGCGGAGCGGGAACTCGAGCGGCTACGCGAGGCGACGCTCGGCTACAAGCAGGATGCTTCGATATCGGCTGTGGTCGACCGGCGCCAGCAGCTCGTGCGCGAGCTGACCTCGGTGCGCGAGGATCTCGTCGAGGCGAGCCAGACACGCGCAGAGCTGCTGACGCGCTTCGCGCCCGGGCACAACTCGGTACGTCTTGCCGAGCGCAACCTCAGCGCATTGCGCAGCAGCGAGAGCGAGATTCAGGAGAAGCTCGCGACGCTCGAGCAGCAGCAGGCCGAACTCGACGTGCTCGAGTCGCGCGTGCAGTCTCAGGAAGCCACCTTCCTCGAGTTGCAGCGCGAGTACGAGGCGGCGCGCCTGGACGCCGCGTCGAATGCCAAGGTGATCAATGTGCGGCCTATCGAGTATGCCGCGGTGCCCTCCAAGCCGTGGTTTCCTCGCCTGCTGGTGATCTTCCTGTCGATCCCTCTCGGTTTCGGCTTGTCGGTGAGCATCGCGCTGCTGCGCGAGTATCTCGACCACCGGGTCAGCGACCCGGACACGGCCGAGGAGGCGCTGGGACTCCCGTGCGTCGGATCAGTGCCCTTCCTCGGACGATTCTCGCGGCAGCGACCGCGCTGAGCGCGGCCGGCATGCCTCGGTCCTGCTGCCGCGCACCCGCCGCTGGACGGACGGCGCGATGAAGCGCGGGGAGCTCGCCACGATCTGGAAACACGGGCGCGTCTACAGCGTGGCCAATGTACTCAACCGGGTCGCGGGGCTGGTACTACTGCCGGTCTATCTCCACGTGCTGCAACCGGCCGAGTACGGTCTGCTCGCCGTCGTTACGCTGACGGCGGACGTGCTCGGCGTCGTTCTCGGGTTGGGCCTCGGCCGCGCCCTGCTGCGACTCTACGTGGGCGCCGCGGACGAGACGGCGCGCGATCGCCTGGTGGTCAGTGCGCTGCTGCTCCTGCTGCTGCTGGGGGCGGTATTCGCGGCATTGTCGGCGCCGATCGCGGAGCTGGCATGCTGGCTCATGTTCGGCAACGATGCCCATGCGACGGTCTTCTTCTATGCCAACCTCGGCATTGTGTTCACGGTGCTGTTCAACTTCGAGCTGTCGTGCCTGGTGGCGCGCAAGGCATCCGCGGTCTACCTATGGGCATCGCTTGCCAAGACCCTGTTGATGCTCTCGCTGAACATCGTGCTGGTCGTGTACCTCGATGCCGGGGTGCTCGGCGTCGTCTTCGGCACGATGATTTCGGCCCTGCTGGTAGCCGGGGCGCTGCTGCTCGAGCTGCTGCGCGGGCGCGAGCTGCGCGGCTCGTTTGGGAGCATGCGCGAGCTGGTCGTGTTCGCCGCGCCGCTGGTGCCCTCGGTCCTCATCGATACCGTGGTGGTGGCGCTCGACAAGGTCCTGCTCAATCGCCTGTCGACACCGGCCATGGTCGGCGGCTATGCCACGGGGCAGCGCCTGTCGAGCCTGTTGCAGTTGTTCGTCGTGCAACCGTTCATGCAGATCTGGGCGGTACGGCAGCTCGAAGTGCTCGACGATCCGGGCGACGCCGGGCAAACGAGCCTGACGCGTATTTTCGAACTCTTCATCGTCCTGCTCGGCGCCGCCGCGCTGGCGGTGGCCTTGTTCGCGCCGGAACTGATCGCGCTCATCGCGGCGCCGGAGTACGCGCACGCGGCAGGTGTTGTTCCGTTGCTCGCACTTGCCGAGATCGTGCTGTTGTTCCGCTCGTACTTCGAGATTGGCGTGTTCCATGCGCGGGCGACTCGCCTGTTACCCTGGGTCTCGCTCGCCACGCTGGTCCTCGCCGTGCCGCTCTACGCCGGGTCGATAACGGCGTTCGGTATGCGCGGGGCGGCGTTCGCGTTCCTGGCGACGGCGCTGGTGCGCGTGGTCCTGGTTGCGCTGGTGGCGCGACGCGTATCGCCTTTCGGTCGCGACCTCGCCTGGTCCAATGTCGTCCTGGCAATCGTCGGCGCCGGCGTGGTCTACACGGTTGCGAATCTGCTCGCGGGTGTGCCGGGCTCACTGCAGGCCTGCGCGCTCAAGCTCGCCGCCGTGTCCGTGTATCTCGGCGTCATGTTGGCGAGTTCCGTGATCGGTGATGACGGTCGCGCGGCGCTCGGGGCGGCCCTGGCGCGCCTGCGGCGACCGCGTGGAGGGGTCGCCGGTGGACGCGAGGGCGGCGGGTGAAGAGTTCGGTGCTGGAGCCGATGGCCGAGCGCGCGTGCTGGTCCGCGCGGATACCGGAACTGTTGGCGTGGATGCTCGAGCGGCTGCGTGGGCTGACCGTATTCCTCACCCTGTTCGGGCTGTTCAGCCTGTATTCCATGAGTATCGCGGGGGGCGGAGTGAAAGAGGTCGCGGTGATTGGCGGCTTCTTCGGCGGCCTCGCGCTGCTGAGCCGGGGCGTGCACTTCATTGCCGTGTTCTGGATTGTCGGCATGCCGACGTTGTTCGTCTTTCCAGACCGTTACCTCAACGCGATTCCGGGCTTCACCTCTGGCCGACTGCTGTTCGCCGCGCTGCTCGGATGCCTGATACTGGCGCGAATCTTCCGCCGGTCCGCGCCGCAGCCGCTGCATCGCGCCGAGCTGTTTGCTATCGGTTACCTGACCATCGCATTCGTCTCTTTCCTGAGCCAGCTTCCGTTCGAGACCTTCGCCGGGGCCAAGGTCAACGCCGCGCTGTTCCTCCAGGGCTACATGTTGCCGCTTGGCGCGTTCTTCATCGCGCGGCGCGTCGCATGGACGCGCGCGCGCATCGAGCAGCTGTTGTGGCTGCTCACCCTGGTTGGCATCTTCCTGGGTGTGGTCGCCGTGCTGCAGCAGTACTTCGGCGTGACGGTCTTCAATCCGCGTCACATCGAGGTCATCAACGCCGACCGCGCCGGTGCCACGTTCGGGAATTCGCATGAACTCGGCGCGGTCGTGACCTCGCTCATCATGATCGCGCTGTTGCGAGCGTTCCACGGTGGTCTCTCGCATGGGCGTGTCGCGTTCTACCTCGCCGCTGCTGCACTGATGTCGGTGGCGCTGATCCTGACCAAGACGCGGGGGCCGTGGCTCGCCGCAATGTTCGCCTTCGCCTACCTCTTCATCCATGACCGGCGCGTGCGTCCGCTGTTCATCATCGTCGGTGGGCTGGGCCTGCTGGGCGGGCTGGCGGCGCTGCCCTTCCTGCTCGATTCCGCGGTGTGGCAGCAGCGCATCGTCGAACTGTCACCCATCTACAACCGGCTCACTGCGTATGCGACGGCGTTGAACGCGCTCGCACATCACCCGTTCTACGGTATGGGCTTCACGGATCTCGCCTTCCAGTACGCGAAGGATCGCTACATCAGCGATGCCGGGCCGATCTCGTCGTTCTGGGTGCTGAATGTCGGTGTGCCGCACAACGAGTTCCTGTTCATCGCGCTGCTCACGGGTGTCCCCGGCCTGACGCTCTACCTGCTCGCGCTCGGGCACGTGCATGGTGCGCTGGCGCGTTTGCGGCGCGCAGCGGGTGGCGCGTTGGCGGGACGCCTCGCGCTCTATGCCGATGCCGTGGTGATAGTCTTCGTGGTGAACGCCCTGCTGATCGATTTTGGCCTGCTCAACTATTTCACCATCATGATGTATTTCCTTGCCGGCACGGCGGTCGGTTACGGGGCACGCAGCGCCGGTTGCGAGCACACGGCGTCGTCTGCAGGTTCTCCGTCCGGTAATGCCCGGGACGTGCCGTGATGCGCGTACTGCACCTCATCCATAATCTCGACATCGGCGGCGCCCAGGTACTGCTGCGGCTGCTCGTCGCGGAGCAGCAGGGCAGCGCGGTCGAGCCCGTGGTGGCAGTGTGGCGTCACGATGGTCCGCTGACGCGCGAACTGATGGAGGCTGGCGTCGCCGTGAACGTGTGCCCGCCGCCCGCGGCAGGGTCGCCCTGGCGTACGCTCGGCTGGTTGTCGGGGCTGGTGGCGCGCCATCGTCCGGACATCGTCCATGCACACATGCCGGACAGCGCCTTCTGGGCGGGCGTGCTGACGCGGCGCCACCGGGTGCCCGCGGTGATCAGCTATTACAGCAGCCGCATCCTGTTCCATACCATCGATCCCGACACGCTCTACGGACGCCTGCGCTGGGCGATCCTGCGCTGGGGCGCACGCCGGGCCGCGGCGAACGTGGCCTGCTCGGCGTCCGTGCAGGCGAGCATGCAGGCCGATATCGGCCTGGCAGCCGACGACATCGATGTCGTGGTCAACGGCGTCGCGGTGCCGGATGCTGACGCGGTACGCGCGGCGCAGGAGACGCGTGCGGCGACGCGGGCCACGGGGCGCGCGCCCACGGTGGTGGCGGTGGGTCGCCTGTTCGAGATCAAGGGACAGGACCAGCTCGTGCGCTGCGCGCGTCGCCTACGTGAGCATGTTCCCGATGCGCGCATCGTGATCGTCGGCGAGGGGCCATGTCTCGAACCGTGGCGCGCGCTCGCCGACGAACTCGGGGTGACCGACACGGTCACCTTCACGGGGCGCGTCGAAGACCCGGCAGAGTATCTGCGGGCAGCCGATGTCTACGTCTCCCCGTCGCGTTACGAGGGCCTCTCGCTCGGTCTTCTCGAGGCGATGGGCTGGGGCGTGCCGCTCGTGGCAAGCCGCGTGGAAGGCAATATCGATCTCGTACGTGACGGAGTCGACGGGGTGTTCTTTCCCTACGGCGACAGTGAAGCCCTCGCCGCGGCCATCGGCGCCGTGCTCGCGGACCCGGTCGGTTCGGCGGCGCGGGCGAGAGCCGCGCGCGCACGCATGACCGAGGATTTCAGTGCGGCCGCCATGTGCCGCGGTTATGCCGATATCTACCAGCGCATCCGCGCGGTGTGAGCACGGCTCGCGCCGGTAACGTCAGTCGAGCATCTCCTGGGCACAGCGGAAGGCACGTTCGACGTTCGCGAACTCCTCTTCGGCACAGGGTATGTCCAGGATGATGTGGCGTATGCCGCCGCGGACCAGGGCCGCGAGCAGTGCACCCACCTCCTCGTGGCTGCCGACGAAGTAAGGGCAATCGGCCTTGAAGTCGCGGAAGGGCCTCAGCCAGTAACCGGGTTGCGCGGATTCGCCGAGCTGTGCGGCCTTGAACATGCGCTGTTTCCACACCGAGTCGGTGTTCTTCATGGTCAGCTCCTGTACCCGGGCGCCGCGACGATCCTCGGGGAACAGGCGTTCGGCGCTGGCCCACGCGTCGCTGCCGCGCCGGCGCGCGACGAGCCCGAGGTGGATGCCGCGCTGCGCCGGCGCAAGCGACGCCGCGAGCTCGGGTCCGAGCATTGTCATGAGCGTGCCGTCGACCAGCGCGGCGCTGCGCGCCGCGGCCTCCGAGGCCCCGGCAAAGAAGAACTCCGGCTGCAGCTCGCTTGGCAGCCCGGGCTCGAGCTGCATTTCGCGCAGCTGGTAGTAGTGCCCGGAGAAGCTCACCGGGGCATCGCTCGCGAGCAGGGCGCGGATCACCTGCACGTATTCACCGACGCGCGCGTAGCGCTGTTCGTGATCGAGTTCGTCGTTGAAGGCCTGCAGATAGCTGAGCGCGGTGCCGGTGATCATGTTGAGATACGTGCGCCGACGGTAGACCTGGGCGTACGAACTGACGAGCTTGGCGACCTGGAAGGGATGCGCGTAGATCGGGTTGACCGCGATCAGGGGGACGAGGGCGGTGGTGCGTTCGAAGGCGACCTGCGCGGCAACCCATGGCGAGATGTAGGTGTCGTTGCCCTCGAAAAGCAGGATGCCGGTCGCGCCATGGGCCGCGCTCCAGGCGATGCACTGCTCGATGTTGCGCCAGTAGGCCTGGACCTCCCGTGTCCGCGGGCTGATCGTGAACGTCGTGACCGGATGATCCTGGTAGCGCAGCTGCATATCGCTCTTCCCTGTTTGCCCGCAACGCGGGCAGGTCAGCGGGTCGGCTCCGCGATGGCGGCCGGTGCTTCCGCTACCGTGTCCGGGTCGAGCGGTGACTCGGCCACGCGCACGGCGTCGAAATACGCGGTGTAGTCGTTACGGGTGGTGACGGTAGCGGGGTCGACCCACTCTGGTACGTAGATGCCGAGCTTGAGGTAGGGGCCGACAGCATCGTTGTAGGTGTTCGGTCCGTTTCGCTGATAGACCCGCTCACCGTTCTTCCACACTTCCAGAACGCCGTCTTCGCCGAACGACCAGCGCACGTGGAAGAGCCAGTCGGTCCACTGGTCGATGTCGAGACTGCTGATTGGCTCGAGCACCCAGCCCTGGGGGTCGTTGGCGGTGAACGGTGTCTGGCTGACCCGCTTGCTGTCCCAGATGTTGGCCAGCTGCCATTGGCCGCCCAGTGCCAGCAGCCGCAGCGGTGGCGATCGCCCGGCCTCGCCGAGCCACTTGTCCGGTACGCCGTGCCATTGCGCGAGCGTGACGGGCACGCTGGCATCCGGCCAGTCGGCCGGCAGGTTGATGCTGAACGCGAACCAGTAGTCGCGACCGAGATCGCCGGCCTTGGCCCGCACTTCGGCGCGCCGACTGCCCTTGACGTCGTCATCGTCCCGGCGCAGGTGGAAGCGCGCCGCATGGCGGCCGCTGCGTACCGGCGCGTCGACGATGATCAGCGAATCATCGCAGCAGACATGGGTCGCCCCGGGGACCGTCCAGGGTTCATCATCGAGCTGCTCGAAGTCGACCGCGAAATCGAGGTCTCCCGGACCGGCGCGGTTGTACAGTCGATGCGCCAGGCCGGCGGCAAACCAGGCGGCCGCGGCGAGCGCGATGACCAGCGTTGCGATCCGCCGCGGACTCATCTGCGCCGGGTGTCGCTTGTCAGCAGCCTGTGCAGCATCCCCGGCGGCAGGGCCTAGTTCTCGAGCGGGGCATCATTGATGACGAGGTCGTCGACGTAGAGGACCTTGTCGTACTTCGAACCCTGCGCGATGGCCGTTATGCCAAGTTCGAGGCGGTCGTAGACGGTGGCCGCAACCGGTATCGTGCGGCCGCGCCGCGACAGCACCTGGCGACCGTCCTGCCACAGTTCGACCTGGCCGTCATCGATGCCGAGATGGACATGCGCGACCAGGTGCACCCACTGGCCCGTGGGGAACGGGACTTCCTTGCCGCGTTCCTGCTCGAACTGGGTTTTCGGCATCTTCAGCTCGAAGGCGAGCGAGTCGTTGCGTCTGAAGATGGTGCGGATGCCCGCGTATTCCATGAAACTCGACTCCAGGTCGAACAACGTGAATGCGCCCGCATCGGTCAGGCTCGGCGTGTCCTCGATGTAGAACCAGCCGGACAACCAGAAATCATCGCCGTTGGCGAAATACAGGATGCCCTTGGCAATCGATGCCTTGGAGACGTTGTTGGCATCGGGATTGGCGTGGAAGCGCAGCGAGGCGTGGCCGCTGTGTGCCTTCTCGCGCGTGAGCTGGATGCGGTTGCCGAGCTTGTAGAAGTTGTGGCTTTCGTTGACGCGCTTGGGATCGGTGTTGTACCGGTGCCAGCGTTCCGCGCTCATCAGGGCGTCGACCGAACCGGCGCCCTCGAAACCCTCCTCGAAGTGGCGCGTCACCGCGTAGCGTTGTCCGGAGCCCGGGTCGACCTGGTACAAGGTGCCGCTGTCCTCGACGAAGTTGCGCGCGTGGAAGCCGGGCTCGTAGAGGCGGCCGACCATTTCGTAGTTGCCGCCCCCGAGCACGCGGTAGACGTTGCCCTCGATGACGGCGAAGCTGGCACCGTCCTGCTGAAATTCGAGTTCGGGTTCGGCCTGCTGCAGTTGTGCGCGTGTTTCCGCCGAGACCTCGTCGCGGCAGCCGGTAACCAGCACGAGCACGATGGCGGCCAGCAGGACGAAGAGGGGAGGATGGGGTCGTTTCATGGGGTAATCCTCACGGGAGCATACGCGGCGTTCGGCAGGATGCCGCACGCCGGTAGGGTCGTCCCGGCATCTTCCGGCGCGGGAGCAGGCGAATCAAGCGACGACGCCCGGCGAGTCATGTCGAGCGCAGGCCGGCGAATGGGGACGTCGGCTGGCGGCCGTGTTCGAGATACTCGCGCGTCATGCGGGCCCAGCGCGGCTGCAGCCGCCGTTCGAGCTTGCCGCGCAGCGTACCGGCGAGCACGGCGCAGTCACGTACGAACAGGATGACGACGGCCGCCAGGCGCTGCTTGAGCGAGAACGGTACACCGGTCGCCGCGGCGAGCTGGTCGAGCTTGCGCCATGCCGCGAGGTAGGCGTAGGCGACCACCAGGAGAGGCAGCAGCGGGCGCAGCACGGGCAGTGCGATTGCTGCCAGCACGAGCGCGACGCCGGCGGCATAGAGGCGCATCAGCGTGCGAAAGCGTGAATTCGACAATGCCATGCGGCCGATCCAGATACCGTAGTGATAGTGGCGATCGAAGGCGTCGCGCAGGGACCCTGCCATGTGATGATGCATGATCGAGTGCAGGGTCATGGCGATCCTGCCGCCGACATTGCGGATTCGCGTGCCGTAGAGCCGATCCTGCCCCTTGCGTGCCCATTCGCAGAAACCGCCGGCGCGCTCCCAGACGGCGCGCGTATAGGCCATGCAGTTGCCACCCGGCATGGGGTCCGGCGGCACGTGCCGGGCGAGCTCCTCGAGGCTCCAGGTCATGCCGATGCAGTCGTCGAAGTAGATGATTGCACCAGCCGTGCGCTCGAACCACGTATCGAGCATGGGATAGAAGATGCCGCCGACATAGTCGAGGCTCGGGTCATCCTCGAACGGGCGGACGATCTCTTCCAGCCAGCGGGTGTCGGGACGGTTGCCGACATCGAGGTTGACCAGCAGGTCATGACTGGCGGCGAGCGTTGCCGCGTTGCGGCCTCCGCCGGCGAAGACGGTCTCGTTGGGGACGACGCGAATAGGCACACCGCGGTCGGCGTAGGACATGATGCGCGCGACGGTGTCATCGCTCGATCCACCGTCGGCGACCACCACTTCGTCGGGCAGGCGCGTTTGCGCGAACAGCGCGTCGAAGGTCACCGCAATGCGCGGTCCTTCGTTGCGCACGGGCACTACCACGCTGACCTTCATTGCGCGACCCTCTGCAGCCAGTGTTCGAGATTCATCGCGTACCACAGGACCAGCGGAGCGCTGGCGTCCCCGCCGTGCTCGAGGAAATCGCGCCCTGTGCGGCGCAGGAAGTCGGCATCGAGATAACGCGTACAGCGCAGTTCGTTCGCCGCAAGCAGACTGCGCGTCGCGGTCACGAAGTTCTGGTACTGCTGGCGGCGCAGCACCGGGTTGATGTTCTTCTTGATGTGGCGGGTGAGCACCGCCTCCGGGAGCATGCCGTGCATGGCCCGGCGCTGGATGCCGCGCACCTCGCCGCGATGGATCTTCTGTTCGCGCGGTGCGGCGAAGAGATATTCGACCAGGCGACGGTCGAGCAATGGGAAACGCGTTTCCATGCCGAACGCGGCGCCCAGCGACTCGTGTATCGGCAGGGTGACGTCGAGCAACGAGCTCTTGAAGACCTCGTAGCAATCCTGCCGGTAGGCGTCGCGATAGAGTTGCTCGGGGCCGGCCTTGATGCGTTCGACGAGTGCGGTGCGGCGCGCGAGATCGGCGTCGATCCACGGGGGCACACTGCGTTCACCGAGCGCGAGGCGGCGCCCTAGGCGCTTGATGCCGCGCGGGATCAACGGGCCGAGCACGTACGCCTGCAGTACCCAGCGCAAGGTGGTCGGACGCAGCGTGTAACGGTCGAGCGGGTAGATGCCGGCCAGTTCGGCACGCAGCTCGCGCAAGCGCAGGTGCCGCAGGAGGTCGGCGAGGAAGTGGTATTGCCCGACGAAGAGTTCGTCGCCGCCGAGGCCACTCAGCATCACGCGCACACCGATGCGCGCGGCCGCTTCCTTCTTGCGCCACAGGTAGAGCAGCCCCATGTCGAACGTCGGCTCGTCGCAGGCTGCTAGCATCTCCGGGAGTACCGCGAAGACGTTGTCCCGGTCGAGGTAGATGTGATGGTGGTTGGTGCCGAGGTCGTCCGACACGGCGTCGATCAGGTCGGGCTCGTCGGATTCGAGATCACGCAGCTCGAAGGAGAAGGTCTCGAGCGGGGCTTCGCCGTGGCGCTCCCTGATGGCGGGCATGTAGAGCGCGGCGACGGTCGCCGAGTCGAAGCCTCCCGACAGCGCGCACGCGAACGGTCCCCGCTCGGGCACACGGCGCTCCACCGCATCGACGAGCAGTTCGCGCACACGTGCTGCCATGTCGGCATCGGTGCGCTCGGCAATGCGTGCCGTCGGGTCGAGCTGCCAGTAGCGGCGCGCCCGCGCGCCGCCCGGATTTACCGCGACATGATGGCCGGGCTCGACGCGCTTCACGTCACGGTAGAACGTCTGCGCGCCACCGTACAGGTGGCGCGTGGTCGCCATGTAAGCCGCGATGGCTTCCTCGCTCGGTATCGCATCCACCCCGGCGGCGATGATCTGCCGCGGTTCGGAGGCGACCAGCAGGCGCTTGCCGTCAAAGGCATAACACAGCGGATGCATACCTAGCGCGTCGCGCGCGCAGAGCACGCGGCGTGACTGTTCGTCGTGGATGATGCAGGCGAAATCGCCATCGAGGCGCGCCAGGCAGTCATCGCCCCAGCGCCGGTAGGCCGCGAGCACGAGCTCCGCGTCACTATCGACGTCGCGACCGAGAGCGGCAGCGAGTTCCGCACGCGAATAGAGATGCCCGATCAGGGCCAGGCGCAAGGGTGGTCCTTCGCGATTCTCGACGAGGCGCCGCGCATGAACGGCGCCGTGCTCGAGAACGGTAAACGCGCTGGCGCCCGCGCAGTGGCTCGCGACGGCGTTTCCGCGATGAGCGGCGGCGCGGTTCATGCGCGCAAGCACCTCACCATCGGCTGGCGCGCCATCGAAACTGACGATTGCGCTCAGGCCGGCCATGGCGCGGCCCATCCGACCGGGCGGCGCGAGCCGCGTGCGTGGTCGCCGATGTTCGTCATTGGAACGCCCCCGTAGCCGTGTCAGCTTGTCCGCGCCACGCCGAAACTGCGCGGTACGCGCGGTTGGCTACGATCGAGGTTCCGCGCAGGCAGCGCGAATAGGCACGTCCGTTGTAGATGAAGTAGCGTTGCGAGTAACGCGTGCCGTCGGACCATTTCTCGGCATTGACGGTCTTGCCGCAGAAATCGATTTCGCGCACACCGCGCTCGATGGCGCGCTCGACGAGGCGTCTGAACATGGGCGCCGTGTTGAGCCGGCGCGTGTAGTCCTGGTCCATGAAGGTGACGATGGTGGCCAGCATGGCATCGCGTTCGAGACACTGGATGGCGGCAACCGGCCGCTCCTCGACTTCCATCACGAGCACCATCGCTTCATCGCTCGCGGCGTACGCGCGAGCGACCGCGCGATGGAAGGTCTGCAGGTCGGGCTCCGGGCCGATGTAGAACGTGCGGTCGCGTGTCTGCTCGGCCTTCCAGCTGCGCTTCTCGAGCTCCAGCAGCGCTTCCATCCCGGCATCGATGTGGGGACCGCGATACTCGTGCACGGTGAGATCGGGAAAACGCCGCTCGACCTGGCGGCATTGTTCCACGAGACGGCGCCTGAAATGGCGAGTCTTGGTTGCGAGCCACGCCTCCATGGTGTCGGGCAGCGTGGCGTAGACCGTCTCGCGACAGAAGCGCCGGCCATCGTCGGACAGCGCCGAATGTGCCAGTGCCTCGCAAAGAAGCCGTTCCGCCGTAGAGTCACGCGCGACGCCCTCGAGCACCATCAGGTCCCACTCGCTGGCGATGCCGGCGGCATAGTCGAGAATGGCCGCGTAACATCGCGGATCCTCGGCGCGCAGCAGGAAGTGCGAGCGGCGATTGGCGAGCGCCCCTGACAACGCAAAGCCGAGTCGGCGGATCGGCCATGGCCGCGCCCAGCGTGGCACGCGGGTATAGCGGTAATCGTCCGCCGTGTGCACCTGGAACTTGCGCGCAGGAAACATTTCGTAACCTTGCGTGATGACCAGCGGCGCGATACCGATTAATTCGCCCTGTTCGCGCAGGAGCAGCACGCACGGCTGCTTGTATCTGCCGAAGACTTCGAGCCAGGTACAGAACCAGCGATGGTCCTGCAGCACGTGGCGATAGGTTGCTGCGCGCTGCAGTTCGTCCCAGCTGCGCGCGAGGGCGGCTATCTCGGCAAGGGAACTCAGGCGTTCGACCTCGATCGCGCTGCTGTTCCTCGGGATGGCGGCCAAGCTCGGTGGGCTCCGGTAGGGCACATCACGCGGCACTGCGCGCGGTACGGGTGCGCCAGGCGCACGAAAACAATTGGGAAATGTACGGCCCGCCGTCGACCGGGTGTCGGGGCGTGTACGTCGCCGCTGCACTCTACTGACGGTTTGGTAGAGTATCAAGGATGTCACCCAGGCAGTTGTGCATGATCGATCGCGTTCTCGAGCGCCTGCGTAAACGTCACCAGGGGATCGGGTACGCGAAGCTCGTGCTGTATGGCCTGATCTGGTTGATACGCAAGCTCTCGTTTGGCCTCGTCGAGTTCGATTATCGCTACCTGCTCGTCCAGGCGGTGCCCGAGCGCGCGCTCTTGCGCGGTCGCACGCCCGGTGGATTCACCATGGAGGTGCTTGCCGGCGAGCGGCTGATCGAGGCGGACGCGCGGGATCATGATGCCGCTTTCAGCCGCGAGCCGCGCGACCCGGCGCGGTTTCTGCGTCGGGTGCAACGGGGCGACGTGTGTTTCGCCGCAATGCGCGGGGGGCGTGCCGAGGGCGTGCTGTGGCTGAGCTTCGAGGATTTCGACGAGTCGGATGTCAAAGCGGTCTTTCGCGTGCACCCCGCGCACGGGATGGCGTGGGATTCGAATCTCTACATCATGCCCGACGCGCGCGGCGGCTTCATCTTCGCACTGCTTTGGGATGCCGCCAACGCCTGGCTGCGCGAGCACGGATACCGCTGGGTCGCAACGCAGACCTCGGCATTCAATGGCGCTTCGCTGCAGGCACACCAACGGATGGGCTCGCGGCGCATCGGCTGGATGCTCTACCTTCTGCTCGGACGCTGGCAGGTGACGTTCTCCAGCCTCACGCCGCGGTTCGATCTGCGTGCGCCGCAGGACGCGGCGCGGATTTACACCATCCCGCTCCCCGACGTGATCGACCGCGATGCCGCGGCTTGAGCGCGCGCGACGCGGCAGGCGTCGCCGCTGGCCGCGATGAGTGCGCCGACGCTACCTCGCGCCCGTGCGTCGACGACGACGCGACGCTGGCATCATGGTGATATCGAAGTCCAGGTCATCGACCATGCCGCGGGTCTCGCTACCCTTGCCGGCGACTGGGCGCGCCTGCAGGACGCCAGTGGTTGTCAGCACGTGTTGCTCGATGCGCGCTTCATTACCGCGTGGTGGCGCCACTTCGGGGCGGGCAAGCGTATGCGCACGCTGGTGCTGCGCCGTGACGACGCGATCGTCGCCATCGCGCCGCTGATGCTCTCCCGCGGCTTCGAGGTGTTTCCCACGCGGGGCAAGAACGTCCGCATCGCCGACGATTACCGCCACCTGCCGGGGACGCGCTGGCGCAGGTTCGTCCCGATCAGACGGCTCGGCTTTGCGCTCAACTTCCCGTCCAGCAACATTCGTTCACACTTGCTCCTCGCCGATGAAGAAGACACGGATGCCGTCGACGCGGTGCTCGCGTGGTGCGCGGCGGCGCGTGGCGAATGGGACCTGCTCGCACTCGACGGTATCCCGGTGTCATCGTCACAGGAACGCCTGCTGTTGGCGCGTGCGGCACGTCACGGCCTGGTGAGCGGGCGCGCGCGTCACACGCGCGAGTTCCTCAACGCGCGTCTGCCGGCCACGATGGAAGCATTCCTCGGTGCCCGCACGGCGAGCTTTCGGCGCTGGCTCAAGCGGGCCGAACGCGACAGCCGCGCGCGCACGGCACATCTCGGCGAATTCGCCATCCGCGAGTATCGCGGCGGCGACATCGATATCGGGATGGAACGCCTGTTCGGGCTCGAACGCGAGAGCTGGAAGGTCGGCCACGGGCGCGAGCGCGAACTCCATCTCGTGCTGGACGACACCGCGCGGGCGTTTCACCGCGATGTCGCGCGTGCGTTCGCGGCACGCGACGAGGCCCAGGTACTGGTTACCGAAATCGGCGGGCGCGCCGTCAACGCACTGTACTGTCTCGAACGCAGCGGCGTCAGCAGTGGCGTGCTGACTTACCGCGCCGAGACCTTCGCCGCGCAGGTGGCCGTCGCACCGCTGTGGCGGCACTACTTCGAATCGGCGATCGCGCGCGGGCTCACGCTCGCAGATCTGAACGGCAACAATGACTATCTCGCGCGCTACGCCGACGGAGCCGGCGAGTATGCGCGGCTCGTCTTCTATCATGGTGCGCCGTATTCGCGCCTGTTGCGCCTGGTTGCCGATGCCGCCAACCGCGCTGCGCGCCTGCGTGCGAAGCGCTGAAGGCCGCGCCAGCGCGCGTCACATCGCACGTTTTCCGTCGATCAGCGCGACGAGGGTGCCGACGGTCGCGAAGGTCTCGGCCGTGACCTCGTCGTCCTCGAAGCGGATGTCGAAGCTGTCCTCGATTTCGACGATGACTTCGATGACGGCCATCGAATCGAGTTCGGGCAGCGCGCCGTGCAGGGGCGAATCGGCCTCGAGGCTGGATGCCCGGTTGCCGAGCTTGAGCACGCGGCCGAGCAGATCGCGCAGCTCGTCGAGCGTGCTGGAAGTCATGCAGTGTCGTCCTGGGTTCGTATCGGGATGGAGTGCACGCGACGTCTCAAGACCAGTTCTCCAGCGTTGCGCACAGGTAGTCGAGTTCGTGCGCCTGCAGCGACTGGTGCACCGGCAGTATGAACACGCGGCGCTTGAGTGCGGCGGCGGCAGCGCAGGCCTCCCAGTCGAGCGCCGGGTGGTACCACGGCCACATCTGGCGGATGCCGAGCGCCGGGCCGCCGAGCAGGCGCCGGCGAAACGCCTCGGGATCGTCGACCACGATTGGCAAAGCGAGGGGGCAGGTACCCGCCGGTAGCTCTGGGAACACCGCACGCAGACCGCGGTGGCCGCGGACGACCGCCAGCAGGCGTGCGTAGTGCCGGCGACGCGCGACGACGATTTCGGCGTGCTTCATGCGCAGCAGCAGCCAGCGCGCCTGCGCCGACATCGCCGTCGTCGCAAGCGTGCGATCGAAACGCGCTACGCTGGCGAGCCCTTCCTGGGTCTCACGGTCGGGCTCGGCGACGGCGCGACCGAGGCGCCGACGCGCGAGCCCCGGCAGGCGCGCACCGAGCGCGATCGCTTGCACGGGATGCGCCTGCAGTTCACGAGCCGCGAGGCTCAGGGCACGTCGCCGCGCCAGGCTTGCCGACGCGGGCGTCGGTACCGCCGGTGGCGCCACGTTGGGCCAGTTGATGACGAGCGCGCCGCCATCCGGCACCGCCAGGGTCTTGGCGATGCTGAAGATGGCGACATCGGCAGAGCCGCCGAGGGCACCGTGCGCATTCTCGCTGTAGAGCGCGTGCGCGCAATCCTCGATCAGCGGGACCCCGGCGCTGCGGCACAGCGTGCGGGCTGTATCGAGGGCGGCCGGAAAGCCGAAGTAGTGGGTGGCCAGGGCGGCGGTTGCGCCTTCCAGCGCGGCGGCGAAGGAGTCCGGTTCCGGATCGAGCGTCGCGGTGAGCTCGAATGGCCGGGGTTCGAGACCGGCGGCGACGAAGACATCGAGCTCGGAGCCACAGCAGAACGCCGGTACCGCAATGCGCTGGCCGCGGCGCAGGCCGAGTGCCCTGATGGCCTGGTGGATGGCGACGCGACCATTGAACCAGAAGCTGGTTCCGGGGCGATCGAGCGGCGCCGGCAGCAGGCCCGGCGCGCCGAGCAGGGTGCGCAGGGCCAGCGTCGGCATGGGCCGGATACCGGCGGCTGGCAGTGGCCTCGGGTGCACGTAGGGAACTGGCGGTATTGCTGAGCGGTGGCGCGCGGACATGATCGCCGCAAGAGCGTACTCGAAGGGCGGGCACTGCGAAAGGCGCGGCCGCCGCCGGGTACGCGCTGCGAGTCACAGGTGCGGTCCAACGTCGCTGCCGGGGGCGCAGAGCCGCGCTTTGCAACAAATTGTCAGGGTGCCGCGCGATCGCCTGGTGGGGCGGCGAGCGCGGCATCGATGAACGCGGCCCAGGTCGGCACGTTGCGCAATTCGTAGCCGGCGTTCCAGTCCCAGATGCGCACCAGTGTGGCACGCGCCTCGTCATCGGGGTGACCCGCACGCAGCACCCGCCACAGGTAGACGAACGCGGAAGCGCGGGCGTTGGCGTAGCAGTGTACGAGCAGGCGCTTGTCGGCGAATGCCTCCATGGCAGCGAGAAAGGCCGCCAGGTCGGCCTCGGTCGGGTTGTCCCAGTCGATCGGAATGTGGCGATAGTCGAGCCCGAGGGCCGCCACGAGTTCGCCTTCCTCGGCATACGCGTCGGGCGAGTCGACCGGCACCAGGTTGATCACCGCTTCGACGCCGGCCGCCGGCAGCAGGGGTAGCTGTTCGCGACGGGGCTGGCCGGAAGAGGCGAGCGCCGGCGAGTATTCGTAGTAGTTGAACAGCTCGATCAGGCCGAGTGGTTCGGTGGCGTGGGCAGCGCTGCCGAGCAGGAGGGCGAGCAGCGCGGCGTAGAGGCGCGGCGGGCCGCGAAAAGGCAGGAACATGAGCGATCTCCGCGTAGCCAGGTGGTTCAAATGGTGGCCAGGACGTCGTCGAGGGTATCGACGACGAGGTCGGCATGCTCGCGCGCGAACGGCATCGGCGGGCGCATCTTGAGCACGTTGTCGAACTCGCCGATGCGGTTCATGAGGATGCCGCGCGCCTTCATCGCGTTGACCACGCGCCGCGTGAGCTCGGTGGCCGGTTCCTTGCTCTCGCGGTCGAGCACGAGCTCGACGCCGATCCACAGGCCGTGCCCGCGCACGTCGCCGATCAGGTCATGTCGTTCGCCCAAAGCGACGAGACGCCCGCGGGTGTAGTCGCCGACCTCGCGGGCATGCGCGATGAGGTCGTCACGTTCCATGACGTCGAGCACGGCGGCGGCCACCGCGCAGGACACCGGGTTGCCACCGAAGGTATTGAAGTACATGACGTCGGCACGAAAGCGGTCGATGAGTTCGCCGCGCGCGACGAGGGCCGCGACCGGATGGCCGTTACCCATCGGCTTGCCCATGGTGACGATGTCGGGGGTGAAATCCATCAGCTCGTGGCCCCACATGCGTCCGCTGCGACCGAAGCCCGCCTGCACTTCGTCGGCGATGACGAGGCCGCCCGCCGCGCGCACCATGTCGCAGGCCTTGCGCATGAAGCCGGGGGGCACGTTCGGCAACCCTTCGTTGGCGAAGATCGAGCAGACGATGAGGCCGGCGAAGGGCACGCCCGCGGCAGCGAAGCTGTCGATGGCGGCCGCAAGCTCGGCGAGACAGGCTTCCGTGAGCGCGGCCCCGGCGAGTCCGTCGCGGGGGCGGTAGCTGTCGGGGTAGGGGATGGTGCGCACGTCGGGGTGCGGTGATACACGCCCGTAGAAGAGCGGCGAGATGGCATCCACGGCGGTCGTGTTGCCGTGGTAGGTGAGGTTGGTGCAGATGATTCCGCGTCCGCCGGTCGCGTGCCGCGCGATGCGCAGGGCCTGGTCGTTGGCTTCGCTGCCGGTGCACACGTACATCACTTTCGACAGCGACGGGTCGAAGGTCGCGAGCAGACGTTCGCTGTAGTCGAGGATGGTCTCGTGCAGGTAGCGCGTGTGCACGTTGAGCGTGGCCGCCTGGCGGCTGAGCGCAGCGACGACGTCCGGCTGGCAGTGCCCGACGTGGGGCACGTTGTTGTAGCAGTCGAGGTAGCGGCGACCGTCGGCGTCGTAGAGCCATACACCTTCGCCGCGCACGATGTGCAGCGGCTCGTCGTAGAACAGCGGCGAAGCCCCGAGCAGGCGCTCACGCCGGGCAATCAGCGTCTCGCGGTCCATCAGGCGTCGAGCGCCTCGAGGGTTTCGGGCAGGATCTGGCCGCCGTCGACGACGAGCGTCTGGCCGGTGATGTAGGCGGCCTCGCGCGAGGCGAAGAAGAGCGCCGCGTTACCGATGTCGTCCACCGTGCCGAGCGTGCGCAGCGGGATCGAGGCTGCCATGGTGTCGAGGTAGCCCTCGCCGAGTCCTTCGAGCCCCTCGGTGACGACGTTACCCGGCAGCACCGCGTTGACCGTGATGCGGTACTTGGCGAGCTCGATGGCGGCGGTGCGCATGAAGCCGAGCTGGCCGGCCTTGCTCGCGCCGTAATGGCTCCAGCCGGGATAGCCGGTGACGGGCCCGGTGATCGAGGAGGTCAGCACCACGCGGCCCTGGTCGGAGCGCTTGAGCCATGGCAGGCAGGCCTTGACGCTGAGGAAGGCGCCCTTGAGGTTGGTCGCCATGACGCTGTCCCATTCGTCGGCGTCGAGTTCTTCGATCTTCGTCTGCGGAAAGATGCCCGCGTTGGCACACAGGATGTCGATGCCGCCGAACTGGTCGGCGGCGGCCTGCGCCATGGCCTGGGCGCCCGCCGGCGTCGCGATGTCGGCGGCGAAGCCGATGGCGCTGCCGCCGAGCGCGCTCGCACACGCGGTGGCCTGTTCGACGTCGCGCGAGACGACACAGACATTGGCACCGTGGCGGGCAAAGACGCCCGCGATACCTTTGCCGATACCGCGGCTCGCCCCGGTGACGATGACGCTGCGCCCGGCGATCGATGTCAGCATGTCCTCGCTCTCCTGCTGGTCCGCCATCCAGCATACCGGTGATCCGCGCAGGCCGGAATGGTCTAATCGGGCTCTCGGCGGGAACCGGAGAAGGTCCGATGGCGACGGCATTCGAAGCGCTCGACGAACAGGCGCGCAAGCAACACCTCGAGGCGGTCGCGCGGCGCGCCCTGCCGCGTTACGGCATCGATGCGCGCGCGCCGCTCGCATTGCTCAACATCTCCGAGAACGCGACCTACCGCGTCGACCCGCCGGGTGCTGCAGAGCCCGTAATCCTGCGCGTGCATCGTACGGGTTACCACAGCGAGACCGGCGTGCGCTCGGAACTCGCATGGACGCACGCGTTGAGCGAGGAGGCCGGGGTGCCGACGCCGCAGGCGATCGCGGCCACCGATGGCAGCCTGATCCAGCATATCGAGACCGACGCGCTCGCGGAGTCGCGCATGGTCGTGATGTTCGGCTTCATCCCGGGCCACGAGCCGGACGAATCGGCGCTGCTCGCACCGTTCCGCCGACTTGGCGCGGTCGCCGCCCGCATGCACGCGCATGCGCGTGCGTGGCAGCGGCCGGCGTGGTTCGAACGCCTCACCTGGGACTACGAGCACAGCCTCGGCAGCCGCGGCAACTGGGGCCGCTGGCAGGATGGGCTCGCGCTCGGGGCCGAAGCGCATGCGGTTCTCGGCGAAGCCGACGATCTCGTGCGGTCTCGTCTCGAGCGCTTTGGCACGCGTCCCGATCGTTTCGGTCTCATTCACGCCGACCTGCGTCTCGCCAACCTGCTGGAGAGTGACGGCGAGACGCGCGTCATCGATTTCGACGACGCCGGGCTCGGCTGGTTTCTCTACGACATCGCCACCGCGGTCAGCTTCATGGAGGAGCGCGCGGATCTGCCGGCGCTGATCGAGGCCTGGGTTGACGGTTACCGCACCGAGGGCACGCTCGACGAGGAGGAGGTCGCCGAGATCCCGACCTTCCTGATGCTTCGCCGCCTGCTCATCGTGGCCTGGATCGGCTCGCACGCCGACACCGACCTCGCGCGCGAACTCGGTGCCGACTTCACCGCCGGCTCGGTGCGCCTTGCGCGGCGCTACATCGCGCGCTTCGGACCGATGGCCTGAATCTTCCACGGTTGGCGCGCGGTGCGCCGCCGTTCATGCGTCATCATTGCGATAGAGATGCACGTCGCGCTGCGGGAAGGGTATCGAGATGCCCTCGGCGTCGAAGCGCGCCTTGACCGTGCGCGTCACGTCCCAGTACACGGTCCAGTAGTCGCCGGTCTTCACCCACGGCCGCACCAGGAAATCGACCGACGACTCGCCCAGCGAATGCAGCCTGACCGACGGTGCCGGTTCCTCGAGCACGAGCTCGTGGCTGGTGATGATCTCCTCGAGGACGCGCGTCGCGTGCTCGATGTCGTCGCCGTAACCGATGCCGAAGGTGAGGTCGACACGGCGTGTCGGTTCGGCGTTGACGTTGCGGATGACATCGCCCCAGATACGGTTGTTCGGTACCACCAGCTTCTGGTTGTCGAAGGTGTTGATGGTGGTCGAGACGAGGCTCATGTGGCGCACCGTGCCGCTCACGCCGCCGGCTTCGACGACATCGCCGACGTCGAACGGGCGGTAGACCAGGATCATCAGTCCCGAGGCGAAGTTCGAGAGGGAGTCCTGCAGCGCAAAGCCCAGGATGAAGCCGGCGACACCGAGACCGGCGAGCAGCGGCGCGAGCTCGATGCCGATTTGCGACAGCGCGATGAGCAGGCCGAGTCCGAGCACCACGCCGGCGGCGAGCTTGACGAAGAATTCCTGCAGCAGCTGCGAGAAGGCGAGGTGGGGGGCGGACACTGCGCGGCGCACGACCCGCCCGGTGAGGCGCGAGACCCAGCGCGCGAGCAGCACGATGAGCACGAACACGAACAGCTTGAATAGCCAGCCCGGGCCATTCTCGAGCAGCGCGGCGCGCGCTTCGTCGAGCCAGCTGCCGAGCAGGCCGAGCAGGATGTCGCCATCGAGCAGGTCACCGGAGATCTCGCCGCTGGCGCGGAACAGCAATTCCTTCAGTTCGCGGGTCTCGAGTTCGCGCTGGTCCATCAGGTCGATCATCACCGCGAGGCTCTCCTTGAGCCGATCGCGACGTTCTTCGAGTGCGGTCAACTGCACGTCGATGGCGCCGTGCTGGTCCTCGCTTGCCGCCTTGCGCCGCGCTCGCGTGCTGGCGATGCGATCGACGGTGAGTCCGAGACGACCGGACAGCCGCGCCGCCCGTGCCTTCAGCAGTTCGTCGAGGGCGGCAGCATGTCGCGAGGTGTCGACATCCAGGCGCGCCATCCGTGTCGTGTTCTCGAGCAGGGCCTGGAGCAACCCGCCCAGTGTCTGGTGCAGCTCGCGCAAGCGGTACTCGTAGTCGAGCAGCATCTCGGGCGCGGCGTCGTCGCGCTCGCCGCGCACGCGGTCGATGCGCGCGCCGAGTGCGGCGATCTCCTTCTTCAGCAGGCCGGTCTGGCGTTCGAGCTCGGCGATGATCGCGGGTTGATCGACGTCCGCCGTCCCGGCCGCATCGACCAGCGTGCCGAGCGCATCGCGCAGCTCCCGCTCGAGTTGCAGGCGACGTTCGAGCGCGGCGATGGCGTCCTCGTCGGTGGCATCAGCGTCGACTGCGGGAAGGCCGGCCAGCTCCGCGCGCACGGTCTCGATACGCTGCCACGCGGGATGCAGCGGTGCCCCATCCTGCGCGGTGGCGCCGGGCGCGGCGCACAGCGCGACGAGGACGAACAGCAGGCTGGCGAGGTAGGGCGGCTTGGCGACGGTCTGCATGGCGGTCTCCTTGGGCGATGCGGGGTGACGGGCAGGCTTACGGGATGTCGACGACGATGTCGGCTCCGTAGGTGGTGTCCAGCGACTTGGTGCCGGGCGGTGGGATGTTGTCGTACTCGTGACGCAGGCCGAGACGCAGCGACCACAGGTCGGAGCGGCCGAGCGGTATCTCGAAGCCCATGTTGCTGTCGAGGCGGTAGTCGTTGAGCGGGCTGTCAAAGGCGGGGAAGTAGGTGAAGTTGTGCGTGAAGCGGAGCCACTCGTTGACCTCGACGCGATAGTCGTAGCCGAGACTGATGATGCCCTGGCGGTTGTCGATGCCGTTCTCGAACGACTCGAACTGGTAGCCGAGGCCGGCACGCGCCTTCCATTCGTGAGCAGGTTTGCGGATGAGAAAATGGCCGATACCGGCGAGCGTCTGCGAGCGCAGCTCGAGGTTCTCGAACTTGTCCTTTTCCAGTTCCTGCCGCGCGAAGGCGTACCAGTCGCCGCCGATGTCGCGCTCGATATTGGCGCCGAGGCGGATTTCCTTTTCGGTCAGCACCTTGTTCTGCTCCTGCATGGTGCCCTCGGCGAACAGCATGAGGCGGTCGCGGCGGGTTTCGCGGCGCGCCTCGGCACGGCCGCTGAAGAGCAGCCGCTGGGCATTGCCGGAGGCGCCGTCGAGGCCCGCGGTGATGCGCCCGGACCACGGATCCTCGTAGCCGGCCAGCCGCTCCTCCACCGCCTTGACCTCGGCGGCATGCTCGGCCTTCACGCGGGCGAGTTCGGCCCGGTGCGCCTGCTCGGCGTGACGCTGCGCGGGCGCGTCCTGCCCCGGCGGCCACACTGCCGCAACGTCGCCGACGCCGAGTTCGAGGGTGCCGAAGGCAGTCCCGGTGAGGCGCTGGGCGTCGGCCTCGGCGTCGTACTCGAGGCGTCCGCGCACGCGGTCCCGGCTGTCGAGCCCGACCATCACGGGCGCGTCGGTGCTGATGCCGGTCACCGCGCTGACCGGCACGGTAATTTCGCCGGCGAAGCCCGTTGCGATGACATAGCCGGCAGCGGTTCCCGCGCGCAGCTCGCCGGCGAGGCGGCTGCCGTCCCGCAGGTAGAGGACATCGGCGCTCGCGGCGCAGGGCAGGAAGGTGAGCAGGGTGTTGGTGACGAGTCGGGCGGGGCCACGCCCCGCGGCAATCGTGGCAAGCAAGAAGCTCTCCTGAGTGTTGTGATTCTTCGAGGTGGCATCGCGCGCTGCGCGGCAACATTGTTGGAGAGCTGTCCGGCCGGTGCAAATCGTGGGCGAAAACGACGCCGCACGCGTACACGCGCGCGAGCGCGCGGGCGCGCGCGCGTTACGCGCGACCGCCACCCGCGGTTCACCCGCACCGGCCGGGGCACCGCTACAATGGCCGGTTCAGGTCGCGCGCGACGGGAGGGGAGCAATGCAGCTGACGATCGAGAAGAACCTGGGTGTCGCGATGCGCGACGGCGTCACGCTCGCGACCGACGTCTACCGTCCGGCCGGCGCCGGACGCTGGCCGGTGGTGTTGCTACGCTTGCCTTACAACAAGGAACTGCCGCCGCTGTTGTTCCTCGCCGGCGACATCCTGCGCATTGCGCAGGCCGGCTACGCCGTGGTCGTGCAGGATTGTCGCGGTACCTGGCAGTCCGCGGGCGAGTTCAATCCGTTCTTCCAGGAAGGCGCCGACGGCGTCGATGCCATCGCCTGGGCCGCGGCACAGCCGTGGTCGAGCGGCGCGGTCGGCACCATGGGGGCGTCCTATTACGGCGCCACCCAGTGGCTCGCGGCAGCCGAGGCGCCGCCGGCACTGAAGGCGATGGCGCCGTTCATCACCACCGACCAGTACTACGACAAGTGGACCTACCAGGGTGGTGCCTTCCAGCTCGGCTTCATCCTGCAGTGGGCGAGCGGTACGTTCGCCGTGGCCGAGACCTTGCGCCGCCTCGGCGAGGGCCGCGCCGATGCCGGCGCGCTCGGCGCCGCCATCGCCGCGGCCGACGCGGTCGCCGCGCACTACCATCACACGCCGGTGGCCGAGCTGCCGGGGCGCGCCGGCCTCGCCGACTACGTGTCCGATTGGATCGCGCACCCGGATTACGATGACTACTGGCGTGCCATCGCGCCATGCGAACACCACGCGGCGATCACCGCACCGGCGCTCAACTTCGGTGGCTGGTACGACCTCTTCCTGGGCGGCACCCTGGCCAACTACACGGCCATGAAGGGGCGCGTCGCGCAGAAGCTCGTGATCGGACCCTGGGTGCACGGCTACAACGGCGGGGTGTACGCCGAGCGCAACTTCGGCCTGCTCGCCAACGATGCCGTGGCCGATGTCACCGCCGATCAGATTCGCTGGTTCGACCGCTGGCTCAAGGGGGAGGACAACGGCGTGGAGCAGGACACGCCTGTGAAGCTGTTCGTCATGGGCGCCGACGCCTGGCGCGAAGAGGCCGATTGGCCGCTACCGGACACCGACTGGCAGCGCTGGTTCCTGCATAGCGGCGGTTGCGCGGGCAGCATCGCGGTGGACGGCCACCTGTCGACGCAGGAACCGGCCGAGGAACCGCCCGACGTCTACCTGCACGACCCGCGTAACCCGGTGCCCACGGTGGGTGGCGCGACGTTCCTGCCCGGACTCTTCGTCGCCGCCAATGCCGGGCCGCGTGATCAGCGCGCAGTCGAAGCGCGCAGCGACGTGCTGGTCTATACGAGCAGCGTGCTCGAGCACGATGTCGAGGTGACCGGGCCGATTCGCCTCGTGCTGTACGTGCGATCGAGCGCACCCGACACCGACTTCACCGGCAAGCTGGTCGACGTCTTCCCCGACGGACGCGCGATGATCCTCACCGACGGCATCCTGCGCATGCGCTACCGCGACGGCTTCGCGCGGCAGCAATTGATGACACCCGGGGAGATCTACCGTGTCGAGATCGACCTCGTTGCCACCGCCAACGTGTTCCGCGCCGGCCACCACATCCGCCTCGAAGTGGCGAGCTCGAACTTCCCGCGCTTCGATCGCAACGGCGGTACCGGTGGCGTGATTGCGCAGGAATCGGAGGCGGACTTCCGCACGGCGACCAACGAGGTGCTGCACGATGCCGCGCATCCCTCGCATCTCGTGCTGCCGGTGATCGCGCGCGGCTGAAACCGCCGCCGCGGCAACGGCGCGCACGCCGCGCCGAGCGGGTTCATGGCCGGAGAAAAAACCGGACGGGCGTTCGCCGGGCAGGTGCCGGCAAGGGAAGCTCCCACCCGTCCGTAAAGCACCGCCGCCTGGCCTCGTGGGAAGCCCGGCGACGGTGGCACACGAGCATGCCGCCATGCGGCGGCAAGCGGGTCGCCGCGTCAGCCGGCCGAGCGCTGCGTCGCGGCGCCGCCGCCGATGGCGTCGGTGAAGTTCGGCCAGACCTTCTCGGTGACCAGCTCGAGACTCTTCATGCAGTCCTTTTGCGGCATGTGGTTGTAGATGAACATCCAGAAGTAATCGACCGGCAGTTCCTTCAGCAGCGCCTCGATCTTGCGGTTGACGGTATCCGGCGAACCGTGGATGACGAGGCCCCGTTCGGAGGCCGTCTCGAAGGTCGCCGGCATGTCCCACGGACCCTCGCCCGGGCGTGCCACGGCGGCGTTGAAGCCGAACGGTACGAAGAAGTTGTTCCAGATGAACGAGCCGGCCTCGCGCGCGATGCGCTCCGCCTCGGCGTCGGTGTCGGCGACGATGACCTCGCGCGAGAGCGCCATGCCCTGGCCGAACTTGTAGTTCTTGCCGGCCGCGTTGGCGGCTTCCATGGCGGCCTCGAAATGGCCGCGCGTGACGCCGATGTCGGTCATCACCGTGACCGGCACCAGTCCACGCTCCATGCCCCAGCGGATCGAGCGCTCGGACGTGGCGAAGGGCATGAAGAGCTCCGGCACCTGCTTGTCGTAGGGCGGGGGAGCAATGCCGATCTCCTCGATGATGCCGTCCTTGTTGCAGCCCTGGCCGTAGTTCCACGCGACTTCCGCCGCCGCCCACTTGATGTCCCTGGTCGGCACCTGCCAGTGCTTGCCCTGGAAGCTGAACGTATCCTTGGTCCAGGCGTTCATGATGATCTCGAAGTGCTCTTCGAACAGCTCGCGCTTGAGATCCTCGTACGCCGGGCCCTCGCCCGGCTCGGCCAGACCGACCTGCTGGCCGAGCACGTTGACCCAGCGCGGCTGGTAGCCGCGGGCAAAGCCGGCGAACACGCGACCCTGCAGCATCTGCGAGACCATCGCAATGTTCTCGGCGAGATTGATCGGGTTCTGCGAGGGCAGCACGTTGCCGAGCTGACCGAACTTCATGCGCCGGGTCTGCAGGCCGAAATAGAGGTCGAGGATGACCGGGTTGGTCGAGACTTCCTCGCCCTCGACGTGAAAGTGGTGCTCGGTGAAGCCGGCACCGTAGTAGCCGTTCTCGTCCATGTACTGGATTTGCTCGGTGAGCTCGCGCAGCATCATCTGGTAGAGATCGGTCCGTTTGCCGGCCATACCCTGCTTGATGTCCTCGAGGTGTCCGACCGAAGGCAGGTAGAAAGCGCCGATTTGCATGAGTGTGCTCCCCTTGTGTGCGGGTGGGTGCCGGGGCGTTGGCGACGCCGCCTGGCATGAGATGTTGTCGTATCCGCGCGGCATGCACGGGGTTCGAGCCCGATGGTGCAAGAGCGATGCCAGCGCGTCCGGCATCCTCAAGTCGCTGCTTCTGCTCGAAATTGATCGACATCAAGTGGCCCGCAGCAAGGGCGCTTGTTGCGATTTTGGACAGCCTCGATGTCACAAATTGGGACAGCTGGCGCACCCATGGCAGCGCGTGCGCCTTGAGCCGCCGGTCCCGAACGGGATAATTGCGCCCGTCACAGTCGCATTCCGCCACGCCGCTTCCCGCCGGAGCCCAGCCGTCACGCCCATGCCGCCGTCCGCAATCGAACGCACGCGCCGCCAGTCCGCGCGGCGCTACCGCGCCGAGGTCGAGCGTGCGTGGGACACCATGACATCGACCGGCGAAGTGATCGCGAGCGGTCTGCGCGACCACGTCAGCGCATCGTGGCGGCGCTGTCTCGCCGCCGGCGTGCAGCCGGCGACCCAGCTACCGCGCGTGGTCGATGGCGCCAGCGGACTCGCCGAGCGCCACAGCACCAATCGCGAGCTCATGCTGGCCGCAGAAAACACCTGGCGCCTGCTCGCCGACATCCTCTCCGATACCCACAGCGTGCTCATCGTCGCCGATGCCGATGGCGTGGTGCTCGACGTCGCCGGCAATCGCGACGTCGTCGAGCGCGGTCGCGAACTCTACGTGGCGCCCGGCTACGAGTGGAGCGAGACCGGTGCCGGTACCAACGCCGTCGGCACCGCCATCGCCACCGGGCAGCCGGCCGAGATCGAGAGCGTCGAGCACTTCTGCGCGGTGGCCAAGGTATGGACCTGCGCCGCCGCACCGGTACGAGACACCGTTGACGGTTCGCTGGTCGGCGTCATCGACATCACCACTTTCGGCGATGCCTGGCACGGCCACGGACTCGCGCTCGCCGTCACCACGGCGCACCAGATCGAGCAGACCCTGCAGTCACGCGACCTCGCGCGGAACGTGCAATTGCTCAAGTGGTACCAGGCCAACCTGCCGCGCTGGTCGAACCACGCGCTGCTGTTGCTCGACCGCAAGGGCCGCATCGTCACCAGCAACAACCACGCCCAGTCGTTGTTCCGCGACCGCCAGCTGGTCGAGCGCATGGTGCGAGGCGCGTCGCTGCTCAGCGTCGACGACGCGCGCAGTATCGACGATCAGCTCGGTGCCCTGCCGCACGACCTGCGTGCCCACGCGCTCGAGACCTACGGACGCGCGGGCGCGTTCGAAGGCGGCATCCTGGTCCTCGATGCGGTGCATTCGGTCGGCACCAAGCGCGGCACGCGGCGTACCAGCGAGCCGGCCTGGCAGCACGCCTTCCGCGGCATCATCGGGCACAGCCCGGGGATCGACAAGCTCAAGTCGCGCGCCGCACGGATGGCGCGCAGCACTGCGCCCGTGCTGATCCTGGGCGAGACGGGCACCGGCAAGGAGCTCGTGGCGCGTGCGGTGCACGCCGCCTCACCGCAGTCCGCCGGGCCATTCGTCGCGGTCAATTGCGGCACCCTGACCCCCGAACTCGCCGCCAGCCAGCTGCTCGGCTACGAGCCTGGCGCGTTCACCTGTGCCGCCCCGCGCGGCGCGGCGGGCAAATTCGAGCAGGCCGACGGCGGCACGCTGTTCCTCGACGAGGTCGGCGAGCTGCCACCCGACGTGCAGGTCAACCTTCTGCGCGTGCTCCAGGACAACATCGTCGTGCGCGTGGGCGGGCACCGCGAGCGCGCCGTCGACGTGCGCGTGGTCGCCGCCACCAACCGCGACCTCGAGGCGGCCGTCGCCGCCGGCGAGTTCCGCGAAGACCTCTACTTCCGGCTGCGCGTGCTCGCCCTCGAACTGCCGCCGCTGCGCGCGCGTACGGGCGACATCGCGCTGCTCGCCGAGGCCACCATCGCCGAGCTCAACGAACGTTACGGTTTCGGGCCGAAGCGTCTCGGCGAGGAGTTGCTCGGCTTCCTCGAGCAGCAACCCTGGCCCGGTAACGTGCGCCAGCTGCGCGCGGTGGTCGAGAGCATGTACGTGATGGCAGAAGGCGACCGCCTGACGCTCGCCGATCTGCCCGACGAACTGCTCGGCGGCGAGGATGCGGCCGCCCCGGCTGGCGCCCCGGCACCCGCCGCGTTCGCGCCACCGCTGAAGACCATGGCCAGCCTCGAGCGCGAAGCCATCCTGGCTCATCTCGAAGCCTGTGGCGGCAACCGCTCGCAGGTTGCCCGCGCCCTCGGTATCAGCCGCAGCACGCTCTACCGCAAGCTCGCCGAGTACGGTATCAGCTGACGCTCATCGCGCCCGGCGGCGCACCCCTCGAACGCACTGCGAGCGCGTCCAGACGCCCAGGTATTCGACGGCGCCCCGCCGATACGCGTGGATGTCCTGCCTGCAGCACGGCGCGCTCGCGTGAGCCGCGCTGCGTGGGACCGGGACGAGGAATCGATCCGTGCATGGACGCGCTCGATCGCGTCATGGATCGCACACCCCGGCGCGTCGCGCCATGAACATTTGCACTCCCGTGACGTCCATACGACGATACGCGTCGTTTGCCTCCGGAGCGTGCCGATGGTCGATACCGACAACCCCGATCTGTGGCGTCCGCGCCGCGCGGAGGGCCACGCGCGCGCATGAACCAGCGTTCCCTGCGCGGTCGTGCCGCCGTGGTCGGCATCGGCGAGACCGCCTATTACAAGCGCGGCCAGTCGCCGCACGACGAATTCCGCCTTGCCCTGGAAGCGATCGTCAATGCCTGCGCCGACGCCGGCATCCATCCGCGCGACATCGACGGCTTCGCTTCGTTCAGCAACGACAGGTCCGATCCCTCGCGGCTCGCCGCCGCGCTCGGCTGCCGCGAGCTGCGTTTCGCCAACATGCAGTGGGGTGGAGGCGGCGGTGGCGGCTCGGCTGCGCTGGGCAATGCCGCCGCGGCCATCATGAGCGGCATGGCGGAATGCGTGGTCGTCTTCCGTGCGCTCGCGCAGGGGCAGTTCGGCCGCTTCGGGCAGGGTGCTGCGGCGCCATTCGTCGCGGGCCATGCCGCCCATACCGTACCCTACGGCCTGTTGTCGCCGGCGCACATGTTCGTGATGAAGTACCGTCGCTTCATGCACGAACACAGTGTGCGCCAGGAGGCGCTCCGTGCAATCGCGATGGCGAGCTACGCCCACGCGCAGGAGAACCCGCGCGCGGTGATGCACGGCCGGCCGCTCGACGCGCAGACCTACGACGCGTCGCGCTGGATAGTCGAGCCCTGGCACCTGTTCGACTGCTGCCAGGAGAACGACGGCGCCGCGGCGCTGGTGCTGGTCTCCGGCGAGCGTGCGCGCGATTTCCCGCATCCCGAGTGCTACCTGCTGGCCGCGGTTGCCGGCAGCCAGTACCGTGCCGGCGCACCGGTGCACAACACGCCCGACTACGCCAGCGCGAGCTTCACGACGCTGGCGCCACGCCTCTACGAGATGGCCCGCATGGGGCCGGCCGACATCGACGTGCTGCAAAGCTACGAGAACTTCACCGGCGGGGTCCTCATGAGCATCGTCGAGCACGGCTTCTGCAAGCCGGACGAGATCAACGAGTTCTTCGTGCTCGACAACCTGCTCGCGCCGGACGGCCAGTTGCCCCTCAATACCAGCGGCGGCAACCTCGCCGAATGCTACATGCATGGGCTCGGTCTGAACGTCGAGGCGGTGCGACAGATTCGTCGTACGTCGACCGCGCAGGTGCCGCGTGCGGAGGTCTCGATGGTGATCTCGGGGCCGATGGTGACCCCGGTGTCGAGCTGCATTCTCGGCAGCGAGGCAACCATATGAGTACGCCCTACCTGTCACCCGGCCTGCCCGCGCCGCGTTCGACCGATCTCGACCGCCCGTTCTGGGACGGCCTGCGCGACGAGCGCCTGCTGATCCAGCAGTGCAAACGCTGCGCGCGCTTCCAGTGGGGGCCGGAGTGGATCTGCCATCGCTGCCTCAACTTCGATCTCGGCTGGGTCGAGGTGGAGGCCCGCGGCACGATCTATTCACACCAGCGCGTGTGGCACCCGGTGCACCCGGCGCTCGCCGAACAGGGGCCTTATGTCATCGTGTTGGTGACGCTCGCGCATGCCGACGAGGTGCGCCTGGTCGGCAACCTCCTGGGTGATCCGCACCAGCCGCTGGTGATCGGCGCCGAAGTGAACGGCGTGTTCGAACATCACCGCGGCGCCGAGCCGCCCTATTCCCTGCTGCAGTGGCGCTGCGTCGGGTGAGGTTGGCCGTGTTCCCGCTGCGTCACAGGTCGGCGATGATGCGGTCGATGGCGTCGACGACCGTCGCCGCACTCAGCTCCATGTCGGCAAGCGCGCGCGTCACGCCGGCACGATCGCCGGCACGCGCGGCCCGTAATGCGGCGCGGCCGTGTTCGTGCACGTCCTGGTGCGGTGCCTCGAGTGCGCGAAAGGCCGGCTGCGCCGCATAACGGGCCGCACCCTCGCCCGCGTACCAACGCCCGAGCCGACACTCCTTGTGGCTGCCGAGCGTATCGCCGCCCTGCTGCGGATCACGTAGCGCCGCGTAGAGGTCGGCTTTCCATACCGCGTGATCCATCTTGACCGTGTGCAGGAACGCCGCCGCCGCCGAGCGCGCGACAATCTGCTGCATCTGGCGTGACTTGACCAGCACCTCGCTCACGACCTGCCCGATCTGTTCGGACGATACCGCGACTTCCTCGGCGCTGGCCACGGTGTGGCCGGAAATCGCGTTGATGCCGTCAGTCTGCTCGAGCACCTTGCTGACGAGGGCGTGGATGTCGCCGCTGGCCTCGCTCGCCTTTGCCGCGAGTGTGCGGACTTCGTCGGCGACCACGGCGAAGCCGCGCCCCGCCTCGCCGGCCCGCGCGGCTTCGATGGCGGCGTTGAGGGCGAGGAGGTTGGTCTGGTCGGAAATTTCCTGGATGGTCGAGACCAGCCGCGTGATGCCCTTGGCGGTGTCGCCGAGCAGGCCCACGGAGGATTCGCTCTCGCGCGCGTGATCGTTGATGCAGCGGGCGCGCTCGGCGAGGCGGCCGACCGCCTCGCCGGCCTGCGCGAACAGCGCATCGGCGGCCTGCAGACCGGCGTTCTCGTGCTCGAGTTGCGTGGCCGCGCCGGCCAGGCCGTTGCGGATGATGTCGAGCATGTCGCGCCCACGCAGCTGCAGGCCGAGCTGCTCGCCGAGCAGGTCGCGCTCGCCCTCGCAG
>JAVJVZ010000078.1:0-29518 GCA_040220855.1 Gammaproteobacteria bacterium | reverse complement strand
CGCGGACCCCGCGCCACTTATCCACAGGTGTCTGCCCCCTGTGGAGCCACAGGGGTCAGACACCTGTGGATAAGCTATGCGTGGCTCCGCGCCTGGTGACGCGTGGCCGTGCCGGGGTGGGTCAGCGTGTCGCGGTCGCCGCCGGCGGCTCGTCGTCGGCCTCGCGCGGGGCGAACAACGCGGCGAGGGCGGCGGCGTCGAAGTCGAGCGCGTCGTTGCCGTCGGCGCCGGTGTAGATGCCGGCGGCCAGGGCGCGCTTCTTCTCCTGCAGCTCGAGCATCTTCTCCTCGACACTGTTCTCGACGATGAGCTTGTACACGAACACCGGCTGGGTCTGGCCGATGCGGTAGGCGCGGTCGGTCGCCTGCGCCTCGACCGCCGGGTTCCACCACGGGTCGTAGTGGATGACCGTATCGGCCTCGGTGAGATTGAGGCCGACGCCGCCGGCCTTGAGGCTGATGAGGAACAGGTTGGCACCGCCCTCGCGGAACTGCGCAATCGCCGCATCGCGGTTGCGCGTGCGCCCGGTCAGCTTGGCGTAGACCACGCCGCGGCGGTCGAGCTCGGCTTCGATCAGGGTGAGCATGCTGGTGAACTGTGAGAACAGCAGCACCTTGCGCCCTTCGGCGAGGAGTTCCTCGAGAAGTTCCAGCAGCAACTCGAGCTTGGCCGACGGTGGCGGCGGTTCGTCGAGCTCGAGCAGTCGCGGGTCGCAGCACGCCTGGCGCAGCTTGAGCAGGGCGTCGAGGATGGTGATGTGGCTGCGCGCCAGGCCCTGGCGCGCGATGGCCTCGCGCACGCGTTGATCGACCGTCGCACGGATCGATTCGTAGAGCTCCGCCTGCGCGGCACCGAGCTCCACGCGCTGCACGATCTCGGTCTTCGGCGGCAGCTCGGTGGCGACCTGCTGCTTGGTCCGCCTCAGCACGAACGGCGCCACGCGACGCGCCAGGTCGGCATGGCGCTCGGCATTGCCGTTCTGCTCGATGGGCTGGCGATAGTGGCGACGGAAACCCTCGGCGTCGCCGAGGAAGCCGGGCATGAGGAAGTCGAACAACGCCCACAATTCGCCGAGGTGATTCTCCAGCGGCGTGCCGGTGAGACACAGGCGATGACGGGCGTCGATCGCGCGCACCACCTGGGCGGCCTTCGCGCGCGGATTCTTGATCGCCTGCGCCTCGTCGAGAATCAAGCTGTGGAAGCGCTGCTCGAGCAGGCGTTCGGTGTCGCGCGCGAGCAGCGGGTAGGTGGTCAGCACGAGGTCGGCCTGGGCGAGCTCGGCCCAGTGCGCGTGGCGCGACTGGCCATGCAGCACCACCACGCGCAGGGTCGGTGCGAAGCGCGCAGCCTCACGTTTCCAGTTGCCCATCAGGCTGGTCGGCGCGACCAGCAGCGCGGGGACATCGAGTCGACCGGCGCGCTGCTCGACGAGCAGGTGGGCGAGCGTCTGTACCGTCTTGCCGAGGCCCATATCGTCGGCGAGGATGCCGTTGAAGCCGTACTCGCGCAGGAACTGGAGCCAGTCGAGCCCACGTTGCTGGTACGGGCGCAAGGTCGCGGACAGGCCGGGATCGGGAGGCACGTGTGCGATGCCGTCGAAATCGGCCAGGCGCCGACCGAGTTCGCGCCAGTCGTCACCACCGCGCAGTTCGACGCCTTCCGCTTCGAGTGCGGCGATCAGCGCGCTGTCGGCGCGCGACAGCTTCAACGCGTCATCGTCGGCTGGCGCGAGGCGCGCGAACAGTGCGTGCAGGGTATCGAGCAGCGGTCGCAGGCGCGCTGCCGGCACATCGACGTAGCGATGATCGCCGAGCGGCACACTGACGGTTTCCGGCAACCGCGACCAGTCGGCTTCGAGTACCGGTGCGAGGAGTTCGACCAGCGGCAGGGCGACGCCGTCGACCTCGAGCGTGAAGCCGAGGGCAAACCAGTCGCTACCGCCGCCATCATCGAGGGCGGCGATGACGCGACCACACTCGAAGCGCAGCGCGAAGCTCGCCGCCGTCTCGATACGCCATCCGGCGGCTTCGAGCGTGGCGACATCCTCGCGCAGGAAGGCCGACCAGCGCGAGGCGCGCTCGAGGTCGCCGCTCGCCGCCGGCGCGAACACCGCGGCGCTCGGCGGCAGGCCGGCGGTGGCTGCGTCGAGCCGGGCGAAGCCGAGGCGCTCCAGTTGCTCGTGTGCGGCCTGCTCGGCGGCGAGATCGCGGTGCACCCGGACCAGGCCGTCGTCGCTCTCGACCAGGCTGCTCGGCGCGGCCGGGAGGGCGCTGACGCGCTCGGCGCCGTAACCGAAGGCGAGCTCGACGAACGCCTGGTGACGCTGGCCGTCGTCGTGCCCGGCGAGGCACAGGCGTGGAACCGCCGGTTGCCCGCTCACGTCGCTTACCGCGAGCGGCGCCGGCGCGGGCAGCGGCAGGGTCGGGTGGCTCGTCGCGAAGGCGTGAGCGCATTCCTCGGCCATTTCGCGCGGCAGCACCGGCGCTTCGGCGAGCAGCGCCACCTGGCGCGCATTGAGTCCGGGACAGGATACCGCGCCGATCTCGCGTCGCGCGATGTCGAGATAGAGGGGCGGCAGCGTGTCGAGCAGCCAGGTGTCCTCGCCGAGACTGACCTGGAGCTCGAGCGCGTCGCCCCCGGGGCGTGTCTGCCAGGCCAGCTCGAGAAGCCGCTCGGAACCGCGCCGCAGCGGCACCTCGCCGGTGCTCTCCAGCCAGCAGCGCGCGCTGTCGACCAGCGCGAGCAGCGCGTGGTAGCCGGGGCCGCCGCTGAGGGCCGCGCCGCGCCAGTAGCCGCCACCGGCCATCAGCAGGCCAGCGATCTCGCGGTCGACGGCGGTGGCTGCCTGGCTGCCGCCACCCGGTACGCTGAGATTGTAGAGATCGACTTCGCGCCCGCGCGTCAGGCCCTCGCCGTTCGCGCGCGGGCGCACGACGCGGGCCTCGATGGCGAGCGCCGCGGCGGCGCCCTCGTGTTCCGGATCGACGTGCAGCAGGTAGGCGATGAACTCGCCTTCCGGGCGGACACGTACTGGCGCACCGGCAGCGGCCACGGCATCGAGCCAGCGCCGGAACGCCGTTGGCGCGAGCGCATCGGGCGTCGTCACCCCCGCGGGCTGCTCCATGTAGGCGAGGCAGGCCGCGGCGACGTGCTTACAGTTGTATCCGACCGGGCAGGTGCACTCGCCGTCGATGGTGGTCTCGCCATCGAAGAAATCGATATCGATGACCTGCTCGTAGACCGCGTTGCCGCTGCCGGCGGTGCTGGCCTCGAGTCGACTGCCCTCGTCGTCGGTCTCCACCTGCAGGCGCAGCACGCGATCCTGCTGAAAGTAGCCGTGGCCGCGCTGGTAGGCGGCGTCACCGACGGCGGCGCGGATATCCTGGCGGGTCAGCTTCACGTGGGGTGGGGTGCTCGGGTCGGCCGATCTGGAACGGACAAATTGTCCATTCTAGCGCGAGCATGCGCGGACTCATGCGCGGGCCGCACGGCGCGCCGAAAGCGGCTTCATAGCACGCCGAGATCGACCCGCTGGGCCGGCGCGGCGACGGTAACGCTGGCACGACAAGCGCTGGTGAGGCGCTCCGCGAGCGTCGCCTGGGCGTCCGGCTCGCCGTGCACGAGCACCACCGGTGGCGTACCGCGGATGTGGCGGTACCAGTCGAGCAGTTCGCGCTGGTCGGCGTGGGCGGAGAAGCCACCGAGCGTGTGCACGGTGGCGGCAACCTTGATCGTCTCGCCCCACAGGCGGATGCGCCTGGCGCCGTCGACGAGCTGGCGGCCGAGCGTGCCGCGCGCCTGGAAGCCGACGATGACGATATGGCAGTTACGCCGCCAGGCATTGTGCTTGAGGTGATGACGGATGCGCCCGCCGGTGCACATGCCGCTGCCAGCGATGATGATGGCGGCTTCGTCCAGCGTGTTGAGGGCCATCGACTCCTCGGCACTGCGTGAGAAATGCAGCCGCGGAATACCGCTCAGGCGGTGCTGGCGTGCGAACAGGCGCCGCGCTTCCTCGTCGTACAGGGCGGTATGCCGCATGTAGATCTCGGTCGCCTCGATAGCGAGCGGGCTGTCGAGGTAGATCGGCCAGTCGTCGATGCCCCAGGCCGCATGGTACTTGCCGAAGAGATAGAGCAGGTCCTGCGTGCGGCCGACCGCAAACGAGGGAATCAGTACGTGGCCGCGGCTGCCACGCGCAGCGTCGAGCACGTCGTGCATCTCGTGCAGCGTGGCGTCGTGGGAACGGTGCAGGCGGTCGCCGTAGGTGCTCTCCAGAACGACGAGGTCGGCGAACTCCACGCGCGTCGGATCACGCAGGATCTCGGCGCCACGGTGGCCGAGGTCGCCCGAGTAGACGAGCCGCCGCTCGAGACCGTTCTCGACCAGCGTCAGTTCGACGATCGCCGAGCCGAGGATATGGCCGGCATCGCGCAGGCAAAGGGTGACGCCCGGCAGGATTTCGGTGAAGACGTCGTAATCGAGGCCGTGGAAATGCGTCATCGCGCGCTCGGCATCCCGGCGGTCGTACAGTGGTGCGATCGGCGCGAGACCCTTGCGCTCGCGCTTGCGGTTCTCCCACTCGGCGTCCTTCTCGGCAATGAAGGCGGCGTCGCGCAGCATGATTTCACACAGGTCGCGCGTGGCATGCTGGGTGTAGATCGGGCCGCGAAAGCCGCGCGCGCAGAGCAGCGGCAGCCGGCCCGAGTGGTCGATGTGCGCGTGACTCAGCACGACGGCATCGATGCTGGCCGGCTCGAATGGAAACGGCTCGCGGTTGCGCGCCTCGTCCTGCCACGAACCCTGCAGCAGGCCACAGTCGAGCAGGACGCGCTGGCCGCGCACGTTCACCAGGTGGCAGGAACCGGTGACCTCGCCAGCGGCGCCGAGAAACTGAATGTCCACGTGAGACTCCCCGGAAGCTTGCACGATGCATCGATGCTACGCCATTGCACGGCCCGACGGATGCGCCCGATCAGCCCAGGTGGCGCCACGCATCGCCGCTGGCAGTGATCGGGTCCGGCGCAGGTAACACGGCCAGGCTCGAAGGCGATCGGCAGCACTCGGTGCAATGCGGCCCCCGTTTGTCCGATGGCCTTCGACGTGACGCCGCGAGGCGGCGTGGAAGGGGTTGCAGTCCGGCTCACCCGGCCACCACGCCCGCGACGATTGCCTAAGTCTGACAGCCTGCTAGGCTAGCGCGCATGCTGGACCAGACCACCATCGACGCGCTCGCCATGCGTCTCGACGAAGCCGAGCGGACGCGCCGCCAGATCGGGCAGTTCTCGCTTGCCCACCCCGCGATGACGATCGAGGATGGCTACGCCGTGCAGCGCGCCTGGGTGGCGCACAAGATCGCGCGCGGCGCGGTGCTGCGCGGGCACAAGATCGGTCTCACCTCACGTGCCATGCAGCGCGCCTCGAACATCACCGAGCCCGACTACGGCGCACTGCTCGACGACATGTTCTTTGACTCCGGGAGCGACATCCCGCTTGCGCGCTTCATCGAACCGCGCGTCGAAGTCGAGTTGGCCTTCATCCTCAAGGAGCGCCTCGCCGGGCCCGGTTGCACCCTGTTCGACGTCCTCAACGCGACCGACCACGTGATCCCGGCAGTGGAGATCATCGATGCGCGCATCGAGCGCATCGACTCGACGAGCGGGCGCACGCGACTGGTCTTCGACACCATCTCCGACAACGCGGCCAATGCCGGCGTGGTGCTCGGCGGGCGCGCCTTCCGGCCGCACGACCTCGACCTGCGCTGGGTCGCCGCAGTGCTCTACAAGAACGGCGTAATCGAGGAATCCGGGGTCGCCGCGGCGGTACTCAACCACCCTGGCAACGGCGTCGCCTGGCTGGCCAACAAGCTCGGCGCACACGAGGTAGCGCTCGAGCCCGGGCAGGTCATTCTCGCCGGTTCCTTTACTGCGCCGGTGTTCGTCGGCGCCGGTGACACCATCCACGTCGATTACGGCGCGGCCGGCGCCGTGACGATGCGCTTCACGTAAGGAGCCGAATGCATGACCCGGGAACTCGCCGGCAATCCGTTCAAGGCCGCACTCGCGGCCGGGCGTATCCAGATCGGCCTGTGGCAGGCGCTGGCGAGCCCGATCACCGCCGAAATCTGCGCCGCTGCCGGCTTCGACTGGCTGCTCATCGACGGCGAGCACGGACCCAATGACATCCCGACGCTCGCCGCGCAGTTGCGCGCAGTGGCGCCGTTCGCGACGCACGCGGTCGGCCGCGTGCCGATTGGCGAAGTGCACCTGGTCAAGCAGTACCTCGATCTCGGTTTCCAGACGCTGCTCGTGCCGATGGTCGAGAGCGTCGCGCAGGCTGAACGCCTGGCGCGCGCCTGCCGCTACCCGCCGGACGGCATCCGCGGTGTCGGCGCCGGGCTCGTGCGTGCTTCCGGCTATGGTCGAATCGGCGACTACCTGGCGCGGGCGGACGACGAGGTGTGTCTCATCGTGCAGATCGAGACGCGCGCGGGGCTCGACGCGCTTGACGGCATAGCCGCGGTCGACGGCGTCGACGGCGTGTTCATCGGGCCGGCCGATCTCGCCGCCGCGCTCGGCCGGCGCGGGCAGCCCGGCGCGGATGTCGTGCAGGACGCCATCGCCGACGCGGTGGCGCGGATCCGCGCTGCCGGCAAGCCGGCCGGCGCGCTGGCCGCGGACGACGCGCTGGTCAGCCGCTACCGCGAACTCGGCATGACCTTCGTGGCGGTCGGCTCCGACGTCGGCCTGCTCGCACGTGGCACGGACGAACTCGCCACGCGCCACGGCGCGTGCCTGGCGAGGGGCGCGAGACGCGGCGACGGCAGTTACTGAACACCGACCCAACGCGACACCCGGGGAGGGAGAATGAAGCTCTACACGTTCGAAGAATCCGGCAACAGCTACAAGGTGCGCCTGCTGCTCGCCTTCCTCGGCGTCGCGTGCGAGCAGGTCGACGTCGACCTGATGACCGACGAGCAGCACGGTGACCCCTTCCTCTCGATCAACCCGCGCGGCGAGGTGCCGGCGCTGGTCGATGGCGACCTCGTGCTGCGCGATTCGGCCGCCATCCTGGTCTACCTGGCCGGCAGGTACGGCGGCGGCTGGTGGTCGGCCGATCCGGCCGAGCAGGGGCAGATCGTCGAATGGCTCGCCTTCGCGGCGAGCTGGGTGCAGTACGGCGTGTTCACCGCGCGCGCGAAGGTCGCGTTCGGCATTCCGGCCAACGGCCTGCCGGCCGATTTTCCCGGCGACGTGCTGTCCGCGGCACGCATCCGTGGCGAGAAGTCGCTCGCCATCCTCGACGGCCATCTCGAAGGCCGCGAATGGCTCGCGCTCGGGCGCCCGACCATCGCCGACATCGCGGTGTTTCCCTACGTGGCGCTGGCGCCGATGGGCGACATCGCGCTCGAGCCCTATCCTCACGTGCTCGCCTGGATCGCGCGTTTCCGCGCGTTGCCGGGCTTCGTCCCCATCGTCGGCCTGGACGACCCGCACTACCGGAGCTGAGTCGAGCCGGGCGGGGCGCGTGCCCCGCCCGGCAGCCCGGATTCAGAACTTCTTCAGCTGGTGCCCGCCGGCGACGTAGTCCTTCATCATCTCCAGCGCGCGCTCGTCGGTCGCGATGAGATTGCCGAACAGGTCGCCTTCCTCGTCGACACCCTCGGCGGTAGTCTTGCCCCAACTCGAGCGCAGCACCTGTTTGATCGCGGCGAGGGCCGCCGCCGGCTTGTCGACGAACTCGCGCGCCATGTCGTGCGCGGCGGCGAGCACGTCGCCCTCGATGTAGTGGTGCACGAGCCCTTCGGCAGCCGCCTCCTGCGGCGTGAAGGTGCGCCCGCGCAGCACCCATTCGAGCGCCTTGCCGGTGCCGACGAGGCGTGCGAGGCGGGTGGTGCCGCCGGCGCCGGGCAGGATCCCGACCAGGATCTCCATCTGGCCGATGGTGTAGTCGCCGGGCCCGGCGAGGCGGATATCACAGGCGAGCGCGAGTTCGCAGCCACCGCCACCGCAAAAGCCGTTGATGGCGGCGATGGTCGGCTTACGGCCGTTGTCGATCTCCTCCCACAGCAGGCGCAGGGGCGTGCGCGCGAAGCGCGGATCGGCCTGGCCGCGTGCACGGCGCGCGCGCAGGGCCTCGGTCATGCCGATGATTTCCTCGACCGAGAAATGCCGGATGAAGACGTCCGGCAGGCCGCCGGTGAAGACGATCACGCGGACCTGCTCGTCGTCCTCGAGCGCGGCGAAGATCTCGCGCGTTCTGGCGACCATGTCGGAAGTGAAGAAGCCTTTCGGCGGATTGGTGAAGGTGACGGTGGCGATACCGCCGTCGATGCTGCAGTCGACAGTGCCCATGGCTGTTCTCCCCGGTGAACGCGGCTAAGATGGAACGCGCAAGATAGCAGCGTCGGCGGCGTCGAACACCACGGCCGGCACGCGCCGACGCTTCCGCACGCATCGCCCCGGGGAGAACGAGACATGGCCGCGCCCAACTGCTGGAACGACGATACCGACTACGACTTCGAGGCCCTCACCGACGGCCTCTACCGCTACCTGCGCCTGAAGGCGATGCCGATCGGCATGAAGCGCTTCCGCACCGTTGCCGAGATGGAAGCGGTGCCGCGGGTGCGCCGGCCGGACCCGGCCGAGAAGTTCGCCACCGACCAGATCGTCGGCCAGTGCCGCTGGATCGGCTGGACCATCGGCATCACCATGGACAACCTCATGGGCCAGCAGTGCGGCACCGTGGTCGGCCTCGCGCCGCGTGACCCGCAGTGGCTGTCCGGCGACAAGATGCACGGCGTGTGGTTCGGCACGCTGGAGGACAGCGCCGCGCACCAGGCGGCGATGAGCTGTGCGTCGCACGGCGACTACGAGGCGTTGGTGGTCTCGCCGCTCACCGCCGGGCGCATAGACAACCCGGATATCTGCCTGATCTACGGCACGCCGGGGCAGATGATCACGCTGATCAACGGGCTGCAGTACACCGGCTACAAGAAGTACACCTTCACGGTCGTCGGCGAGAGCGCCTGCGCCGATTCCTGGGGACGCGCGCTCGCCACCGGCGAGCCCTCGCTATCGCTGCCGTGCTACGCCGAGCGCAAGTTCGGCGGCGTACAGGACGACGAACTGCTTATCGCGTTGCCGCCGAGCTACCTGCCGAAGCTCGTCGAGGGCCTCGCCAGCCTCAGTCGCAACGGCCTGCGCTACCCCATACCCAACCACGGTATCCAGAAGTCGCCGCTGGACAGCATCGAGACCAGCTACGGCAAGGCGTGAACCCAACCATCCCCCGAGAGGAGCAGCAAGCATGGCTAACCGCAAGGACATCATTCCACCCGGTATGGAGATCATCCGCGAGCGCTTCCATTACTCGCCCGGCGTGCTCGTCGACGACACGCTCTATATCGCCGGCCAGGTCGGCCGCAACGAAAAGCTCGAAGTCGTGAGCGGCAGCGAGGCGCAGTTCACCCAGGCGTTCGAGAACGTCGGCCGCGTGCTGGCCGCGGCCGGGGCGAGCTTCGACGACGTCGTCGACATGGTCACCTACCACGTCGACATGCGCGAGCTGCAGCTGTTCATGCAGGTCAAGGACCGCTTCTTCACCAACCACGTCCCGGCCTGGACCGGCATCGGCGTGACCGCGCTGGCGATGCCGGGGCTCCTGGTGGAAATCAAGTGCGTGGCCAAGCTCGGTGCGCGCCAGTAGCTGGACAGAGCATCAGGAATGGTTCGTTACGCTATGAAAATATTGATATATGAATCGCGAAGCTGAGGTTTTGCTCGAACTGCCTGAAGCGCGGTGCGGGCCATGCCGAGGCGCAGGCGCAGTCGACGCGGGCAGGGCTTTTGCGCGAAGGTTCGGGCCTGCAGGACAATGCCGCCACGGGCGTGGCAGCATCAAGCCGCGACCCCGCGCGGCCGCTCGAGGGGCAGCCGCAGCGGCGCCGTCGCTGACGGCGGCGCGCTCGCCGGGTGGGCCCCGGCGCGAACGCGGCGTCACCGGAATACCCCCGGTCGCGCGACACAGACAGGAGTGCTGACATGAATTTCTTGCTGATCATCCTCGTCGTGCTGGCTGGTGCCGGCGTGCTTGCCTACCTGCGCGCGCCGCTCTCGGTCGCGACCGCCGCGGCCGGCGTCGGGCTGCTCGTGCTCGGTAATCTCGCCCAGGGCTTCCTCGCCGGTCTCGTCATGGCGGCCGCCTGGCTGGCCTGGGCCGGTCTGCTCGCGATGAACAGCGCGGCGCTGCGCAAGCGCTTCCTGTCAGGCCCGGTGCTCGCGCACCTGCGTCGATCGATGCCGCCGATGTCACAGACCGAGCGTGAAGCCATCGACGCCGGCACGGTGTGGTGGGACGCGGAGCTATTCTCCGGCGCGCCCGACTGGCGCCGTCTGCTCGAGCTGCCGAAGCCCGTGCTGAGCGATGCCGAGCGGGCCTTCCTGGACGGTCCGGTGGAAGAGCTTTGCCGCATGGCCGACGAATGGCAGATCGGCCGCGACGGCGACCTGCCGCCGGAGCTGTGGCGCTACATCAAGGACAAGGGCTTCCTCGGCATCATCATTCCGAAACGGTACGGCGGACTCGAGTTCTCGGCCCGCGCACACTCGGCCATCATGATGAAGCTGGCTTCGCGTTCCGGGACGACCGCGGTGTCCTGCATGGTGCCGAACTCGCTCGGTCCCGCAGAACTCCTGTTGCGCTACGGCACCGAGGAGCAGAAGAACCACTACCTGCCGCGCCTCGCGAGCGGCGAGGAAATCCCCTGCTTTGGCCTGACCAACCCGCACGCGGGATCCGATGCCGCCAGCATCCCCGACTTCGGCGTGGTCTGCGAAGGGGAGTTCGAGGGCCGCAGGGTGCTCGGCATGCGCGTCACCTGGGAGAAGCGCTATATCACGCTGGGGCCGGTGGCGACGCTGCTCGGTCTCGCCTTCCGCCTGCACGACCCGGATGGTCTGCTCGGCGACAAGCGCGACGTCGGCATCACGCTCGCGCTGATCCCGACGGACCATCCCGGGGTCGAGATCGGTCGCCGCCACTACCCGGCCCGCCAACCCTTCCATAACGGCCCCAACAGCGGCCGCGAGGTGTTCATCCCGATGGACTGGGTGATCGGTGGCGAGGCGCGCTGCGGTGACGGTTGGCGCATGCTGATGAACTGCCTCGCCGCGGGGCGTTCGATCTCGCTGCCCGCGACCAGCACCGCGGCGCTCAAGGTGGCGGCCTGGACGACCGGCGCCTATGCGCGGGTGCGCCAGCAGTTCAACCTGCCGCTGCACCGTTTCGAGGGCGTGCAGGAAGCGATGGCGCGTATCGCTGCCAATGCCTACGTGGTCGATGCGGCACGCTTGGTCACCGCCGGTGCGCTCGACCGCGGCGAAGAGCCGGCGGTGCTGTCGGCGGTGCTCAAGTACCAGGCGACCGAACGCATGCGCCAGGCCGTCAACGATGCCATGGACGTGCATGGCGGCCGCGCGGTGTGCGACGGGCCATCCAACTACCTCTTCAATGCCTACATGGCGACTCCGGTGGCGATCACGGTGGAAGGTGCGAACATCCTCACCCGCTCGCTGATCGTGTTCGGGCAGGGCGCCATGCGCTGCCATCCCCACCTGCTCAAGGAGCTCGAGGCGGCGGCGGTGGTCAACCCCGACGAATCCTTGCGCCTGTTCGACAAGGCCTTCCGTGGGCACGTCGGTCACATCGCGGCCAATCTTGCGCGCGCCACCTTCCGCAACCTCACCGGCGGCATGCTCGGCAGCGACCCTTCGGTGGGCGAGGTCAATTACTGGTACGCACAGCTCGAGCGCGCCAGTGCCTCCTTCGCGCTGCTCGGCGATTGCGCGCTGGCCCAGCTCGGCGGTGCGCTGAAGCGCCGCGAGATGCTGTCCGGCCGCTTCGCCGACGTGCTCGGCGAGCTCTACCTGCTGAGTGCGGCGTTGAAGGCGTTCGAGGACCGCGGCCGCCAGAGCAGCGAACTGGCGCTGCTCGAGTACGCCATGCGCGATGGGCTGTTCCGCGTGCAGCAGGCCTTCGACGCCATCCTCGATAACCTGCCCGGGCGTGGCATGGCCTGGTGGTTACGGCGCGTGGTGTTTCCCCTGGGACGGCGCTGGCAGCGCCCCTCGGATGCGTTGACGCGCGAGGTCGCAACCGACCTCGCCGAGTCCGAGGCCCTGCGCGAGATGTTCGCGAGCGGCATCTATCGCGACAGTGCGCCCGATGGCGTGCTTGGTCGCCTCGAGCACGCGCTGCGTTCGAGCATCGCCTGTCGTGGCCTGCTCGATCGCGTCGAGGACGCCCGCCGCGCCGGCCGGCTCGACCCCTGCAGCGACGACCTCCCGGCCGCCGCGCTCGCCGCCGGCGTCGTCAACGCGGCCGAGGCCGAGCAGCTCGGCGCCTACCTGCACGCGCTGCGCAGCGCTATCGACGTCGACGACTTCGCTCCCGATGAGCTGTGGGGTGCGGCTACCAGCACGGCGCGCCGCGCCGATGCCGCCTGATCCGGGCAGCGAGGTGCTCGACGTGGTCGACGACGCCAACCGCGTCGTCGGCCAGGCCACCCGGGCCGAGATCCACGCGCGTGGCCTGCGTCACCGCGCCGTGCACATGCTGGTGCTGAACGGCGCCGGCGAGGTCTACGTGCAGCGGCGTGCGCTCAGCAAGGACAGCCAGCCGGGCCTCTGGGATACCTCCGCCGCGGGCCACGTCGATTGCGGCGAGGACTGGGACGCTGCCGCGCGGCGCGAACTCGCCGAGGAACTCGCGCTCACCGACGTCGTGCTCGAGAGACTCGGTGAGCTGCCGGCGAGCGACGACACCGGGCAGGAGTTCGTGCGCGTTTATCGCTGCTGCAGCGTGCAGGCACCGCGCCCCGATGCGGGCGAGATCATGGATACCGGGTGGTGGAGCGAGACGGCACTGGCCGAGTGGATGGCCAGGCGCCCGGGCGACTTCACTGCGGCCTTTCACGCCGTCATGCGCCTCCACCGAGCAGGCCCCCGGTCGTGATCCGCATCCTCCTCGTCGACGACCAGCGCCTGGTACGCCGCTGCGTGTCGGCCAGGCTCAACGCCGTGGCCGATTTCGAGGTCATCGCCGAAGCGGCGAGCGGGGAGGAGGCGCGTGAGGCGGTGCGCCGGCAGCCGTTCGACATCATCCTGATGGATCTCAACATGCCCGGGATCGGCGGCCTCGAGGCGACCCGGCGGCTGCTGGCGCTGGACCCCGGTGTGCGCGTGATCGGCCTGTCGATGTACGTCAGCGGGCCGTTCCCGCGGCAGTTCCTGCGCCTTGGCGGTGCCGGTTATGTCAGCAAGAACGCGGACACCGAAGAACTCGTCGGCGCCATCCGCAAGGTGCAAGCCGGCGAGTGCTACATCAGTGCCGACGTCGCCCGCAACATCGCCGCCAGCGGCGCGCTCGGTCGACGCCGGCACGGCGTCGACGCGCTGTCGCATCGCGAGGTGCAGGTACTTCAGCAGATTGCCAACGGCTTCTCGCCCGAGCAGATCGCACAACGCCTGTCGCTCAGCGTCAAGACCATCGCCCACCATCGACGCCTGCTGCTGCGCAAGCTCGAGGCGCAGAACGACGTGCAGCTCGCGACCATCGCACGCGACCAGGGCATCGCCGACAGCGACACCCTGGCTAGCGGCTGAACGCGCCGGCGGCGGTTCGCCGCGTTCGCCCGCGGCGCGTATGATCGCGCCGATGCAGCACGCGCTCCCGACTGCCGTCTACGATCCGTCCTGTCGCCGGTGTGCGCGCCTCGCGCGTTTTCTCGACGAGGTCGGCGCCGCGCATCCCGACTACCACGCCGCACCGGTGCCGCCTTTCGGCAGCAACGACGCGCGCCTGCTGGTGGTCGGGCTGGCCCCCGGCATGCACGGCGCGAATGCCAGCGGGCGTCCGTTCACCGGCGACCATGCCGGCATCCTGCTCTACCGTACGCTGCACCGCTTCGGCTTTGCCGCGCGGCCCGAGTCGCGCCATGCCGATGACGGCCTGCGCCTGCCCGACTGCCGCATCACCAACGCGGTGAAATGCCTGCCGCCGCAGAACAAGCCACAGCCTGCCGAGATCGCGAACTGCCGCAGTTACCTCGCTGCCGAGCTTGCGCTGCTCGCGCCGGGCGCGGTGGTCGTGGCGCTCGGCCGTATCGCGCACGAGACGCTGCTGCGCGCGTGGGGCCTGCCGCTGCGCGCGCACCCCTTCGCGCACGGCGCGGAGCACGTGCTCGAGGACGCCGCGGTGACCCTGCTCGATTCGTACCACTGCAGCCGCTACAACACGCAGACCGGCCGCCTCACGGCGGGCATGTTCGAGGCGGTCTTCGCGCGCGCCCGCGCGCTGCTCGACGGAGCGTCGTCATGAACGAGGTCGGCGCCGGCGCGGCCGACGCCACCGCCGACGCGTCGCGCCTCGACGCGCTACGCGCAGCGGTGCGCGAGCTGCCCGGGCTGCCCGGCGTCTACCGCATGATCGATGCGCGCGACCAGGTCATCTACGTCGGCAAGGCGCGCAACCTGAAGAAGCGCGTGGGCAGCTACTTCATGCGCCAGTCAGGCCACACGCCCAAGGTCGCCGCAATGGTCGCACAGGCAGTGCGCTTCGAAGTCACGGTGACCGCCAACGAGAACGAGGCGCTGATCCTCGAGAGCAATCTCATCAAGGACATCCGCCCGCGCTACAACGTGGTACTGCGCGACGACAAGAGCTACCCCTACATCTATGCCGATCTCGACCAGACCTTTCCACGCCTGCGTTTCCACCGTGGTGCGCGCACCGGCAAGGGTCGTTACTTCGGACCTTTTCCCAACGCCGGCGCGGTGCGTTCGACGCTGAACCTGCTGCAGAAGCTGTTCCTCATCCGCCAGTGCGAGGACAGTTTCTTCAACAATCGCAGCCGGCCCTGCCTGCAATACCAGATCGATCGCTGCACCGCGCCCTGTGTCGGCCTGATCGAGCCCGCCGAATACCAGGCCGACGTGCGCCACGCGATCCTCTTCCTCGAAGGCCGTGACGAAGAGGTGGTCAATTACCTCGTCGCGCAGATGGAGCAGGCCTCGGCGGCGCTCGAGTTCGAGCGTGCCGCGCGTATCCGCGACCAGATCAACAGCCTCAAGCGCGTGCAGCTCGAGCAGAATGTCGCCGGCACCGAAGGTGATTTCGACGTCGTCGCGGCAGCCGTGCGCAATGGTGTCGGCTGCGTGCAGGTGTTCTTCGTGCGTCACGGCCGCATGCTCGGCAACAAGGCGTTCTACCCGGCGCACACCGGCGAGAGCACCGTGGCCGAGGTGCTCGAGGATTTCCTCCCGCAGTTCTACCTGGCCGAACACCGCGACCGCGACATCCCGCGCGACATCATCCTGGCCGAGGCGATCGAAGATCCGGCGTGGCTCGCCGAGGCGCTCGGGCAGCGGCTCGGACGACGCGTGGCAGTGCGCTCAGGCGTACGCGGGGAGCGTGCCAAGTGGGTCCGTATGGCGGCCGACAATGCCCGCCTGGGTGTCGATCAGCGCCTCGCCACCGAGGCCGGCCAGCTCGAGCGGGTCACCGCACTCAGCCAGGCGCTCGGGCGCGAGCAGTTGATCGAGCGCATCGAGTGTTTCGACATCTCCCACCTGCGCGGCGAGTCGACCGTGGCCTCCTGCGTGGTGTTCGACCAGAACGGGCCGCGCAAGGCCGACTACCGTAAATTCAATATCAAGGACGCGCGCGCCGGCGACGACTACGCAGCCATGCACGAGGCACTGTACCGGCGCTACAGCCGGCTCAAGCGCGAAGAGGCGCCCATGCCGGACCTGCTTCTCATCGATGGCGGCAAGGGGCAGGTGGCGCAGGCGGTCGAAGTGCTCGCGGAACTGCAGATCGAGGACATCACCGTGATCGGCATCGCCAAGGGCACCACGCGCAAGCCCGGTTTGGAGACGTTGCTGCTGCACGACGGCAGCCGCGAGCGTCGCCTGCCGCCCGACTCGCCGGCGCTGCACCTGCTGCAGCACGTGCGCGACGAGGCTCACCGCTTTGCCATCGAGGCGCACCGGCGCTCGCGTACCCGCACGCGCAGCCGCTCGGCGCTGGAGAACATCGAGGGTATCGGAGCCAAGCGACGCCAGCGCCTGATCCAGCATTTCGGTGGCCTGCAGGGAATCAGCCGCGCGGGCATCGACGATCTCCAGCGCGTGCCCGGGATCAGCCGCGAACTGGCCCAGCGCATCTACGACCTCATGCACGAATGAGCGGCGCGCCGGTTGGCGCCAATACGGTATCCTTGCCTGCAGCGCGCCGCGCGGGGACGAGACTCCACCCGGCCGGGCCGGCACAGGCTCGGCCCGCCTGCACATCGATGGCTGACATGCTGACCCTGCCGAACATCCTCACGTTGTTCCGGATGATCATGATCCCGTGCTTCGTGGTGTGCTTCCACCTGCCCATCCATCGCGCCGAGCTGATCGCGGCGGCGGTTTTCGGGCTCGCCGCGCTGACCGACTGGCTCGACGGATACCTTGCGCGCCGCCTCGGTCAGAGCTCGAAGTTCGGTGCCTTTCTCGACCCGGTGGCCGATAAGCTGATGGTCGCGGTGGTACTCATCGTGCTGCTGCAGGCGCGCCCGGCGCTGTGGCTCGCGTTGCCGGTCGCCGTGATCATCGGGCGCGAGATCACCGTCTCCGCGCTGCGCGAGTGGATGGCCGAGATCGGTGCGCGCCGCAAGGTGGCGGTATCCTGGCTCGGCAAGGTCAAGACCACGCTGCAGATGATCGCGCTCGTCCTGCTCGTGATCGGCAGCGCTTCGGCGCCGACCTGGTGGCTCAATGCACTCGGTATCGCGCTGCTCTACGTGGCGACGGTGATCACGCTGTGGTCGATGCTGGATTACCTGCGACTCGCGTGGCCGGACCTGGTCGACTCCTGAACACGCGAGGTTTCTTGACAGTCCGTGGCGCGTGGCTACAATTGCCCTCCTGCCACGCGGCGCATCGAATGGTAGCGCTGCGCGGCACGCCGCGGGGCTATCCGTGGCAGTCAAGCACGGGCGCTGCGGCGCACGTGACCAAGCGGGAATAGCTCAGTTGGTAGAGCACAACCTTGCCAAGGTTGGGGTCGCGAGTTCGAGTCTCGTTTCCCGCTCCAAACGCATTCTTGGCGAAACCCCGCCGCGGCGGGGTTTCTGCTTTAGAGCTGCGGCGCCGCGCGCGGTGGCGCGAGGCGCCGGCCGACCACGGCTGGGTGGCAGAGTGGTTATGCAGCGGCCTGCAAAGCCGTGTACGTCGGTTCGATTCCGGTCCCAGCCTCCAACGCGCAGGTGTGTGTGCCTGCCTGCAGACGCCCCAACGGTGCCCCCGCCGGTACCGACGCCCGCCGCAGCCCGGATGGCGGAACTGGTAGACGCAGCGGACTTAAAATCCGCCGGCCGCGAGGCCGTGCCGGTTCGATTCCGGCTCCGGGCACCATCAACGTATGCCATGGCGGCCCCGGCGCACCATCTTCCTCGCCTTCGTAATTGTTGCGTGCGCACCTCAAAATGCCTGCAATCTGTATGATTTTCTTCCAAAATCCTTGCATTCGGGGGATTCATCCCTAGAATAGCGCCGTCAAAATTACAACAATCCCGGGTCCGCCAAGGCACTTCCGACCGGCGCGTTCCCGCACCCGCAGGGAGTCTGGCCCGGAGTACCTGCACAGCAGCACTGGCGCATGGCGGATAACCACCTCGACTCCTCTCGTGGCCCACGCACCGACAGCCCCATACGGTACCGCGGCGGTTCGCGCCGCGACGTCATCTGCGCGCCTCGCCGCCAACCCGCCTTCGGCACTCGACTACAGGGTCTGTGACGCAACATGATCGAAGAACAAATCCAGGCACGTACCGGCACGCGCGAACAGCAGGAACCCGTCCTCGCAGGTGCGATTCTCGAGGAGCAGGCAGTCAAGCCGCTCGAGCGCCGCAGCGACCCCATCCAGGCCTGTCTCAACCGCGCAGCGCAGGCCCTGCTCGGCCGCCAGGCGGAGGATGGCCACTGGCGCTTCGACCTCGAGGCCGACGCCACCATCCCCTCGGAGTACGTGCTGCTGCAGCATTTCCTCGGACGCAAGAATCCGGAGCGCGAGGTCAAACTGGCGCGTTACCTGCGCCGCCGCCAGCATCGCAACGGCAGCTGGTCGCTGTACGAGAATGGTCCCGGTGACCTCAGTGCCACCGTCAAGGCCTATTTCGCCCTCAAACTGATGGGGCACTCGGTGGATGCGCCCTACATGGTGCGCGCGCGGCGCTGGGTGTTGAACAACGGCGGCGCCGAAGCGGCGAACGTCTTCACCCGCATCACGCTGGCGATCTTCGGGCAGGTGCCATGGCGGACCGTGCCGGCCATGCCGGTCGAGATCATGTTTCTGCCCAAGTGGTGGTTCTTCAACCTGAGCAAGGTGTCGTACTGGTCCCGCTGCGTCATCGTCCCCCTGCTTATCCTGTTCGCACGGCGACCGGTGGTGCACGTGGACGAACAGCGTGGTGTGCAGGAACTGTTCCTGTCGCCGCCGATGAAGCTGCGCAACCTGGACCATTTCAGCGCGGGCGAACCGCTGCGCAACTGCTTCGTACTGCTCGATCGCATCCTCAAGACGTGCGAACCACTGATCCCGGATTTCGTGCGTGAGCGAGCAATTCGACGCGCTGAACGTTGGATGCGCGACCACGCCAAGGGTAAGGGCGGCATCGGCGCGATCTACCCGGCGATGGCGAATGCCGCGATGGCCTTGACGGTGCTCGGCGCGAAAGGCGACGACCCGGACCTCGCGCGGACCATTCAGGCCATCGAAGACCTCGTGCTCGACGAAGAGAAGGAATCCTACGTGCAGCCGTGCGTCTCGCCGGTGTGGGACACCTGCCTCTCGCTCACCGCGCTGACCGAGGCCGGCGCCACCAACGATCACCCCGGCGTGCAGCAGGCCATCGAATGGCTGTTCGACCACCAGATTTTCGTCACCGGCGATTGGTGCGACCAGGCGCCCGGGCTCGAGCCGGGTGGCTGGGCATTCCAGTATGAGAACGACAAGTATCCCGACGTCGACGATACCGGCATGGTGCTGATGTCGCTGCTGCGTGCCGGCGCGCACGACAAGCAGCATAAGCGCAAGCGCATCAACCAGGCCGTCAACTGGGTGCTGGGAATGCAGAACCCGGACGGCAGCTGGGGCGCCTTCGACATCGGCAACAATTACGAATACCTGAACAAGATCCCGTTTGCCGACCATGGCGCGCTGGTCGACCCGGGTACTGCCGACCTCACCGCGCGCTGCATCGAGTTGCTCGCCATGCTCGGGTACGACGCCACGTTCCCGCCGGTCAAGCGCGCCGTCGAATTCCTGCAGCGCGACCAGGAAGCGGATGGATCCTGGTACGGGCGCTGGGGCGTCAACTACATCTACGGCACCTGGAGCGTGCTCTCGGCGCTCGGTGTCATCGGCGAAGATCCGGCCAAGCCCTACGTGCGTAAAGCGGTGCAGTGGCTACAGGATGCGCAGAACGAGGATGGCGGCTGGGGCGAGTCGTGCAACAGCTACGACGATCGCGTGCTGTCCGGGCATGGCGTGAGCACCGCCTCGCAGACGGCGTGGGCGCTGCTCGGGCTGATGGCCGTCGGCGAGATCGCCTCGCCACACGTGCAGCGCGGCGTGGATTTTCTCGTGCGTACGCAGAACGCGGCGGGCGAATGGGACGAGGAGGAGTACACCGGTACCGGTTTCCCGCGCGTCTTCTATCTCCGCTACCACGGCTACAGCAGGTACTTCCCGGTGTGGGCGCTGGCGACCTACGCGCGCGCCCGCGCGGGCGTGCCGACCCGTCAGGTCGAGGTAATCGAAGCCGGCCCCATCGATCTCGGCCCGATCCCGGTCCTCGCGCCCCTCGCGGCCGCCGTCTGAGGCGGTCGCAACCCCCTGTGCGCTGCGGCGCGCGACTCGGCCCGCTCCGGCGGGGCGGGGCAGCGCCTGCGCGCGCGTCCTGTGCGAAAATAGCGCGCTTTGACTGATCCTGGCATCCGCGGAGAGTGAATGATGTTGGAGTACGCCGCGCCGCTGCGCGACATGCGGTTCGTGATCGAGGAAGTGATTGGCTGCGACCAGCTCGCCGCGCTCGCGGGCTGCGAGGAAGTCACCGCCGAGCTGGTCGACGCCGTACTGGAAGAAGCCGGTAAGTTCGCGAGCGGTGTGCTCGCGCCGCTCAACCGGGTCGGTGATGTCGAGGGCTGCCGCCTCGACGGTGAGGTCGTCCACACGCCCAGCGGTTGGCGCGAGGCCTACGCGCAGTTCTGCGAAGCCGGCTGGTGTTCGCTGGCGATGAATCCGGCGCATGGCGGGCAGGGACTGCCCAAGGTCGTCGCCACCGCCGTCAGTGAAATGTGGGACTCCGCGAACATGGCGTTCGGACTGTGCCCGCTGCTCACCAATGGGGCCATCGAGGCCATCGAGCAGCACGGCGACGAGCGCCTGCAGTCGCACTATCTGGAAAAGCTGGTCTCGGGTGAATGGACCGGCACGATGAATCTCACCGAGCCGCAGGCAGGTTCGGATCTCAGCGCGGTACGCACACGCGCGGTACCCGAGGGCGACCACTACCGGATCAGCGGGCAGAAGATCTTCATTACTTACGGCGAGCACGACCTGACCGAGAACATCGTTCATCTCGTGCTCGCGCGCCTGCCCGACGCGCCCGAGGGGACGCGGGGTATCTCGCTGTTCGCGGTGCCCAAGTTTCTCGTCAACGAGGACGGCTCGCTGGGCGAGCGCAACGATCTCCGTTGTGTCTCGATCGAGCACAAGCTCGGCATTCATGGCAGCCCGACCGCGGTGATGTCCTATGGCGACAACGGCGGTGCCATCGGCTACCTGGTCGGCGAGGAGAACCGCGGCCTGATGCACATGTTCACGATGATGAACGCGGCGCGTCATGCGGTCGGGCGCGAGGGCGTGGCGGTCGGCGAGGCCGCGTTCCAGCACGCGCTCAAGCACGCCCGCGAGCGCATCCAGGGCCAGGCGCCGGGCGCCGCCGAGCGCTCGGCCATCGTCGAGCACCCGGACGTCAAGCGCATGCTGATGATGATGAAATCGCAGGTCGAGGCGGCGCGCGCGTTGTCCTACGTCTGTGCGCTCGCCTACGACGTCGCCGAACGTCACCCCGACGACGAGGCCCGCGCGCGCGCCGCCCGTCGCGGCGACCTGCTGACGCCCATCGTCAAGGCGTGGAGTACCGAGCTCGGCCAGGAGGTCGCCTCGCTCGGTGTGCAGGTGCACGGCGGCATGGGCTTCGTCGAGGAGACCGGGGCGGCGCAGTACTACCGCGACGCACGCATCACGACCATCTACGAAGGCACCACCGGCATCCAGGCTGGCGACCTCGTCGGGCGCAAGACGCTGCGCGATGGCGGTGCCGCGGCACGCGAACTCGTTGCCGACATGCGCGCAAGCCTGGCTGAACTCGCTGCCGCGGGAGCCGCCGGCAAAGCCATCCATGCTGCGGTCACCGCCGGCGTCGACGCGCTCGAAGAGACGCTCGACTGGATGGTCGCCAATGCCGGCGATCCGCGGCTGCCGGCGTCCGCCGCGTACAACTACCTGATGCTCGCCGGCACGGTGTGCGGCGGCTGGATGATGGCCGAAGCGACGCGCGTGGCCCTGGCCGCCGGCGACGGCGATCCCTTCCATGCTGCCAAGCTCGCGACGGCGCGTTTCTATTGCGCGCAGGTGCTGCCACGCGCGGCCGCCTGCCGCGCCGCCGTCGTCGACGGCTCCGCCGCGGTGGCCGAGCTCGATACGGCACTGCTGTGAGCAGCGGGCGCGGGCCGATGCCCGCGCCCCGCCTTTCTGCTATCGTGCGGCGCCTCTGACGGGAGGGGGGAGCCCGATGGTTTCAGCGCTGGTTTCGCGCATCGACGAGATGGTCAACCGGTGGTGCGTGAAGCGCAGCCACAACATCCGCGATCTGCGCCGCTACGCGCGCCTGCGCGTGCCGCGGCCGATGTTCCACTACATGGACGGCGCCGCCGACGACGAGGTGACGCTGGCGCGTAACCACGGCGACTTCGACCGCTACGAGCTGTTGCCGCGTTACCTGGTCGACGTCAGTCACATCGATACGAAGACCACCGTGATGGGCGCGCCGATCGATTTCCCGGTGGTGCTGGCGCCGACCGGCATGTCGCGCCTGTTCAACAACGCGGGCGAGCTGGCGGTTGCCGGCGCCGCCGCGGACGCCGGCACCGTCTACTCCCTGTCGACCGTCAGTACGCGCTCGATCGAGCAGGTGGCCGAGGTGTGTAGCGGGCCCAAGTGGTTCCAGATCTACGTCTTCCGCGACCGCGCGCTGGTCAGCGAGTTCGTCGCGCGCTGTCGCGCAGCGCAGTACCATGCGCTGGTACTGACCGTCGACGTGCCGGTACCCGGCAACCGCGAACGCGATCTCTACACCGGCATGTCGATCCCGCCGCAGCTGTCGTTGACCAGCTGGCTCGATTTCTTCCTCCACCCGTTGTGGGGCCTCAAGTACCTCACGTCCGATCCGTTCCAGCTCGCCAACGTCGCGCACAAGGCGCCGGTCGGTGGCGACGAGCTGATCACGCTGGTCGGCTACCTCGCCAAGCAGTTCGACCCGACGGTCGACTGGGACGCCGCGGCATGGATGATCGAGCAATGGCAAGGGCCGTTCGCGATCAAGGGCATCTGCTGCGTGGAGGACGCCGTGCGTGCCGCCGAGATCGGCGCGAGCGCGGTCATCCTGTCCAACCACGGCGGCCGCCAGCTCGACCAGGCGGCGTCGCCGATCGGTCTGCTCGCCGAGGTCAAGCAGGCGGTGGGCGATCGTGTCGAGGTGGTTCTCGACGGCGGCGTGCGGCGCGGCACCGACGTCCTCAAGGCACTCGCGCTCGGCGCGCAGGCGTGCATGATCGGGCGCCCCTACCTGTTCGGACTCGGCGCCGCGGGACGCCTCGGCGTCGATCGTGCGCTGGCGCTGTTGAGGGCCGAGATCGAGCGCGACATGGCGCTGCTCGGCGTTACCCGCATCGACCAGATTACCGAGGAGTACGTGCGTGAACGCAGACACCCGTGACGCCGAGGATTATCGCGGCGACATCCCGACCCTGCGCCGTATTCTCGGTGATTACCGCAGCATCGCGGTGGTCGGCCTGTCGCAGAACTGGCACCGGCCGAGCAACTTCGCCGCCAAGTACATGCAGGAGCACGGTTACCGGGTCATCCCGGTCAACCCCATGTACGAGGAGGTGCTCGGCGAGAAGTGTTACCCGAGTCTCTCGGCGATTCCCGAGCCGGTCGACATCGTCGATTGCTTCCGCAAGCCGGCCGACCTGCCGCCGATTCTCGAGGAGGCCATCGCCATCGGCGCGAAATGCCTGTGGCTGCAGCTCGGTGTCATCAACCTCGAGGTAGCGCGGGCGGCGGAAGCCGCCGGTCTCGACGTGGTGATGGATCGCTGCGTGAAGATCGAGCACGCGCGCCTTTTCGGCGGGCTCAACTTCGTCGGCGTCAACACCCGCGTGATTTCCTCCAAGCGTACGAAAGTGATCCAGAACTGACATGGCCCGCGACCACGAATTCGGTTTCGAGACGCTGTGCCTGCACGCCGGCCAGCTGCCCGACCCCGCCACCGCCGCGCGCGCGGTGCCGATCTACCAGACCTCTTCCTACGTCTTCGACGACGCCGACCACGCCGCCAGCCTGTTCAACCTGCAGACCTTCGGCAACATCTACACGCGCCTGTCGAATCCCACCACCGCGGTGTTCGAGGAGCGCATGGCGGCGCTCGAGAACGGCCGCGCCGGGCTCGCCGTGAGCTCCGGCATGGCGGCCTCGATGATCGCGCTGGTGACGCTGGTCGAACAGGGCGATCACATCGTCGCCGCGCGCACGCTCTACGGCGGCACGCACTCGCTGCTCGATTTCAACTTCAAGCGCTTCGGCATCGAGGCCACGCTGGTCGATGCCGACGACCCCGAAGCGTTCGCCGCCGCGATCCGGCCCAATACCAAGGTCATCTACGCCGAGACCATCGGCAACCCGGTGATCAACGTGCTCGACATCGAGAAGGTCGCCGACGTCGCCCACGACGCCGGCATCCCGCTCATGGTCGACAATACCTTCCCGACGCCCTACCTGTGCCGGCCATTCGACTTCGGCGCCGACATCGTCATCCACTCGGCGACCAAGTTCCTCGGCGGCCATGGCACCACCATCGGTGGGGTCATCGTCGAATCCGGCAAGTTCCCGTGGGACAACGGCAAGTTCCCCGGCATGACCGAGCCCTCGGCGGGCTACCACGGCGTGCGCTTCTACGAGACGTTCGGCGATTTCGGCTTCTCGATGCGCGCGCGGCTCGAGCAGCTGCGCGTGCTGGGTCCGGCGTTGAGCCCGTTCAACAGCTTCCTGCTGCTGCAGGGCATCGAGACGCTGCACGTGCGCATGGATCGCCATTGCGAGAATGCGCTCGCCGTGGCGCGCTTCCTGCAGGAGCACCCGCTGGTCGACTGGGTGCGCTACCCGGGCCTGGCAGGCGATCGCTACTACGACCTCGCGCGCAAGTACACGCCGAAGGGTGCCAGCGCCATTCTCAGCTTCGGCATCCGGGGTGGCCAGGCGGCAGGCGCGCGCTTCATCGAGAACGTGCAGTTCCTGAGCCATCTGGCCAATGTCGGCGACGCCAAGACCCTGGTCATCCATCCGGCCTCGACCACGCATCGCCAGATGAGCGAAGAGCAGCAGCGCAGCGCGGGTGTGACGCCCGACATGGTGCGCCTCTCGGTGGGGCTCGAGACGCTCGACGACATCCTGTGGGATCTCGACCAGGCGCTGGTCAAGTCGCAGGGTTGAGGCCGCGTGGCGACGGTGCCGGCGGACGTGGCGCGGCGGGTGCCGTGCGCCCGCCGGCGCTGACGCGCGCGCTCCGGCCCCGTTGAGGTCGCGCGGAGAGACCATGCAGTTCGAACGCATTCTCAAGCGCCGCCACGTCATCGCGCTCGCTTTCGGCGCCATGGTCGGCTGGAGCTGGGTGCTGCTGACCGGCTTGTGGATCGGGCGCGCCGGTACGCTTGGCGCGGTACTCGCCTTCGCGCTCGCCGGCTTCGCGATGGTTCTCATCGCGTTGACCTATGCCGAGCTCGCCGCGGCCATGCCGGAGACCGGGGGCGAGCACGTCTATACCGAGCGCGCGTTCGGTCACGGGCTTTCGTTCGTGTGCACCTGGGCGCTGCTGCTCGGCTACGTGTCAGTGGTCGCGTTCGAGGTCGTGGCGCTGCCGTTCGCGCTGTCCTACCTGTTTCCCGCCATCAATGTCGGCCTGCTGTGGCAGGTCGGTGGCTGGGACGTGTACGCGAGCCAGGTCGCCATCGGCATCGGCGGCGCGCTGGTTCTCACCCTGGTCAATGTGCGCGGCATCGCGAGTGCCGCCGGTTTGCAGGGCTTCGTCACGCTGCTCATCGTCGTTGCGGGCCTCGTGCTCGTGAGCGGCGCGTTCACCCGCGGCGCCCCGGGTAATCTCGCACCGCTCATGGTCGACGGTTTCGCCGGCATCCTCGGCGTCGTCGTCATGGTGCCGCTGATGTTCGTCGGCTTCGACGTGATCCCGCAGGCGGCGGCCGAGATCGACCTGCCGCCGGCGCGCATCGGCGCGCTGGTCGTCGCTTCGGTGCTGTGCGCGGTGGCCTGGTACGTGCTCATCATCATCGCCGTCGGCTGGGTACTCGACGCGCCGGCACGTGCTGCCGCCGAGCTCACCACGGCAGCCGCAGCGAGTGCGGCGTGGTCAGGGGAGTGGGCGGGACGCCTGCTCGTGGGCGGCGGCATCGCCGGTATCGTCACCACCTGGAACGCCTTCCTCGTCGGTGCCAGTCGCCTCGTGTATGCGCTGGCGCACAGCGGGCAACTGCCGGCGTGGCTGGCCGGCGGGCCGGCACATGCCGCACCGGCGCGCGCACTGTGGCTGATCTGCGCGGTCTCCTGCCTCGCGCCGTGGTTCGGCCGGCCGGCGCTGGTGTGGCTGGTCGATGCCGGCAGCGTCGGTGTGATCGTCGCCTATGCCGTCGTCGCGCTGGCCTTCCTCGTGCTCAGGCGGCGCGAGCCCGGACTGGTTCGACCCTACCGCGTGCCCTGCGGTGAGATCGTTGCGGGCGCCGCGTTGATCCTCGCGCTCGCGATCGGGGCGCTCTACCTGCCATGGAGCCCGAGTGCGCTGGTGTGGCCGCAGGAATGGGCGATCTGCGGCGCCTGGGGGGTGGCCGGCGCGGTGCTCTATGCGCTGCGGCGCGCGAGCGCTTGAGCACGTGTGGGCGGCGCGGGAGAATCGCGCCATGAGTGACAGCATGCCGCGGGCGGCGGTGCCCAATCCCTACTACGGTTACTCCGAGGTCAAGCCGGGGTGGCTCGATGCCAACGGGCACATGAACGTCGGCCATTACGTCTCGGCGTTCGACGATGGCAGCTGCCCGATGTTCGACGATATCGGCCTCGGCTGGGATTACACCGCTGCCGGCGATGCCTCGGTGTTCATGGTCAGCTCGAGCATCGACTTCCGCCGCGAGCTGCTCGCCGGTGCGCCGCTCGAGATGACCACGCGCCTGCTCGGCTACGATCGTCGCCGCATCCATGTCTACCAGGAACTGTTCCACCGCGAGCAGGGTTACCTCGCGGCGCAGGCCGAGTTCGTCTTCATGCACGTCTCGCTGCGTTCGCGCGGGGTGTGCAACATCCCCGAGGCGGCGCTGCGTCGCCTGGCCGAGATCCAGGCGGTGCATGCCGATTTCAAGCGGCCGGCCTTCATCGGGCGCTCGATCGGGCTCGACTGGAAGCCGCGCTCCTGACCGGGCGTCATTGGCCTGCGCGTTCCTGATCGCGGTCAAGGCTGCGCGTCGACAGGAAGCGTCGTTCATTTTCGATTCAAGATTGCGATCACACAATGTACGCGTGAACGAGCCGGCGGACGAAACCCTGCCGCGGTTCCGACGTCGAATGAATGGCCAATTCGGTTCCATGAGAAGCGCGCACCGATAACGGGCGCCGGATGGAGTCAGGAGCATGAAGAAGACTTTCGTGATCGCGCTGGCAGCAGCGCTGCTGATCGGCTTCACCGCCGATGCCGCTGCGCGTGGGCGCCACCGCACCAGCGTGGGCCTGTACTTCGGTACCGGTCCGGGGTGGTGGGGCGGCACGCCCTATTACTGGCGCCGGCCGTTTTTCTACGACCCGTGGTACGACCCCTGGTACGCACCGCGCACGGTCATCATCGAGCGCGAGCCTCCGGTGTACATCCAGCGCCCGCAGGTGGCGCCGCCGCAGCAGCAGGCTGCGCCGGCGGCACCCGCAGCGCCGCGCGTCTGGTACTACTGCACTGACCCCGCGGGCTACTACCCGTACGTGCCGAACTGCAACCAGCCATGGGTGAGCGTCGATCCGAATTCCGTCCCGCCGCCGCCGCGGCAGTAATCGAGCACATCAAAGAGGTGAGAGCACGGTGAGATTTCTCAAGCACAGTCTGACCCTCGTCGCCGCGCTCGGGCTCTCGGCCTGCGCGACCTATCCGACCGGACCGAGCCGCATGGCCCTGCCCGGCACGGCGTCGAGCTTCGACCAGTTCCAGTTCGACGACGTTCAGTGCCGCAACTATGCCGCGCAACAGTCGGGCGCGCAGAGCGCGCAGCAGGCGGCGGAGAAGAGCGCGGTGGACAGCGCCGCGGTCGGTACCGCGGTCGGCGCCGCGGCCGGCGCGTTGATCGGCGCCGCCTCGGGTGACGCCGGCGCGGGCGCGGCGATCGGCGCCGGCAGCGGCCTGTTGCTCGGCGCGGCCGGCGGCAGCGATGCCTACTCGACCGGCGGCTATCGCATGCAGGATCGCTACGACAACGCCTACATCCAGTGCATGTACGCGCGCGGACACCAGGTGCCGGTTCCCGCCAGCGTCGCCGCCGCCTACCAGGCGCAACCGTCGCCCAACGTGGTCGCCCCGGCGCCGTCGTCGAACACGCCGCCGCCCGGCTCGGCGCCCGCCGCCCCGAGTGCCTACCCGCCGCCGGGCACGCCTCCGCCTCCGGGCTACTGAGTCAGCGCGGCGCGGCGCTTCAGCACCACGATTGCTGGCCGCCGGGGTTGTGCAGCAGCTCGCGCACGTTCGCTTCGAGCACGCGGTAGCCAACGTTGCCGGTCAGCATTTGGCGGCCTTCGTTGAACAGCATGGTCGGGCTGGCGCGCACGTGTTCGGCGGCGGCGAGCTGGAGATCGCGTGACAGCTCCGCGTGTGCCGCGCCGCAATCGAGCAGGGCGGCGAGACGCGGCCGTTCGAAGCCGGTGCGAACCGCGATGTCGAGCAGCGTGTCGCGATCGCCGACATCGATCGCGTGGCGGAAGAAGGCGTCACGCACGGCGTTGTCGAGCGTGCGCGGTGACGCGGCGCTGGCGCCATCGGCGCGCGCAAGCAGGCGCGCCGCGCACAGTACGAGATGCGCCGGCATCGATGAGCGCGGTACGACGCGGGTCCAGGTGTCCCGGTTGAGCGTGACGTGTTCGAAGCGCGCCGCGACCGCGCGCACGTGTTCGGCGTAGGCATCGCGCCCGCCGCGGTCCTGCCACTGCGCGTCGAGCTTGCCGTGCACGTCGCCGAACACGCTGAAGTAGCGATAGTCGAACTGCACCGCGTCGGAGAACTGGCGCTCGAGCTCGCTCACGCGGACCTGGGCAATCCAGGCCCACACGCACAAGACGTCCGAGTAGTGGCTGATTGCGACGGTGGTCATGGCGAGGCTCGCTAGCGGGGCAGGCTGACATCGTCGCCGGCGGCGTGTGTGTGTGCAACGGGGCGAAGTCGCTCGGAGACAGGTGTCGCGAACTGCGCCAGGGTTGCTCCGTATTCCAAAGGTGCGCCGCAGCAATCCGCATAATTTGTCATAATGGCGCGCCCGATCGCGCTCGCCGAGGAATCCCCCACCGATGTTCCGCCCGCTCGCCCGGCGCCTGATCGCGTCGGCCTGTCTCGTCCTGTGCAGTGTCGTCGGCGCCGACGAGACGCCGCCTCCGCCCACGGTCACGGTCGCCAAGCCGGTGTTCCGGAAGATCACCGAGTGGGACGAGTACACCGGGCGCTTCGTCGCCAAGCAGCGCGTCGAAGTGCGTGCGCGCGTGTCCGGCTATCTCGAATCGGTGCACTTCGAGGAAGGACACGCGGTCACCGCGGGCCAGCTCCTGTTCGTCATCGACCAGCGCCCGTTCCGTGCCGAGGTCGACCGCGCCCGCGCCGAGCTCGACCGCGCACAGACCCAGCTCAGCGTGGCACAGCTCGAGTTCGAGCGCGGCGAGCGCCTGCAGTCCTCGCGTGCGATGAGCAAGGAATCGGCCGAGGAACGTCGCGCGCGGCGTGACGCAGCCCAGGCCGAAGTGGATGCTGCGCGCGCACGCCTGCGCGCGTCCGAGCTCGAACTCGGCTTTTCCGTGGTGCGTGCGCCGCTGGATGGGGTGGCCTCCG
>JAVJVZ010000077.1:0-65435 GCA_040220855.1 Gammaproteobacteria bacterium | reverse complement strand
CGCGCGGCCGCGTCGATATCAGCGGCGTCGCCGGCGGCGACCTGGCCAATCACGCTGTTGTCGATCGGTGTGAGATTGTCGAGATGGCTGCCACTGCGTCCGGCGTCGGCCTCCCCGGCGATGAAATGACCGAGCGGTGCGTCACGGAAGCGTGCCAGGTGCTGTTCGAGCTCGGCGAGGTTGTTTTCGAGTGCGCTCATGATCGGGCTCCGTTGCCGCTGCCGCGTGCGGCGAGGTAGTCGCGGATGTTGCCGTGCTTGAAGTTCAGTACCGGGTCCATCTCCTGGATCTCGAACGAGATGGCCAGCGGTGAGTCGTCGAGGATCGGTTGCAGGAAACCGGTCAGGGCAGCGAACAAGGTGTCGCCGGCAGCCTGGCGCAATTCCAGGCTGCGTCCGTGCGCGATGCGCAGGGTGAGGTGGACGAAGGCGTTGTCGGGATGGCCGTCGGCGAAACGGTAGGCAGCGTGGCGCACCGCGCGGGTGCGGATACCGGCGAGCGGAAACGCTTCGATCGAAGCGGCGGCGGCGTGCAGCGTCTCGATCAGTGCGGGCACGTCGAGGCGGTGATCGAGATTCGCGGTGTACTCGATGGTGAGGTGCGGCATGGTTGGGCGACCTGCGCTGGAGGGCAACTGGTTAACATGTTAAGTTTGCGCCTGGCTGGCGTCAAACCAGGCGCACGCTGCATACCACGGGTGGGGAGCCGTCAATGAGATTCCTGAGTTTCAGTCGCAATGGGCAGACCGGTTTCGGAGCCATGGTGGAAGGCGGCGTGGTCGACTTGAGCGCACGCTACCCGGAACTACCCGACCTGCGTACCGCGATCGCCCGCGCACGCCTTGCCGAGCTCGCCGACCGCGCGCGCACGATCTTCCCCGATTGCGCGCTCGACGATCTGGTGCTCCTGCCGACCATTCCGAATCCGCAGAAGATCATCTGCATCGGCGTCAACTATGCCGACCGCAACGCCGAGTACAAGGATGGCTCTGCACCGCCCGCCTATCCCAGTGTGTTCATGCGCGCGCGCGAATCGCTGACCGGACATCGCGCGCCGCTGCTGCGTCCACCCGAATCCGAGCAGCTCGATTACGAAGGCGAGATCGCGCTCGTCGTCGGCCGCGAAGGGCGGCGCATCGAGGCCGCGGCCGCGCACGAGTACATCGCCGGCGTCAGCATCATGAACGAGGGCTCGGTGCGCGACTGGTTGCGCCACGCCAAGTTCAATGTCACCCAGGGCAAGAACTTCGAGCGTTCCGGCGCGCTCGGGCCGTGGCTGGTGACGCCAGACGAGCTGGACCCCTGCGGCCGTCTGCAGGTGATCACGCGGGTCAACGGCGAGGAGCGGCAGAACGACACCACCGACAATCTGCTGTTCCCGTTCCGCTACCTGGTCCACTACCTGTCGACCTTCTACCGCCTGCAGCCCGGCGACATCATCGCGACCGGTACGCCGAACGGGGCCGGCGCACGTTTCGACCCGCCGCGCTACCTGCATGCCGGCGACGTCGTCGAAGTGGAGGTGCCCGGCGTCGGCGTGCTCGTCAACGAGGTCGAGGACGAGGTGCCTTGAGCGATGGCGGCGCGTGGCAGTGAGCCGAGCACAGGTGACCGCCGCGCGCCAGGAGCGGACACCACCCTGCGCGATTTCGAGCAGTCACTGCCGATGCAACTGTTGAAGGCGCGCGAAGCCGCCATGGCGCGCTTCCGCCCGATGCTGCGCGAACATGGTCTTACCGAGCAGCAATGGCGGGTGCTGCGTGTGCTCGCCTCGTGGCCGGCCAGCGACGCGTCGGAGATTGCGCGGCGCAGCCTGCTGCTCGCGCCGAGCCTGTCACGCATCCTGCAGCACCTGGTCACGCTGCGCCTGGTCGCGCGGCGCACGCCCCCAGGCGACCAGCGCCGTGCCTTGTTTACCCTGACCGCGCGCGGTCGCGCCTTGTTCGCTGCCGTGGCGCCGGACTCCGAGCGCAACTATCGCGTCATCGCGCAGCGCTTCGGCACGGCGCGCCTCGAGCTGCTCTACGCCCTGCTGGCCGAGTTCGTCGCTGCGCTCGATGACGGCGGCGACGCGATGGAAGAGCGCGGGCCAGAGAAAAAAGGCCCGGACGAGCCGGGACCTAAGGAGGGGGATCGGTGAGCCGCGCGGGGCCGCGCGGCTGCGCGCAGAGGGCGTTCGTTCAGAACACGTGACGCGTGTCGAGTTCGAAGCGCGGTGCGAGTGTGCCCTGGTGACGCGAGCCATGCTCGAACAGCCAGCTCCAGCGACGTGCCGGTGCCGGCATGAAAGCGCGGTCGCGGTCGGCCTGCGCCAGCTTGGCCTCACCCGCCTGCGTTGGTGCGGTGATGACATGCGGCGCCGTGCCGGGCGCGGTCGCCCGTTGTGAGTGGCCGCGCGGCGCCGGTATCGCCAGCGTCGGTGGCAGCGGTGCCTCGCGCAGTACGTCTGCCTGCGCGTTCGGCTCGAACAGCATCAGCATCAGGATGGCTTCGAACATGACGTTTCCCTCGTGACGACGTTGGTCTTCCTCGGTGACGATTCCAGGCTAGCACCGGCGGGCAGGCTGTTCGCGCAGGCATTCGCGCATTGATTCGACGGTTCCGCCGAAGCGTGGTCGCGCGCCTGCGCGGACAGTCAATCTCAGCGTCCCTGTTCTACGAGGCGTCCGAGGCGGCGCGCGAGCACGGGGCGCGCCTGCGCCCGGATGGTGCCGACCAGGACCCCGGCGTGGTTGTCGAGCCGCAGGTCATGGCGCCCGAGCGCCAGCGCCTGCGCACACGCGCGGTAGACGATGAACGGATTGTCCGCGTTTGCCAGCCGGCTCGCGATTGCGAACAGGCGAGGGCGCAGCACCTGTGCAGCCGGCTCACGGGCGACGCATTCGAGCAGGATGCAGGCCGTTGCGGGGTCGTCGGCGCAGGTCGCCTCGATCTGTTCGCACAATGCCTCGCAGGCGCACACCGAGCGCGCCATGCCGGCGCGCGCCGCGCTGCGCAGTGCGCCGAGCGCGCCGGAGACACGCGCGCCGAAGGCGGTCCGGCGCCCTTCCGTTGCCGTCGACGGCGCCGGCACGGGTGCGTCGGCGACGAGATGCAGTTGCGGCGCGTTCATGACAGCACCCCCTGCGATTGGGCCGCGCCGATCCGCGTGACGGCGAGATCGTCTGGCACCGCGCGCACCGGCGAGAGGAAGCCCGGCGGCTTCAGCGTGAGAACCGGAATGGCGACGCGCCCGAGTATGCGCTCGGCGGTATGTCCGATGAATTGTCCGGGCGCTGCGCCACTGGCCAGCGTTCCCATCACGAGCAGGTCGGCGCGGTGGCGCTCGGCAGCCGCAGCGACCACCGAGGACGCTTCGCCTTCGACCAGCTGTGCATGCAGCGTCATTCCCTGGTGCATGCCCGCTACGTTCGCCTCGAGCGTGGCCAGCCAGCGCGAGTGCAGCGTGCGCTGACTGGCGATGTAGCGTTCCACCGGCGAGTGGCCGAGGGCGGCGCGTGGATGCGCGAGGAGGTCGGCCGCATACGGCTGCCACGCGTGCACCAGGTGCACCTGCGCGGCGTCGAGGCGCGCGAACAGCAATGCCGTCAGTGCGAGTTGCAGGCTGAAGCGCGAGACCGTGCCGGGTTCGGTGTAGAGTTCGCGGTCGACTGCGACCAATACGTTGCCGTAGCGCGCCGGGCCACTGGTATCCATGACCCACAGCGCGCAGGGGCACTTGCGTGCGAGATGCATGTCGGTCGGCGCGAGGCCGCCGCGCGCGGCCGAGTTGGTCACGTGCACCACGAGATCGTAGCGGCGTTCGAGCACCAGGCGCGTGATGGCGAGGAAGGTGCTGCCCTCGCAGAGTTCGACCGACAGCGGTACCAGCGCGCGCAAGGGTGCCGCGATGGCCTCGAGTCGCTCGCGCGCGAGTTCGCGCCGCAGACCGGTCAGGGTCTGTGCCACGGGGTCCACGGCGAGCTCCGCAGGTGGCGACTCGACGACGTCGCACAGGGTCAGTTCGGCGCCCTGTTCGACTGCCAGGCGCCCGATGCGGTCGAGGCAATGCCAGGCGCCTTCGGCGCTGGCGACGAGGCGGGTATCGACCAGCACCAGCACCTTGCGATAGCCGATCGGTGCGGCAAGGGAATGGATGTCGTCGTTCATGCTGCTCCCTCCAGTTGGGCAGACGTTGCAGGAATGGGCAGGGTGAGGCGTTGCCAGGCGCCGCCCGGCTGGTAGGCGCACCAGGCGCCCGCTTCGCGGTCGAGCGCGACGAGGCGCAGCCAGCAGTTGTCGAACAGCGCGCGCAGGGTCTCGTTGCTGGCCAGCACGGCGCTGATGCGTGTCGCTGGCGCTTCGATGACGGCGAGCAATCGCAACGGTTCGTGATAGAGCCGGCCGTCGTCGGCCTGCACCGACTGCGCCGGCAGACCGAGCCGCAGGTCGCCCGATTCGCCCTGCATTACCGCCAGGCCGCCGACGATGTTCTGCGTGACCTTGCTGCCGCTCCCCCACGTCGCGTTGTCGACGCTGGAGAAGTAGTACTGCGCATTGATCCATTGCGCGACGACCAGCGGCGCACTCATGATGGCCGTGAGCACGGCGCCGTCGCCGTCACGCGTCCAGTCGTAGGAATGCAGGAAGGTGCGGCCACCGAGGTCGTGCCCACGCGTGGTCGCGCGCGGCGCGCAGATGAACGCGGCGTTGCCGGCGAGGCCCCACTCCGGGCGCGTCTCGGCGGCGTCGGCGGCACGCCTCTGGAGGTCCGCCGCGGTGGTGCCGAGACGCAGCGCGCGCAACACCCGGTTGTCGCGTGCCGCGGCTTCCAGTGCGCGCGCGAGCGCACGGGCATCGGCGGTGTGACTGGCGGGCAGGTCGTCATCGAACAGCGTCACCCGGTCGGTGGTGGTGTCGTGCAGTGCCGCCAGCGCGTGCGTATCGACCGGCAGTGCGATGCCGTGCGCGGCGAGACGTTCGCGAATCTCCTTGCGCTCGAGGATCTGCGCGAGCAGCCGGGCATTGGTGGCGCCCTCGTGGCCGCCGCAGGCGCCGCAGTCGAGTGCGCCGGCATACGCGTTGTTGGTCGTGGAGGCGGCATGTCCGCACAGCACCAGCAGGCGCGCGAACGGCGCGGCAAGGCCGGTCGTTTCGAAGAACGCGCGCGCGATGGCGAACTGCTCGTCGTCGCCGGGCAGTCCGGGTGTTGCCGCCACGGCGTCGCCAGCCACATCCGGCTCCAGCCACGGCCCGAGCGTCGCTGCAGCGCGCGGCGGCGGCGCAGCGGGACGGATCGCGTCGCGCAGCAGTGGCCACACCGACAGCAACCCGAAGCCGTCGACCACGCCGAAGCTTGCCAGCGGATGGCGTTTCAGTGCGCGTTTGATGGCGGGCAGCAGGCCGGCGAAGCGTGCACCGGCCACGTGCTGCCGGCGCGTCTGCGCCGGCAGTCGCGGTGCCGCTTGCTCGTGCACGTGGTAAGCAGGCTCGAGCAGCACCGGGCATTGCGCACTGGTGCTGCCATCGAGGCGCGCGTAGCTGAGTGCGATGCCGAAGAATCCGGCATAACCGTAAGTATCGTAGGCCCCCTGTGCCTCGAGGGCGCGCCGCAGCGGCTCGGAGCGAACGTCGATACAGAACGCCATCTGCGCACGCGGCCGGCCAGCCGGACATGCCGCGGTTGCCGGCGCCGGCGCAGCAAGTTGCGTCAGGAGGTCGTCGCGGTAGGCGAGCTCCTCGGCCTCCAGGCAGCGCAGTGCGAGCCAGTCTTCGTTACAGCGCATCAACGTGTCGGTGAGTGTCGTCACTTCGTCGGCGCTGGCTTCGTCCAGCACGGTGGGAGGCAGGTCGTGCCAGGCGGCGAACGCAGCGAGTGCCGTTGCCGCCGCCGACTCTGCCGGCGCCGTGACGTGGGGGAGGTGCGCGACGAGGCCGTGCAGGTCGCTCGGCAGCCCGTGCGCGAGCGCGAGGTCGAGCCACAGCAGGCGCTCGGTGACCAGCAGCACTGCGAGCAGGTCGAGCAGGCGCGCCGGCCGCGCCTGAGCGCGCGCGCCGTGTGCGTGCCAGGCAACGAAAGCGGCCCAGCCCTTGAGTGAGAAGAGCTGCTGACACAGGTAACCGGCGCGCCGGTCGGGGTCGAGTCCGAGCGCAGCGAGAGCGCCGAGGACGGCCGCTTCCGGGGCGTCGGGCAGGAGGGCTACACGGGGAATATCGACACCGGCGGCGACACCGTCGAGCAGTGGGTCGCGCAACAGGTGCCGGCGAAACGCGGTGTAGAGACCGGTCGTCGCACCGGGAGGAGGTAGTGCGGTGTCGTCGTCGGCGAGCAGGCAAGCGCGCAGGAAAGCGCACACCAGCGCGTCGCGCCGCTCGACGAGGCCGGCCGCGAGCCGGGTGTCGAGCCAGGCCAGCAGCGTGGTGTGCTCGGCTGGCCAGCCTGCTGCGCCATCGTTCGTGCCGAGGCCCGCCCGCGTGGCCGCCGCATTGGCGGCAGCCAGCAGTGCATCGGGTGGCGCCACCGCGCCATCGACGATGCGCGCGAGCAGGTAATCGGTGAACGGGAGATCGTGCCCGGCGAGCGATGCGACGTGGGCAGGCAGCGCGGCGACGACGGCGGCCCGCAGCCGGTCCGGTTCGAGTCGTCCGCGGGCGACGCGCTCACGGTAGTGTTCCAGCGGCAGCTGGCCGCGACCGCCGCAGAGCATGTGTGCCTGCGCGACGGCTTCGTCGAACGACAGGTGCTCGAAGCCCTGCAACGGGTTGCTCGCGACGAATGCATCGAGCGGAAAGAAGTGCGGCAGGCGTTCGGCTGCGGCGTCGAGCGCGGCATGGAGCTGGGCTTCCATGGCGTGGGCGTCGGCGGCGACGGGCGTCTTGCTCATGGTCTGTCTCCTCTGGTCAGGACGAACGCCGCGCGGCACGCAGCGTCGCGAGTGGGAGCGGCGCAAGCCGTGCGCGTTGCGGCGGGTGCGCGTTAGCCAGGCGCAGCAGCGCGGCGTGCAGAGCATCCGGCAGCGCCACCCGCGCCGCACGCAGGTAGGCGAGGATGGACAGCACGCCGAGCATCGCCCCGAGCAGGTGGGCGCTGGGTGCAATCGGCAGCGGCGCCGCCACGACGGTCGGCAGCAGGTGATGTACGACGACAGCGGCGAGCAGTGCCGGTATGGTTACCGCGAGTGCGCGCAGGACGCCCTGCGGCAGGCAGCCGCGACGCCAGGCAAGGCTCAGCGCCTCGATACCCAGCGTGGCCGCGAAGCTCAACAACACGAGGTCGGCGAGCGCGAGGTCGGTGAGGCCCCAGGCGGCGAAGAACAGCAGGCTCGGCAGCAACATGAGCCACTCGGTGCCACGTGCAGGCGTGCTGGCGGCGTTGCCGGCTACGCCGATCTCACCATTCGCGCGCAGGAACGCGTGCGCCTTGAACACCCCGTGCGCGAGGATATGAAACAGCGCATGGGCGAAGGCGCCGAGACCGCACTGGACCAGCATGTAACCCATCTGTGCGACGGTCGAACCGGCCAGGCGGCCCTTGACGTCGGCGCGCACGAGTCCGATCGCGGTACCGCCGAGGATCGCGGCGATGCCGCCAGCCAGCAGTGCGAACAATGCCAGCGGCGCGGCCGTGAGCAGGGGTGCGAACTTGAGCGCGGCGATGCCGCCGGCGTTGACGAAGCCTGCGTGCAACAGTGCACACACCGGCGTTGGCGCCGCTGTCGAGGCGAGCAGCCAGCGCTGCGCCGGCAGCGCCGCGCTGCGCACGACGATGGCGACGAGCAGAGCGGCGGCCGCAGCCTGAAGAAAGGGTGCGGCCGCGGCGTCGGCATTGGCCAGAGCCGCGAAGCCGGAGTCCGCACAGGCGAGTGCCGCGAGCAGAACGGTGATCACCAGTGCGGCGTCGCCGAGTCGAAAGCTCCCGCGGGCACTGGCCGCGGCGCGCGTCGCCTGCTCCGGCGCTGCCGTTTGCGCGATGAGTTCGACGACAATCCGCGACGCGGCCAGCCAGGCGGCAGCGAAGACCACCATGTCGTCGGTGCCGGCGCCGAGCAGGGTGGCCGCAGCGAGCAGCACGACGCCGCGCGCGTAGGCGTCCAGGTGACGGTCGCCACGCATGTGCCGCACCGAGAAGGCGAGCACCGCGCAGGCCAGCGTGGCGGCGAGAACGAGCAGCAGCAGTGAAGTGCGCGTGAACGAATCGGCGGGCGCCACGCTGATGGCGGCGAGCGCCCCTACTGCGGCCACGCCCGCCAGTCGACTCGCCGCGCGCAGCGCGCGCAGCGGCGCGGCGGGCGCGACGAGGGCAATGACGAGCAGGCCGATGACGACGAGCGCGAGTGCGCCCTGGACGAGTTCTGACATACCGCGAATCTCCATGACAGGCCACCGGGGTGGTGACGGCGCGCAGTATGGGCAGTGCAGCAAGATTGTTGAAACGAATAAAAAAACTAAATAGCATCGTTAAACACGATAAATCATCAGGTCGACCAGAGCCCGGAGCATTCCATGCACCTCGAGTTGGACCCGTTGCGTACCTTCGTCGCGATCGTCGAGACCGGCGGTTTCACGCGTGCCGCCGAGCGTCTCAACAAGACGCAATCGACGGTCAGCGCACAGCTCAAGAAGCTCGAGGAGCAACTCGGCCAGACGCTCATCACGCGCGACACGCGCAAACTCGCGTTGACGCCGCACGGCGAACTCCTGCTGGAGCGTGGGCGTGAACTCTTACGACTCTCCGACGATCTGCTGTCGCGCCTCGCCGAGCCGGAACTCGAAGGACGCGTGCGGCTCGGTACGCCAGAGGATTTCGCGACCAGCCACCTGCCGCAGGTGCTCGCGGCATTCAGCCGCGCCCATCCGCGCGTGCGCCTGGAAGTGACCTGCGAGCTGACGCGTCGGCTCGAGCGCCAGTTCCGCGCGGGACAGCACGACCTCGTGCTGCTCAAGCGCGATCCCATGGGTGCTTCGATGGGTACGCGCGTATGGCGCGAGCCCCTGGTGTGGGTGTGCGATGCCTACGGTGTGGCGGCGCTCGCCGAGGAGGTCTCGCTGGTGGTGTCGCCCGAGCCCTGCGTCTACCGCGAGCGCGCCATCGGTGCGCTCGAGGGGGCGGCGCGTCCATGGCGCATCGCCTACCAGAGCACGAGCCTTGCCGGCAGCCTTGCCGCAGTGCGCGCCGGGCTCGGGGTGACCATCCTGCCGCGCGACATGGTGCCGGCGGGCTATCAGGTGCTCGGCGAGAACGAGGACATGCCAGACCTGCCGGATACCGAGATTGCCTTGTGCATGAAGGCACGGCGTCCTTCGCAGCCGGTACAGAAGCTGTACGAGCATATCGTGCATGCGCTCGAGTCGACCTGAAGGGCTTGGCGCGCTTGCGGGAAAAACGGAGTATCTGATCTGTTGCTAAGGATATTCCGTATACTGGCCGCTACTGCCCACCGTCTCCCGCGGAGCTGTTCTGATGCGCCACCTCAACTACAACCACGTGCTCTATTTCTGGACCGTGGCGCGCGAAGGCAGCGTCGCCCGCGCGGCCGAGGTTCTCCATCTCGCGCCACAGACCGTCAGCGGCCAGGTCAAGGCCCTCGAACAGGTCATCGGCAAGCCGCTCTTCCGTCGCGCCGGTCGCGGACTGGCGCTGACCGACGCGGGTCATATCGTGCAACAGTATGCCGACGACATCTTCACCCTTGGCGCCGAGCTCACGCGGCGCATGAAGAGCGCCGATGCCGGGATGCCGGAGACTTTCAACGTCGGTGTCGTGAACTCGATCGCCAAGCTCGTCGCGCGCGAGATCCTGCAGCCGGTGCTGGCACTCGAGGAGCGCGTGCGCCTGGTCTGCCGTGAGGGCGATCTCGACAAGCTGCTCGCCGACCTCGCCGTCTCGCGGCTCGACCTGGTGCTGTCCGATCGACCCATCCCCACCGGCCTCAGCGTGCGTGCCTACAACCATGCGCTGGGCGAGAGCCCGATTGCCTTGTTCGCGCCAGCGAAGTTGGCGAGGCGCTATCAGCGACGTTTCCCGCTCGCGCTCGACGACGCGCCGATGCTGTTACCGGAACACTCGAGCGCGCTGCGCCGGCACGTCGAGGATTGGTTCGAGCAGCATGAGATCAGGCCGCGGGTGATTGCGGAGTTCGACGACAGCGCGCTGATGAAGGCCTTCGCAGCGGCCGGTGCGGGGCTGTTCCCCGCCCCGGTGCAGCTGACCGATCACCTTGGTCGCATGTACGGCGTGCGCCCCGTCGGCGTGCTCGACGGCGTCACCGAGAGCTACGTCGCGATCTCGCCCGAGCGGCGCCTCAGCCACCCGGCCGCGCGCTGTATCACCGATCGGGCGCGCGCCCGCTTCGAGCTCGACGCCGCGGCGCGCTCAGCCCGCGCTGCGTGAGCGGACGCGGATGTTGACCGGCTGCGGCATATCCGGGGGTGGTTCGCCGAGCGTGCCGGCCTGGTCCTCGAGGACGTTGACGATAGCGGCGTCGACCGCGGCCATGCCGCTCGAGCCGGCCAGCTCGACGCGAGCGACACGGCCGTCGGCGGCCAGCCACAGGCGTACGCGCAGGTCGTAGTCGGCCGCGCGTACCGCGCCATTGGCGTTGAGGAGCCGCTCGAGGCGTTTGGCGACGAGCGTCGCAAAGCCGCGCCACGCCGCGGCCGGATCGTCGGCGGTACCGTGTTCGGCGCCGATGAGGGCACGTCCGCCACGCTTTGCACGCAAGCCGAAGCCGTCGCCGCCACCGCTGCCATCGGCATCCACGCCGAGTGCGTCGTCGAGCGTATTGCCGATGTCGACCGGTGCCGCGGTGAGCTCGACGAACTCCTCGCTGGCGGCAGGCTCTTCGTACTCCTGCACCGGTTCCGGTTCGGGTTCCGGCTCGAGCGGGTCGGGCAGCGGCTGGTCGAGTACCGAGATCGCCTGTACCGGCGATTCGCGTGGGCGCTCGAGCTGCAGCGACATCCAGGCAAGCCAGGCAATCAGCGCGGCCAGCGTCATACCGATGCCAAGACGCAGTGCACCGACATGGCTGCCAGACGGGGCCCGGTGCAAAGGCTTCCCGGTGGGCGGCAAGCCGCACAGTTCCTCGTGCTGCCTGTTCGTCAGCACCCGTTGCCTCGCGCAGCGATGACGCACGGTCGCGCGGCCGACTCGCCGCGCGCACGCGCACCTGCCGGCGCCTCCACTGTCGCCAGGGCCTCGATTGCCCGACTCGCAACGTGCTCATCGTCTCTCGACACGATACTGTCCCGGGCGTTACCGCACGAGGCGGGCCGTGACCAGCCCGAGGTTGCGGATCTTGAGGCGCTTGACGAGATCGAGTACCTCGATGACGGTGTCGTAGCGCAGCGCGGCATCGCCCTTGACCACCACCGGCAGGTCGGGATTGGCCGCACGCAGGTCGCGCAGTCGCTGCTCGAGCTCGCTGAGGGTGACGCGGGTCGAATCGAGGAACACGCGGCCGTCGCCGGTGATGGTGATGGCGCGTGTCTGTGGTCTGGCCAGACTCGGTGCATCGCTCGCCTTGGGCAGGTCGACCGTGATCCCCTGCACCGTGGCGGTCGCCATGATGATGAAGACAATCAGCAGCGTCCACGCGAGATCCATCAACGGCGTCACGTTGAGCTCGTCGTAGACGTGCGGGCGGGTACGTCGTCGCATCGGTTCAGGGCGCCGCCCGGGCGAGTCGCCGGGCGAGACGACTGAGCAGCTGCTCGGCGAAGACTTCCATGCCGGTGATACGCCGCGTGATGCGCCCGGCGAGATAGTTGTAGCCGAACATCGCGGGAATCGCGACGACCAGCCCCATCACCGTGGTGGTGAGCGCGGCAGCAACGCCGGGCGCGATGGTGTTGACGTTGACCTCACCCTGCGCGGCAATCGAGGCGAAGGTGATCATGACGCCGAGCACGGTACCGAGCAGGCCGAGGAAGGGGCCGCCGCTGACCGCGAGTGTGAGCACCACGAGGCGCGCATTGAGGCGTTCGGTTTCGGCCACGAGCGCCGCTTCCAGGCCGGCGCGCACGGCGTCGAGCAAGCCCACCGCCGCGGCACCACCGTGATGTGTCGATGCATCGCCTACGGCGAGCTTCCACTCGCCGAGCCCGGCGCGGTAGACGCGCAGCAAGCTCGAGTGACGGGTCTGCTGGTTGCCGTCCGCGCCGAGCCCGTCGGCCGCCGTGTCATCGTCGAGCCGCGTGGTGGCAAAAGCATCCAGGAAGTGCGCGTCGGCCCGTTCGATGCGTGCCAGCGCGACAGCCTTGGTGAGCAGCACGTCAACCGCTGCGAGACCGAGCAGGGCCAGCAGCAGCAGGATCACCCAGCCTTCGGGACGCACCGAGGTGAACATCGAGGCGAACAGCGAAAAATACTCCGCGATCGCTTCGCCGCCGCCGTGCGATTCGTCGGCGCCGAGCGCCAGCAGGGCGCGTTCGGGTCCCTGCGTCGCGGCCGCGAGAGCGATTTCATGCGCAGGCAGCACACGGCGGTCGAAAGCGAGTTCATCGAGCAGGCCGCTGAAGCCGCCGGTGTCCTGCGTTGCGCCCGCGATGAGCATGCCGTTGGTGGCAACCTGCGGCGCTGCGCCGCTGGCGACCCGTTCTCCATCGAGATAGAGGCCGACCTCGGTATCGAGGGTGAGCGCGAGGTGATGCCAGTGTTCCCAGGCGAGCGCACGTTCGGATCGCAGCTCCTGGGTGGCGCCCGCATCTCGCACGCTGAGTACCGGGATGCCATCGTCGATCTCGAGCGTGAGTGCACCGTCCGTCGCGGCGTGGCCGACGATGCGTAAGCGGTGATCGGTCGCGGCTGGCCTGTCGAGGTACAACCAGAAGCTCAAAGTCGTACCGCCCGTGGCGCCTGGGTCGAGTACCGGCGAGGTCGGCAGCACCAGCGTCGAGTCCTGCGCAAAGCGGGCGCCGCGGCCGATCAGGCCATTCGGGACGAGGCGCGCGGTGAAGACTTCCGGCGTGAGCCCGAAGCTCGAGCTGTCACGTGGCGACCCGCCACTCTCGCCGAAATGCAGGGTCAGCGCACGGTCGGGACGCACGCTCTCGGCGGGCAGATCCGCCGGCGGTGCCTCCGGGTTCCCGTAGTACATCCAAAGCGGCGCCATGTCGGCGGCGACGCGCGGCAGGCGCAGCCATACAAGGGCAATGCCGGCAGCGGCGTCGTAGTGCTCGACGTGATAGGGATAGGCCGTGAGGTCGTCTGCACTGATGAAGCGCAGATCGCCGGCGTCCTCGCGCAGGTTGAAGAAGTAGTCGAAGTTGCCCGGGTGGAGGCGCAGCAGCACCGTCGCGTCATCAATTGCCGCACTGCCTGCCGGAAGGTTCGCGGGATCGATGGTGATGGCCTTGCGATAGGGCCAGTCATCGTGCCACCACGCATGGGCGTCGCCGCTCGCGAGCAGCGTAGAGAGAAGCGCAACGAGCACCACGCGTAAGAACATGGCGCCATCCTGCGCCGTTGCGTGTTGCAGCCTGATGACCGTGGCGTGACGTGTGGGCGCCGCGCCGCGGATCCGCGCGCGCGCTTGATCGCGATCAAGCGCGCAGGCTCAGCGCCCGGCGAGCAGGGCGTCGACGCGCGCGACCGCGGCGTCCTTGTCGTACTGGTCGTAATAGATCGACGCCATCACGTTCTGCGGCCCGAAGAAGAAGCGCTCGTAGAGCACCTGGCGGTTGCCGAAGCCGGATACGGCGACGTCGTGCGCGAGACGGAACAGCGCGATGCGGTCGCGGCTGGCGAGATTCTCGGTCTGGAAGTAACGCGCGACGTCGGCAGCGATGTCGCCCGCGAGGTCGGCTTCGCAGGGCGTTGCCATCAGCGAACTCGAGCCGAGCAGCTGGACCAGTTCGACGAGGCGCGGGTAGAGGCGTGGAAAGAGATTGCGCGAGGTGTCGAGCGGTCGGCGCAGCGGCATGTAGTGGCCGTACTGGTCCGCGTGCGCTTCGCCTTCGGCCTGGTAGCGGAAGGCGCGCACGCTTTCGGCCACCCACATGGCCTCGGCGATCTGCCCCTTGACGTTCATGTCGCGGTCCTTGCCGGTGGCTCTGGCCATGGCGCACAGGAGGCCGACCACGAATTCGGCCTTGGCGAGCTTGCCGCACACCACCTGGTGCATCATGTGGATGACCGCATTGGTTTCGGCGAAGGCACGGTTGCACAGCAGCGGGTCGCGGTACATGAACACGCGCTCCCACGGGACCAGCACGTCGTCGAACACGACCACCGCGTCCATTTCTTCGAAGCGCGCGGCGAGGGGCGCATCGAAGCACGACTTGTCGTCGTCGTAGGAATCGCGGCAGATCATGCGCACACCGGGCGTGGCGGTGGGAAGGGCGAAGGCGAAGGCGAACGGCAGGTTCTCCTGCGAAGCGGTGAGCAGGGTCGAGGGGAAGACCTCGATTTCGTCGGCGTGCGGACCCAGGGTGGCGAGCAGGCGCGCGCCGCGCACCACGATGCCGGCGTCGGTTTCCTTGACCACGTGCAATGCGACCTTGTCGTCGTACTTGCCCTCGCGATACTGCGCATGGCTGTAGGTCGGATTGACCAGCGTGTGCGTCAGCACGCGGTCGTGGTCACGCACGTGGCGATAAAAGGCGCGCATGTTCTCGGCGAACTCGGGGCGCCCCTGGGCGAGGAAGTCCGCGCTGCCGGCGAAGGCGGTGACCGAGGCGTTCTTGTAATCGGGTGTGCGACCGAACATGCCGTTCGACCACGTCGCCCACTCGTAGAAGGCGTCGCCGCGGCGTTTGACGTCCTCGCGCGATGTCGGCAGCAGGAAGGACATCGCGTAGCGGCGGCCGTTCTCCTCGAAGGTGATGCGATCCTGGTAGGCCGGGTCGAACTGGCGGTCCATGAAGCGTGCCAGCGTATGGGCGCCGCGGCTCAGGCCCGGATGGGTGGTGACGTCGCCGACGCGCACGCCGCGCAGCCACACGTCGCGGTCGTCGCGCAGGCCCTCCAGGTACTGGGCGCCGGTGCGGATGCCGGTGCCGGACGTCGATGCAGTCATGTGTGCTCCCCTTCGGTGACGGGTCTGTGCTGCCGTGGTGCCGCCGGCACCGCCGGCAGCTCGAGTGCGGCGAGCGCGTCGAGACCGGCGACGAGGCCGGCATGGATGTCCGGTGCGAGCGCGGCGCGCAACTCGGCGTAGACCTGCTCGACCGCCGGGGTGACCGCACGCTCGAGCGCGAGGCCCTGCGCGGTCGCGCGCACCAGGGCCTGGCGGCGGTCGCGCGCCGGGCGCCGTCGCGTGACCAGGCCGGCGGCCTGCAGGCGGTCGACCACGCCGACCAGGCTCGGCGCCGGCACGAGCGTCGCCGCGGCCAGCGCGCGGAAGGGGACCTCCTCGTGCTCCCACAGCACGCGCAGCACGCGCCACTGGGGCTCGGTCAGGCCGTGCTCGGCGAAGACCGCGCGAAAACGCGGCATGACCGCGTTCAGCGCGCGGTAGAGGCGCATCGGCAGGGATTCGCTGAAGACCTGCATAAGGGCGGCACGCGATGAGCGGACAGGTTCATTAACATATTAATGAAATTGCCCCGCGGTCAAGCCGGTCCAGCCCGATGAGCATGTGACAGTGTTGTCACATGGCACTGGCAGGCTGCGCGAGCGGAAACACGCGAGGGAGTGCCGGCATGTCGGAGAAGTTCAACGTCCTGTTCCTGTGCACCGCGAACGCGGCGCGCAGCATCATGGCCGAGGCGATTCTCAATCACGCCGCCCCGGCCCGCTTCGTCGCCTACAGCGCCGGCAGCCGCCCGGGCGGCACGGTGCACCCGCTCGCGCTCGAGCTGCTCGCGCGGTTCGAGCTGCCGACCGCGGGACTGCGCTCGAAGAGCTGGGACGAGTTCGCCACGCCCGGCGCGCCACGCCTCGATTTCGTCTTCACCGTGTGCGACCGCGCCGCGCAGGAGGCGTGCCCGGTGTGGCCCGGGCAACCGATGACCGCGCACTGGGGCATTGCCGACCCGGTCCACGACGGCGGTGACGAGCTGGCCCGCCTGCAGCGCTTCCGTACCGCCTTTGCCGAGCTCGAGCGGCGCATCGGCCTGTTCGTCAACCTGCCGTTCGCCGCGCTCGATACCCTGCGCCTGCAACAGGCGCTGGACGATATCGGGCGTCGTTGAGGCGGCCGTAGCGATACCCGGCTGCAGGGCCGGCGCGCGGCGGGCCGGTGCCGGCCGCGCGTCAGCAGGGGCGACGTCGCTTCAGGCGACCTTGCGTTCGGCGCCCAGCTTGCGCAGGCGCGGCGCGACCTTGGCCCCGATCAGGCGCAGGCTGTCGGCGACCATGTCGAACGGCATGCCGGCGTAGGATACCGCCATGGCCGGGCGCAGCTCGCCGGTCATGGCGACGCGCCTGGACCACTTCTCCACGATCTGGTCCGGCGTGCCCCAGGCCTGGTTCTGCACGAAGGCTTCGCAGGCCGCCTCGATGCCGGCCTCCTGGATGGCGCTGGCGCCGGCCTGGTAGGCCTGGTAGCCCTGGGTCTCGCCCCAGTGCGAGCCATCGAAGTCGTAATGGCGGATCACGCTCAGGTAGTACTTCGATAGGTATTCGCGCGCGACCTGCTCGGCAACCTTCGGATCCTCGTGGCAGTAGGTGAAGTCGGAGAAGGCCGGTGCGCCCGGCGTCCTGCCCGGATGCATCTCGCGGAAGCGCGCGCGCCAGGCTTCGACGGCCGCGTTGTGCTGCTCCCACGGCAGTTGCACGAAGGACATCATGGTGGCGCCGAGGTTGGCCGCGGCCTGCCCGGACTCCGGCGTCATGGCGACCGACAGGAACTCGCGGTCACGGTACCCGTGTACGGGCTTGGGCGTGACCTCGGTCCGTGATTGTTTGAAGTACTCGGTGTCGTACTCGGCGACGCCGCTGTCGAGAATGTCGAGAATGATCTCGGCGGACTGGTCGAAGCGCTCGCGCGAAGTGCCCATGTCGATGCCGAAGGCGCGGTATTCCTCGCGCGCGAGGCCGCGGCCGAAGCCGAGCATGAAGCGATCGCCGAGCAGGATCTGCAACAGGATGATGCGCTCGGCGACCCGGGTCGGGTTCTCGTGCCAGGGCAGGATGATGGCACCGGTGCCGATCTTGATGCGGTTGGTCTTGCCGGCGATGTAGGCCAGCCACTGGGTATTGTCCGGCATCATCGAGTAGTTGGGGTCGAAGTGATGTTCGGGCAGCAGCAGGAAGTCCATCCCCACCTCTTCGGCGAGCAGCGCAATCTCGGTCTCCTTGCGCATCATCTCGGCGTCCGACATCCCCTCGTGCGTGTTCTGGAAAATGAACTGCAATCCGATTTCCATCGATCTCCTCCTCGTGGCGTCGCCACCTTCTGGCCGATGATAACAGCGCCTTGGCGCATTGCGAGGCCCGCCGGCGCCACGCGAACGCTGCAGCGCGGCGGCGTGCCGGTGGTTCCCGCCCGCGCTGGCCTTTGCCAATATGGGAGCGAGCGGAGCGGCGCCATCGGACCGCCCGGAGGGAATTCATGGCTGCAATCCGTTCGCAACGCCGGCGCGTCGTCATTCTCGGCGCCGCCGGGCGCGACTTTCACGACTTCAACGTCGTCTATCGCGAGGACGCGGGCGTAGAGGTGATCGCCTTCACGACGACGCAGATCCCGGATACGGCCGGGCGCCGCTACCCCCCCGAGCTGGCCGGCCCGCACTACCCGGACGGCATCCCGATCGTGGAGGCCGACGGCCTTGCCCACCTGTGCGCCGAGGCCGGTGTCGACGAGGTGGTCTTCGCCTACAGCGATGCGAGCCACGCGACCGTCATGCACCAGGCCTCGATCGCGCTCGCCGCCGGCGCCGATTTCGTGCTGCTCGGCCCGCATCGCACCATGCTCGCGGCCCGCCGCCCGGTCATCGCGATCTCGGCGGTACGCACCGGTTGCGGCAAGTCCCAGACCGCCCGCTGGCTGGTGCGGCTGCTGCGTGCGCACGGGCTCGCCGTGGCCGTACTGCGTCACCCGATGCCCTATGGCGACCTTGCCGCCCAGGCCGTGCAGCGCTTCGCCACGCTCGACGACGTTGATGCCGCTGCCTGTACGGTCGAGGAGCGCGAGGAGTACGAACCGCATATCGCGGCCGGGTCGGTGGTCTACGCGGGTGTCGATTACGCTGCCATCCTGGCCCGCGCCGAAGCCGAGGCCGACGTCATCGTGTGGGAAGGCGGCAATAACGATTTCCCTTTCCTGCGTCCCGATCTGCACCTGGTGCTTGTCGATCCGCTGCGCGCCGGCGACGAGACCACGCATCATCCGGGCGAGGCGGTTCTGCGCATGGCCGATGTCGTCATCATCGCCAAGTCCGATGCCGCGGCCGCCGCCGACGTACGCCGCGTACGCGAGAGCGTAGCGGCGGTGAATCCGCGCGCGCCGCAGGTGCTGGCGCGCTCCCCGGTGACCCTCGACGACCCCGCCGCGGTCGATGGCCGGCGCGTGCTGGTGGTCGAGGACGGTCCCACGCTGACCCACGGCGGCATGGCTTACGGGGCGGGTCTCGTGGCCGCCGCGCCGGCTGCGGAGATTGTCGATCCGCGCGACAGCGCGACGCCCGCAATCGCGGCGGTCTACGCGGCCAACCCGCATATCGGCAAGGTCTTGCCGGCGCTCGGTTACTCGCCGGCACAGCTCGCGGCGATCGCGGCGACCATCAACGCGAGCAGCGCCGAGGTGGTGGTGTCCGGCACGCCCTGCGACCTCGCGCGCCTGGTCACGCTCGACAAGCCGCTGGTGCGGGCGCGCTACGAGTTCGCCGAGGTGCTGCCCGGCGCACTTGCCGCGATCGTCGAGTCCTTCCTCGAAGCGCGCGGGGTCAGGTCCACCAGCGGCTAGGCGCGGCGCCGGCGACGATGCGCGTGCCGGCACGGCCCGCGAGCACCTCGTCCGCGGCATCGAGGCGGCCGATCGCGGCGTACGCGCCGCCGCCGTCGACGAAGGCGCGGCAGGCGGCCACTTTCGGTGCCATGGTACCGGCCGCGAAGCGGTACCTGGCGAGGGTGTCGCTGCCGATCTCGCGCCAGGCGCGCGCCGCGGCGGTGCCGAAACCGTCGTAAAGTGCGTCGACGTCGGTCAGCAGCAGCAGTGCGTCGGCGTCGAGCGCACGCGCCAGCAGGCTGCTCGCGAGGTCCTTGTCGACGACCGCTTCGACGCCGGCGAGTGCGCCGTCCTCGCGCCGTACTACCGGGATGCCGCCGCCGCCCGCACACACGACTACCACGTCGTGGGCGACCAGCAGCTCGATGACGTCCAGTTCGACGATGCGCCGTGGCGCCGGTGACGCCACCGCGCGGCGGACACCGTCACCGTCGGCGATCAGCGTCCAGCCGTGTCGTGCCCGTAGCGCGGTGGCGTGGGACGCGGCGTAGACCGGCCCGATCGGCTTGGTCGGCGTGGCGAAGGCGGCATCGTCGGCGGCCACCTCGACCTGCGTCAGCAGCGCCACCGCGCGCCGCCCGGCCCCAAGCGCATTGTCGAGTTCCTGCGCGACGAGGTAGCCGATCATGCCTTCGGTTTCGGCGTCGAGGACGTCGAGCGGTGTACCGTCGGCAGCCTGCGCGAGGGCGAGCAGGCCGACCTGCGGTCCATTACCGTGCGTGACCACGAGGCGGCCCGTCCGCGCAAGCGGCGCGAGCGCACCGGCTGCGGCGCGTGCATTGGCGCGCTGGAGGTCGCAACGTGGCGCCTGGTCACGCCGCAGCAGCGCGTTGCCGCCGAGCGCGACCACCACGGTGCGTGTGCGGGTCGACATCAGGCGTCGTGTCCGTAGCGCGCCTCGATGCGATCGAAAGCGCAGTCGATGGTGTCTTCATCGACGCAGTAAGCGAGGCGCACGTGGTGTTCGCCGTGCGGTCCGAAGCCGCTGCCAGGCGTGACGCTGACGCGCGCGCGCTCGAGCAGGTCGAGCGCGAACGCGCGTGCGTCACGATGCGGTACGTTGAGACGCGGGAACACGTAGTAGGCGCCCTGTGGCACCTGGTAGTCGAACACGTGCGGCAGGCGTGCGAGGCGCTCGAGCACGTGGGTGCGGCGGCGTGCGAGGGTGTCACGGAAGGCCGGCCACGGCGGTGGATCCATGGCAAGTGCGGCGAGGCCGGCGACCTGGCTGACGTGCGGCGCGCAGATGAGGTTCGCATCGTGAACCTTGAGCAACTGTCGTTTGAGTGCTCCCGGCACCACCAGGTAGCCGAGTCGCCAGCCGCTCATCGCGTAGGCTTTCGAGAAAGTGAAGCAGTAGGCCAGATGGTCGCGGAATTCGGCGGCGCTGGCGAGGTTGAAGAAGGGTGCGTCGTCGTAGACGAAGCGCGAGTAGGGATCGTCGACGATGACGATGAAGCCCTGCTCGCGCGCGAGTGCCGCGACGGCGAGCAGCTCCTCGCGCGGGAATACGCGCCCGGTCGGGTTGGACGGTGAGACCAGCACGATGGCGCGGGTGCGCGGGGTGAGAAGTGCAGGCAGTGCGGCGAGGTCGAGCTGCCAGCCACGGGTCTCGTCGAGCGCCCAGAAGCGTACCGTCGCGCCGCACAGGTGGGCCTGCTGCACGTGCGAAGCGAAACCCGGGTCGGTCACGATGACCTCGTCGCCGGCGTCGAGCCGGGCCGGGAAGAGCAGGCTCATGCCCTGCAGGGTGCCGGCGGTGACGAGCACGTGCTCGGCGGCGTCGACGGCGACACCGGTTTCGCGCAGGTGCGCCGACGCGATCGCCTCGCGCAGTGCCGGCAGGCCGTCCGGCAGCGTGTAGCGTCCGATCTCGGGATCGGCGTCGAACGCGGCGCTGACCGCCGCGCGGGTTGCCGTGGGCGTCGCGAACGACGGCACGCCCCAGGCCAGCGAGACCGCGCCGGGCACCGCGGCGGCGCGCATCGCCATCTCCTTGATGACGGAAATCTCCATGCCCTGGACGTTGCGGGCGATGCGTAGCTCGGCATGCGACATGGCGGCCTCCGGGCGAGTGCGCTATACGATTACCTTAACGCGCCGCAAGCAGCGCGGCTTGCCCACGGTCAGGCGCGCGACGAATGACGCCGATCAGGGTCGCGCGCGGGCAAGGTGGCGACAATGCGCAGGCGGCGCCACCCGGCGGACCGCGAGTCGAGTACCGTGAACCGTCGAAGGAAGGTGCGCCTGGGTGCGCGACCTGGGAGGGACACGCCATGACCGACAAGACCCGTGAAGCACTGCGTGCGGAGGCCGCGGCGCTCGCGGCCCGTCTGCGCACCGAACGCGACGAGCTGCGCGTGCAGCTCCATCTCGCTGGCGCCGAGGCACGTGCCGAATGGGAGCGGTTGGAGCCACGCCTGGCCGATTACGAGGCGCGCGCCGCGCGTGTCGGCGAAGCCGCCGGTGACGCCGCGCGGGATGTCGGCAGTGCGCTCGGCATCCTCGGCGAAGAGCTCGCGGCGGGTTATGCACGGATTCGCGCGGCGATGAAATCCTGAGCAGCTGCTGCCGGCATGCCGGCAGCAGCGATGCCGGTCACGATGACCGCGCTGCGCGCTGCGCGTGCAGCACCGCGCGCAGGCTGCGTACGTTCGAGCGCGGTCGCTCGAGCACGCAGGTGATCGCAATCTCTTCGAGTGCGGCAATCGCGGCGATCGCCGCGGCGACCTGCAGCGGCCAGGTGACGCCGCTCCACAGCACCACCAGCAGCGCCGGCGCGACCGCAGCCACGGCGAGCTTGACCAGCAACGTGTGGTAACTCGTGAAGCGGCCGAAGCGCGCCAGGCCGACCAGGCTCGGCACGAGGAAACTCGCAACGATCACGGCGAACGCGAGCCACTCGGCCCGCACCAGCTGCGGCCACAGCGTGGCGACGCCGATCGCAATCGCGCAATAGGCGACGACATCGGCCCACGAATCGAGCATGGCGCCGAAGCGCGTGGCCTGGCCGGTGAGCCGCGCCACGGTGCCGTCGACGGCATCGGTGGCGAACGAAACCGCGAGGATCCACGGAAAGGCGTCGCGCCAGCCTTCCGCGGCGCAGACCAGCATCAACGGGGCCGCGATCACGAGACGGAAGGCGGTCAGCGCATTGGCCAGCGTGACGCGGCGTTCGCTCGTCGCACGCGTGCTCATAGGCGGAAGCGTGCGTGCAGCGGGGTGTGGTCCGACAGCGCGCTCCACGGCGGTCCCGAGAGACGCTCGGCGCCGGCGCAGGCGAGGCCGCGGGAGTAGATGCGGTCCATCGGCAGGAGCGGCGCCCATGCCGGGTAGGTGCGCGCGTACTGGCCGTGGCGCGCGCGGTAGACCTCGGCGAGCTCGAGCGTTTCGTTGAAGTGCCGTTCGGCGCGGCCCGACCAGTCGTTGAAATCGCCGGCCACGATCAGCGGTTCGCCGTGCGGGACGTGTTCTTCGATGTGCGCGCACAGACGTCGGATCTGCGGGCGCCGCTCGAAGCCGAGAAAGCCGAAGTGAATGCACACGAGGTGCAACCGGCGACCGCTGCCGGGCAGCGTGATGCGACCGTGCAGCAGGCTGCGACTGGCGGCGAAGGGGTAGGGCGATACGGCGATGTTCTCCCATGCCTCGAGCGGGTACTTGCTGAGAATGGCGTTGCCGTGATGGCCATGGTCATAGACCGCGTTCTTGCCGTAGGCGTGGTGCGGCCACAGGGTATCGGCGAGGAACTCGAACTGTGCGGCCTCGGGCCAGGTCTCGATGCGCCGGGCGTGCTGGTGGTGCTCGCCCTGGGCCTCCTGCAGGAAGACGATGTCGGCGCCGGCGGTCTCGAGCGCGGCGCGCATGTCGTCGAGCACGAACACGCGCCGGCCGTCGCCGCTGAAGCCCTTGTGCATGTTGTAGGTAAGCACGCTGAACTCGGCGGCGGCCTCGCCGGCCAGAAGCTTCGCGTCGCGTCGCTTGGCGCTGCGCGCGTCGGCAGCAACGGAATCGCGTGCCCAGGTGTCGTTCATGGTGTGCTCCGCGGTGGCGCGGGATGGTGAGCGGTGTTCGGCATGCGGCATCTACCGCGCGCGCGACGGTGCCGTGGCACGGTGCGGTCCCGGGGCAGTGCGAACCACCGGGCACAGCTCACCATGGACGACGGCGCAGGCCGAGACGGAACAGCAGCGGTGAGCTGGCCCGCACGATGACATGAAAAGCGGCCGTCACCACGCCCACTTCGAGCCAGTCGATGGCATAGGCCTCGCGCAGCACCGCCGCCGGCAGCAGTGCTTCGGGCAGGGTATCGAGCAGCGGCGCGCGTGCACTGGCGACATAGCCGCGCCGGCGCTTGGCGAAGCTCGCGGCGAGATCGCCGCCGAGCGCAAGTGCGCCGGTGGCGAGGCCGAGCACCGCCTCGATACCGAGCAGCAGTGCGACGAGGGGGGTGGCCAGCAGGCCGGCGGCGAGCCCGCGCCAGGTCTTCGACGAGCCGAGCAGCGGACGCCCGTCGCGATGCATGCGGCCGCCGTCGACCGGCACGGCGAAGCGGGCGCCGCACAGGTGGCGGGCGAGCACCGGGGCACTGTTGGCGACGATGACGAGCACGAGCAGTTCGAGCATGGACGGTAGCGGACGCGGGGCACTCCATCATGGCGGATCGGCGCGTCATGCTGCCAGCCTGCACGACTCCGCGCTGGGCGGGCTGACCCTGATCAGGCGTGCGCGAGAGAGGGAGAGGCAATGAGCGGAATGAGACGGGCCCGGCGCATCGAATCGTTATTCTCTATCGAATTACTAAAAACATTCGATTTTAAATATCGATTGCCGGGCCGTAACCTCTTTCTGAACGCGGACGACATGTCCGGTCCAACCAGCACAACGCACAAGGAGACGACCCATGAAGAAGATTACCGCCATCGCCATCATCGCCGCTGCCGCCGGTACGGCCCAGGCTGACAGCTTCGCGCCCTGGAATGGGCCGCGCATCGAGGATCGCGTCGACGCCGAGCAGGCCACCGTGGTGGTCAGGCCCTACTACCGCAGCGACGTCGCCAGTGGGCGTGACGCCAGCGGCGAGCCGGCCGCTCAGGTCATCGTCAAGCCATGGTACGCGGGCGACCGCGTCTGAGGCGGTCGCGCGCTGGCGCACACGGCAGCCATCACCGCACAGAGAGGAGAAAACACATGAATAGATTCATCGCCATAGCCCTGCTCGCCGCTGCCAGCGGCAGCGTCAACGCTGAGGGCTTCGCGCCCTGGAACAGCGCCCGTGTCGCCGAGCGCGCCGACGCCGAACAGGCGGCCGTGACGGTTCGGTCCTTCTACCGCGCCGACCTCGCCAGCGGTCGCGACGCGCGCGGCGAGCCCGCCGCCGAGGTCGTCATCGAGCCGTGGTACACGGGTGGTCGTGTCTGAGCACTGACCGGTCCCGTCCTTCCCGGGGCGGGACCGGCCACGGCGGTGCGCGTCGCAACAGGGCGCGCAGGTATTCTGCACCGCGCCCGCGGTGGTGCGTCGCGCGATTCGTGTTCGAGCTGCTGCCGGTGGTCCGTTCAGGTTGCGCCGAAGCGCAGGATTTCGCGCGCGACCGCATCGAGCGGTAACGAACGTTCGACCGCACCGCGCAACACCGCCTCGCGCGGCATGCCGTAGACCACCGAACTCGCCTCGTCCTGCGCGCAGGTGCGCCCACCCGCCTCGCGAATCTCGAGCAGGCCGGCGGCACCGTCGTCGCCCATGCCGGTCATGATGATGCCGAGCGCGTTGCGCCCGGCCTGCGCTGCCACCGAGCGGAACAGCACGTCGACCGAGGGCCGGTGGCGATTGACCAGCGGGCCATCGACGACATCGACGTGGTACTGCGCACCGCTGCGGCGCAATGTCATGTGCTTGCCGCCAGGGGCAATCAACGCGCGGCCGGCGGCGACGCGGTCGTTCGGCCGTGCCTCGCGCACCTCCATCTCGCACAGGCGATCGAGACGCTCGGCAAAGGCGGCGGTGAAGTGCTCCGGCATGTGCTGCACGATGACGATGCCGGGCGACACGCGCGGCAATGCGCGCAGCACGAGCTCGAGCGCCTGGGTGCCGCCCGTCGAAGTACCGAGAGCGACGATGCGTTCAGTGGTGCGGGTGAGTGCGCGGGCGCCACCCGGGGGCAGCACGGCATCGGCGTTCAAGCGCGGTGGCGCCACCGCCGGACCGCCGGCGAGACGGCTGACACGCGCGGCCGCGGCCGCCTTGACCGCGCGGACGAGTTCGCCCGCTGCGCCCTCGAGGTAGGCCTTCACGCCGACGCGCGGCTTGGTCACGACGCCGACCGCCCCGGCGGCAAGCGCTTCCATGGTCGTCTCGGCCCCCTTCTCGGCGAGCGAGGAGCAGATCACCACCGGCGTCGGGCGCTCGGCCATGATGCGACGCAGGAAACTCAGTCCGTCCAGGCGCGGCATCTCGATGTCGAGCACGATGACGTCCGGCCAGTCACGCTTCATGCGCTCCAGCGCGAACAGCGGATCGGCGGCGCTGCCGATGACCTCGATGCCGCGATCGCGTCCGAGCAGCTCGGTGGCGACCTGGCGCACCACCGCGGAATCGTCGACCACCAGGGTCCTGATACGGTTCATGCGGCGGAGGCCTCCGCGGACAGCGCGGCTTTGCCGAGCAGGTTGCGGCGCACCCACACGTCGCCGTTCCACAGGTCGAAGATGACATTGCGATGGCCGCGGCCGCCGAGATCCTGCGCGGTCACGCGAAAGCCGTGCTTGCGCATCAGCTCGCGCGCGGCGACGACGTTGCGCCGGGGCACGCTGGCGTCGTCGCCTTCGCCCTTGCCGAGCATGTGACCGCCGCCGAACAGCTTCACCTGGTAGTCGGCGGGGTGGGTGCGGGTACGTTCGAGTTCGTGCATGAACAGCCACAGCGCCTCGTCGGCGTAACGGCCGTCGAGTGCGCCGGCCAGCTTGTGCTCCTGGCGCGTCGGCAGCAGGTAGTGGCACATGCCGCCGAGCTTGCGCCGCGGATGCCACAGCACCATCGCCACGCAGGAGCCGAGCAGGGTGCGGATGCGCGTGTCACCCTCACCGAAATGCAGCTCGCCCGGCTGCAGGAAGATCTCGAGGACGAATTCCGGGGTGTCTTTCATGGGTACGCGTCAACGCCTGCGGTAGACCGCCGGCGCCACGCTCTCCAGCACGTCGCCCAGCGCGCGCAGATTTTCCGAGTGGCCGACGAACAGCCAGCCGCCGGGTACCAGTGTCGGTACCAGCTGGCGGACCACGCGCTGGCGGGTGACGTCATCGAAGTAGATCATCACGTTGCGCAGGAAGATCGCATGGAAGCGCGGCAAGGGCGGCAAGGGCTCGACGAGATTGATGGCGCGGAACTGCACGTGGCGGCGCAGGCCGGGTTCCACCAGCAGCGTGCCGCTCTGCGCGCCGACGCCCTTGAGGCAGTAGCGGCGCAGGAAGGCGGGCGGCATCTGCTCGAGTCGCGCAACCGGGTAGTGACCACGCATGGCACGAGCGAGGACGCGGTTGGAGATGTCGGAGGCGTGCACCTCGAAATGGCGCGGGCCGAGCGCGTCATCGAGCGTCATCGCGAGGCTGTAGGCCTCTTCGCCGCTCGAGCAGGCCGCGCTCCAGATGCGCACCGGGCGCTCGGCGATGCCCGGCAGCACCTGCTCGCGCAGGATCTGGAAGTGCCGCGGCTCGCGGAAGAAATAGGTCTCGTTGGTGGTGAGCAGGTCGAGCGCCTCGCGCAGCTCGTCGGCATCCTCGCCGTTCTCCAGCAGTCCCATGTAGGCGGTCCAGTCGGTCAGACCGCGTGCGGCGAGGCGCTTGCCGAGCCGCCCGCTCACCAGCGCCTGCTTGTGCGGGCCGAGATTGATCCCGGCCAGGCGGTAGATCAGCGCGCGGCAGCGCTCGTAGTCGGCCGCGGCGAGCGGCGGCACGCGTGGTGCCGCCGCCGGGACGGACGCTGCTTCAGCCGACATGGCCGCGCGTGCCCTCCTCGAGCGAGTCGCGGCCGAGGCGAGCCAGCGATTCCATCTCCTCCACCGAGAGCACCTCCTCGGCATCGAGGATGATGACGAAGCGGTCACGCACCTTGCCCATGCCGTGGATGAACTCGGTGCGGATGCGCGCGCCGAAGCTCGGTGGTGGCTCGATCTCGCTGCCCGGGATCTGCAGCACCTGCTGCACGGCATCGACGATCACGCCGATGTCCTGCTGGCCGTCGCCGTCGCCCACTTCGAGTACCACGATGCAGGTCTTGTGGCCGATCGTGCTGGTGCCGTGGCCGAAGCGCGCGCGCAGGTCGATGACCGGCACCACGCGCCCGCGCAGGTTGATCACCCCGTGCATGAAGCCCGGCATCATCGGTACCGTGGTGCAGGGCAGGTACTGGATGACTTCCTTGATACCGAGGATGTCGAGGGCGAAGGTCTCGCCACCGAGCAGGAAGGTGAGGAAGCGGCCGTCGGCGTAGTCATGCTCGTCGTCGGCGCCGTGGGTGGCGCCGCCCGTGGGCGGCGCCGGTTGCTTGTCGAGCGCTGCCATCGCTCAGAACCTCGTGAACTCGCCGCTGTGCACGTCGTCGCCGGCGTCGTCGAGCGCGGTGGCGGTGGCGGCGGCCGGCTTTGCCGCCCTGGCGTTGCCGCGGGCCGGCGTGCGCGTCGCGGCGATGCCGGCCTGCAGGGCGGCGAGGCGGAAGAAGCCCATCAGTTCCTGCAGCTGGCGCGCCTGCGCGGTCATCTCCTCGGCCGTGGCGGCGAGCTCCTCGGAGGACGACGCATTTTGCTGCGTGATCTGGCTGAGCTGGCCGACCGCGGAGTTGATCTGGTTGACGCCGCTCGACTGCTCGGTCGACGCCGCGGCGATCTCCTGTACGAGGTCGGAGGTCTTGGCGATTGACGGCAGCATCTCCTGCAGCAGCTGGCCAGCCTCCTCGGCGCGCTGCACGCTGCCCGCGGCGACGGTGCCGATCTCCTGCGCAGCGACCTGGCTGCGCTCGGCGAGCTTGCGCACCTCGTCGGCGACCACCGCGAAGCCCTTGCCGTGTTCGCCGGCGCGCGCGGCCTCGATGGCCGCGTTCAGCGCCAGCAGGTTGGTCTGGTAGGCGATGTCGTCGATGATGCTGATCTTCTCCGCGATCTGCTTCATCGCCTGCACGGTCGCCATCACCGCCTCGCCACCGTCGGCAGCTTCCTTGGCCGACTTCGAGGCCATGCCGTCGGTGACGCGCGCGTTCTCGGTGTTCTGCGCGATCGAGGCGGTCATCTGTTCGAGCGATGCGCTGGTCTCCTCGACGCTCGCGGCCTGCTCGGACGAGGCCTGGCTGAGCGACTGCGAGGTCGCGCTGACCTGCTCGGAGGCGGTGCCGATCTGCACCGCGGCACCGTTGACCTCGCCGATGGTGTGCGACAGCTTGTTGACCATGTTGCGCATGGCATCGAGCAGGCGACCGACCTCGTCGGTGGTTTCGGACTCGATGGAAACCGTGAGGTCGCCGTCGGCGAGCGCGTTGGCGACTTCCACGGCGCGCGTCAGCGGTCGCGCGATGGCGCGTGCGATGACGAAACCGAGCGTCATGCCGATGACGATCGCGGCGGCGATCAGCAGCGCCATGTAGAGGACACCCTCCTCGTACAGCGCGGTGGTCTCGACCGAGGCCTGCTCGGCGTTCTTCTCCTTGATGCCGGCAAGTTCGGTCATGAGCTGGTCGATCTCGTCGGCGGTCTTGCGCAGGTCGGTCATCACCATGCGCACGGTCGTGCGCTCGGCCTGCAAGGCCTCGGCGTTCGCCTCGGCAAGAATCAGGTCGGTCACGCGGCGGTACTCGGGGAAGATCGCGTCAAAGCGGGAGAAGCGTTGTTGTGCATCCTCCGTCACGAAGCGCGTGCGCGCTTCCGCGACTAGGACCTCTGCCTCCTCGACGTAGGTACGGATGCTGTCGGCGAACTGCTGGCGCTGCTCCGCGGTACTCGCCAGGAGCAGGTTGCGAATGGCGCGACCGGCGTAGATCAGTCGCACATTGGCCTCCTTGATTTGCGAGACGCCGAGCAGCTCTTTCTCGTACAGCGCATCGGCCATGTGGTTGAGCTGGCCGAGGTTGCGGATGCCGACGCCGCCGACGGCAGCCGCGATGGCGGCGAGCACGAGGGCGAAGAGGATGAGCTTGGTGCCCACCTTGAGATTGCCGAACCATTTCATTGTCAAATCACTCCAATCGGTCGGGTGTGGGGAAAGAAGAAACGGGGAACGTTCGAATCAGTGCAGCGCGGCCGTGCCGGCTCGCGGCATGGCGTCCGTGACGCGCTGGATCAGCCCTGGCACATCGAGGATCAGTGCGACATCGCCGCTGCCGAGGATGGTCGAGCCACTGATGCCGTCGAGGTGCCGGAAGAGGCGCCCGAGCGGTTTGATCACGGTCTGTGATTCGCCGAGCAGTTCGTCGACGACGAGACCCGCGTCGCGCCCGGCGGCGCGCACCACGACCACCGTTTCGCGGTGGTCGCCGCTGTCGTCGGCGCCGAACTGGTCGCGCAGACGCAGCAGGGGCAGCACCTCGCCACGCAGGTTCACGTAGCCGGACTCGCGCAACGCGGCACGCTCGTCGGCGCCGAGCTCGACGCATTCGCGCACCATGTCGAGCGGGATCACGCAGGGTGTCGGCCCGGCCTTGACCAGGAAGCCGTCGATGATGGCGAGGGTCAGCGGCAGGTGGATGCGCACGGTCGTGCCGAGCCCGGGCTCGGTGTCGATGTCGATGTTGCCGCGCATGGCGGTGACGTTGCTCTTGACCACGTCCATGCCGACGCCGCGCCCGGAGACGCTCGTCACCGCGCTCGCGGTCGAGAAGCCGGGTTCGAAGACGAGCTGCCAGACTTCGTGGTCGCTGAGCACCTGGCCGGCACTGACGAGGCCGCGTTCGATCGCCTTGTCGAGCACGCGCTCGCGGTCGAGGCCGCCGCCGTCGTCGCTCACTTCGATGACGATGCTGCCGGACTCGTGACGCGCGCTGAGGTCGACGCGGCCGCGCGCCGGCTTGCCGCGCGCACGGCGCTCGTCGGCCGACTCGATGCCGTGATCGATGGCGTTGCGCACGAGATGCATGAGCGGATCGCCGAGACGCTCGACCATGGTCTTGTCGAGCTCGGTGTCACCGCCGCGCAGGACGAGGTCGATCTCCTTGCCGAGTTCGCGGCTGACGTCGCGTACGACGCGGTGGAAGCGGTTGAAGGTGCCGCCGATCGGCACCATGCGCAGGCCGAGCGCGTTGTCGCGAACTTCGTCGACGAGGCGCGTGAGGTGCGCGCTCGAGGCGATGAGGTCCGGCAAGCCCGCGCGGCGTGCGAGCAGGTTGGTGTTGGCGCCGGCGATGACCACCTCGCCGACCAGGTTGATCAGCTGGTCGAGCTTGGCGGCATCGACGCGTACGAAGCGCGTGTCGCCGCGAGCCTCGCGCGCATTGGCCTGGGTCTCGAGCGCGGCTGCGACGGTTTCCGGGGGCACTGCGCCTTGCGCGACGAGGATGTCACCGAGCGGACGCTCGAGGGCGGCCGGCTCGGTAAGCTGCGCGGCCAGCGCGCGCGCCAGTTCCGCCGGCGTCAGCGCGCCGCAGCCGACCAGGATCTCGCCCAGCAGGTGCGGTGTCTCCGGACGCTGCGACATCAGCTCGACGTAATCGGCGAGTGCGCTCTCCGGCGGCAGAATGGTCAGCTCGCAGTCGTCGCGCACGAAGGCGAAGGCCTCGCTCAGCGTGCTCTTGTCGACGGTGCCGCCGACGGCGATCTCGAAGCCGAGATAACAGCTCTCCGGTTCGAATTCTGTGAGCGGCGGCAGGCCTTGTTCGATCACGCGCACCGACACCACCTCGCCGATGCGTTCGAGGTACCGGATGAACGACAGCGGGTCCATGCCGTTGCGCAGCACGTCGGCGCCGAAACGCACCGAGACGTGCCAATGGCGGTTGGCCACGGCATCCGCGGCTGCCGCGGGAGGCGCGGCGCGGTCCTGGACAGCGCTGGCGACGGCCGGCGCGAGCGGCGCGGGAGCGTCTTCGGCCGCCAGCGCAGCGAGCAGGTCTTGCCCGTGGCTTGCCAGGGCAGCCGGCAGCGGCGCGTCGCCGGCGGTGGTATGAGCAACCAGCGCACCGATGTGATCGGCCGCGGCGAGCAGGGTCGTGACGAGCTCGCCGTCCGGCTCGATGAGACCGTCACGCAGGCGATCGAGGACGTTTTCGACCACGTGGGTGAAGTCGACCACGTCGTCGAGGCCGAACACGCCGGCCGAGCCCTTGATGGTATGGGCGGCACGGAACAGCGCGTTGACGGTGTCGGCATCGCGCGCACCGGCGTCCACGGCGAGCAGCGCCTGTTCCATCTGCTCGAGCAGCTCGCGGCTCTCGGCGACGAACATCTGCAGTGCGGGTTCGAGGTTCATGCGTCATCCCCCGTGACGTCGTCGGTGGCGAGCAGCGCATCGAGCCCGAGGCGCACGAGGACCTCGCGCACGGCGGGAGCCGCCGCGCTGATGCCGAGGGCACCGGCGACACGCCGCGCGAGGAGCAGGATCTGCACGCCGGCGGTATCGAGCTCGTCGACCGCGGCAAGATCGAGCGTCAGCGCCTGGTCAGGCGTGACACGCGCGAGGAGCGTCTCCTTGAGTGGGTCGGCGGTGTAGATGGTCAGCTCGCCGGCGAGCGCGAAGCCGCCTGCGATCGGCGTGACGGTGATGTTCATGGATAGCTCCCGCGGCAGCTCAGGGCAGGCACAGCTTGGCGACGGCGTCGAGCATCTGCGCCGGCTTGAACGGCTTGACCACCCACGCCTTGGCACCGGCCGCCTGGCCGGCCTGCTTCTTGGCCTCGGCCGACTCGGTGGTCAGCATGATGATCGGCAGGAAGCGGTGCTCGGGTCGCTGCTTGACCTCGCGCACGAAGGTGATGCCGTCCATCACCGGCATGTTGACGTCACAGATGACGAGATGGACCTTGCGCCCGCTGATACGCTCGAGCGCCTGCTGGCCGTCGGCGGCTTCGATCACCTCGTAACCCGCATCCTTGAGGGCGATGGCGACGACCTGCCGCAGCGAGGCGGAGTCGTCGATGATCATGATGGTCTTGGACATGATGGCTCCTAGAAGAAGGTGATGTCGTCGTTGGAGGCGGCGCTCGGTGAGCAGTCGTGGTGGCGCTCGGACTGCTCGGCCATCACGTAGGTGCGCTCGAGCTCCTCGAGCAGGCCCTGGCAGTCGATGCGCTCGAGTCGGCCGTCGTGCCAGAAATGTTCGGCGCTGCGTTCAAAGTAGGCCGGCAGTGCATCGATCGAGCCGCGCACGGTGGCGAGTACCTGCGAGACACGGTCCTGGAACTGCAGGTGCACCAGGGCGCTCTCGATCTCGCCGCGCACGCGGTCACTGGTATGGCGGGCGTGGTCGGCACCGGCGACCAGCGTCTCTGTACTCGACTCGAGTGCGCCGACGAAGCGCGCGATGGCGCCCTCGGCGCTGTGCACGGCGTGCTCGTCCTGGTCGGTGTTGCGGTCGGCCGCCGCCGAGAGATCGAGGATCGCGCGGTTGACCGTCTCGACGTTGCGCGAGATGAGGCGCGCCGTGGTGCCCGAACGCTGCGAGAGGTCGCGCACCTCCTCGGCGACGACGGCGAAGCCGGCGCCGAGGCGCCCGGCGCGGGCCGCCTCGATGGCTGCGTTAAGCGCCAGCAGGTTGGTCTGGTCGGCAATCGCGGCGACGTCCTCGGCAAGCTTGCTCAGCTCGCTGATCTCACCAACCAGCAGGCGCACCTCTTCCAGCATGGCCTGCTTGGCTGCCTGCGCGGCGCGCAGCTCGCCGACCACGTCACCGAGATCGCGCCGACCCTGCTCGAAGGTCGCGACTAGGCTCTGGCCGTGGCTGCCGGGCTGGTCGACGGCCTGCGTCGAGACCTGCACGATCTCGCGCAGGTGATCGACGATGCCCTGGAAACGCTCGGCCAGCGACGTGACGTTGCTCTCGAGCTCGTCGCGTGCGTACTCGATGTGACGGCCCCATACCGGGAGTACCTGCTCGCCGATGCTGGTGATGCTCGACAGGTGCCAGCCGAGCTCGCCGCGGCGCCTGGCGGCGACCTCCTCGAGCAGGGCCTCGCGCTCGCGGCTGACCAACGCGCGCTGGCGGGCAGCCAGCCAGTAGCCGACGGCCATGCCGGTGGCACCGAGCAGGATGGCGAGCGTGAACGCATGGTCGAGACTCGCGCCGGCGAGCAGTGCGCCGGGCCCGGCGAGCACGCCGGGGAGCACCGGCAGGCCCCGGACCCAATGGTCCGGGGCAGGTCCGCCGGCAGCGGCGAGCGCCGGCTCCGACGTGGGGATGTCCGCCGCAGCGGACGTGCTTGGCTCAGTCATATGGTCTCCGCGACGCGGCTCGCGCCACCCGGCGATGAGGTGGCGGCCCGCTGCGTCCCAGTCCGGACAGCATGGGGTCAGGTGTCCAGGAACGAAATCGAAAATAACGAATGCAGCGTATGTATCGGTATCAATTCCGGGACCTTGAGGCGCAGAATTGCTTTGGTTGAAGTGCGTCAAAAGCGCCTAGATGTTGAAGAAAAGCAGTTAAGATCGGCGAAAAGCGCGAAAATCCCAGAGATTTCGGGCGGCTTGCCATCAGCCTGGCGGGGCCTGGATGCGATCCAATTGGCCACGGCCTGCGTAACGCGCGCATGGGCGTGTCGAACGACTTCCCCGTTGCGCAAGTACCGCGTGCCGCCGCCGCGCTCGGCGCTGCCGGCCTGCTGCCGTTCGGCGTCCTCGCCGCCGCGCTCGCTACCGGTGGCTTGGTGCCCTCTGCCACGGCCGCGCGCGCCCTCGTCGCCTACGGCGCCGTCATCCTGTCCTTTCTCGGTGGCATTCAATGGGGCCTGGCCATCGCGGGTGGCGCCGTTGCCGGTTGGGGGCGGCTCGGGGCTGCCGTGGTGCCCGCATTGCTCGCCTGGCCGGCCTTGCTGCTGCCAGCAACAGCTGCCTACCTGCTCCTCGCCTGCGCCTTCCTGGCGGTACTGGGCGCGGACCTCCTGCTACACGCGCGCGGGCAGGCTCCGGCCTGGTATCAGCGTCTGCGCTGGCCGCTGACCACCGTCGTCACCATGTGCCTCCTGCTCGCGGCGCTGGCCTGAAAGTGTCCGCAGCGCGCGCATCGAGCACGCGCTCGTGGCACTGCTCTAGGCCCGTGGCGACGACGCCACGAACGTCGCCGTGTGGCGTGAACCCGGCCCGGCGCGGCTGCGCTGGCCCGCGATGCGTCGCTCAGGCCTCCAGCGCGGCGTAGGTGGTACGCAGCAGGACGTCGCGGACGCCCTCGCGGTCGAACATGGCGTTGATCGCGGCGCGATTGCTGAGACCCTCGTAGAGCGCGAGGACGACTTCGACGATGGCGTCGAGCGGCGTGTCGGTCCGCACGCCGCGCATCTCGCGGATGTAGCGCACCTGGTCGGTGACGGCGGCACGGATACGTTCGTCGACCGCACCGACCGACTGCGCCACCGTGGCATTGCGTGCGGTCTCCGCCAGCACTTCCAGCCACAGGCCGATGAAATCCGGGCGGGTGCGCTCGGCGAGCGCGTGGGTAGCACGTTCGACGACGGTCGCGACCACGTCGACGTCGGTCGGGTAGGGCTCGAGGAGCTCGAGCCAGCGCGCCGCCATGCGCTCGACGATACCGGCGACGATGGCTTCCTTGTTGTCGAAGAAATGGTAGATGTGGCCCGGGCTCATGCCGGCCTGTTTCGAGATCTGCGCGATGCTCGCACCATGGAAACCGTAGCGAGCGAAGCATGCCGAGGCAGCATCGAGAATCTGCTCGCGGCGCTGGCGCGCGCGCGGCGAGCGCGGTTCGTCGTCCATTGTGGTTGTCTCCCCCGTGGTGACGCCGGCAACGCGCGGGCGCCACCGCCGGAGCCGGGTGTCCCCCTCTGACACACGTCTCCCGGCTGCATGTTCGAGTGAAGCTTGACGGACTGTCAACCGGGCCCTAGAGTGCGCGCCGTTTTCTAGAATGATCGTTCATTCTATTTTGTCCCCGACTCCGCGGCGCTTTCGCACGGCGCCCGGCGTGACCCGCACGAGGAGAACCCGACGATGACCGCAACCGCCCGGCTACCGCTTTTCGCGACCACCGTGTGCGCCGCCGCGCTGCTGCCTGCCGCCGCCAGCGCGGTCGACTGGAACGTGACCGGCTCGGTGCGCCAGGAGATCGGTGTCGGCATTGCCAGTGGCGAGAACGAGTTCAACCAGAACGGCAACCCGTTCAACGACCGTTCGGTACCGGTGCTCACCAACAACCCGTTGAATGGTGCGCTGCTGCGCAGCGACGGCCTGCGTGCGGACGCCAATACCGCGCCGCTCGCGGCCAACTGCAAATTCCAGACCGTGGCCGGCTGCCCGGCGCCATTCAACGCCAACGCCGTCGGCGCGGGCCTCGACGACAGCTACAACTTCAACCTTTTCAGCACGCGCCTCGACCTCGACGTGCAGGCCCGGATCAATACCAACTGGGCGGCGACGATGAAGCTGCGCGCCGTCTATGACGCGGTGCCGAAACTCAGCGACGGTCGCACCGGCGACATCTTCGGCAAGCCCTATTGGCATCACCGCAGCGCCAACCCGCTCGAGATCAACGGCGCGAGCATGATGGCCGACCTGCCCGCCTTCTACGTCGACTACAACGACGGCCCGCTGTGGATCCGCGCCGGCCAGCAGCAGATCGCGTGGGGCGAAGCGCTGTTTTTCCGCGTAATGGACGTCGCCAACGGCCTCGACCTGCGCCGCCATCTCACCCTGACGCCGGCGGCGGAGGAGTTCCAGGACCAGCGCATCGCGTCGCCCGCACTGCGCGTCAGCTACACCTTCGACAACCAGTGGGAAGTCGATGCCTTCGTACAGATGTTCACACCGACCGTGCTCGCACGCACCAACACGCCCTACAACGTGGTGCCGTCGGCGTTCTCATGGCGCGAAGGCGACGAGTTCGAGGATGCCGAGGGTGCGCTCAATTTCGGCGCGCGCATCACCGCGCCGCTGACCGATTCCTTCACCCTGCTCGCCGCCTACGTCAACCGCCGCAATCCCGATGGCGTGGTGCGCTGGGAAGACGCACCACGCTACACCAACCTGCCGAGTGCCTTCGGCCGTGAGAACCCGTTCTGTGCCGGCGCGTCCAACAACCCCTTCGCGGCGCTGCCGGGCGCACCCACGCAGGGTTCGGTGGGTGGCGGCTGCGGCGCGTTCTTCGCGCCGGACGCGACCGCGACCTCGTCGGCCTTCGAATGGTTCCACATGGCCGGCCGTACGCGGCTCAACCCGGTCACCGGCACCGCGGTGTCGATCAACGAGGCGCCGGCATCCGCCTTCGCCGCGCGCACCATTCTCGGCCTCGGCAACGAGGTCTCCGCGCTCGACGCCATCTCCACGCTCGATGCGTTCTACACCGGCTTCGGCGGGCTGCGCGGCTACATCACGCGCGAGTTCAAGCGCGAGCACGTGATTTCACTCGGCGGCAACTACATCTTCACCGCCGAGCCGGATTCCTTCCTCGACCAGCTCATCGTGCGCGGCGAGGTGGCGGTGACACCGGACAAGCAGTTCACCAACCTCGGCCTCAGCCGTGACTTCATCGAGGCCACCGACGTGGTCTCGGCGCTGATCGTGGAGAAGTACCAGCGTTTCTCCATCGACCTCCCCGCCGCCTACCTCGTCGCGCAGTGGATGCACCGCACCGAGTCCGATCTCTTCGGCCGGCATCTCAGCGGCAACGAGAACCGGGGCTTCTGGCCCTATCTCGACCCGGATACCGGTGCGCTCAATGCTGCCGCACAGGTCGCGGGTTCCGGGCAGCCGACCGGGCAGGGCAGTGCCAACTACGTCGCCTTCGCCATCCAGCAACCTTTCCCCGACCTCGTCTGGCGCGCCGACCTCGCCGTGCTCGTCGACGTCCAGGGCGGTGTGCTGGTGCAGCCCGGTGTGCGCTACCGGCCGTCGGCGAACTGGCAGTGGGATCTCTATGCCAACGTCATCGAGGGCGGTGGCGACGAGAACGACGATGCGCTCGAGACGCTCGACTTTGCCGACGAGATCTTCATGCGCGTGACCTACTTCTTCTGACCCGAACGCACCCGGGCCGTCTCGCGCGAGCCGCCCGGGATACCCCACACGGGGTTGAAGGGCATTGCTTCACGGGAAGCCTGTTGTGGCCAGCGGGCCGACCGGGCCCTTCACCCCCGTCTCTTCTCTCCTCCCCTCGGGCGCGGGCTCTGGTGTTCATCATCCCGCGCCCACTTCTTTGCCGTCGTGGCAGACGGCGCGGGCCGCTTCACGGCACGATGACGTGATCGGGCGCGGCGAGCGCGAAGGCGGCCTCGCGATCCGCCGGCGGCGGATAGATCCACTCGGTGTTGATCGAGCGCTTGAGTGCCTTGGCTTCGGCGCCGGCCATCACCACCTCGCGCTGCCAGCCTTCCGTGTAGACGGCACCCCACGGGCCGAGATCGAGGCAGGTCACGTACTTCGCCTGGCTGTAGGGATGCAGCGGCAGGCCGAGCAGGTCGGCGGCGGCGTTGTAGCCGGCTACACGGCCGAGGCTGAGGGCATGCTGGCAGGACATCAGCGCGACGTTGCCGGCGTCGTCGGTAGCGGCGTGGGCGGTGTCGCCGGCGAGGAACACCTGCGGACACAGCGGTGCGCGCAGGTTGCGGTCGACCACCACGCGACCCCATGCATCGTGCTCGCCCGGGATCCCGGCGGCGAGCGCGCTGGCGCGGGCGCCGGTCGTCCACACCACGGTGGCGGCAGCGATGCGGCTGCCATCGGCGAGCATGACGCCGTCGGCATCGAGCGCCGTGACGGCCGCACCGGTGCGTAACTCGACCCCGCTCGCCGCGAGCGCGGATTCGATCACCGGGCGCGGCCCGGGACCGAGATCGGGGCCGATCGCCGCCGCCTGTTCGACGACCACCACGCGCACGGCGACATCCTCGCCGAGATAGCTGCGCAGGCGTCCCGGCAGTTCGGCCGCGGTCTCGATGCCGGTGAAACCACCGCCGACGACGACCACCGTGTCGCGTGCCGGCGTCGTGGGCGCTTGTGCGAGCGCACGCAGGTGGCGGTCGAGCGCGCGCGCGGATTCGAGCTGGTCGACGTCGAAGGCATACGTCGCGAGGCCCGGCAGGGCCGGGCGCGACACCGTGCTGCCGGTCGCGAGCACGAGCCGTCCGTAGCCGAGCGTGGCGTGCGTCCCGCCGGAGTCGACGAGGTCGACGGTCTGCGCTGCCGTATCGACGCGCTCGATCGACGCCGCGCGGTGGTCGACGCCGACCGCGGCGAGCAGCGGGGTAATATCCGGTGCCATCTCCTCGAACGCGGTCTCGTAGAAGCGCGGGCGGATGGGCAGGCACGGCGCCGGCGAGACCATGGTGATTGCGAGGTCGCGCTCACGCCCGGCCGCGGCGCGCGCTCGCGCAGCGGCGAGCGCGGCCCAGGTCCCGGCGAAGCCGGAACCGGCGATGAGAAGGTCATAGGTAGCATGGGTCATGGGCATCATCCTGGGCGGGGGAAGGTTCGTGGTTCGTCGCCGGCCGCTCAGCCTTCACCGCGGTGCCGCGCGGTGCTGCGCTCGCGCAGCCACGACGTTACCTCGCTGCCGAACTCGTCCGGCGCCTTGCGTTCGAGCGCGCGCGCAACATCGGCGAGCGTTTCGGCGGCGAGCGCGTCGCGCATGGCACGCTCGGCGCGCAGCATCACGGCATGGATGGCGCACACGCCGTCAGTCGCCCAGCGCGGCGGCTTGGCGACGAACAGGGCGCAGCGGCCGCGGATCTCCTGGCAATCGAATAGCGGCTTGTCACCTTCGATGGCATCGACGATGGCGAGAATGGTGATGTCCTCGGGTGAACGTGCCAGGCGGTAGCCACCCCGTATGCCAGCGCTCGCCGTCACGATGCCGGCCTTCTCGAGGCGGGGGAAGATCTTCGCCACGAAGCTCGGAGAGACGCCCTGCAGGGCCGCGAGATCGCGACTGCTCGGTTGCTGCTCGCCGGCATGCACCAGCCAGAGAAGACAGTGGATGCCGTATTCGACGCGACTGGTGAGGTGGGCCATAACGCGGACTATATTGGTCCGCGTTATGGCGCGCAAGTGGCGTGAGGTCGGCCACGCGCTCGCGTCCCGCGACCATCGGATCGGCACGGGCGCGACGGCGCGCGCCGAACGTCCTCAGTGCATGTGCGGCGTGCTCACCCCGGCCGGTACGCGGATGTCCTCGACCAGCGCGACAACCCCGGTCGGCGGCGGCGCGGTCAGGCGCGACACGGTCAGCGCGACGGTGAGGTTGAGCAGCGCGCCGAGCGCGCCGATGCCTTCCGGCGAGATGCCGAACCACCAGGCCTCCGGCCCGTTCAGATGGGGCGCGTAGAACTTGAACCAGGCGATGTAACCGAAGGTGAAGGCCAGGCCCGTGATCATCCCGGTGACGGCGCCTTCGCGGTTCATGCGCAACGAGAAGATGCCGAGCAGGATGGCGGGAAACAGCGACGCGGCGGCGAGCCCGAAGGCGAAGGCGACGACCTCGGCGACGAAGCCCGGCGGGTTGACGCCGAGGTAGCCGGCGACGGCGATGGCGCTGGCCGCGGCGATGCGCGCGGCCAGCAACTCCTGGCGGTCGCTCAGGCCGCGCGCGAAGGTCTTCTTGAGCAGGTCGTGCGATACCGAGGCCGAGATGACCAGCAGCAACCCGGCCGCGGTGGACAGCGCGGCGGCGAGACTGCCGGCGGCGACGAGCGCAATCACCCAGGGCGGCAGGCGCGCGATCTCGGGATTGGCGAGGACCATGATGTCGCGGTCGAGGTAGACCTCGTTGGCGCCATCGCTGGAACGGTTGAGCAGCATGCGCTGGCCGTCGACGCCGCGCGCGTCGCCGGCGAACTCCGGCTTGCCGGCAAACGGTGCCCCCGGCGCGTACTGGATGCGGCCGTCACCGTTCTTGTCGCGCCAGCCGACAAGGCCGACGTTCTCCCAGGTGCGGAACCAGTCGGCGACGCCGGCGTAGGGCTTGTCGTGCACGGTATCGATGAAGTTGAGCCGCGCAAACGCGCCGACCGCGGGCGCGGTGGTGTAGAGCAGGGCGATGAAGAGTAGCGCCCAGCCCGCCGAGCGGCGTGCATCGGAGACTTTCGGCACGGTGAAGAAACGCACGATGACGTGCGGCAGGCCGGCAGTGCCGAGCATCAGTGCCATGGTGATGGCAAAGACATCGACGCTCGCCCGCGTGCCGCTCGTGTAGGGTGCGAAGCCGAGGTCGACGAGCGTGCGATCGAGCTTCTCGAGCACGGCGAGGCCGGAGCCGTCGGTGACGCTGGCGCCGAGGCCGAGCTGCGGCACCGCGTGCCCGGTGACGAGCAGTGAGATGAATACCGCGGGCACGAGGTAGGCGAAGATGAGCACGCAGTACTGGGCAACCTGCGTGTAGGTGATGCCCTTCATGCCGCCGAGTACGGCGTAGAAGAACACCACCAGCATGCCGATGGCGACGCCCCAGTCGATGGGTACGCCGAGGAAGTGCGAGAAGACGATGCCGACGCCGCGCATCTGGCCGGCGACGTAGGTGAAGGAGATCACGATGAGGCTCACCACCGCGACCACGCGCGCGGTGTTGGAGTAGTAGCGCGTGCCGATGAAGTCGGGCACGGTGAACTCGCCGAACTTGCGCAGGTAGGGCGCGAGCAGCATCGCGAGCAGCACGTAGCCGCCGGTCCAGCCCATCAGGTAGACGCTGCCGTCGTACCCCATGAAGGCAATGATGCCGGCCATCGAGATGAACGAGGCAGCGCTCATCCAGTCGGCTGCGGTCGCCATGCCGTTGGCGATCGGGTGCACGCCGCCGCCGGCGACGTAGAAGTCACCGGTCGAGCCGGCGCGCGACCACACCGCGATGCCGATGTAGAGCGCGAAGCTCGCCGCAACGAACAGGTAGGTGAGCGTCTGTGCGTCCATCAGCGATCCCCGGTGGTGTCATCGACACCGTAGCGTCGATCGAGGTGGCGCATCGCGGCGGCATAGACAAACACCAGGATGACGAAGACGAAGATCGCGCCCTGTTGGCCGAACCAGAAACCGAGTGGAAAGCCGCCGAGGCGGAACGCGTTCAACGGTTCGACGAACAGGATGCCGGCGCCGAACGAGACGGCGAACCAGATTGCGAGGAGCACTGCGACGAGACGCAGGTTGGCGCGCCAGTAGGCATGCGCGCGGGCGTGATCGGGGCGCGGCGCTGCGGCCGCGTCCGCGGACGGACGTGTGCTGTTCATGGAACCCTCCCTGGCGCCATTGTACGTGCGCCGGCGATGGGCCGGCATGCGCCGCGGCGAGTCTATTCAGCGCGCATGGGCGGCGAGGAACTGTTCCCAGGCGGGCAGGAATGCAGACGGTGCCTCGAGCTGTGGCAGTGCGCCGGTGTCGAAGGGGGTGAATTGCCAGTTGGCGCGTTCGCGCGCCCAGCCGGCTGCGCTGAAATCGCGGAAGTCCCCACGCAGCGGTTGCGCCACCCACACCGGCAGCGTGAGCGCTTCGTAGAGTGTGCGCGGATGGGCATGGAACAATCGTCCGCTGAGGAAGGCCAGCGGCGCATGGCGCGCGCCGGCGACTCGCGCGTTGCGCCAGGCCGCGTCGATGACGTCCGCAGCGACCGTGTCGCCGCCGTAGGTGCGGCGCATGAACCAGCCGATCGAGCGTCGCGTCGTCAACAGGCGGAACGCTAGCCTGCCGAGCCCGCTGACAGTCAGCGCCGTATGCAGGCCGGGCACTTCGAGCGAGCCGTGCGCGCGCGCGGCCCGTTGCGCGCTGCGTGCATCGAAGCCGGTGGGCGTGACCAGTGCGAGCGTACGCAGACGCCCGGGGCGCGTGGCGCTCGCTGCGGCGAGGAATTCGCAACCGAGTGACAGTGCCATGGCGTCGAGCGGTGTCGGGCCGCACTCGGCGTGGATGTGATCGATGGTTTCGACCAGTGCGCGCACGTAGAGGCCGATGTCGTAGCGCCGCGGTGCGCGCGACGCGGTGCCGAAGCCCGGAAGATCGAGCGCGTAGACCCGGCGGCTGCGCCGTGCGTGGGCGAACACGGTGTGCAGTTCGTATGCCGACGCAGCAGCGTTGATGCTGTGCACGAGCAGCAGCGGTGCGCCTTCCCCGGCGACGTAGCACCCGGGCGTGCCGGTGATGCCGTCGAGCAGGCGATGCTCGGCGTCGAGCAGACGGGGTGCGTCGACGGAATTGCTGTCGTCATTTGCCATCAGGAAGCCTGCGCGAAGGGCTCGTCAGTCGCTTGCATTCGATTGTTCACAAGCAGGAAGAGAAGGTGTCAGTCTTTCTTTCCAGCGGCGTCCGTGACCGCGGCAGAATTCGACATGGAACGCTCGCATCGTCGCTGCGCCTGTGCTTCCATGATAGCGATTCGCGCGGCGCGGCCACGGGCCCGCGCGCCGTGCCACATCGTCAGCATCGCAAGGGAGCAGCGCCATGCCCACACTCAGCGGATTCGGTCTCGTCGTCACGGTCCTCGCCTTCTTCGGTCTCGGTATCCTCACCGGTTACGTGTTCGCGTCGATGCGCGCGCGACTCGACGGCGGCGGCCGCACGCCGGTCGAACTGAAGCAGGATTTCGACGACTACCAGGCGCGCGTCGACGACCACTTCGTCACCACCAACGAACTTCTCGGTCGTCTCACCGCGCAGTACCGCGAGGTCTACGCACACATGGCCGCCGGTGCGCGTGACCTGTGCCGCAACGAGGCTTCGCGTATCGACGATCCGCTGGCTCTCGATGCACCGCCTGCGGCGGCCGGTAACGGTGCCGACGATCGCACCGCGGCCGCGCTCGAGCAGGCTGCGGTCGCGCTGGGCAGCGCGGCCGTGGCGGCCGGCGCCGCGACAGCTGCCGAAGACGACGCCGCGGATAGCGCATCGGACAGCGTGGCGTCGGAGGCGGACGTCGACGAGACCGGCACCGATGACACGACGGGCGACGACACCGCGAGCGAGGACGGTACGCGCGAGGACCTGGTTGCCGAGAACAGCGACGGCGCCGACGAAGCGGGTACGCTGGCGGACGTACCCGGCGCTACGCAAGTGTTCCACGCGAGTGCGGGCGCAAGCCAGGGCGACGCCGAGGATTGGGAAGGCATGGAGTTCGCCGGCACGTCGCCGCAGGACGCGGCAGCGCCGGTGGACGCGGATGAGGACGACGCTCCGGCAGCCGCCGACACGGGCGACGACGAAACCTCTTCACGCCCCGCACGCGCCGCCTAGAGCGGCCCGCAGCGGTTCGGGCAGGGCCTGCCCGTCGCGCGTCGGGGCCGGCGCGCCACGTCGCGTGGCGCGACCGACCGGCGCCGCCCGCAGCCGGTTTGGACCGCGTGCGTGGTACGGGCGCCGCGCAGCGTCCGGCACGCGCGCACCCACCCACGCGTGCGGCGCGGCCTCAAGGTCGCCGGCGCCAGCGCGCGGCGACATCGAGCAGGTGCAGTGGCAGGGCGGCGGCGAGTGCGAGCACGACGCCAGGCCATGGCCGTGGCCCGAGCGCGAACAGCACGGCGACCAGCAGGCACGCACCCGGGAGCAGTGCCAGCAGCGTTCCGACGAGCGCGCCGCGGTCATCACGATGCAGTGCCACGGCCGCGAGTACGACGCCCTCGACGACGAGCACGCCGAGGGCCGTGGCTGCTACCGTGGTGGGTGGCAGAATGGCGGCGAGTGCCTCGAGTTCCATCGCGGCGCAGCGCCGCTCAGGTCGGCGCGAGGCCCAGCAGGTGCGCGAGGTCCTTGAAGAAGATGCGCACGTGGGCGGCGGGGCGCGCGCGCACCAGGCGCTTGTTCATGTAGGCCTCCCAGGTGAGGCGCTGCACGTCGGCATCGGCGCACATGCTGACGAAGCGTTCGCGCCGGGCATCACTGCAGTACCAGAAGCGCTGCATGATGCCGAGGATGAAGAACACCCTGCCGTGCTCGCGCATGAAGCGGCGGCGGACCTGGGCGAGTTCGCGGACGTCACCGTTCGATACGCAGGCATGTGCCGCCTCGGCGGCGAGCGCGCCGGATACCATCGCGTAGTAGATGCCCTCGCCCGAGGCCGGCGCGACGACGCCGGCGGCGTCGCCGATGACGACGACGTCGCGACCGTTGTCCCACCGTTTGCGTGGCTTGAGCGGCAGTGGCGCGCCTTCGCGTCGTACCAGCGGTGCGTCTGCGAGCCCGCTCGCTGCGCGCAGGGCGGCGGTCGCGCGGCGCAGCGAGAAGCCGCGCACGGCGCTGCCGACGCCGACACTGGTCTGCGCGCCGTGCGGAAAGACCCAGCCATAGAAGTCGGGCGACACGCGGCCCTGGTACCACACGTCACAACGTGCGCCGTCGAAACCCGCGGCGGGCGACTCGATGATTTCGTGGTAGGCCGAGACGAACGGCGGTGCGGCGACGTTCGGCAGCGCCACGCGTGCCACTGCGGAATTGGCGCCATCGGCGCCGATGACGATGCGTGCGCGGGCATGCGCCGCGCGATCGCCGTCGCCGTGTGCGGTGTAATGCACCACCGCCAGCCCGTCGGCATCGCGCGCGAGGGTGTCGAAGGTTCCGTGTGCGCGCACCGCGCCGGCGCAGGCGGCACGTTCGCGCAGCCATTCATCGAATTCGCCGCGATCGACCATGCCGACGTAGCCGCCGTCGATCGGCATGTCGATGGCGCGGGCCGAGGGTGCGATGATGCGGGCCGCGCCGATGCGTGCTTTGAGCAGGGCATCGGGAATCGCGAAGTCGCGTACCAGCCGCGGGGGCACGGCGCCGCCACAGGGCTTGATGCGGCCGGCGCGATCGAGCAGCAGCACCGCGCGGCCGTGCCGCGCCAGTGCCTCGGCGGCGGTGGCGCCGGCCGGGCCGCCGCCGATCACAATCACATCGTAGGTTGCGGGTTCGTAGTTGACGTTCATGAGCGTGACATCCCGATGGCATATTCGCTGGCGGAGGTGACGACGTCGCACCTGGCCGGCGTGACGACAGTGGTCTGCATGACGCGGGCGGCAAGCGCCGCGGCGGCGACGAACAGCAGCCCCTCGAGGGCGAACACCACGGCGTAGGCGGTGGCCGGGGCGCTGCCGAGCTGGCGCAGGAGATCGACGCCCAGTGCGCCGGCGAAACCGCCCACACCGAAGGCGATCGCCTGGGCTGCGCCCCACAGTCCCATGCGGACACCCTCGCGACGCGCGTGGCCCTCACCGGCGAGCGTCATCATGGCGCCGATGGCGGCGACGGCGAAACAGCCGTTGGCGAGGCCGAGCGCGAACACCCCGGCGGCGAGCGGCCAGGGCGGTCCGTGCAGGCCGGCAAGCGCCAGCAGCGCGAGCGCGAGCGCCGACGCGAGGCAGCCGCCGAGCGTAAAGCCCCGGATGCCGATCAGGCGACGGCCGGCCGGAAGGCTCGAGACCAGTGCGACCAGCAGCATACCGGCGAGGACGCCACCGTGCTGCGTGCCCGCGAGCTGCGTCGACGCACCCGGAGAGTAGCCGAAGACCAGCCCGGCGAACGGTTCGAGAATCAGGTCCTGCGCGCTGTAGCCGAGCATGGAGACGAACACGAAGACGGTGAACAGGCGTGCACGCGGTTCTGCCCATACCTCGGCCAGCGCCGCGCGAAAGGGCGCGCGGGCGGTGTCCGCGGGGGTCGTGCTGACTGGCTCGGTGCGGTGTTCGAGGCGGCCGACCGCAAGCACGCTGACGACGAACGCGCTGATCGACACCACGCTGGTGACGCCGATCAGGCGCTCGAACGAGAACGGGTCGAGGAAATGACCGGCGCTGGCGGCGGTAATCACGAAGCCTGCGATCATCATCGTCCACACGACCGTTGCCGCGGCCGGCCGGCGCGCCGGCGCGACCCGCGACGCGAGCAGCACGAGCAGGGAGGTGCCGGCAGCGCCGACGCCGAGCCCGATGAGCACGAACGCGACGACCGCCATGGCGATACCGCCCCCGACGGTCTTCGCCATCAGCGCGGTGGCGCAGGCCGCGCCGATGCCGCCGAGTGCGAGCAGGGCCATGCCGCCGATAATCCACGGTGTGCGGCGCCCGCCGACGTCGGAGCCGTACCCGAGGCGCGGGCGTGCCAGCTGGATCCCGTAATGCAGCGCGACCAGCGCGCCCGGCAGGCTCGCGGCCAGCGCGAGTTCCACCACCATCACGCGGTTCAGCGTCGAGGTGGTGAGCACGACGATTGCGCCGAGCGCAGTCTGCACGAGACCGAGGCGTACGATACCGGGCCAGCCGAGCTGTCGCGCGCTCATGCCGCCATCCCCGCGAGGGCGAACGCGCTCGTCATCATGCCGGCGACGTACATCGTCACACCGGTGGCGTTGTACCAGGGTGCGAGTTCACGCGGACGACGCACCAGGCGCGCCATGGCGAGCAGCTGGCCGACCAGCAGGGCCGCCACCGCACCGGCATGCAGCGGCGCCTGCCAGGCGAGTAGCAAGACCACCACGACGACCTGGGGCAGCGCCATCACCACGCAGGCCAGGCGTGCCGCGCGGGCCGGGCCGAGCTGCACCGGTAGCGAGCGCACCGCGTGGCGGCGGTCGCCTTCGAGCGCCTTGAAGTCGTTGAGCGTCATGATGCCGTGGGCGCCGAGGCTGTAGAGCAGCGCGAGGACGATGACCGGCAGTCCGGGTGCGGCGCCGGCGGTCAGCAGGGCCGCGCCGGTTACCCAGGGCAGACCCTCGTAGGCGAGGCCGACCGCGGCGTTGCCGATCCAGCCGTTCTGCTTGAAACGCAGCGGCGGCGCGCTATAGGCCCAGGACAGCGCGATGCCGAGCAGGGCCGGGCCGAACACCCACGGACCGAGCTGCCAGGCCACCAGGGCCGCGAGCAGGCTCCAGGCCACCGCGATGCCGAGCCCCCAGCGACCGGGCACACGGCCGGACGGTATCGGCCGGTAGGGCTCGTTGACGGCATCGACCTCGCGGTCGAACCAGTCGTTGACGACCTGGCTCGCGCCGCACAGCAGCGGGCCGGCAAGGACGATCCCGGTGAGAATCTCGAGCCAGCGGCCGCTCGCCGATGCGCCGCTGGACACCATGCCGCAGGCGAGCGCCCACATCGGCGGAAACCAGGTGACCGGCTTGAGCAGTTCGAGTACCGCACGGGGGGAGGGCAGGGCGGCGGGGGCGACAGCGGATGCCGGACTGGACATGACTGTAAATCTCAATTTACACATTAGTGTAAATCAAAGATTACATCACGGTCGTGGATTTGCAAGGCTGCTGTCAGGACACTGCGCAGCCCCGGACGACGTCGTGCCGGCTCAGTCCTCGTTCTGCTGGTCGAGCGCGCCGAGGCCGTGACGGCGCAGCTTCATGTAGAGACTCTGGCGGCTCAGTCCGAGCATGTCCGCGGCAGAGGCACGGTTGTCGCCGGCGAGGTCGAGCGCGGCCTCGATACACAGCCGCTCGATCATGTCTGTCGCTTCGCGCACGAGTTCCTTCAGCGGTACGCGGCCGACGAGGTCGCTGAGCTGGTCGACGTTGCGCGGTAACAGGGTGCTCTCGTGGTCGGCCTCGAGGCGCTGATCGATGGCGCGGATGCTGTAAGCGAAGCAGCTGCCGGCACCGTCCGGCACCGTGACGGCGGAGATCTCGGCTGCCAGGCTGCCGCCATGGGCGTCTCGCAGCGTGGTGCGGAACAGGCGCATGCTGCCACGTTCGCGCAGGTGCGCGAGGAGCACCGGTACGTCGACCCCGGGCAGGCCGACCCAGCGCTCGAGGCGCTCGCCGCGGGCGAGCAGCTCGCTGCCGATCTGGACCTGCTCGCGGAAGCTGCGGTTGGTGGTGAGGATGACGCCCTCCTCGTCGGTCAGCACGAAGCCGTCGGGGAGCTGGTCGAGGGCATCGACGAGATGGTGGTCAGGCGCCTTTGCGGCCGGCGCCGCGGTCGCCTCGATGCGCACGATGAGATGCGCCACGCGCTCGTGGCGCACCAGTGACGCGCGCACCGTGAGCGGCGTGTCGTGGCCGGGTATGCGCGCTGCAACCGCGCCCTCGCGACGTCCACCGGCGACCGCATTCAGCAGGTCGCGCACGGCCTGCAGGCCCGCGTTGTCGAAATCACGCGGGAAGGGCGTGCCGATGAGGCGCTCCGGATTGGTGCCGAGCAGGGTGCCTGCGGCGGGATTGGCCTCGACAATGGTGCGCGTGCCGCCGTCGACGATGATCACCGCCTCGCGCGCCTCCTGGAACAGGACGCGGTAACGTGTCTCGGCCTGGCGCAGGCGCTGGTACTCGCGCTCCATCGACTGCTGCGCGAGCACCACACGCTGCTGCAGCTCGGCCAGCGGGCGCATGTCGCGGCCGACCGCGATGATGCGTTCGCCGGCGCCGAGTCCGACTGCCGAGTAGATCACCGGTACGTCCTCGCCAGCGCCGCCGGGATGATTGAGATGACGCCAGCGCGGTGGCCTGCGGTTGCGTGCATCCTGCAGCAGTTCGGCGACCTTGGGCCGCGACTCGACGGTGACGATCTCGGCCCAGCCACGTCCGACCCAGCCGGGGCTGCCGGCGAGTACGAGGTTGTCGCCGCTGATCGCGAGATCCTCGATCACGCCGTCGGCGGACAGCACCAGCGCGACGTCGCTGGCTGCGGTAATCAGGGCGGCGGCGCCGTCGGCATCGAGGGCGCCGACCGCACCGGAACTCGAGAAAGCCTGCGTCACGGCCCGTGGCCTAGGGTCGCATCGCGCGCATCTGTCCGAGCAGGTAGTCTGCCTCGTCGACGGCGCGCGCGGCGTCCCTGCCCCCGATATCGGCGCCGACGAACTCGACCAGTTCGGGGCGTGCGCTGAACAGCCAGCCGCCGACCATGATGCCGAGATCCGGGTTCGCCGAGCGCTCGCGCAGCTCGAGGATCAGGTTGGCCAGCTCGTTGAGACGGCTTTCCGCGCTCAGCGACAGGCCGACCACCGCGTACCACTCCTCGGCAACCGTGGTGGTGATGTCGCGGCTGCAGTCGCACGGCGTCTCGTCGACCACCCAGCCGGCGCGGCGGAAGAACTCGGCAACCATGAAGATGCCGAAGTTGTGCTGTTCCCCGGGTAGCGGGTTGAGCAGCAGCCGGCGCGTGCCGTCGGCGCCGTCCTGTCCGCCATTGAAGCGCGGCGCATAGCGTCGCAGCACCTGTTGCAGGCGCATCAGGCCGAGGGTGACCTCGGTGAAGCTGCAGGTGTCGGCTTCCCACATCTCGCCGAGACGGCGCGCGACCGGACCGAGCAGGCCGAGGAAGATGCGTTCCAGCGGTACCCGCCGCGCGATCAGCGCGTCGACACAGTCGAACACCGCTTCGTCACTGTCGCGCAGGATGTGGCCGAGCAAGCGCGCCACGTCGCGCTCGCCCGGGACCGCGTCGACCGGCCTTGCGCCCGGTGACGCGCTGCCGTGCGCGAACATCATGCGCGGGATGACCTCGGTCTCGATCAGCCGCGCGAGGTCGCGCACCGGCTGCTTGTCCACCTCGTGCTCGCGCGGAAATCCGCGGTCGCTCTTGCCGATGACGCCCCCGGCGCCGTCGATACGTCCCACCATTGCTGCTGCCCTCCCCTTGTCGTGCGGGCCGGTGGCGCGCCAGATGGAACGTCGCGGCAGACCTCCCGGCCGCCTGCTGTCTCCCGGCTGATGCGTCGTCGTTCCTTGTCGGTCAAGCATTGGTCGCCTTGACAACGAATGTCAAGGTTTTTGGACGTCAATTTTCATTGACACTTGCGAGTGTCAAGCCTAGAGTTAATTCACGCCCAGCGAGGACGGAGCCGATGACCCCGCCCACGATTCGAGACGACGCCCGCCCGGCCACCCGGCCGGCCCTGTACAGCGACGAGCAGCGCCAGCGTCGCGACGCCTCGCGCTGGACCCTCGTCCAGGGCATCCTCGCGCCGCTGCAGTTCGTGGTGTTCCTTGTCAGCCTGTATCTCGTGCTGCGCTACCTCGGCAGCGACGAGGGCCTGTTCGCCGCCAGCGTCTCGGTCGTCGTCAAGACCGCGGTGCTCTACACCATCATGGTGACCGGCTCACTGTGGGAGCACGACGTCTACGGACGCTACCTGTTCGCGCCGGCCTTCTTCTGGGAAGACGTTGTCAGCATGCTCGTGCTGGCGCTGCACACGGCCTATCTGGTCGCACTGTTCGGCGGTTTCCTCGCACCACGCGAACAGATGCTGCTCGCACTCGCGGCCTATGCCGCCTACGTCGTCAATGCGGCCCAGTTCGTGGTCAAGCTGCGCCAGGCGCGTCAGGAGGTTGCCGTCGCCGCTGCCCCGGGTCCGCTGTGGAGCAGCGCGCGATGAGTTCGCTGCCGCTGAGCACGGGTTGCACGACGCCGCCGGCGCGCGCCGAGCGGGTCGTGGCGGAGCGCGGGCCACGCGAGCTGTTCTGCGGCCTGACCGGCATCGTGTGGCTGCACCGCAAGCTGCAGGACGCCTTCTTCCTGGTGGTCGGCTCGCGTACCTGTGCGCACCTCATCCAGTCCGCCGCCGGCGTGATGATCTTCAGCGAACCGCGCTTCGCGACCGCAATCCTGCAGGAACGCGATCTCGCCGGTCTCGCCGATGCCAACGAGGAACTCGATCGCGTCGTCGCCCAGGTGATCGCGCGTCGTCCCGGCCTGCGCGCGCTGTTCCTGGTCGGTTCCTGTCCTTCGGAAGTGATCAAACTCGATCTCGCGCAGGCCGCCGCGCGGCTTTCGGCGCGCTACCTGCCGGACGTGCGCGTCACCAGCTACAGTGGCAGCGGAATCGAGACCAGCTTCACCCAGGGCGAGGACAACTGCCTGCGGGCGCTGGTCGACCAGCTGCCGGCCAGTGAGGCGCGCCAGCTGCTCGTGGTCGGCTGCCTGCCCGACGTGGTGGAGGACCAGTTCGTGCGCCTGTTCGAGGCCATGGGCATCGGCCCCGTCCGCTTCCTGCCAGCGCGGACGGCGAGCACACTGCCAGGAATCGGACCGAATACCTCGTTCCTGCTCGCGCAACCGTTCGACACTGAAACCGCGCGTGCGCTCAGTGCGCGCGGCGCGCGCCACCTGACGGCGCCGTTTCCCTTCGGTGTCGAGGGCACGCGTGCCTGGCTCGCCGCGGCCGCGGCCGACTTCGGCGTGGAGTCGCGCTGCTTTGAGGCGGCGGTGGCAACGCCGGCGGCGCGCGCACGTGCTGCCGTGGCACGCATCGCCGAGCGGCTGCGCGGACGTCGCATCGCATTTCTCCCCGATTCCGGTCTCGAGCTCGCGCTCGCGCGATTTCTGCACCACGAGTGCGGCATGCAACCGATCGAGGTCGGCGTGCCTTACCTCGATCGCCAGTTCGCCGCGCCCGAACTCGACGCGCTGCCCGCCGCGACGCGCGTGGTCGAGGGGCAGCACGTCGAGCGACAGCTCGAACGCGTGCGCGCCGCGCGACCCGACCTCACCGTGTGCGGGCTCGGTATCGCCAACCCGTTCGAAGCCGAGGGGCTGACGACCAAGTGGTCGATCGAGCTGGTGTTCAGCCCGGTACACGGCTTCGAACAGGCGGCCGACCTGGCCGAGCTGTTCGCCCGTCCGCTGGCGCGCCGTGCGCGCCTGGAGGTATGAGCCATGGAGCTCGCCGTATGGACCTACGAAGGGCCGCCCCACGTCGGCGCCTTGCGCATCGCCGCGTCGCTGCGTGACGTGCATTACGTACTGCATGCGCCGCAGGGCGATACCTACGCCAACCTCCTGTTCACCATGATCGAGCGTCGCGACCGCCGCCCGCCGGTCACCTACACGACGTTCCAGGCGCGCGATCTTGGCGGCGATACCGCCGCGCTCGTCATCGAGACCCTGCGCGAGACCTGCGCGCGCTTTGCGCCGCGTGCCCTGCTGGTCGGCGAATCGTGTACGGCGGAGCTCATCCAGGATCAGCCCGGGGCGCTCGCCGGCGGGCTCGATCTCGGCGTGCCCATCGTCCCGCTCGAGCTGCCGGCCTACTCGCGCAAGGAGAACTGGGGCGCCGCCGAGACGTTCTACCAGTTGCTGCGCACCCTGCTTGCACCACAGCGCCTCGCGCCCGGCACTGCGCGCCCCGAACGCGCCGCCGGCACAGCGCCGCGCGCCAACCTGCTCGGCCCCAGCGCGCTCGGCTTCCGCTGTCGCGACGATGTTGTCGAGGTGCGCCGCCTGCTCGACGCGCTCGGCGTGGAAGTCAACGTGGTGGCGCCGGAAGGGGCGTCGGTCGCCGACCTCGAGCGGCTGCCGCAGGCCGACTTCAACTGCTGCCTGTACCCCGAAGTCGCCTACACGACCTGCGTCTGGCTCGAGCGCAGTTTCGGCCAGCCGTTCACGCGCACGGTCCCGATCGGTATGGGCGCGACGGCCGACTTCGTGCGCGAAGTGGCGTCCCTGGCCGGCGTCGATGCCGCGCCGGCGCTCGAGCAGGCGACCGCGCGCCTGCCGTGGTACTCGCGCTCGGTCGATTCGACCTACCTCACCGGTAAGCGCGTGTTCGTGTTCGGTGACGCCAGCCACGCCATCGCCGCGGCGCGCATCGCGCGCGACGAACTCGGCTTCGACGTCGTCGGTCTCGGTACGTACGCCCGCGAGTTCGCGCGCGAAGCGCGCGCCGCCGCCCGCGAGTACGGGCTCGAGGCGCTGATCACCGACGACTATCTCGAGGTCGAGGCGGCGGTCGTCGCGCTGCGGCCCGAGCTCGTGCTCGGTACGCAGATGGAACGCCACGTGGCCAAACGGCTCGGCATACCCTGCGCGGTCATCTCGGCGCCGGTGCACGTGCAGGATTTCCCGGCGCGTTACTCGCCGCAGATGGGCTACGAAGGCGCCAACGTGATCTTCGACAGCTGGGTGCATCCCCTGATGATGGGGCTCGAGGAGCACCTGCTCGCGATGTTCCGCGACGACTTCGAGTTCTCGGACCATGCGCCCTCGCATCTCGGTGCGGCCCACGCGGTGCCGCCAGCCGACGCGCCCGATACCGCCGGCAGCGAACCCTGTGCGCTCGACTGGACCGCGGATGCCGAGCGTGAACTGCGCAAGGTGCCGTTCTTCGTGCGCGGCAAGGCGCGCCGCAACACCGAGCGCTACGCGCGCGAGCGCGGCGTCGGCACTATCACCCTGGAGACGCTCTACGATGCCAAGGCGCACTTCAGCCACTGAGTCGTCCGGCCTGCGCGTGGTCGTCGTCACCCTCGACGCGCACCTCGCGAGTGCCGCAGAGGCCGCCCATCGCCGCCTCGCGCGCGACCTGCCCGGCCTGCACCTGAGCCTGCACGCGGCCGCCGAGTGGGCGGGAGACGAGAGTGCGCTGGCGCGCTGCCGCGAAGACATCGCCGCCGGTGACATCATCATTGTCAGCATGCTGTTCCTCGACGAGCACATCCGCGCAGTGCTGCCGGATCTCGAGGCGCGCCGCGGCGCCTGCGACGCGATGGTGTGCGTGATGTCGGCGGGGGAGGTGCTGCGCCTGACCCGCATGGGGCGCTTCGACATGACGCGCAAGCAGGGTGGTGCGATGGCCTGGCTGAAACGGTTGCGCGGCGCCGCGCGCAACCGCGAGAGCTCGGGTGCCGGGCAGATGGCGATGCTCAAGCGCCTGCCGCGCCTGCTGCGCTTCGTGCCCGGCACGGCGCAGGACGTACGGGCCTACTTCCTGGTCATGCAGTACTGGCTGGCGTGTTCCGACGCCAACCTCGAGAACCTCGTCCGCGAACTGGTCAACCGCTACGCCGCCGGTCCGCGCCAGGCGCTGCGCGGGCGGCTCGCGGTGGCGCCGCCGCGCGAGTACCCCGAAACCGGCGTCTATCACCCGCGCCTGCGCGGGCGCATCGCGGCGAACGCGGCGAAGCTGCCACGGCAGCGTCGCGACGCCCGCGGTACCGTCGGCCTGCTGGTCATGCGCTCCTACGTGCTGGCCGGCAACACCGCGCACTACGATGGCGTCATCGCGGCGCTCGAAGCGCGCGGTCTGGACGTCATCCCGGTGTTCGCCTGCGGCCTCGACATGCGTCCCGCAATCGAGGCGTTCTTCTTCGACGGCGACACACCGCGCGTCGACGCGGTGGTGTCGCTGACCGGCTTCTCGCTCGTCGGTGGCCCGGCCTACAACGACGCCGGCGCGGCCGCGGCAATGCTGGCACGCCTCGACGTTCCCTACCTCGCGGCACAGGGCATCGAGTTCCAGAGCCTCGAGCAGTGGGAGGCGTCCGAGCGCGGGCTGCTGCCGCTGGAGACGACCATGATGGTCGCCATCCCCGAGCTCGATGGCGCCACCGGTCCCATTGTCTTCGGCGGACGTGCCGCGGCTGCCGAAGCGCGTGGCTCGCGCGACATGCAGGTGCATCCCGAGCGTGCCGACATGCTCGCCCGCCGCGTTGCCCGCCTCGTCGCCCTGCGCCGCAAGGCGCGCGCCGAGCGTCGCGTCGCCATCGTGCTGTTCAACTTTCCGCCCAACAGCGGCGCCGTCGGCAGCGCCGCCTATCTCGACGTGTTCGCATCGTTGCTGAACACGCTGCGCGCGTTGGGCGCCGCCGGTTACGCGGTTGGCGATCTGCCGGCCGACGCCACGGCGCTGCGCGCGCGCATCGTCGAAGGCAATGCCGCCGTCAACGGCGCCGATGCCAATGTCCATGCCCGTATCGCGGTCGACGATTACGTGCGCCGCGAAACCTGGCTGGCCGACATCGAGGCGCAATGGGGGCCGGCGCCCGGTCGCCAGCAGAGCGACGGCGGCGCCATTCGCGTGCTCGGCGAGCGCTTCGGCAACGTGTTCGTCGGCGTACAGCCGGCGTTCGGCTACGAGGGCGATCCGATGCGCCTGTTGTTCGAGCGCGGCTTCGCACCGACGCATGCCTTCGCCGCCTTCTACCGTTATCTGCGCGAGGATTTCGGCGCCGACGTGTGCCTGCATTTCGGCACCCACGGTGCACTCGAGTTCATGCCGGGCAAACAGGTCGGCATGTCGGCGGCGTGCTGGCCCGATCGCCTCATCGCCGATCTGCCCAATGTCTACTTCTATGCGGCCAACAATCCCTCCGAGGGTGCGCTGGCGCGGCGTCGCAGTGCCGCCACGCTGGTCAGCTACCTGACGCCGCCGCTGGCCCGCTCCGGACTCTACCGTGGCCTCGGCGAACTCAAGGCGACCCTGGCCCGTGCGCAGCAGGAACAAGCCACCGGTGACGCCGACCTGCTCGCTCTCGTGGCAAGCCAGGCGCAAGCCCTGGAACTGGTGGCACGCGCCGATGGCGAAGCACCCGCCGCGTGGCTGGGACGCCTGACCGCGCAGATCCAGGAAGTCGAATCGACCCTGATTCCCTGTGGCCTGCATGTTGCCGGCGAGCCGCTCGGGGCGGCCGAACGGGCGGAGCTGCTGCATGCCATCAACGACTGCGCCGCGACGCCGCTGCCGCGCAGCGCGGTCGAGGCCATCCTTGCCGGGAGCGACGCCTCGGTGCAGCTGGGGACGGGCGCCGACGCGAGCGCGCGCGAGCGGCTCGCCGAACTCGCAGACCTTGCCGCGGCGCTCGCTGTCGACCATGAGCTGCCGGCGCTGCTGCACGCCCTCGACGGTGGTTTCACCGCGCCGGTCGCCGGCGGCGACGTGCTGAGCAATCCCGCGGTGGTGCCGACCGGGCGCAACGTGCATGGCTTCGACCCGTTCCGACTGCCTAGCGCCTGGGCGTTGGTGGACGGTGCGCGCCAGGCCGAGCGCGTGCTCGACAGTCATCTTGCCCACGGCCACGGCTTGCCCGAGACGGTCGCGCTGGTCCTGTGGGGCTCGGACAACATCAAGAACGAGGGCGGGCCGATCGGCCAGGCGTTTGCCCTGCTCGGTGCGCGCCCGCGCTTCGATTCCTACGGGCGGCTGTGCGGTGCCGAGCTGGTGCCCGCAGACGAGCTCGCGCGGCCGCGCATCGACGTCGTGATGACCGTGTCCGGCATCTTCCGCGACCTGCTGCCGCTGCAGATGCGTGCGCTCGCCGAGGCTTGCCTGCTGGCCGCGCGCGCCGACGAACCGGCAACCCAGAACTTCGTGCGCAAGCACGCGCTTGCCTACATGGATACGCATGGCTGCGACCTCGAGACGGCCGCGCTGCGCGTGTTCAGCAATGCCGATGGCGCTTACGGCGCCAACGTCAACCAGCTCATCGACAGCGGTTGCTGGCAGGACGAGGACGAACTCGCCGAGACCTTCACCCATCGCAAGTGCTTCGCCTACGGCGCCGACGGCAGCAGCGCCAAGCAGTCGGCACTGTTCGAGGCCGTACTCGGTGATGTCGATCTCGCCTATCAGAATCTCGAGTCGGCCGAGCTCGGCATCACCACCATCGATCACTACTTCGACACCCTCGGCGGCATCGGCCGCGCGGTGGTGCGCGCGCGCGGTGACGCAGTGCCGGTCTACATCGGAGACCAGACCCAGGGCGACGCAGCCGTGCGCACCCTGGCCGACCAGGTCGCGCTGGAGACACGCACCCGCATGCTCAACCCCAAGTGGTACGAGGGCATGCTCGCGCACGGCTTCGAAGGCGTGCGTTCGATCGAAGCGCAACTCACCAACACGCTCGGCTGGTCGGCCACCACCGGCCAGGTCGCACCGTGGATCTACCAGCAAATCAGCCAGACCTTCATCCTCGACGAAGCCATGCGCGAACGCCTGGCAGCGCTCAACCCCGGTGCTTCGGCACGCCTCGCCAACCGCCTGCTCGAAGCGCAGGAACGCGCCTACTGGGCGCCGGACGAGGCCACGCTGGCAGCGCTGCGCGACGCTGGCGACGAACTCGAGGATCGACTGGAAGGCATCATCGATGGAGTCGCCGCATGAATGTCACGACCGTTCCCGTATCGAGTATCCGCCGGACAGGCTCACCGCCGGACGGCGAGGGCAGCGTGCAGGTCCAGATGGACGACCGCGTCGCCATCGACGGCGCCAAGGTGTTCGCCGTCTATGGCAAGGGCGGCATCGGCAAGAGCACCACTTCGTCGAACCTGTCGGTCGCCTTCTCCAAGCTCGGCAAGCGCGTGCTGCAGATCGGTTGCGATCCCAAGCACGACTCCACGTTCACGCTGACCAAGCAGCTGGTGCCGACGGTCATCGACGCGCTCGAAGCGGTCGACTTCCATCCCGAGGAGCTGCGTCTCGAGGACTTCGTCTACCAGGGCTACAACGGTGTCATGTGCGTCGAGGCCGGCGGCCCGCCGGCCGGCACCGGCTGCGGCGGCTACGTGGTCGGCCAGACCGTCAAGCTGCTCAAGGAACACCACCTGCTCGAAGACACCGACGTGGTCATCTTCGACGTGCTGGGTGATGTCGTCTGCGGCGGCTTCGCGGCACCGCTGCAGCATGCCGAGCGCGCCCTCATCGTCACTGCCAACGACTTCGACTCGATTTTCGCGATGAATCGCATCGTTGCCGCCATCCAGGCGAAGTCGAAGAACTACCGCGTGCGTCTCGGCGGCGTCATCGCCAACCGCAGCGCGGCGACCGACCAGATCGATCGTTTCAACGGCGAGGCCGGCCTCGGCATGCTCGCGCATTTCCCCGATCTCGATGTCATCCGCCGCAGCCGCCTGAAGAAGAGCACGCTGTTCGAGATGGAGGAGTCGCCCGAACTCACCGCGGTACAGAACGAGTACCTGCGGCTGGCTGCCGCGCTATGGGCCGGCACCGACCCGCAGGATGCGCACCCGATGCGCGATCGCGACATCTTCGACCTGCTCGGTTTCGATTGAGGAAGCCGCGATGCCGACCACGCTTTCCTGGCACACCCGCCGCCGCGAGCTCGAGACCTATTTCGACGAGACCGCGGCCGAGGCCTGGGCGCGGCTCACGTCCGACGCGCCGGTCTCGCGTATCCGTGCCACCGTGCGTGCGGGGCGCGACGCGATGCGCCGCACCCTGCTCGACTGGCTGCCGCGCGACCTCGACGGCGTGCGACTGCTCGATGCCGGCTGCGGGACCGGCGCGCTTGCCGTCGAGGCCGCGCAACGCGGCGCCGAGGTGGTTGCCATCGACGTCGCGGCGAATCTCGTCGCCACCGCGCGCGAGCGCCTGCCGGCATCGCTCGCCGGGCGGGTTTCGTTCGTCGTCGGCGATTTCGCGACGCAGGATCTCGGCCGCTTCGATCACGCGGTGGCGATGGACTCGCTGATCCACTACCGCCCGCAGGACGTCGTCGCCGCGCTCGCTGCGCTCGGCGCGGTGGTCGACCGCTCGATCCTCTTCACCTTCGCGCCCCGCACCTTCCTGCTCGGGCTGATGCACGCCGGTGGTCGCCTGTTTCCGCGCGGCGACCGCGCGCCCGCCATCGAGCCGGTCGCCGCGCGCACGCTGGCCCGGGCACTTGCCGACGAACCCGCGCTCGGCGCCTGGCAGGCCGCGCGCAGCGTGCGCGTCGCGAGCGGCTTCTACACGTCGCAGGCGCAGGAGCTGGTCCGCCGATGCGCCGCCTGAACGAGCGCCTGGCGCGTGGCTGGACGTTGGTAGCAACGCGCTACCTGCCGTTCGCCGATGCCGCCAGCGAGACCCTGCCGCTGGCTCGCCTGCTGCGGCTAGGCCTGTTCCAGGTCAGCGTCGGCATGGCGCTGGTCCTGCTCGGCGGGGTGCTCAACCGCGTGATGATCATCGAGCTCGGCGTGCCGGCGTCGCTGGTCGCGGTGATGCTGGCTTTGCCGGTCGTGGCAGCGCCGTTCCGCGCACTCATCGGGCATCGTTCCGATACCCACCGCTCGGCGCTCGGATGGCGCCGCGTGCCCTACATCTGGTTCGGCTCGCTGCTGCAGTTCGGCGGCTTCGCGATCATGCCGTTCGCGCTCATCGTGCTGTCAGGCGATACCCACGGCCCGGCCTGGATCGGCCAGGCCGGCGCGGCGCTGGCATTTCTCCTCGTCGGCGTCGGACTGCATACGACGCAGACTGCCGGGCTCGCGCTCGCCGGCGATCTCGCCGGCCCCGACACGCGCCCGCGCGTGGTCGCCCTGCTCTACGTCATGCTGCTGCTCGGCACCGTCGCCAGCGCACTCGCCGCGAGCGTGCTGCTCGAGGAATTCAGTCAGCTGCGACTGGTCAAGGTCGTCCAGGGCGCTGCCCTGCTCACCATCGTGCTCAACGTGATTGCGCTGTGGAAGCAGGAAACCCGTCGCCCCGCCAGGCAGGCGCCGCTGGCGCCACCTTTCGGCGAAGCATGGCGCGGCCTGTGCCGCACGCCGGGCTTTCGCCGCTTCCTCTGCGCAGTGGCCCTGGGCTCGGCAGCGTTCAGCATGCAGGAAGTGCTGCTCGAGCCCTACGGCGCGGCCGTGCTCGGTCTCTCGGTGAGCGGCACCACCGTCCTGACCGCGCTGTTCGCCGGCGGATCGCTGGCCGCCTTCGCCTACGCCGCGCGTCGCCTCGGCGTCGGCGCCGACGTCCATCGCCTTGCCGCGCTGGGCGCCCTGGCCGGCGTCGCGGCGTTCTTCGCGGTGGTGTTCGCGGCGCCCCTGCATGCCGTACCACTGCTCGGCGCTGGCGCTTTCCTGATCGGGTTCGGCGCCGGCCTGTTCGCCGTCGCCACGCTGACCAGCGCAATGGCGCGCGATCAGCACGGCGCCAGCGGCCTTGCGCTCGGCGCCTGGGGTGCCGCCCAGGCGACTGCGGCGGGCCTCGGCATTGCCCTCGGCGGCGTCCTGCGCGATGTCGTCAGCACGCTCGGTACGAGCGGCCTGCTCGGTGCCGGCATGCGCAGTGACGCGGCCGGCTACGTGGTGGTCTTCCACCTCGAGATCATTCTGCTGTTCGCGGCGCTGGTCGCGATCGGTCCCCTCGTACGGCGCGACCCCGCGCGCACGGCCTCCACGGCCGGGCGGCTGGGACTCGCCGAACTGCCCAGCTAACGGCTCTGCCGTCGGAGGAACTGCAAATGGAAACCGGAGCCATCACCGAGTACATCGATGTCGCCCAACTCGTCCTGTACGTGTTCTGGGCCTTCTTCTTCGGTCTCATCGTCTACCTGCGGCGCGAAGATCGTCGCGAGGGTTATCCGCTGGAGAACGAAAAGGGACCGGGTGCGGACCCGGGCTTCCTGTTCGTTCCGCGACCCAAGACCTTCGTGCCCCTGCATGGCGACCACGTCGTGAGCAAGCCGGACGGCGCGCGTGATACGCGCAGCCTGGCCGCGCACCCGGCCGCGCCATGGCCGGGTGCACCGCTCGTGCCGGAGGGCGACCCGATGCAGGCCGGCGTCGGTCCGGGCGCCTGGGCCGAGCGTGCCGACGTGCCGGATCTCACGGTTGACGGTGCGCCCAAGATCGTGCCGCTGCGCGCAGCGCCGGGTTTCGGCGTCGAGGCGCGCGATCCCGACCCGCGCGGCATGACGGTATACGGCTGCGACGGCGTTGCCGGCGGCGTCGTCCGCGACCTGTGGCTCGACCGCGCCGACGTCATGTTCCGCTACCTCGAAGTGGAGGTTGCAGCGGAGGTCGGCGCCGGCGCCGCGGCCGAAGCCGGTGGCGAACAACCGCTGCGCAGTATCCTGCTGCCGGTGAACTTCGCCCAGGTCGACGGTGCGCGCCGGCGCGTACGGGTGCTCGCGGTCAAGGGTGAGCACTTCGCCGGCGCCCCGGTGCGTCGGGAATCCGACCAGGTGACCCTGCTCGAGGAGGAGCGGGCCGTGGCGTACTTCGGCGCTGGCTTCCTGTACGCCGATCGCGCCCGCCAGGAGCCGCTGCTGTGAGCGACGAGCACGAGTTCGAGCCGGTGCACGGTCTGCCCGAGTTCCTCCCTGCCGGCGAGCGCATCCTGTGGCAGGGTGAACCGGACGCGCGGGCGCTGGCGCGCGATGTCTTCTTCCGTCGCGCGCTGGCGATCTACTTCACGCTGGTGATCGCCTGGCAGGCCTTCGACGCCTGGTCGGTCGGCCTCGACGCAGGCAGTGTCGGTGCGGCTGTTGCCGGCACCGTGGTGCTGGCCCTGGTCGCGCTCGGCCTGGTGACGTTGTTTGCCCGGCTGTATGCCAGGACCACGGTCTACACGATCACCAACCGGCGTATCGTGCTGCGCTTCGGACTGGCGCTGCCCTTGAACGTGAACCTGCCGTTCAACGTCATCGAAGCCGCCGCGGTGAGAGTCACCGCGCGGGGTTGCGGTGATATCGCGCTCAGCCTTGCGGCCGGTGAGCGCGTCGGTTACGTGCACATGTGGCCGTGCGTGGCGCGCTGGCATTTCACGCGCCCGCGCCCGGCACTGCGCGGCGTGGCCGATGTCGCGACCGTGGCGGGCGTGCTCGCCGCCGCGCTCGAGCACAGCGCGGCGCCGACGGTAAGCGACGCGGCGGCTGCGACGCTCGGCGCGAGAGCGGTCGCGGCATGAGTCGCGCACCCCATTCGGGCGGCTTTCCTGCCAGCGTGTTGTGGGCGGCCGGCGCACTCGTCGTGCTCGCGCTGGTCGCGTCACTGCTTGCCCGTACCACCGGGATCGGCACGACCCGCATGGCCGACACCGCGCGGGTGGAACTGCGCGACCTGCGCTTCGCCGATCGCGCCGATGGCGGCATCGATGTCTTCCTCGTCGGTGATGCGCAACCGGCACACGTCCTCGCGCCGGGCGGTGATGGCTTCGTCCGCGGTGTGCTGCGCGGACTCGCGCGCGAGCGCAAGCGCCGCGGGGTCGCGCAGGAAGTGCCTTACCGGCTCGAGCGCTGGGCCGACGGCCGCCTCACCATCACCGATCCGGCGACCGGCCGCGGCGCCGACCTCGGCGCCTTCGGGCCGACCAACTTCGGCGCTTTCCGGCGCCTCTTCGACGCCACCCGCGACGCTCCCGGCACGCCTGCCGCGCTGGCCGCCGTCGCGCCTGGCCAGACGATGGAATCCCTGGGGAGAGAATGACATGACCGCAAGCACTGCCACGGCTGCGACCAGCACCGACCACGCGCGCACCGAGACGATTCTCTCGCCGCGCTTCTACACCACCGATTTCGCCGCCATGGACGCCCTCGACGTCACGCCCGTGCGCGCGGAGTGGGACGCCCTGATGGCCGAGTTCCGGGCCGACAACAACCGCCGTCATTTCGAGCGCGAAGCCGCCTTCGGCGTGCGCCTGGAGGACCTGCCCGAAGAACTGCAGAAGGAGTTCCTCGATTTCCTCGTCACCTCGGTGACGTCCGAGTTCTCCGGCTGCGTGCTCTATGCGGACATCAAGGGCAAGGTGAACAATCCCGAGGTGCGTGCGCTGATGGGCTACATGGCGCGCGACGAGTCACGTCACGCGGGTTTCATCAACCAGGCCTTGAAGGAATTCGGGCGTGGTGTCGACCTCGGCTTTCTGCGCAAGGCCAAGAAGTACACATTCTTTCGCCCCAAGTTCATCCTCTACGCGACCTACCTGTCCGAGAAGATCGGCTACGCGCGCTACATCACGATCTTCCGCCAGGTGCAGCGCAATCCCGAACTGCGCTTTCATCCGATCTTCGATTGGTTCGAGGCCTGGTGCAACGACGAGTTTCGCCATGGTGAGGCGTTCGCGCTGATCATGCGTGCCGATCCCGCGCTCCTGCGTGGCACCAATCGTCTGTGGATCCGTTTCTTCCTGCTCGCCGTCTACGCCACGATGTACGTGCGCGACCATTCCCGGCCGGCCTTCCATGCCGCGCTCGGGCTCGATCCGACCGCCTACGACTACCAGGTGTTCAGCGTCACCAACGAGATTTCGCGCCAGATCTTCCCGCTCGTGCTCGACATCGACCATCCCGTGTTCCGCCGTGGACTCGAGCGCCTGTGCCGTATCGCGCGCGCCAACGAGGACGCGCGCCAGCGCGGCGGCGTGCTCGGCGCATTGCGTCGCGCCGCTTGTGGGGTGGCCGCATTCGCCACGTTCGCGCGCCTGTACTGCCTGCCGACGCGACCCAACGAACTGCCGCGCGACGTGCGCATGGCGCCGGCCTGGTGAGCGTGCTCTAGCCGTGGCCGACCTCGCCGTACCACTGCTCTACGTGTTGCTCGTCTGGTGGCTGAGCACCGGCCTGATCCTGTTCCTCGACAGCCTGCCGCGGCACACCTTCCGCTGGTCGCTGCTCGGCGCCGGCGCGCTCACGCTGCTCGCCTTCCTTGCCGTGCTCGGCACCAGCACGCGGGACGATGCGGCTGCCGCCTATATCGGCTTCACCGGTGGCCTCGCGGTGTGGGGCTGGATCGAGATGGCCTACCTGATGGGCGTCGTGACCGGTCCCTGGACACGCCCGTGCCCACCGGGCGTGCGCGGTGCGCGCCGTTTCCTGCTTGCTGTCGGCACCAGCCTGTGGCACGAACTCGCGGTGGTCGCCGCCGGCGTCGTGCTGCTGTTGGTGACTGCGGGGACGCCGAACCGCGTGGCCGCCTGGACCTTCCTCGTATTGTGGCTGATGCGCTGGAGTTCGAAGCTCAACATCTATCTAGGCGTGCCCAACCTGAACGAGGAGTTCCTGCCGGAGCAGCTCGACTATCTCAAGACCTTCATCACGCGCCGCGCGATGAACTGGTTGTTCCCGCTTTCCATTACCGTCGCCACGCTTGCCACCGCGGCGCTGGCCGAGGCCGCGTTCGCCGCGGCGCCCGGCTCGCAGGCCCAGGTTGCCTGCACGCTGCTCGCCGCGCTGAGCGCGCTCGGTGTACTCGAGCACTGGTTCCTGGTGGTCCCGCTCGAGGACGCCGCGCTGTGGCGCTGGGCCCTGGCCCTGCGCCGCCGCACCTCCACCGAGGTCGGCAGCGCGGCGCCGATGGTGGCGCCCAAAGAGCTCGAAGGAGGAGCACGATGAGCACAGCAACCGGCGCCGGGACTCGCCCGGTCTTTCCGTTCAGTGCGATCGTCGGCCAGGACGAGGTCAAGCTGGCGCTGCTGCTGGCGGCCGTCGACGCCGGCATCGGCGGCGTACTCGTACTCGGCGACCGCGGCACCGGCAAGTCGACCGCGGTGCGTGCGCTCGCCGCCCTGCTGCCGCAGATGCCGGTGCAGGAGGGCTGTGTCTATCACTGTGCGCCGGGCGAAGGCGCAGGGCTGTGCGACGCCTGTGACGGACGCCGCACGCGGCGCGTGCCGGTACCGGTGGTCGACCTGCCGCTTGGCGCCACCGAGGATCGCGTGGTCGGCGCGCTCGATCTCGAGCGCGCGCTGGTCCATGGCGAGAAGGTCTTTCAGCCCGGCCTGCTGGCGCGCGCCCATCGCGGCTTCCTCTACATCGACGAGGTCAACCTGCTCGAGGACCACCTCGTCGACCTGCTGCTCGACGTCGCTGCGTCGGGTGAGAATCTGGTCGAACGCGAGGGACTCAGCATGCGCCACCCGGCGCGCTTCGTGCTCGTCGGCAGCGGCAACCCGGAAGAGGGCGAGTTGCGGCCGCAGCTGCTCGATCGCTTCGGTCTCGCGGTCGAGGTCAGCGCGCCGCGCGAGCTTGCCACCCGCGTCGAAGTGGTGCGCCGGAGGGATGCCTTCGATCGCGATCCCGCTGCCTTCGTGGCGCGCTATGCGCGCCAGGAGGGGCGCACGCGGCGACGCCTCGAGCGCGCGCGTCAACGGCTCGCCGAGGTCACCGTGGACGATGCCGCGCTGGAACGCGCCGCGAGCCTGTGCCTCGCACTCGGCACCGATGGCCTGCGCGGCGAACTGACCCTGGTGCGCGCGGCACGTGCGCTGGCCGCGCTCGACGGCGACGATGCTGTCGCCGAGCAGCATCTGCGCGGCGTGGCCGCCATGGCCCTGCGCCATCGCTTGCGACGCAATCCGCTCGACGAGGTCGGTTCGACGACGCGTGTCGAGCGCGCACTGGCGGAGCAGTTCGCGCCGTGACCGCGCCGCCCGGTTACGATCCCGGGCCGTGGCAGGAGGCGGTGCAGGCGGCTTACCTGCTCGCGATCGAGCCACGTCTCGGCGCGGTGTTGCGGGCGCGGCCAGGGCCGGCGCGCGAAGCCTGGTTGCGGCTGCTCGCGGGTCTGCTCCCGGACGCGCCGTGGCAGCGCGTACCGGCACAGGTCGATGCGGCGGGCCTGCTCGGCGGGCTGGACCTCGCCGCGACCCTCGCCGCCGGACGGCCACTCGCCACGCGGGGGGTGCTTGCCGCCGCCGACGGAGGGTGCGTGGTACTGGCGACCGCCGAGCGCCTCGGCGCGACCGCGCTCGGCATCATCGCCGGTGCGCTCGACACGCAGTCGGTGACGCTCGAGCGCGATGGCATGACACGCCACTGCGCGGCGCGCTTTGCCGTTGTCGCACTCGACGAGAGCTACGCCGACGAAGCGCCGCTGGCGACGGCTCTCGCCGATCGGCTGGCATTGGTGCTGGCGCTCGACGGCGTGCGCGTCGCCGCCGGGCTCGACGAACTGCCGGATCCTGCCGCGGTCGTCGCCGCGCGCGCGCAGTTGCCAAGCGTGCGCGCCGACGACCGCGGCAGGATCCGGCAGTTCGTCGAGCCCGGCGGCGACGCGCACGCCGTCGAGCGCCAGCACCAATGCCAGCCGATCGGCGAGAGCCGTCGCCAGCGGCGCTTCG
>JAVJVZ010000076.1:0-98152 GCA_040220855.1 Gammaproteobacteria bacterium | reverse complement strand
GCCGCCTCGTGCGCGGCGCGCCCGGTGTCGCCGGCCGGCGTGGCGGCGTCGTGTTCGGGCAAGGGCAGTCCGGCCTCGGTGTAGATGCCACGCAGGCGCGCGCGCGCCGCCGCGTGGCCGCGGCGAGCGGCCTCGCGTAGCCAGCTGATGCCCATCGCCTCGTCTCGCTCGATGCCGTCACCCTCGAGGTAATGGCGCGCAAGGGCGAACTGCGCCGCGGCTTCGCCGGCGACTGCCGTGGCATGCAGGCTGGCGAGCGCAGGCGCGCCGCTCGGCACGCTGGCAGCAAGCGACGGCGGCACGGCGACTGTGCGCGTGTCGTCCTGCGTAGAGTCTGCCGAGGTCGCGACGGAAGCAGGCGCAACGCGATCGGGATCCTGCAGCACGGGCGCCGCCGCACGCGCGCCCGGTGCCGCGGTTGCCATGCTCGCGTCGGCAGCGCGCCGGGGTTCCACCGGCGGCGGCGCAGCGTCGTCATCGCGTACGCCGGTGCGTGGGGCGCGGTCGGCCGCGGTTGCGCCGCTCCCACCGGCATCGGGCGGTACGTCTGCGTCGAGCGCGATCTCGATGCCGTGCGCGCGCGCGGCGTCGAGCGCTCTCGCTTCATCGACGCTCGCCGGACGCGCGGGGGTCGCTGGCGGGCCGGTCAGCGGGCCCACTTTGTTCACGCGCGGCTCCTGGCGTGCCTGTGTGAGCGCGGCCGCATCCGCCGCTGCGTCACCCTCGAGTCCGGCCGCGCGCTCGAGCTGCCGCATGTTGCGCGCGGCCAGCGCATGGCCCTGCGCCGCCGCGGCACGGTACCAGGTCAGCGCCCATATTTCGTCGGGTTCGACACCTTCGCCGAGCAGGTACATGTTGCCGAGATTGAACTGCGCCTCGGCATCGCCGGCGCGGGCCGCGACCAGGTAGAGTGCGGCCGCGCGCTCGTGGTTGCGCGCGACGCCGTCGCCGCGCTGGTAGAGACTCGCGAGCAGCGCCGCCGCGCCCGGCTCGCCGGCATTCGCCGCCTCGGCGAGCGCCGGCACCACTTCTTCCGCGCGCCCGCCATCGATGGCGGTCGCCGCGGCCGCCAGGTCGAGCGCCGCCACCGGCGCAGGCGGCAGGCAGAACAGCAACGGGAACAGCAGCGGCGAAAGGCGCATCGGACTCCTCCGGGTGGGCGGGCCGCGCCGGCGCGCTGCCGGCGGCCGCGGCCACGATGGCGGCGGAGTATAGGGGGGAAAGCCGCTCTCCCGCCACGGGTCGCCATGCGTGCTGTGCGCAGCGACGCATGCGCGCGATCGCGGCACGGCGTGGCCCGGTCACACGGCCGTAAGGAAAGCCCGCGATACTCGCCCGGCCTTCTATCGAGTCAGCCGGAGCCGATGCCCATGCAAGCCCGAGAACAGACGCGCGACGATGCCCTCGATGGCAGCTGGCCAAGCCAGCTCGTGGTGACCGACACCCCGGACAGCTGGACCGGGCTGGTCGAGCAGATCGCGGAGCTCGAAGAGCTCCTCAACGAACTCGAGGGTGGCGACGACGCTCACGACCTTCGGGCTGTGGCCCACGTGCGGGCGTTGCTGCTCGCCAAGCGGCGCAGCCTGCGCGCGATCGACGTCGGCTGACTCAGCGCGCGCGCAGGCGCGCGGCCCCGGCGGGGCGTTTCGGCCGCACACCGAGCACGACGATATTCTTGCCGTTGGCCGTGATGTGCTTCTGATCTTCCATGTCCTTGAGGACCTTCCCGACCATCTCGCGCGAACAACCGACCAGGCGCGAAAGTTCCTGGCGCGTGACGCGCACCTGCATACCGTCCGGATGGGTCATCGCGTCGGGCTGCTCGCAGAGATCGAGCAGCGTTCGCGCCACGCGCCCGTAGACATCCATGAACGCGAGGTCGCCGAGCTTGCGGTTCGTATTGCGCAGGCGACGTGCCAGCTGGGAGGTCATGGCGACGATGAGGTCGGAGTAGATCTCGGTCAGCCCCTTGAGCTTCTTGTAGCTGATCTGGGCGATTTCCGATTCGCCACGGGAACGCACCAGCGCCGTACGGTTGGCATCCTCGTTGAACAAGCCAATCTCACCGAAGAAATCACCCGGATTGAGATAGGCCAGCACGATCTCGTGCCCCTTGTCGTCCTCCAGTAGAACCGTCACCGAGCCGCGGATGATGTAGAACAGTTCACCGGCCGGATCGCCCTGGCGAATGATCGCGGCCTTCGGGGTGAACACCCGCCGGTGACAGTGCATCAGCATCTTGTCGACCGACTTGTCGATCTCGGGGGTCATCAACGACATTCTTCAACGCTCCATGCCTACACGTCGCTGTCGCGCACCCGCGCCGCGTACGTCGCTAAGCACACAGCGACATCTGGCGCCCCGGGGCCCGCGGCGTCAATCCTCGCGGATCCAGCGTGATTCGCGCAGAGAATAGCGCAAGCGGCGCTGCGCTGCAGTGGGCTGCCACACATCGTCACGTTCTGCGTAAACCTGGAAAACCCGCACCAGCGCGCCATCGACGATGGCAAACTCGTCGCCACCGCGGTAGCCCTGCGCGTCGCCCGTGGCGAGCGGCGCGACCTCGACAGGCTCGAGCAGGTATTCGTTCCAGGTGTAGAGGTGCATGCCGGTGGCGCGGCCCTGGTCATGGCTGAAAGTGACCACGACCTCGAAATCCCCGTCGCCATCGAGATCGGTGACGAAGCGCTTCGACAGCGTGCCCTCGTAGGGCGCGGTGAGCCGCGTCAACACCAGATCCTCGTTGGCGACGACGATCTGGTAGTCGGTCGTGGTCATCACGCCGCTGGCGTCGGCTTCCACGCTGATGTGGTAAGGACCGAAAGCGAACTCCGCCGCGCTCGCGGTGACCACGAAAATACCGGTCGTCGCGGCGATAATCAGACGTTCGAACGTGCGCGGCATGCTGTGCTCCCCATGTTTCGCCCTCTCGTTGCCCGTGCTTGCCATCGCAGCATACGCCAGCCCCGGTCAGCGCCGACGCCGGGGTTGGCGCGGGCCACCTGACGGGCGCCAGGCATCCGCTTCTGTTGACTTTCGCCAAAAGATCTCTATATTTCTGGCACTACTCACGTGAGAGTGCTAATAACACTCGAATTTCCTCGCACAATCAACCAGTTAAGTCAGGAGAAGGTAGGGTATGAAGATTCGGCCTCTACACGATCGCATCATCGTGAAGCGCATGGACGAAGAGAAGACCTCCCCGGGCGGCATCGTGATTCCCGATTCCGCTGCCGAGAAGCCCATCAAGGGCGAAGTGGTTGCCGTCGGCAACGGCAAGATCCTCGAGTCCGGCGAAGTCCGCGCGCTCGACCTCAAGGTCGGCGACAAGGTCATCTTCGGCAAGTACTCCGGCACGGAAGTGAAGGTCGACGGCCAGGACCTCCTGGTCATGCGCGAAGACGACATCATGGCCGTTTTCGACTGAGTCGATCCACGCAACAACGAATTCCCGAGGTTAAATCAACATGGCTGCCAAAGAAGTACGCTTTTCCGATGACGCACGCTACCGCATGGCTGCGGGTGTCAACATTCTCGCCAATGCCGTCAAGCAGACGCTGGGCCCGAAGGGCCGCAACGTCGTGCTCGAGAAGAGCTTCGGCGCTCCGACCGTAACCAAGGACGGCGTCTCCGTCGCCAAGGAGATCGAACTCGCCGACAAGTTCGAGAACATGGGTGCACAGATGGTCAAGGAAGTCGCTTCCAAGACCTCCGACGTCGCTGGTGACGGCACCACCACCGCAACCGTGCTGGCGCAGGCCATCGTGCGCGAAGGCCTCAAGGCCGTTGCTGCCGGCGTCAACCCGATGGATCTCAAGCGCGGTATCGACAAGGCCGTGATCACGGCCGTCGCCGAGCTGCAGACCCTGTCCACCCCGTGCACCGACAGCAAGGCCATTTCCCAGGTCGGCACCATCTCGGCCAACGCCGACGAGCAGATCGGCAAGATCATCGCCGACGCGATGGACAAGGTCGGCAAGGAAGGCGTGATCACCGTCGAGGAAGGCTCGGGTCTCGACAACGAGCTCGATATCGTCGAGGGCATGCAGTTCGACCGTGGCTACCTCTCGCCCTACTTCATCAACAACCAGGAGACCATGAACGTCGAGCTCGAGGAGCCCCTGATCCTGCTGCACGACAAGAAGATCTCCAACATCCGCGAACTGCTGCCGGTGCTCGAAGGCGTCGCCAAGTCGGGCCGCGGTCTCCTCATCATCGCCGAGGACGTCGAGGGCGAGGCGCTTGCGACCCTGGTCGTGAACAACATGCGCGGTATCGTCAAGGTTGCCGCGGTCAAGGCGCCGGGCTTCGGCGATCGCCGCAAGGCCATGCTCGAAGACATCGCCATCCTCACCGGTGGCACCGTGATCTCCGAGGAAGTCGGCCTGAGCCTGGAGAAGGCGGGTCTGGACGATCTCGGCAGCGCCAAGAAAATCCAGATCAGCAAGGAAAACACCACCATCATCGATGGGGCCGGTGAGCAGAAGGCAATCGAAGCCCGGGTCGGCCAGATCCGCGCGCAGATCGAGGAGACCACCTCCGACTACGATCGTGTGTAGCTGCCGGAGCGCGTGGCGAAGCTCGCCGGCGGCGTGGCAGTGATCAAGGTCGGTGCCGCCACCGAGGTCGAGATGAAGGAGAAGAAGGCACGCGTCGAGGACGCCCTGCACTCTACCCGCGCCGCGGTCGAAGAGGGCGTTGTCCCGGGCGGCGGCGTCGCGCTGCTGCGCGCACAGGCCAAGGCACGCAGTGCCAAGCCGGACAACCAGGACCAGCAGATGGGCATCAACATCCTGGTTCGCGCGCTCGAGGAGCCGATCCGTCAGATCGTCGCCAACGCCGGCGAAGAGCCGTCGGTGGTCGTGTCCAAGGTCGCCGAGGGCAAGGGCAACTTCGGTTACAACGCCCAGACCGGCGAATACGGTGACATGATCGAGATGGGCATCCTCGACCCGGCCAAGGTGTCGCGTACTGCGCTGCAGAACGCCGCCTCCGTGGCGTCGCTCATCCTCACCACCGAAGCCATGGTCGCCGACGCGCCGAAGGAAGAAGGCGCAGGCCCGGCCATGCCGGACATGGGCGGCATGGGTGGCATGGGTGGCATGGGCGGCATGATGTAAGCTGCCGGCTCCCTGCCGATCCGAGAGAACCCCGCGCTTGCGCGGGGTTCCTTTTTCTGCGGCCACCGTTGTCGCACACGCCTTCCAGACACGTTCCAAACACCCCCGCGCAGACACGCCGCCCCCACCTGGGCGGCATCGCCCTGCCGCCTGATCCGCCCCCGTCCGCTCGCCGCACCAAGGCCCTGGCGCCGCCGCCGATCCGCACCGGCACATGCACCAACGTGGCGCCGCGGTTCCCCATCGTGCACGCATCCGGCTGGCAGCAGCACTGCGTGTCTGCCAATCGCTTCTTGTATTTCCATCGCTTACGCAACCGAGTTGAACGGCCGTTTGCTGGCATGGTAATTGGATTACATCGTTCTCAGAGCGCACTCAAGGAAACCACTGCAGTGCGCCGATAGATCGAACAGCGACTGGGCGTAATCGACACCGGAGGCAGCCATGACCACCATCGATTCGAGTCTGATCACCACGACCAGCATGCGCGCGTACTTCAGCGATGCACTGGCCGCGGCGACGCGTAACCAGGACGTCGCGTTGAAAGACGCGACTGCCGCCTACGTGATCAATCTCCTTACCGCTTATTGCCCTGCCAGCGCGCTCGCCGCTGTCAGCGACGAAGGCAAGCATCACCGCCCACTCGCAGCGATTTATGCCGAAGCGCTCGACGCCGAACACCCCGAGCAACGCAACCTCGCCCTGCAGCGGCTCGGGGACCTGGCGCTGTTCGTCGCCGGCATCTTCACCGACAGCCTCAACCGCAAACTGGTCGATGTCGACTACTACATCGGCATGGGCGAGACCGCTTACGGGCATCTCTACGAGGCGATGCAACGGCGCCAGGATCGCTTCGCGCGCGTGGACCTGTTCGAAGAACTGTGCGCCAAGTTCGCCGCACTGGTCGACGTGCTCGGCGAGGTCAGCGAAATGAGCGGCATGAAGTCCGATGCCGACGTGCTGCGCACCTATGAAATCTGGCTACGCACCGGCAGCGAGCGCGCGCGGCGCGCCCTGGAACGTTCCGGCATCGTGCCCCTTGCCGGCGGCGGCATGCACCGCACGCACTGAGGGTGATGCACTGATGCTGGTCAAGAACATCCAGCGCTCGCTGGCAGCGCTATACGAGACGCCCGTAGCGCACTGCGTCAGCGACTTTCTCGTCACCGATGCGCGCGTCGCCGCGGCGCTCGAAGCACCCGCGCAGCCGCGTCACAACGCCGAGCGCCTGCTGCTGCAACAGACCGACGACAGTCTCGACATCACGCTGTTCATCGACGCTGCGGTGCTCGATGCGCTCGATGATCACGATCCTTTCACCAGCCTGCACTCGCACAACCTCAACCATTTCATGATCGCGCTCGAAGGCGTCAGCCACTTCCACTACCTCGTATGGAACGCGACGCATGCGCGCCAGGTCACCCAGCTCGAACTCGAGCTGCAGGCAGAAGTGGACAAGTTCGTTACCGCGATGCGACTGTTCGACGAGCAAGGCAACGGCGCCGCCCCGGACGAGGTCCACGAGGCACTGTTCACGGCAGTCAGCTTTCACGCCGAACTCGACGCCGACAGCGACCGTCGCTACCGCGAGGCCAACCATTACGCTGGCAAGTACTGCCGGCGCCTGGCGCGCCGCTTCCCCGCGCAGCATCGCGAACCGTCGTTCATCAACGAACTGAGACGCTTCTACAGGCTTCCGCAGAACCAGAAGATTCGCGCCATAGAAACAGCGTGACAGCGGGTCACGGATGGCTACGCGGTGGCGCCTTCAATCGCCGATCTTCTTGTCGAGGTGCGGAAGCGTGTCGCGCTCCCCGGCCTTCATGTAGCGCGCTTCGCTGCCACTTGCGGTGACATTCTCGTAGACCCCGTCATCGCGTCGCACGAGCTTGGTGAAGCCCGCATTCCTGAGGGCGGCGTTGCCGGCTGGGAGGGCGATGGCGGTGGCGCGCAGGCGCTTGCGCACCGGTGCTTCGAAATCGGTCTCGCCAAGGGAGTGCTGCGCCGCGAAGCAGAGTTCGCCCCAGTTGCGTATGACGACGTCCATCTTGTGGCTGACCTCGACCACCTCGCCATTGGCTTCGCAGATGTACTCGTAGACCGGCATCATCATCCTCCAGGCGCAACCGCGGCCGGCCAGCCCTGCTGCCAGCGCGACTCGAACACGCTGCGCTCGAGCGGGCGACGCTCGCGCGCTGCCGGGTCCTTCTCGACGACGCCTGCCGGCAGCACCGCGGAGTCACCACGGTAGCCGAGCGCACACACGGCAACGGCGGCGTACCCTTCTGGTACCTGGAGTACCCGCACCGCGCGCTCGGCGTCGAATCCGGCCATCTGGTGCGCATGGACGCCATGCGCACTGGCGCAGACCAGCAGGCTTCCCATGGCCTGCCCGAGGTCATACCAGGCATGCCGGTTCGGCGTGGCGTCCCGCGCGAAGCGCTCACGCGCCACGCATAACACCAGCAGCGGCGCCGTCGCGGCCCAGCCGCGGTTCCCTGTCGAGAGGCTCTCGAGCAGCTCGGCGTGCGCCGTGCTGCCACGTCGCGTGAGCACGAAGTACCACGGTTGCTCGTTGTAGCACGAGGGCGCCCAGCGGGCGGCTTCGAACAGCGCCTCGAGAACGGCGTCGTCGACCGGCCGCGCAGCGAACGCCTTGGGGCTGAACCGCGCGCGCAGGAGTCGTTCCACGTCGCTCATTGTCGCTCCGGGTTGGCGGATGGGTCAGTCACGCTGCGCTCGGCGTGCCTGCATCAGGGCACCGACCGCGGCGTAGGTCGACACGCAGTATGGCACGCAGTACGTGAGCAGGATGCGAATTCCGTCGCGCGCATCGAGCTCGCCGGCGAGAAGGCGATCGCCGTAATTGATGGCGACCAGCACGCTGCCGACGACGACGGCGACCCGCAGCGCACGTCGCACCACGCTGGCGCGCGTGGCGAGCACCAGCGCTTCGCGCCAGGCCTGCTCGGTGACGTCGTCGGGCACGTGGGGTTCGCTCATGGTCGTCGAGTCTACACCCCGCGATGGTCGTCGCCGGACGTCGCCCGCGTGTGGCGATGGTAGGATGCGCCGACACTCGCGGTCGCCACGCAGCCAGCCGTGCGCCCCGGGTGGCGCGCCATCATGCAAACGACCAACCCAGCGATCATCGAAGTCGAGCATCTCGTCTACGAGTACCCCGGCTTGCGTGCGCTCGACGACGTCGGCTTCACCATCGAAGCCGGCAGCGTGACTGCACTGGTGGGGCCGAACGGTGCCGGCAAGACCAGCCTGCTGCGCTGCCTGGCCGGCATGGACCGCCCGCTCGCCGGCCGCATACGCGTTGCGGGCATCGACGTCGTAGCCGAGCCCCGGCGCAGCCACCGCGCGGTCGGCTACCTGGCGGACTTCTTCGGTCTCTACGCCGAACTCAGCGTGCGCCGCTGCCTCGATTACGTCGCCGCCGCGAACGGCGTCGACCGCGACACGCGGGCCGCACTCGTCGCGCAGACGGCGGCCGAACTCGGTCTCGCCGAACGCCTCGACCAGCGCGCTGGCGAACTCTCGCGCGGCCTGCGCCAGCGCCTCGCGATCGCACAGGCGGTCATTCACGCACCGCGCGTGATTCTGCTCGACGAGCCCGCCGCGGGGCTCGACCCGGAGGCGCGCTACCAGCTCGGCGAACTGATCATGGCCTTGCGCGACCGTGGCATGACGCTGATCGTCTCCTCGCATATCCTCGCCGAGCTCGAATCCTATTCGAGCGCGCTGCTGATCCTGCGCGACGGACGCGTGGTCGAACATCGCGCGCTCGGCGTCGCACGGGCGCCGCTGGCGCGTGTGGAGCTCGAGGTGACAGGTGCCGCCGAGTCCGCGCACGCCGTCCTCGCGGCCCAGCCTGCGGTGAGCGCGATCGAGGTCGATGCCGCCTACCCAGGCCGCTTGCGCTGCGCCGTGCGCGGTGGCGCCGCCGAGCGCGCCGGCGTGCTGGCCGCGCTCGTCAATGCCGACATTGGCGTGGCGCACTTCGCGTTGCTGCGCGAAGACCTGCAACAATCCTACCTACGCTCGCTGGCACGCGCCGCGGACGAGGCATTTCGTGATGAACCCTGAACTGCGTCGCCTGCTCTGGCTGGAAGCGACGGCGCAGCGCCTGTGGCTGATCCCGCTCGCGTTGATCGGCACGAGCTTCGTGCTCGGCCGCGCCGTGCCGGCGCTCGTACCGGGCGGCGCCATGCTCGGCTTCGTCGCCACGACCATCCTGTGGGGCGCCAGCCAGGCGCGCAACGCCGTGCTCGACGAGGTCCGCGAACACACCTGGGACATTCAGCGCATGGCGGCGCTGTCGGCATGGTCGATGACCTGGGGCAAGTTGCTCGGCGCCACGCTGATGCCCTGGTACGCCGGAGCCATCTGGCTCGGCATCCTGTTCGGCTGGCGCGGAGAACGCGATCTCGGCGAGTTCGCGATCACGGCGCTCGCGCTGGTGCTCGCCGCGCTCCTCGCTCAGGCCCTGGCGCTGACGTCGGCCATCGTGACCGCGCATCGTGTGCGCGACCAGCGCGCGCGCCTGTCGATTGCGCTCGCCCTCTTGCTGCTCGCACTGGTGCTGCCGCCGACCTTCGCCCTGGTCGTGCCGCCCGGCAGCCTGCTACCGGTCGCCGCGGTCACGTGGTTCGGCCACGCGGTGGCAACGACCACCTTCATGCTCACCCTGCTCGCATTGCTCGCGGCATGGGCGGTGCTCGGTGCCTACCGCGCCATGTGCATCGAGCTCGACATCCGCACCACGCCATGGGCCTGGCTCGCTTTCGTGCTGTTTCTTGCCCTGCTCCTCGCCGGCCTCGCGCCGCCGCCGCAGCCTGCGCTGATACCGGCACTGTGTTCGGCCGCAGCCTTGTTCGCCGCGCTGCTCGCCTACGTTGCCGGTTTCGCCTTCGCCCGCGACCCGGTACAGGTACGCCGCGTGTTGCACGCACTCGCCGACGGAGACGCGCGCCGCGCACTCGAAGCGCTGCCGCTGGCAGCCAGTTCGCTCGCCATCGCGCTCGCCTTCGGGCTCATCGCGACGCTGGGCGGCGCCGATGCCGCGCTCAGCAACGAACGGGCGGACAATCTCGGCGGCGTCGCACTCGCGTTCGCGCTGTTCGCGCTGCGCGACCTCGCGCTGCTTGCCGCGTTCAGTTACGGCCGTGTCACGCGCCGCGCGGAGATCGCTACCATCGTCTGCATCGCGCTGCTCAACCGCGTCGTGCCCGCCGCCCTGGATTTGCTCGGTCTCGAGGGGCTGGCCACGCTGATCCGTCCACCACTGTACGACGCGCCGCTCGCGGCGTGCGTCATCCTCGCCGTGCACGCCGCCAGTGCGGTGGTGCTCGCCACCATCGCCTGGCGGCGCGTGATGGCGCCGCTCAGCCGACCAGGTGGTCGAAAATCCTGAATCCCGCCACGTAGGTGCCGATAGCCGAGCCGAGCGTGCTGAGGAAGAAGACCAGGAAGGTCCGCGCGACGCGATTGTGCCGCCAGCCGGCCAGGCTCGTGGTGTCCTGACGCAGGCGCGCGAAATCGGCCACGGTGGGCTTGCGCACCCAGGCCTCGACCAGCGCCGTGACCATCCCGGCGCCGACGGTCGGGTTGAGCGACGTCAGCGGTGCGGCGACGAACCCCGTCACCACGGTCAGCGCGTGGCCGCCGGCGATGAGGCAGCCAAGCGCAGCCAGTGTGCCGTTGATCAGGATCCACTCGACAACCAGGCGCAGGCCGAGCTCGGGGCTGCGCAGAAAGCCGAGTACGAAGCCGACCAGTACCAGGGCCACCACCAGCCACGGCAGGAATCGCAGCCACCGCCGACGTGGCGGGGTGCTGTCGAGCTCAGCCAGCCGCGCGGCGCGATCGTCGATGCCCTCGCCCAGCCAGTGCGCGATACCCTTGAGGTGGCCGGCACCCACCACCGCGAGCAGGCGTTCGGGCTGCTCGTCCTCGATCACGCCGAGCAGGCGCGCAGCCATGTACTGGTCGCGCTCGTCGATGAGCGGCTCGTAGATGGGACCGGCGGCATCGGCAAACTGGGCGAACGTGCTTTCCAGGAGATCACCCTGCTTGAGAGCCTCGATGTCTTCTTCGGGGATGTCGTCGTTCACCACCACGCTCGCGAACAGTCCGCTGAACAGGTACATGCGCTTGTACCAGGGGACGTTGGCATAGATGCGCCGCAGGGTCGTGCCGATGTCGCGATCGATGAGATGCAGCGGCAGCGTGTACGCCTGGGTGCCGTTGATGGCCGCACGCATCTCGGCGCCCGGTTCGATGCCGAACTGCTCGGCGATGCGCTGCTGGAAGGCACCCATGGCGAGCATCGCAGTGACCATCGGCGCCTTGCCGCCGCGGATCACCTCGAACAGGTCCATGCGGCCGAGGGCGTCCGGGTCGACCATGCCGCGATGACGGTTCTCGCAGAGTTCGATGGCAACGGCGTCGTAGCGGCGTGACTCGATCTCGGCGCTCACTGCCTCGGCGCTCGCTCGCGACACGTGGGCGGTGCCGAGCAGGCGCAGCTCGGTGGTTCCGACCGTGAGGTCGACGTGGGGTTGCTCGGAAATGGTGCTCATATTTCGGCTTCTTCGGGCGCTGCCACGGCATAACCGTGGCGCAGCCAGTTGCGTCCCAGCAGCAGCTTGTCGGCCGCGCCGCTGCGATCATTGAGGTTGGCGAGCACGCGCAGCGCGCGCCCGCGATGCACGATGGTGAGCCACACGTGGTAACGCACCTCGCGGCAATCGGCCATGCGGATGCCGCGCACGAGTGCTATCGGCGCCTGCAAGGCGCGCCGTTCGCCGGCCGCGTTGACGAGCACGAAATGCACCGTGCGCCCGACATCATCGCGCCCCGGCGACGTTCTTCCGCCGGCGACCACGATGTCTTCAGCGTGAATCGAGGACACCGTGGCACCTGTATCGAGACGGGCATCGAATGCCATGCCCGCTTCGGCGACGACCACCTGCGTCACCGGTGGCAGCAACGTACGTGCCGCCGACCAGGTACCACCCATCCAGCCGATCACGAGGCCGGCGGTGAGCAGCACGGCGCCGCTGACAGCGCGCTTCGGCAATCGGACACTCCTCGTTCGGTCACGGCGCACGCCGTCCCGTCACGCCGGCGCTCATTGTACGCGCGGTGGTGCCGCGGCGGGAATCGACGCCGGCATTCAGCACCGATTCAGGGCCGCAGCGCTACCGTCGGGGCAAGCATCGACCGAGGAGAAACCGCCATGTCGTCGCCGAGAGCCATTCGTCCCCTGTTCGCCCTCCTGCTGCTCGCCGCCGCCGGCGCGGCGCAGGCCTGGAGCGGCGCGGTCTACCACGGCCCGCCGCGCACCTGGTTCGGCTTCAGCATCACCACGCCCGCGATCCATCACCACGGCTACCATTACCGGCCCGGCTGGGGCAGCTTTGCGCCCGCCCCGCACGCGTATGGCAATTTCGGGTACTACGCGCCACGCCCGCCGCGCCACTGGCGGCATTTCGACCGCCACGACCACCGGCGCTGGGCGCACCGCCACCATCACCAGCATCGCGATCATCGCTGGCGCCGCGGCTGGCGGCGCTGAACCGGAGACGGCAGCAACACCGCCGCTTGTCAATTCTGTGCAAGCGCCACGCGCTTGCCTACAATCGCCGCGGTCCGAACGGGGGCGCTGCCGGCCTGCCCGTTTTGCGAGCGCGGCGGCGCCTGTCAGCGCCTCACACGCACCGGCATCCTCCCAGCGCCGAACCATCGACTCTTGCACAAGCTCAATCAGCGACAACGCGAAGCCGTCCGCTACAGCGACGGCCCCCTCCTCGTGCTCGCCGGGGCCGGTAGCGGCAAGACCGGCGTCATTGCGCACAAGATTGTCCACCTGATCGATGCCTGCGGCGCCGAACCGGGACAGATTGCGGCCATCACCTTTACCAACAAGGCTGCGCGCGAGATGCGCGAGCGCGTGCGCACGCTGTTCGGCAAGCGCGCCGTCAAGCCCTGGATCTCGACCTTTCACACCCTCGGCCTGCGCATCCTGCGCGAAGAGCACGCAGCGCTCGGTTATCGGGGGGGCTTCAGCATCCTCGACGCCGGCGACTGCGCCGGGCTGCTCGCCGACCTGATGCGTCGGGACAGTCCGGGTACGGACGTCGCGGTGCCCGTCGTACAGCAGGCGATCTCGGCATGGAAGTACGCCATGGTGGCGCCCGAGGCGGTCGTGCTCGACGCGCCGACACCGGCCGAAGCACTCGCCGCACGCTGCTACGGCCCCTACTGCGAAGCGCTGATGACCTTCAACGCGGTCGACTTCGACGATCTCATCATGGGGCCGGTGCGCCTGCTCAGCAACGATCCGGAAGCGCTCGCACGCTGGCGCGCGCGCATCGATTTCATGCTCGTTGACGAGTACCAGGACACCAATCTGTCGCAGTACGAACTGGTGCGGCTGCTGGTCGGCGAGCATCAACGTCTCACCGCGGTCGGCGACGACGACCAGTCGATCTATGCCTGGCGCGGCGCGCGGCCCGAGAACATCGCCCAGCTGGCACAGGACTTTCCGCGCCTGAAAGTGGTCAAGCTCGAGCAGAACTATCGCTCGAGCGGCATCATTCTGAAGGCCGCCAATACGCTGATTGCGAACAACCCGCACGTGTTTGAAAAGAAGCTGTGGTCGGAGCACGGCTTCGGCGACAAGATTCGCGTCGTCGCCGTGAACTCCGAACACGACGAGACCGAGCGCATTGCCAACGACATCCTGCACCGCAAACTCATGCACGGCGGCGGTTACGCCGATTTCGCGGTACTGCTGCGCTCCAACTTCCAGGCGCGACTGTTCGAACGCGCATTTCGCGAGCGCGACATCCCCTACGTGCTGTCCGGCGGCCGCTCGTTCTTCGACTACGCCGAGGTCAAGGACTGCGTGTGCTACCTGCGTCTGCTGGCCAACCCCGATGACAACAACGCGCTCCTGCGCATCATCAACACGCCGCGGCGGGCAATCGGCACGCAGACCGTGAAGACGCTGGTCGACGTCGCCGCGGCGAGCGGCCTGTCCTTGTTGGAGACCGCCCTCGATGAACGCTTTCGCCTGCAGGTCTCGCCCCAGGTCGGGCGCCGCGTGGGCGAGTTCGCCACCTGGCTGACACGCTTCCAGCGCGAGCACGAGGCATCATCGCCACCGGCGGCATTCGCCACCCTGCTCGCCGACATCGGCTACGACGACTGGCTCGAGCAGAACGCCGAGAACGAGAAGGCCGCCGAACGGCGCAAGGACAACGTGGCCGAGCTGTCGCGCTGGATCGAGCGCATCCACGCCCGCGACGAAACGCGCACCACGGCCGACATCGTCGCCGCGCTGACCCTGTTCGACATTGCAGAACGCAAGGACAGCGATAGCGACTATGACGGCGTCGCGCTGACCACGCTGCACGCCGCCAAGGGCCTCGAGTACCCGCACGTCTACCTGGCAGGTTTCGAAGAGAACCTGCTGCCCCATCGCTCGAGCATCGAGCAGGACACCATCGAGGAAGAACGCCGCCTCGCCTACGTCGGTATCACCCGTGCCAAGCGCACGCTGACCCTCACCTTCTGTCGCACGCGCAAGCGCTACGGCCAACTCGAGAGCTGCGAGCCGAGCCGCTTTCTCGCCGAACTGCCGGCCGACGAGCTGGCCTGGGACGGCCACGTCACCGACGCCGCGGCCAATCGCGAGACCGGCCGCGGCACACTCGACCAGCTCAAGCGGCTGCTCAATTCCTGAGCGCCGCGCAGAGCGTCACCGCACGGCGACATGTGCCGCTGCGCGTCACCTGGGATGCTCGGGCAGATTCTGGTCACGCCTGAACTAAATCAATATAAATCAATCAGTTAATATCTCATCCGGGCATCCCAGCGCGACTGGCATGCATACTGCAAACGGCAATCGCACGTCCATCACTGTCCCGCCCGCCGAGGAGATCCAACATGCCGACGCCGCTCGAACTCAGCCGCTTGCGCCATCGTGACGAGCGCGAACAGGGGCTCGCCCACCTGGTCGACGCCTATGCGAGCGAGCTGGCCGAGCGCCGCACGGCGCTGCTCGCCGACCGCGCCGAGTTCAGCGCCCGGCTGGCCGACGCCACGCAGCGCGATCCCCACGACTTCAGCGGACTGGCACGCCTCTACCGGCAGCACCTCGAGCATATCGACGGTCTGCTCGGCACGTTCGAGGCAGCAGCCTGAACGCGCAACCACCGTTCACCCTGTCCACGCCAACGTTCCCTTCCTGACGTGGCTTGCGGCCCGCTCCCCGGAGCGGGCCTTTTTTGTGCGCCCCCGTCCACAATGCGCTGCAGCACCGTCGACACCCGTGCGGCGGCCGTGTAGTGTCAGGCGCGGTCGCGCCGCCAGCGGCCGCCATGACTGCCGACTCAACGACATGACGCGACGCGTGGACGAGATCTGGTTCGCTTCCTATCCGCCGGGCGTCCCGCGCTCGATCGACCCCGACCAGCATGCCTCGCTGGTCGCGCTGCTCGACGACGCCTGCAGCGAGTTCGCTGACCACGCCGCATTCGAGAACCACGGCGCAACGCTCACGTATGCGGCGCTCGATCGCCATGCCACGGCGTTCGCCCGCTACCTGGTCGACGTCTGTGGCCTGCGCCGCGGCGATCGCGTGGCGCTGATGATGCCCAACATGCTCGCCTACCCGGTGACGCTGCTCGGCGTGCTGCGCGCCGGTGGGGTGGTGGTCAACGTGAACCCGCTCTACACGGCACACGAGCTGACTCATCAGCTCACCGATGCCGGCGCGCGCGTGCTGGTGGCCTGGGATGGCGTCCGCGATACTGTCGCGACCGCCCATGCCGCGCTGCCGGTGGAGCGCCTGCTCGAAGTCGGGCTCGGCGACTTCATGCCTCGACTGAAAGGGCTGGTCGTCGATTTCGTCGCGCGTCGCCGCAGCGGCCGCCGCGCCACAACGGTCCCGGGCACCGTTGCATTGCGCGCGGCACTGCGCAGCGGTGCGAAGAGCACGACCGCCCTGCCGACACTCGATCTCGACGACCTTGCCTTCCTGCAGTACACCGGCGGCACGACCGGTCGCGCCAAGGGCGCAATGCTCACCCATCGCAACATCGTCGCCAACGTGCTGCAGGTTACCGCGTGGCTCGCCGCTGAAACCGTGCGCGGCGCCGAAGTCATGATCACCGCACTCCCGCTCTACCACGTCTATGCGCTCACCTCGAATTGCCTCAGCACGATGGTGGTCGGCGGTCTCAACTGTCTCATCACCGATCCGCGCGACCTCGACACCTTCGTGCGTACGCTGGCGCGCGTACCGTTCACCTCGATGACCGGCGTCAACACGCTGTTCGCGGCGCTGCTCGAGCATCCCGACTTCGCGCAGCTCGATTTCAGCCGCCTGAAGTTCACCAGCGGCGGCGGCATGGCAGTCCAGCGCGTCGTCGCCGAGCGCTGGCAGGCAGTCACAGGCAGCGTGCTCGCCGAAGGCTACGGTCTCACCGAGGCGTCGCCGGTGGTGACCATCAACCGCTTCGACGTCGAGACCTTCACCGGCTCGATCGGCCTGCCGGTGCCATCGACCGCGATTCGCATCAAGGCCACGCCGGAGGTCGATGCCGCCATCGGTGAACCCGGCGAGCTGTGCGTGCGCGGCCCCCAGGTGATGCGCGGCTACTGGGAGAATCCCGAGGAAACCGCCGCGGTCCTCGACGCCGACGGCTGGCTGCACACGGGTGACATCGCACGCATCGAGGCCGATGGCTATCTCTATCTCGTCGACCGCAAGAAGGACGTCATCCTGGTCTCGGGCTTCAACGTCTACCCGAACGAGATCGAGGACGTCGTCGCCGCCCACCCCGACGTGCGCGAGGTCGCCGCGATCGGTGTCGCGGACGAGCGCTCAGGCGAGGCGGTGCGCCTGATCGTGGTGCCCGCCGTGGCGGACCTCGAAGCTGCCACGCTGCTCGCCTGGTGCCGCGAGCGCCTCACCGGTTACAAGATGCCGCGCTCGGTCGTGTTCGCCCAGGCGCTGCCCAAGACCCCGGTCGGCAAGATCCTGCGCCGCGCTCTGCGCGAGCGCTACGGCGAGGAACCGTGAGCGTATCGGCCGGGCGCATCATGGTCGGCGCCACCGTGCCGTGCACCTGCACGGCCGCTGCAGGCCATCGCACGGTCCGCGGGCTCAGGGCCCGGATGTGCGCCGCAAGGCCCCGGGGGTAACGCCGAGACGGCTGCGGAACAGCCGCGTCATGTGCGCCTGGTCGGTGAAACCACAGGCCGGCGCGACCTGCTTGAGCGGCAGTTCGCCGGCCTCGATCAGCAGCCGCGCGCGCTGCAGTCGGCGTTCGATGACATAGGCATAGGGCGCACAGCCGAAACTCTTGCGGAAACGCCGCGTGAAGCTGCACACGCCGAGACCGGTCACCGCGGCGAGCTGCTCGAGATCGAGCGGCCGGGAGAGCTCGGCCTCGATGTAATCGACCACGCGCTTCCGCTGGGCGGCAGCGAGTGCGCCGTTGTCGGAGCGTTCGCGGAAGGTCACCGACGAATAGCGCCGCAGCAGGTGCAGGCCGAGCTGGGTGCCCAGCGCGTCGACGTAGAGCGCGCCACCGACCGCCTGCTGGGAGGCCTCGGCGCGAATGGCGTCGACAGTAGCGGTGATCACCGGGTCGTCGATGTTGAGCAGGTCGCGCAGGTGGACATCGGCAATGCTGCGCTCGAGCGCCTCGCTGGCGAGGCGGGCGAGCAGTTCGCCGCTGAGGTATACGTGACAGACTTCGACGTTCTGCGACCAGTTCCAGTCCGAGCGCTGTGCGCGGGTCAGCAGCGAGATGCTGCCGGGAGCGCAGCGCGTCTGCGTCCAGGAACCGTCGAAGCGCCGCTCCATCGGGGTGGCTCCCTGCCGGTAGCAAACCACCATATAATCGCGCATCGGCGGGATGTAGACGTCCTGGCCGCGATAGCGGTAGCCGCGCAGGGTCACGCCGCGCCAGCCGAGCCCGTCGCTGCGGGCCGTGATCTCGCCCGGCACCCAGCGCGGCAACTCTTCCGGCGTGATCAGGTCTGACATGGGGCACGGTCCTCGTGGCAGGCCGGGCGCGAGCCCGGGTCCGGCAGCTTAGGCGACAGCGCCGGCGCTTGGCAATTCGCTGAGCCAGGTCAAGTGATCGGCGATTGCAGCGTCCCGTGCCTTGCCGCGCGGTGCCGGCGCCCGGCAGGATCCGGCGGCCGCGGCCGAGCGCGGAACTGCCGCGATCGTGCAAAACGCGCGCGCGTGACGTGCAAGACGGCGCCGGACGGCGAATGCACACTGCCACCGGCATCACCGCCCGCGCGGCGCGCGTCCGGACCCGCGAACGGCAACGCGCCGCCGCGTCCGCCGGGTCCCCCGAACACGAGATTCCCGATTCCACGAGTGGAGGTTCAAGCGAATGACTGGAACGAATGGCAACGGCGCCCGCGCCGGAACGGATTTTGATGCGATCGTGGTGGGCGCCGGCGTGGCCGGTCTCTACCAGCTGCACCGCCTGCGCGAGATGGGCCTCAAGGTGCAATCGATCGACGCCGGCACCGACGTCGGCGGTACCTGGTACTGGAACTGCTATCCGGGCGCACGCGTCGACTCGCAGTCCTACATCTACCAGTACTGGTTCTCGGAGGAGCTGATCCGGGAATGGAACTGGAGCGAACGCTTTCCGGGCCAGCCCGAGACCGAGCGCTACCTGAATTTCGTCGCCGACAAGCTCGACCTGCGCAAGGACATCCGCTTCGGCACCCGTGTCACCGGCGCCGAGTGGGACCAGGCCAACGCGCACTGGGTGGTACGTACCGACCAGGGTGACTCTTTCACGACACAGTTCCTGGTCAGCTGCACCGGCATGCTTTCCGCGCCCAAGGTGCCGCCCTTCCCCGGACACGAGAAGTTCAAGGGCATCATCGCCCATACCGCGCGCTACCCGCGCGAAGGTATCGACATGAAGGGCAAGCGGGTCGGCGTCGTCGGCACCGGCGCGACCGGCATCCAGGTCATCCAGACCATCGCCGCAGAAGTCGGCGAACTGAAGGTCTTCCAGCGCACCCCGCAGTACGCCGTGCCGATGCGCAACCCCAAGTTCAGCGACGCCGATCGCGCCGAGTACAAGGCCCACGCCCACGAGCTCGAGGAGCGCGTCAACCACACCTTTGCCGGCTTCGACTTCGACGTGCAGCCGGTGTCTTGGTACGACCTCACCGCCGAGCAGCGCCTCGCCAAGCTCGAGGAGATCTGGGCCGACGGTTCGCTGAGCTTCTGGGTCGGCAGCTTCGCCGAACTGCTCACCGACGAGAAGGTCGGTGCCGAGGTATCCGAATGGGTGCGCGAGAAGATCCGCGCGCGCATCGACGACCCGGAAGTGGCCGAGAAGCTGGTGCCCTATCACTACACCTTCGGCACCTACCGCGTACCGCTCGAGAACGGCTACTACGACGCCTACAACCGCGACAACGTCGAGTTGGTCGAGGTCAAGGACAACCCCATCGAGTGCTTCACGGAGACCGGCATCCGCCTCGCCTCTGGCGAGGAGTACGCGCTCGACGTGGTGATCCTGGCGACCGGCTTCGACGCCGGCACCGGTTCGCTCACGCAGATGAACATCCGCGGTCGCGACGGCCTGTCGCTGTCCGAGGAGTGGCACAAGGACATCCGCTCGACACTCGGCCTGCAGGTCAGCGGTTTCCCCAACCTGTTCACCGTGGCCGGGCCGCTCGCGCCGTCGACCGCCTTCTGCAACATGACCACCTGCCTGCAGCAGCAGGTCGACTGGGTCACCGACTGCATTGCCTATCTGCGCGATCGGGATGCCAGTTCGATCGAACCCACGGTGGAAAAGCAGGATGAGTGGGTCTCGCACCACGACGAGATCGCCAACGCGACGCTGCTGATGCGCACCAACTCCTGGTACACCGGCGCCAACATCGAGGGCAAGCCGCGGCGGCTGCTGTCCTACATCGGCGGCGTCGGCAACTACCGTCAGATCTGCGACGACGTCAAGGCGAGCGGCTACGCCGGCTTCACCATCGCCTGAGCCGACGACCGGCAGTCACGCTGCCGCCAGCTCCCCGCGCCGCACGCGGCGCGGGGAGCTTCATCCACCGGCGACCTCAGCGGCGGTCGCCGTCCTCGTCATCGATGCCGTCCGCACCCTCCGGCGCCGACAAGCCGCCATCACCGACCAGCCAGTCGCGTGCCGCATGACGCTGCGCAGCGCCAGCGTCGCCGAGCGCCGCGAAATCGAACAGCCCGGTGTCGGCGAGATGTGACGGCACCACGTTCTGCAACGCGCGGAACACGTTCTCCACCCGCCCCGGCTGCTCGCGCTCCCACTCGGCGAGCATCGCTTTCACGCGGGCCCGTTGCAGACCGTCCTGGCTGCCACACAGGTTGCACGGGATGATCGGGAAACCGCGCGACTCGGCATAGCGCGCAATGTCAGTCTCGCGGCAGTAGGCGAGCGGGCGGATGACGACGTGGCGGCCATCGTCGCTGAGCAGTTTCGGCGGCATGCCCTTCAGTTTCGAGCCGAAGAACATGTTGAGGAACACCGTCTCGACGATGTCGTCGCGGTGGTGTCCGAGCGCGATACGGGTGATGCCATGCTCGGTGGCGAAGCGATACAGGATGCCACGGCGCAGGCGTGAGCAAAGTCCGCACATCGTGCGTCCCTCGGGGACCACGCGCTTGACCACCGAGTAGGTATCCTGCTCGATGACATGGTGCTCGATGCCGAGACCGGCCAGGTAGTCGCGCATCACCGCCGGCGGGTAGCCCGGTTGTTTCTGGTCGAGATGCACCGCGACGAGTTCGAAATCGACTGGCGCACGCTCGCGCAGGCTGAGCAGCAGGTCGAGCAGCGTGTAGGAGTCCTTGCCGCCCGACAGGCAGACCATGACGCGATCGCCGGCACCGATCATGGCGTAGTCGCCGATCGCCTTGCCGGCCAGTCGGCGCAGGCGCTGCTGCAGCCGCCCGGCATCGACGCGCTGCTTGCGCGGGTCGCCGCGGCGGACGGGCGGATTCAGTTTGACGGGGATTGCGGTCACGGCAGGCCGGCGTGCTGGGTGAACGGGGCGCCGATCTTAACAGGCGTGCGCCGACGCCGCTGACGGGGCGCAGTGCACGCCGGAAGATGGCGGCGTACCAGCAGGCGTCGCGCGCTGCCGGTACGCCGGGCGGGGGAACGCCGGGCGCGCTCCGCTCAGGCCACGCTCTGCATCGCGCTGGCCGGCTCGCAGCCGCGCTTGAACAGGCGGGTCTCGATGCGCCCCGGACGGAACGCCTCGGTGAGGATGGGAACGGTGAGATTCGGATCGCAGTCACCGCACATGAAGACGTCGATGGCAGCGTAGCCGCGCTCCGGCCAGGTGTGGATGCTGATGTGGCTCTCCGCCAGCACCGTGACGCCACTCACGCCCTGGCCTTCACCGAAGGGGTGGTAATAGGCGTGCAGCACCGTCGCCCCGGCCGCATGGGCCGCCTGGTCGAGCGTCTGCTCGATGTGGGCGGCATCGGTCAGGTTGCAGGCGTCCCACAGTTCGACCAGCAGGTGATCGCCCGCATAGGCATTGCCACGGGCATCCTTCTTGAAGTGATCGGGCAGTTCTTTCATTGTTTTTTCCCCTCCACCGCTTCCTCGATCCAGCGTGGCAGCACGAAACTCGCCTGGTGCACGGCCGGCGAGTAGTGCCGGGTGGTGCCCGTCAGCGCAGCAAAGCGTGCCGCCAGGGTATCGACATCGGGCGTCAGCACGGCGGCATCGCGTCCAGCGACGCCGAAGGTCATCGAGCCCCCATAATAGGTCGGCACGGCCGCAATGTAGGCACCCGCGCTGAGACCGAGGCGCCGCAGCGCGGCGACCGTGCGCGCCGCCTCGTCGCGCTGGAAGAACACCACGCCGTCCTGGGCGCTGAGCGCGCCTTGCGGCGACAGGGCATCCCGACACAGGCGGTAGAACTCGTCGGAGTACAACGCCTCGGCCATGCCGACCGGATCGGTCGAATCGATCAGGATCGCATCGTACTCGCCGGTATGCTCCTTCATGTATTGAAAGGCATCCCGCACCACGATTTCGACCCGCGGATCATCGAACGCCCGCCCGTCGTCGTTGAGCGTCGGCAGGAACTCGCGCGCGCTCGAGATCACGACCTCGTCGATTTCGACGAGGTCGACCTTCTCGACCGGGTGCTTGAGCACTTCCCGCAACGTGCCGCCGTCACCGCCGCCGACGATCATCACGCGCTGCGGCGCCGCCACCGACATCAGCGGTACGTGCGCCAGCATCTCGTGGTAGATGAACTCGTCGGCCTCGGTGGTCTGCACGATACCGTCGAGGACCAGGACGCGCCCCAGCCAGGGCACGTCGTAGATCCGGATCGACTGGTATTCGGTGTCAGCCTCGAACAGCAGCTTGTCGTAGAAAAAGCCCTGGAAAGCCTGTCCCGTGTACAGGCTTTCGACGAACTGACCGGCCATCCCTCAACTCGCCTTTTGCAGCGAGGCTTGGAACTTACCGCGTTCGATCAGGTGCAGTTCAACGACTTCGGGTTCGAAGTACTTCCTGCAGCAGGCCACCGCCAGGTCGTTGTCGAAGGACTTGCAGGAGAAGATGTCGATATAGACCTGCCCCAGGTTCTCCGCGAAGTGCGCGCAGATGTTCGAGGTCTCTATCAGCTGTAGCAGAGTGAAACCGGCCGCATCATACGAATGCGTGGCGAAGTGCTCGAGCTGAGGCTCGCCGTACGCTTTCATCTTGATGGTGTCGACGAGATCCTTGACCCACGAGCGCAGGTGGTCGGCGTCGGTGAGACGGTCCCGCGGGCAGCCCGCGAGGTCGATGATGAGGTGTTGCCCCCAGATAGGTTGATGTTCAGACATCGGTATTACCCCCACCCAGCAAGGTCTTTGAAATCGCAGTGCCGTTCAAGGCTCTGCGCCCAGTCGGTTCGGGCTTGATACCGAACCCGGCCGAGGCTATGAAACGGCTTGGTTCACCTCCTTCGGTCTTGAATTACGCCGCCAGTCACTCACGGAGGACGCGCAGGGTATAGATCTCGGCGCAGAATGCAAGTGTTATTTTTGGCCGCGCAATTCAGGCCGGATCGGCGCTGTTTTGCAGCGTTTCCAGCGCCGCGACGAGCAGGCTGGCGAGGCGTTCCGACCAGCGTGCGGCAGCAGCGGGCGCCACGAGCTCGTCCTGGCGAAGCTCCAGCAGCGCATTGGGCAGGCCACGTCCCAGCGCGTGCACCGGGACGCCGTAATCTTCCTCGTCGATACGGTAGGGTTCGTTGTCACCGACGACGAGCGCAGCGTCCGCCCGCGCGAGGTCGATGAGCGGCCGTGCGAGGCGCGCATCCGCGCCGTAGAGCACCGCCAGCTGCCACGGGCGCGGCTGGCCGTCGTAGACGGGCGTAAAGCTGTGCACGGCAACGTAGACGCTGGCCTGGCCACGCGCGGCACGCGCATCGAGCAGGCGCGTGATGGCGGCATGGTAGGGCGCATGAATGGCAGCGAGGCGCTGCGCGCGCGCGGCGGCATCGACGCGGAGATTCCCCGGAATCGCGGTCCGCTCGGAGCGCGCGGGGACCAGCTGACGACTCGACACCGGACGGTTGCAATCGACCACGAGACGCGAGTAGGGCTGCCAGACGAGCGTGGCATCGAGGCGGGCAGCGAGGTCCCGCGCGACGTCGAGCGCACCGATGTCCCAGCCGACGTGCGTCTCGAGGGCGCCCGGCGCGAGACCGAGGTCGCCGAGGGCACGCGGGATGCGCGTGCCGGCATGGTCGCAGGTCAGAAAGAACGGCGCCGTGCCGGCGGCGCGCTCGACCACGAAGGGTGCCGGCTCGTCGGCGGCGAGCAGGCTCACGGCAGCGCCTGCCCGCGGCGGTCGATGCGCTGCATGAGGTAACACAGGCAGTCCAGGCGCACCGCCTCGGCGTCCAAGGTCAGCATCGCGGGCACTGCCGGCCGCGCCAGGCGGATGCACCCGTCGCGGTAGTCGAATACCGCGTCGATCGCACCACCGCCGCCGTCGACTACCGCCAGGCGCTCGCCGTGCGCGCCGCCGAGCCGGCCGAACGAGGTGCCGGTCGGCAACTCGCTGAAATTCAGGTGATCGAGATCGCGGCGGAACATGAAGTCGGCCGGGCTGTCGTCGAACGACAGGCTCGCGCCGGCCGGCACGCGCACGATCCAACCCGTGCGCATGAGATCGAGGTCGTGCGCGGGTAACGGGGCGTGGGGCAGCTCGGCAAGGTGCAGGCAGGCCTCGATGAACGCCTCGGCATGAACGATATTGGCGGCGACACCCGCCTTGCCGCACTCGACCGTCACCGCCGGACACAGCGTCGCCATGGCTGCGGACTGGACCCCGGTCGGCTCGGTGAAATAGACCACGGTACGGCTGAACAGGCGGGCGAGGTGGAACCAGCGTTCGTCGAGACGGTTGATGCAACCGTAGTGCGGATTGAGCCCCGTATTGTTGTGGATGTCGATGCTCGCGAAAGGCGCACGGGTGCGGACGTAGTCGAACACCTCGGCGATGAGCGCCCGCTCGCATGACTCCGGCAATGGCGAGCCCGGCCACACGCGGTTGAAATCGTGCTGACCGGGCAGCGTGCGCCGCTGCGCCGCCGCCGCCTCGACATTGCCGAGAAAGAGCAACAGCGGTCGCGGCAGGCCGTCCACCCCGTGCCGGGCGAGCACCCGCTTGGCGGCCTCGAAGCCGGTGTCCTCGTTGCCGTGCAGAAGCGTGGAGAGGAACAGGGGCGCCGCGGCGGCCGCGTGCGCACGCGCGGGCAGGTCGAATAGCGTCGGGCCGCCGAGCAGCCGTGCGAGGTCCTGCGGCCGTGCCGCTAGCAGGCCGTGCGGCAGGTGGTCGAAGACGCGCAGCCCGCTCATGGCGGACCGCCCGGGCGGCAGCTGACGGGCGCCATCATCGCGCGGCCCCCGGCCGCGGCCATTCGTGCACCGGCGCCCCACTGCGCTGCAGTTCGCAATAAGCCGCCATCAGCGCGTAGGCATCGCGGCCCTGCGCGAGGTAGCAGGCGCGCTGCCAGGCCGCGCCGGTCTGCCCGCTGGCGACACGCGCACGCACGATGCCGAGGTAGCGCGCACGCTCCTCCGCGGCGATACCGAGGCGCGCGAGACCCGCGTCAGCGTCGTCGACGATTTCGTCGAGGAGCCACGCGCGGGCCGCACAGGTTCCGCCGTCGCGGCGCAGCGTGGCGTCGAGACCGTGGCGGGCGGCAGCGTAGAAATTCGCCCGCGCATCGCTCGCGGTGACCCGTGCCACGCAGTCGCGCATGACCCATTCGTGGGTGGCGCCGAGATAGAGTGCGGCATTGGCGATCATGTCGGCCAGGCTCGGCCCGGCCGGTAGCGCACGGTGCTCGAGGCGCACGTGGACGCCGTCGCCGTCGAAGCCGACCAGCGGGCGATTCCAGCGCCAGATGGTGCCGTTGTGCAGGCGCAGGTGGCGCAAAGCGGCGGGCGACTCGTCGAAACCGATCGGCAGCAGCACCGGGAACGCGCGGCGATTCTCCGCAAAGCATTCGAACAGCGTGTGATCCAGGTAGCCGCTGCCGAAGGTCACCCGTGGCACCGCTGCGGCGGGCCCGGCGACGCCGGCGATGGCCTGCTCGAAAAGCGGTATGCGGGTCTCTTCCCATAGCAGCCGGTCGAACAGCAACGGTGCATTGGCCGCCGCCGCGAGCACTGGCGCCGACAGCGCGAGCGAAGCGTTGTAGTAGCGGTGAGCGAGCGACCACGGGGTCTTCAGATGCACCTGGAAGGACGTCGCCGCCGCTTCGAGCATGACGTCGGCATGGCTCAGCGTCAGCCGCTCGCGCCCTTCGATACGGATCTGCAGGGGGCGCCCGCGGTTGGCCGCGAGCAGCTCGTGGTTGAGGGCGTAATAGCGCTTGAGTGGCGAGATGTTGTCGATCGAGAGATCGGCGTCGCGAATGGTCGGCAGGGAGCCGATGGCAACCATGTTGGCATCGAGCCCGTGTGCGACCGCGTTGCACGCCGACCACTGCGTGGTGAGATCACGCTCGGCGGCGCTGAAGGTGTGCGGGGCGAAATCGCGTACCGCGGTATTGAGCTCGACGTTGAAGCGCGACAGCTCCGGGACGACATCGTCGCGCCCGAGGGCATCCAGCAGCGCGGCATTGACCGGCGTCGGGTGCAGCCCGTGGTCGAGCAGCCAGGCCTCGAGTTCGAAGCCCCAGGTGTAACCGCTGTCGGACAGCGTACCGGCCTCGAACAGCGCCGCCAGCGCGGCCGTCTCGTCGTCGAGGCGTGCAGCGAAACGCTCGAAGTCCGCCGCGCAGAAGGTGGTCGTCGCGATTTCTTCGCCCATGTGCGTCTACAGGCCCTGCCGTGCGGCCCGCGGGGCGGGCAACGGGAGCGGATTATAGAGCCGCGGGCAGCGACGGCGACGGCTGCGCGCACGGCTGGACATCGGCTTCTCCTGCACTATAATTCATGTCCCACCTCGACTTCCTGCACTATTCTTCAAGTCATGAGTGTCCCTGCGTCCGCCGACCCAGCCAGCGAGAGTGGCCACTACCTGGCCCAGCTCGGCGCGCGCGTGCGCCGCGTGCGCGCGCGGCGCGGCATGTCACGGCGCATCCTTGCTGCCGCGTCCGGCGTCTCGGAACGCTACCTTGCCCAGCTCGAGGCGGGGAAGGGCAACGCCTCGATACTGGTGTTGCGCGCGATCGCTGCCGCCATGCACGTGGCGCTCGACGATCTCGTCGATGCGCGCGTCGAGCAGAGCGTCGAGTACCTGCTGCTGCGCGAGCGCCTGCGCGGCGCCGGCGAAGACGAGCTGACGCGCCTAGCCACGCTGCTCGCCTCGACTCGCGAGCGACCCTCACCCGTTCCCCGTCACATCGCGCTGGTGGGCCTGCGCGGCGCCGGCAAGAGTACCCTCGGTGCGGCGCTCGCCAAGCGGCTGGGCGTGCCGTTCGTCGAACTGGTGCAGGAAACCGAGCGCAACGCCGGCATGGCGGTGAGCGAGATTCTCGCGCGCGGTGGGCAGACCGCCTACCGGCGTCACGAACGCGCCGCGCTGGCTGCCTCGCTGGATCGCTTCGAGCATGCCGTGATCGCCTGCGGCGGCAGCCTGGTATCGGAGCCACGCACCTTCGATTTCCTGCTCGCGTCGTGCTGTACCGTCTGGTTGAAAGCCGCGCCGCGCGAGCACATGGAGCGCGTGATCGCGCAGGGCGATTACCGTCCGATGGCCGATCACCGCAACGCGATGGCCGACCTGCGCCGTATCCTCGACGAGCGCGCGAGCCTCTACGGCCGCGCCGACTACACCATCGATACCTCCGCCAACGGTGTCGAGCAGGCGCTCACGGCGCTGCTCGAACTGCCGCCCGTGCGCGAGCTCATCACCGCCCACTGAGGAGCACCCGATGCCCACCGCCGCCCCCGCGACGAGTCCCGCCCGCGTGATCGATTTCCGCACCGCGCCGGAGCACTACCATCACTGGCAGCTCGAGATCGACGGCAACGTCGCCTGGCTCGGCCTCGCCGTCGACGAGCAGGCGACCATCGGCGATGGCTACGAGCTGAAGCTCAATTCCTACGATCTCGGTGTCGACATCGAACTCTACGACGCCGTGCAGCGCCTGCGCTTCGAGCATCCGGAGGTCGGCTGCGTGGTCGTCCATTCGAAGCACGATCGCGTGTTCTGCGCCGGCGCCAACATCAAGATGCTCGGTCGCGCGACGCATGCGCACAAGGTGAACTTCTGCAAGTTCACCAACGAAACGCGCAACGGCATCGAAGATGCGACGAATCACTCGCACCAGGTCTACCTCGCCGCGGTCAGAGGCTCCTGTGCCGGCGGCGGCTACGAGCTTGCCCTCGCCTGCGACGAGATTATCCTCGCCGACGACGGTGCCAGCGCGGTGTCGCTGCCCGAGCTGCCATTGCTCGCGGTGCTACCCGGCACGGGCGGCCTCACGCGCCTGGTCGACAAGCGCCACGTGCGGCGCGACCGCGCAGACTTCTTCTGCACCGTCGAGGAGGGCGTGCGTGGCAAACGAGCGCTCGACTGGCGCCTGGTCGACCACGTCGTGCCGGCCTCCGCTTTCGAGGACAGCGTGCGTGCACGCGCAGCCGAACTCGCCGCCGGAAGCGATCGGCCGGCGTCGACCAGCGGAATCGCACTCACGCCGCTGTCACGGCAGGTTCAGGGCGACACGCTGCGCTACGCGCATCTCGACGTGCACATCGACCGCGCACAACGCCTCGCCACCTTCGTCGTGCATGGACCCAGCGACGAGCTGCCGGGCGATCTCGCCGGTATCCACGCCGCTGGCGCGGCCTTCTGGCCACTCGCCGTGATGCGTGCGCTCGATGATGCCATCCTGCACCTGCGCTTCAACGAGGAAGCCGTTGGCACGTGGATGTTCAAGAGCGCAGGAGATGCCGGCCGCGTACTCGCCGCCGATGCCCTGCTCGACGCGCATGCCGAGGACTGGTTCGTGCGCGAGGTGCGACTCTACGCGCAGCGCGTGCTCAAGCGCGTCGACGTCTCCGCGCGCTCGCTGATCGCCGCCGTCGAACCCGGCTCATGCTTCGCCGGCACGCTGCTCGAGCTGGTGCTCGCCGCTGACCAGAGCTTCATGCTCGACGGCCGCTTCGAGGACGACGAACGCCCCCCAGCGAGCGTCGTACTGTCGCCGGCGAATTTCGGCTGGCTGCGCATGGTCAACGGTCTTACGCGCCTCGAGGCACGCAGCCTCGACGACCCCGACGCCATCGCGCGTCTGTCCGCGCTCGGTGCCGAGCCGCTCGACGCCGCGCGTGCCGAGCAGCTCGGCCTGGTCACCTTCATCCCCGACGACATCGACTGGGACGACGAGCTGCGCATCCTGGTCGAGGCTCGCGCGGGCTTCTCGCCCGACGCGCTGACCGGCATGGAAGCGAACATCCGCTTCCCCGGCCCGGAGACGATGGAATCGAAAATCTTCGCGCGCCTGTCCGCATGGCAGAACTGGATCTTCCAGCGTCCCAATGCGGTGGGCGAGCAGGGCGCACTGGTGCTCTACGGCACCGGCGAGCGCCCGCAATACGACAAGCGCCGCGTGTAGCGGCGGAGGTAACCCGACATGGCCCAGGTGGATTACAGCGAACTCATCCCGAACAACGTCGACCTCGCATCGGACCGGCGCCTCAAGCGCGCGCTCGAGGCCTGGCATCCGAAATTCATGGACTGGTGGTGCAATCATGGCCCCGAGCGCTACCAGGACAAGGACGTCTACCTGCGCACCGCGGTCAGCGTCGACAAGGACGGCTGGGCCCAGTTCGACCACGTGAGGATGCCGGAGTACCGCTGGGGCATCTTCCTCGCCGAGACCAACCGCGACGGCAAGACCATCAACTTCGGCGACCACAAGGGCGAACCCGTGTGGCAGGAAGTGCCGGGTGAGTACCGTGGCCCGCTGCGCCGTCTCATCGTCACGCAGGGTGATACCGAGCCCGCCTCGGTCGAGCAGCAGCGCATTCTCGCCGCCACTGCGCCCTCGCTCTACGACATGCGCAACCTGTTCCAGGTCAACGTCGAGGAGGCCCGCCACCTGTGGGCGATGGTCTACCTGCTGATGGCACACTTCGGACGCGACGGCCGCGAAGAAGCCGAGGAGCTGCTGCAGCGGCGCTCGGGCGACCCTGACAAGCCGCGCATCCTCGGCGCCTTCAACGAGCGCACGCCGGACTGGCTGTCGTTCTTCATGTTCACCTACTTCACCGATCGCGACGGCAAGTACCAGCTCGCCTCGCTCGCCGAATCGGCGTTCGATCCGCTCGCCCGTACCTGCCAGTTCATGCTGACCGAGGAAGCGCACCACATGTACGTCGGCGAGACCGGCGTCGCACGAGTCATCCAGCGCGCCTGCGACCTCATGCGCGAGCACAAGACCGACGACGTCCGGCGCTTCGGCGCCATCGACCTGCCGACCATCCAGAAGTACGTCAATTTCCACTTCAGCGTGTCAGAGGACCTGTTCGGCGCCGAGCAGTCGACCAACGCGGCCAACTACTTCACCCAGGGCCTCAAGGGACGCTACATGGAGTCGCGCATCAAGGACGACCACCAGCTCAAGGACGCGCCCTACAGCGTCACCGAGTTCGTCGACGGCGCACTGCGCCAGGAGGACGTCCCCGCGCTGACCGCGATCAACGAGCGTCTGCGCGACGACTACATCGCCGACTGCCAGCGCGGCGTCGATCGCTGGAACAAGCTCATTCGCGAGGCCGGTATCGATTTCGAGATCCGCCTCCCGCATCGCGCCTTCCATCGCCAGATCGGCGCCTTCGCCGGCGCCCACGTGACGCCGACCGGCGAAGTCGTCGATGCCGCCACCTGGAACGAGCATGCTCACGACTGGTTGCCGGGCGAAAGTGACCACGAGTACGTGCAATCCCTCATGCAGCAGGTCACCGAACCGGGCCGCTTCGCGTCGTGGATTGCGCCGCCCCGCATCGGCATCAATAATCAGCCGCTCGAATTCCCCTACGTGAAACTGTGAGCTCGATGGGTACCGTGATCGCAACCGACCGCGACGGCGCAGAGCACCGGCTCGAAGCGCGCGCGGGCTACACGCTGATGGAGATCCTGCGTGACGGCGGGCTGCCCATCGAGGCCATCTGCGGCGGCCAGTGCATCTGTTCGACCTGCCACGTGTACGTCGACGAAGAATGGACCGGCAAACTCGCGCCGCGTGCGACCGACGAGCAGGTGATGGTGGAAGACTCCGGGCATTTCGAGGAGAGGTCCCGCCTCGCCTGCCAGGTGCCGTACGTCGACGAGCTGGATGGCATCCGCCTGACGCTCGCGCCCGAGTTCTGATGGGCGCCGGCCTGGACGTGGCGCCGCGGTCGTACAACGCCGCGGCCGACCTCGTCGAGCGCAACCTCGCCGCCGGTTACCGCGACAAGCTCGCCTACATCGACGACCACGGGCGTTACACCTATGCCGAGCTCGACGCCGCGGTGCGCCGTGCCGCGGCGATGTGGCGTGCCCTCGGTATCGCCCCGGAGCAGCGCGTGCTGCTGGCCATGCACGATACGTTCGCGTTACCGGTGCTGTTTCTCGGCGCAATCCGCGCCGGAATCGTACCGGTGCTCGTCAACACGCTGCTGACCCGCGACGATTACGCCTTCATGCTCAGCGACAGCCGCGCCCGCGTCACCGTGGTGTCGGCGCCGCTGGCGCCACAGTTCGAAGGCCTCCAAGCGAGCGTGCCGACACTCGAGCGTGTCGTCGTCAGCGGCGGCTCGGAGGACGCACTCGCGGCCCTGCTCGCCGCCGCCGACGGTGACGACAGCGTTGCCGCGACCTGCAGCGACGAGCCGTGCTTCTGGCTCTACTCGTCGGGCTCGACCGGACGCCCCAAGGGCACCGTGCACGTGCATGCCTCGCTCGCGCTGACCGCGGAACTGTATGCGCGCCCGATCCTCGGCATCAACGCGGACGACGTCGTCTTCTCCGCCGCCAAGCTGTTCTTCGCCTATGGCCTCGGCAATGCGCTGTCGTTCCCGCTCAGCGTCGGCGCGACCACCGTGCTGATGGCCGAGCGGCCGACGCCGGAGGCGGTATTCGCGCGCCTGCAGGAACACGGCGCGACCATTTTCTACGGCGTTCCCACGCTCTACGCCGGCCTTCTCGCGCACCCGGCGCTGCCGTCGCGCGAGGCGCTCGCCCTGCGCGTATGCACCTCGGCGGGCGAAGCGCTGCCGGCGGAACTCGGCGCGCGCTGGCATGCGCAATTCGGCGTCGACATCCTCGACGGCATCGGTTCGACCGAGATGCTGCATATCTTCCTGTCCAATCACCCCGGCGACGTGCGCTACGGCACCACCGGCCGCGCCGTCGACGGCTACGCGCTGCGCATCGTCGACGATACGGGCGAGCCTGTCGCCAGCGGCGACATCGGCGAGCTGCAGGTGGCCGGCCCGACCGCCGCGGCGATGTACTGGAACAACCGGGCGCGCAGCCGCCACACCTTCGCCGGCACGTGGACGCGCACCGGCGACAAGTACCGCCAGGACGACGATGGCTACTACGTCTACTGCGGACGCAGCGACGACATGCTCAAGGTGGGCGGCATCTACGTCTCGCCGGCGGAGGTCGAAGCTGCCCTGATCGGGCACGACGCGGTGCTCGAAGCGGCCGTGGTCGGCCACGCCGACGAAGCCGGGCTGATCAAACCGCGCGCCTTCGTCGTCCTCAAGGACGGCCACGACGCCAGCGATACGCTCGCCGACAGCCTCAAGCAACACGTGAAGAACCGGCTCGCGCCCTACAAGTACCCGCGCTGGATCGAGTTCATCGATGTCCTGCCGAAAACCGCGACCGGTAAGATTCAGCGATTTCGCCTGCGCCAGGGCGACCTTTGTTGACAGTCCCCCACACTCTGTAACACCGCAACGGCTTGTGCTTTCCAGTAGCGCAAACCACAATTGCCCCAATTGGGGGATACCCGGTGTGTGCGCGCCGTCACACTACGAATGGCTGCCGCCGCCCAACACCACATTGCGTGTCGCACGGAACGCTGCCGCGAGATTCCGAGCCGGACGCCGGTGCCAGGCTGGACGGCAACGTCGTGAGCACTCGAGCAAGCCCGGCGCGCGTCCCGAGGAGCGGATTGTATGCGGACATCTGGTCAGCGCGGGCCCGTGCGCCCGGCGGTCGTCATCGGCGCATCAGCGCCGGCGATCGCGCTGCCCGTGTGTGACCGCCACGACGTCGCCGGCACGCCGGGTGGCTCGGCATGAGCGCGTCCGTACGCATACTCCTCATCGACGAGAGCCCGGCCGACATCGCGCTCGCAGCACGCCTGATCGGCGCCGAATTTCCCACCGCGACACTGGTCACCGTGATTGATACCAGCGCGCTCGCCACAGCACTCAGTGCGGCACGCGTCGATGCACTCGTGCTGGCACCACAGCTGGGATGGGCGGACAGCGGGAAGATCCAGGAACTGGCGCGCGAGCGCTGGCCGCGCGCGGCGGTGGTGCTGTTCGGCCACGAGCGCGACATCGTCGCCACCTGCCTGAGTCCTGCACGGGCCTGCGCGGGCCTCGTACGCAAGAGCAGTGGCGGATTTCTCGCCCTGGGCGAGCTGTTGCGCGGCGCACTGGCAGCGGCTGCCGCGCCGCCTCCCGCGCTCGAACTGATGCCCATGCCGGCCGCGCGCATCGACGCCGACGGCCGCATCGGGGCGGCCAACGCGGCGCTCGAGGCGGCCCTCGGCTGCATGCCCGGCGAGCTTGCCGGCACGGTGCTCGCCGATCACTGCGACGACGCGGCGGCCTGCCACAGCTTCATCGCTGGCAGGGCGGGCACCGGCGCCGTGGCCCTGCGCGACCGCGCCGGCGCCGGGGCCGGGCAGCTCCAGCTGCGCCGCGGCGCCGACGGCAGCCTGTTCGGCTGCCTCGTCGCTCCCGTGCGCGGCACCGACAATGACGCCGGCGCCAGCCGCGAGATGCAGGACATCGCGCTGGTCTTCTCGCACGATCTGCGCCAACCCATGCAGCAGATCACGCGCCTCGCGCGCCAGCTCAGTGACGACAGCGACCAGCCCGGCCAGCGCACCGATGCGCGCACCCTCGAGCAGCTGCGTGCCTGCGCCGAGCGCGCCGGGAACATGCTCGACGGCATGTTGGAATACCTCGCGCTGTCGACGCGCGACGCCCAGGCCGACATCGTCGATCTCAATGACTGCCTGGCGGAGGCGCTCGACAACCTGCGCCCCACCATCGACGAGAACGAGGCACAGGTCTACGCCGAACGGCTTCCGAACGTGCGCGGCGACGCCATTCAGCTGGTGCACCTGCTGCAGAATCTGATCGGTAACGCGCTCAAGTTCCGCGGCCGCGCGCGACCCGAGATCCGGGTGCTGTGCCACGAAACCGAGGGACACTGGCGCATCGAGGTGCACGACAACGGCATCGGCATTCCGGCGCCGCACCGCGAGCGCGTGTTCGAGATGGGCCAGCGCCTGCACACCCGCGAGGAATATCCTGGCACCGGCATCGGCCTCGCCCTGTGCCGGCGCATCATCGAGCGACATGGAGGTACGATCCGCATCGAAGGCGGCGCGGAGGCCGGCAGCGTCGTCGTCATCGACCTGCCACGCACCCGTGACCACAGTATGCGACCAGCCTGACACGAACCGGGGAAGCACCATGCCGAGCCAGCCGACGCCGCTTCGCATCCTGATGATCGAGGACGACCGCATCGAGGCCGAGCTGATCCGCAGGCAGCTCGCGCAGTCGGCCTTCACCGCGGCCGAGATTGAGCATCACCAGCGCATTGCACCCGCACTCGCGCGGCTCGCCGAGGCGCACTTCGATATCGTGCTGCTCGATCTCAACCTGCCCGATGGCCACGGCGTCGACAACCTCACCCGCGTCACCGGCGCCTGCAACACGGTGCCGGTGATCATCCTCACCAACGTCGAGGACGAACGCACCGCGACCGAGCTGGTCAGCGAGGGCGCCCAGGATTACCTGATCAAGCGGCACATCACCGCCGACCTGCTGGCACGGGCGATTCGCTATGCCATCGCGCGCAACGGCGCCGAGGTCCGTCTGCGCGAGAGCGAGAAGCGCTTTGCGCTCGCCGTCGCCGGCGCCCGCGACGGTATCTGGGACTGGGACCTCGAGCGTGACTACGTCTACTACTCGCCACGCTGGATGGAACTGCTCGGGCTCGACCCGGCGCAGGTGGCGCCAGTGCCGGCGACGTGGTTGGACGGCATCGAGGCCGAGGACCAGACCTCGGTGCGCAAGGCGCTGCAGGCGCACCTCGACGGTGACACGCCGCACTTCGAAGCCGAATGCCGCATGCGCGACGCCGCTGGCAAGCAGCTCTGGACGCTCGCGCGCGGGCTCGCCGTGCGCGACGTCGACGGCCGCGCCGTGCGCATCGCGGGCTCGCTCTCCGATATCAGCGACCGCAAGTCGACCGAGGCGATGCTCGTGCACGAGGCCCTGCACGACGCGCTGACCGGCTTGCCCAATCGGAACCTCTTCCTCGATCGGCTCGATCTCGCGATGCGTCAGCACCGGCGTGATCGCAAGCGCAAGTTCGCCGTCCTGTTCCTCGATCTCGATCGTTTCAAGTCGATCAACGACAGTCTCGGCCACGCCGCCGGCGACGAACTGTTGATCGAGTTCGGGCGCCGCCTCGGCATGTTCCTGCGACCGGGTGACTCCGTCGCCCGCCTCGGTGGCGACGAGTTTGCCATTCTGCTCAACGATATCACGAATCTCAGCGAAGCGACGCGCGTCGCCGAGCGCGTGCACGAGCTGCTGTCGCAGAAGTTCGTCATCGCCGACAAGGAGATCTTCTGCTCGGCGAGCATCGGTATCGCCCTCAGTGACGTCAAGTACGAACGCTCGGGTGACCTCCTGCGCGACGCCGACCTGGCGATGTATCGCACCAAGCGCCGCCGCGCCGGCTCCTATGCCGTGTTCGACAGCTTCATGCACGAGACAGCACTGCAGCGCCTCGAGCTCGAGACCGACCTGCGCTCGGCGGTGAATCGCGGCGAGCTCGCCGTCTATTACCAGCCGATCGTGTCGCTCGAACACATGCGCGTGGTCGGCTTCGAGGCGCTGATGCGCTGGTTCCACCCCAAGCGCGGCCTGATCGGGCCGGACGACTTCATTCCGCTGGCCGAAGAGAATGGCACCATCGGCGCACTGACCTGGTGGATCATGCGTGAGGCGTGCCGCCAGGTGCGCACCTGGCAGCAGTCGGCGCCAGGGTTCTCCGAGCTATCGGTCAGTGTGAACGTGTCGAGTCGCCTGTTTTCCGACCCTGACTTCGCTCGCCGCACGCTCGCCATTCTCGCAGAGATCGATCTCGCGCCGGAGGCACTGCACCTCGAGATCACCGAGAACGCGCTGCTCGAACACGAAGCGGAGACCCTGCGCGAGCTCTCCGCGCTGCAGAAACACGGCGTCAAGTTGCATCTCGATGACTTCGGCACCGGCTACTCTTCGCTCAGTTATCTCAACCTGTTCGCCTACGATACGCTGAAGATCGACCGCTCCTTCATCGCCGCCGCGCGCGATGGCAACCGCGACCGCCGCATCATCGATGCACTGGTCAATCTCGGCCGCGTCCTCGATATGAGCGTCATCGCCGAGGGCGTCGAAACGCAGGAACAGGCACAAAGCCTGCGCGACCTGAAGTGCTGCATGGCGCAGGGCTTCTGGTTCTCCAAGCCGCTGCCAGCCGAGTCCGCGGAGGCGCTGCTCGCACGCGAGCGCGGCCTGCACACCAGCACCATCCGCAATCTCACCCGCAACTGAGCGTCGCCACCTGCTGCTATGCTCGCGCCCATGCGTGGCGCCAGGAGGTGGCGTTGTCGGTGGCAATCATGCGACGAACGGGCCCGAAGCCATTGCGAACCGACCGCCCGGCAGACCATCGCCGGCGCCGCCGATGACGACCCCGCCGGCAGCGCCGCGCAAGATCGTCCACGTCGACATGGACGCTTTCTACGCCTCCGTCGAGCAGCGTGACGACCCGTCGCTGCGTGGACGGCCCGTGGTGGTGGCGTGGCGCGGGCGCCGTAGCGTGGTATGCGCGGCATCGTACGAAGCGCGCGTGTTCGGCATCCACTCGGCCATGCCGGCCGCACGCGCCGAACGCCTGTGCGCGGACGCGGTGTTCGTGCCGCCCGATTTCTCCCGTTACCGCGCGGTCTCCGCCGAAGTACGCGCGATCTTCACGCGCTATACCGATCTCGTCGAGCCGTTGTCGCTCGACGAGGCCTACCTCGACGTCAGCACGAACAAACGCGGGCTCGCCACGGCGACGCAGGTAGCACGTGCCATCCGTGCCGACATCCGCGCGGAGACCGGTCTGACCGCCTCGGCCGGCGTGGCGCCGGCCAAGTACCTGGCCAAGATCGCCTCCGACTGGCGCAAACCGGACGGCCTGTTCGTGATCCAGCCGCACGAGGTGCTCGACTTCCTCACCCCGCTGCCGGTCGCGAAGCTGCCCGGTGTCGGGCGCGCCACCGGAGCCGCGCTCGCCGCACTCGGGGTGCACACGGTGGGCGACCTGCGCGCCCGCCCACTCGCTGAACTGGCCGCGCGATTCGGCCGCTTCGGGGCACGCCTCCACGACCTCGCGCGCGGCATCGATACGCGCTCCGTGCAACCACGCCAGCAACGCAAGTCACTGTCGGCGGAGACGACTTTCGAGACCGATCGCAGCCTGGCCGAGCTCGCCGCACCGCTCGATGCCCTCGCCGAGCGCGTATGGAAGGCGCTCGACACGCGCCGCCACGCGCCACGCACGGTGGTGGTGAAATTGAAGACGAGCGATTTTCGCATCATCACGCGCAGTCACACGCCGCCGCAACCGCCGGCGAGTGCCGCCGAGCTGGCGAGCATTTCACGCATGCTGCTCGAGCGCGTCGAACTGGCGCCGGCGACGCGCTACCGCCTGGTCGGCACCGGGCTCGCCAATTTCACTCCACGCGCTACGCGCGATCGGCAGCCGGGGCTGTTCGAGAGTTGCGAGGCGCCGGATCCGGTGCAGCCGTCACCTGCGTCAGAGGACCAGGAATGAGCGCGCCCCGCCCGGCGTGGGCTCGCGTATGCAAGCAACCACGCGACGGGCCTCACGCTACGCGCGCTGCCGCCGTGACGGCGGCAGCGCGGCGTGTCCTGCGTCAGGCGTCGCGTCGACGTACCGCGAACAGCGCCACGGCACTGCCGAGCAGCACCAGCGGTGCCGGCAGCGGTACCGGCGCAGCGGTGATCTTGAGCTGGTAGAGGAAGTCGCTGTCACCGCCGCCCTCGAAATCGAAATCGGAAAAACCGGACACGGCGGCGAAGTAGACGCCGCCGATGAGGGCGTTGAAGCTGAGCAGCGAATCGTAGCCTTCGCCGCCGTCGTCATCGACCGCGACCTGCGTGCCGCCGGCATCGTACAGGGCGAGGACCGGGTCATCGTCGAAGAACGGACCTTCCGGCGTGGTCACGGCGAGCGTGATACGCGTGTTGTCGGCGACGGTGAAGCTGTAGAAGTCGGCATCGTCGTTGTCGACGATCGCGCCGTCGAGGACGGTGCCGCGAAAGCCGAACACGTTGATGACGTCGAAGCTGCTGAACGGGTCGACATTCTGCGCCGTGGCGAGTGAGCCGTTGTCGCTGAGCAGGTCTTCGGTTGCAGCGAAACTCGTCGTCGTCGACGCCGCGAGCAGCGCCGCACCGAGCAGCGGCAGGGTGAGCTGGCGTGAAATCATGGCCATTCCTTTGTTGCGGTTACGTCAAGCTGGCCGAGGCATGCGCCTGCGGCTCCACCGGCGTCAGTCGCGGCGCTGACCGCGTCCTTGCCCAGAATGAACGCAGCAAATTCCAGGCCATGAATCCAGGCTATTGAACATAAACGGTTTTCGAGTTCCTCACCGCCACGACCTGTCACACGACTGTCAAATCCGCTGACACCAGCGCCCTGCGAGTTCTCCCTCGCCGCGCAGTTTTCCCCAAGCAATCAATGGCTTTGCTGCACTGCGCACGCAGCGGTCCACTGTCAGTCGGCTTGACACGCAGACGCCGTGCCTCGGCGTCACCGCCGGCCGCCCGATCGACAGGTCGTCGGCGCAGGTGTTTGCGACGAGTGCAAGCACGACGGCGACGTGGGTGCCGGCCGCTCATCCGGGCGGTGCTTGAGCGTAGCCTTCCATGATGACGCTTTCACATGATAGAAATGATTTTCTATATTTGGAAACATGAACATCAGCCAATGCCGCGCGAACGACCATGAGCACCACCATCGACAGCACGCCCCGTGGGCGCTCGACGCGCCGCGCGCTCGACATCTTCGAAGCCTTCGAAACGCACCGTCGACCGTTGTCGCTGTCCGAGCTCGCGCGTGCCGCGTGTCTGCCCGTCTCGACCTGCCATGCCGCGCTGCGCACGCTCGAAGAGGCAGGCTACTTGTGCCAGCTCGAGGGTCGCGGCATCTACCCGACGCGTCGGCTGGGCGATCTGGCCGACACCATTCGCGCCCACGACCCGCTCGCGCGGCGGCTCGAGCCACGCCTCGCGCGACTGCGCGACGAGACCGGCGAGACGGTCATTCTCGGCACGCGCCAGCGCGACGTGGTGCAGTACCTCCTGGTGCTCGAGAGTGCCCGGTCGATTCGCTACTCGGCGCGCGCCGGTGCCAGCAAACCACTGCACTCGAGCGCCATCGGCAAGGTCATGCTCGGTGCGCTCGACGATGCGGCACTGGCCACCTGGCTTGCCGCCCACCCGCTGGTGGCCGTCACCGACCAGACCCTCACCAGTGCCGACACCCTCTGCGCCGATCTCGTGCGTTCGCGCGCCCGTGGTCACTACCTGACGCGCGGTGAGAACGTCGCCGACGTGATGGCCGTGGCGGCCCCGCTCGCATTCGGCCAGGCCCTGTTCGGCGTCGCCGTGGCCGGCCCGCTGCCGCGCATGCAGGATGCCCTCGCCGCACACGTGACCGCGCTCGCCACCGCGATCGAGGAACTCGGCGCGGCACTCGCGACATGAGCGCGACGCAGCAGTCAATCGACGCTCACAGTCAACGCCCGGCGGCCCGGCCGCCGGCCCCACGCGCACGCGCGCAGGAGAGTCTCGCATGAGCAGTACCCGCCCCCGGCCGACGCTCGGGACACGCACCATGGCCGGTCTCGAAATACCGGTCACCGCCGGCCCCGAGCTCCTCGATCCCGATCGGATCGGTACGCCCGGTGCCCCGCCATTCACCCGCGGCATCTTTGCCGACGGCTACCAGGGCCGCCTGTGGACCATCCGCCAGTACTCCGGCTTCGGCACCGCCGAGGACACCAACGCGCGCTACCGCTTCCTGCTCGAGCAGGGCCAGACAGGCCTCTCGGTGGCGCTCGACCTGCCCACCCAGTGCGGCTACGACCCGGACGATCCGATGGCGCGGCCCGAGGTTGGCAAGGTCGGCGTGTCGCTGTCCAACCTCGCCGAAATGGAGATCCTCTTCGACGGCATCGATCTCGGCGCCATCTCGACCTCCTTCACGATCAACGGCACGGCGGCGATCATCTACGCCATGTACCTCGCCACTGCCGACAAGCTCGGCGTACCGCGTGAGAAGCTGACCGGAACCATCCAGAACGACATCCTCAAGGAGTACGTCGCGCGCGGGACCTGGATCTTCCCGGTGCGCCCTTCGATGCGCCTCATTGCCGACACCATCCTCTACGCCAACGAGGTCACGCCGCGCTTCAACCCGATCAGCATCGCCGGCGCCCACGTGCGCGATGCCGGCGCGACCGCCGTCGAGGAGATGGCCTACACGCTCGCCAACGGCCTTGCCTACGTGGACGAGCTGCGCCGGCGCGGCGGTGACGTGGCCAGGTTCGCGCGCCGCCTGTCGTTCTTCTTCTACGTGCACCAGGATTTCTTCGAGGAGATCGCCAAGTTCCGCGCCGGGCGCCGCCTGTGGGCGAAGCTGCTGCAGGATCGTTACGGGGTGACGGACGAGAAAGCGCTGATGTTCCGCTTCGGCGTGGTCTGTGGCGGTTCCTCGCTGGTCGCACCGCAACCGATGAACAACGTGGTGCGCGTCACGGTCGAGACGATGGCAGCGGTCTTCGGCGGTGCCCAGTCGATCTTCACCTGTGCCTACGACGAGGCCTTCCAGATCCCGACCGAGAGCTCGGCCGAACTCGCCCTGCGCACGCAGCAGATTCTCGCCTACGAGAGCGGCATCGCACGCAGCGTCGACGCGCTCGGTGGCAGCTATCTCGTCGAGCACCTGACCAACCAGACCGAGGACGCGATCGGCGCCGTGATGCGCGAGATCGACGACTACGGCGGCGTCGAGAAAGCGATCGAGGACGGCTGGCTGCAGATGCGCATCGCCGAGCGCGCGCTCGAGCGCAAGCAGAAGGTTGACCGCGGTGAAAGTGTCATCGTCGGGCAGAACTTCTTCGCGCGTGACGACGCCACCCGCGGTATCGGCGAGACGTTCCAGGTCGATCCGAATGCCGCCGCGCGCGTGATCGAGAAATACGAACGTATCCGCGACACCCGCGATGCTGCCGCGGTCGAGCGCAGCCTCGCCGCGCTCGGCCGTGCCGCCGCGCGCGACGACGAGAACCTCATGCCCTACCTGGTCGACTGCTGCCACGCCTACGTCACGGTCGGCGAGATGGTCACGCAACTGAAAGCCGAATGGGGCGAATTCCAGGAGCCGGTGAGACTATGAGCACCCCCACGACTTCGAACGCCGCTGCCGGCAACGGTGCGGCGCCACTGCGCGGCAAACGCATTCTCGTCGCCAAGCCGGGCCTCGACGGCCACGACATCGGCGCCAAGGTGGTCGCGCTCGCGCTGCGCGACGCCGGCGCTGAAGTCATCTACACCGGCCTGCGCAAGAGTCCGCAGCAGATCGCGCGCGTCGCGATCGACGAAGGCGTCGACGCCGTCGGCCTGTCGATCCTTTCCGGCAGCCATCGCGAGCTGGTCGCACAGGTCGTCGAGTGTCTGCGTGCAGAGAACGCCGACGACATCGCGTTGTTCGTCGGCGGCACCGTGCCGGCGGAGGACCATGCCGCGCTCAGCGCACTCGGCGTGCGCGGCATCTACACCAGCGACCAGCCGCTCGCAGACGTCGTCGCCGCCCTCGGCGCCGCGCTCGCCTGAGTCATGGCCGGCGATGCGACGCTCGACCGCCGCGCGTTGGCCCGGCGTCTCGGCCAGCTCGCCGATGCGAGCGTCGCCGACGTGCTGGCATTGGCGCCGGCGACGCCGGCGACGGTTCCGCGCATCGGTCTCACCGGCGCCCCCGGCGTCGGCAAGAGCAGTCTCGCCGGACGCCTCGCGCTGCTGCGCGCGGCGCACCACCGCATCGGCATGCTGGCGGTCGACCCGTCGAGCCCGCTCACCGGCGGCGCCATCCTCGGCGACCGCATCCGCCTCGACGAACTCGCCGGTGCCGAGAATCTCTACCTGCGCTCGATCGCCTCGCGCGCACACAGTGACGGCCTCGCCGACAATCTCCCCGAACTGCTCGAAGCGCTGGCCGCGGCCGGCTTCGAGGAACTGCTGCTCGAGACGGTCGGCGTCGGCCAGGCCGAACACGCGGTCCGCAGCCAGGTCGACACCCTTGCCCTGGTGCTGATGCCGGGCGCTGGCGATACGGTGCAGGCGATGAAGGCCGGCACCATGGAGCTTGCCGACATCTACGTCGTCAACAAGAGCGAGCTCGCCGGTGCCGCCCAGCTCGCCGCCGAAATCCGTCGCGTACAGGCGCTGCGCGCCGCCCATGACGGCTGGCAGGCCCCGGTGGTGCTGACTTCGATCCACGATGGCGACTCCATCAGCGCGCTCTCGGCAGCCATCGACGCCCACCAGGCTTGGCTCGACGAGCACGCGGACCGCGCCGGACGGCTCGCCGCGCGCGCGCGCTACCGCCTGCAACTGCTGCTCGAACGACGTCTCGGCGAAGTGCTCGACGCCCTGTCCGCCGACACCCTGGAGCAACCACTCGACATGCAGTTCGCCGCTGCGCTCGCCGCGCTGCCCCTCGATCGCACCTCGAGCTGATCCGGGCCGGAACCGCCGCGACGCGCCCCGGTCGTACAATCGATACTCCACGCAGGCGCACACACGGCGCCTGCTCCCATCGCACGAGAGGAACAACGATGACCCGAATCAAGCACGTGCTCGTCGCCACCGACGGCTCCGAAGGTTCGCGCAAGGCGGCCGGCGTGGCCGGCGAGCTCGCTCGCGGGCTCGGCGCCCGCGTCAGCGTGCTCATGGTGCAGAGCGAGGAACTCATCATGCCCCACGCCTGGGGAGCGGGCGAGTATCCCGCCGCGTCACCGTGGGGCGCGATGTCGGTCGACGAGATCCGCCAGCTGATCGAGTCGCGCGCCGCCGAGAAGGAGCTGCCGGAAACCGCCGCCGCTCTCGGCGAGCTGGCCGCGCCGCCGACCCTGGTCCAGCGTTGGGGCCACGCCGCCGAGGAGGTCTGCCGCTTCGCGGAAGACGAGCAGGTCGACCTCGTCGTGATCGGCTCGCACGGCCGCTCGGGTCTCAAGCGCGTCCTGCTCGGCAGCGTGAGCAACGCGGTCGTCAACCACGCCCCCTGCCCGGTGACCATCGTGCGCTGAACCGGTGCCGCGCGGCGGCGGCGCTCCGTGGCCGCTGCGCCGGGATTCGTTCACCAGCACGGTGCAGCCGTCCTTTCGGGGTCGTCAGCATGCTTCCGAGTACCGAACAGCGCCAGCTCATCGACGCCACGCGCGATTTCGTCGCGCGCGAGATAGCGCCGCATGCCGGCACCTGGGAAACCACCGGAACGGGCGTACCCACGGCGCTGCTCGAGCGTCTCGCTGCGCTGGGTTACTTCGGCCTGCTGACACCCCGCGCGCTCGGCGGCAGCGGCCTCGACATGACGTCCTATGCACGCGTCACCGAGGAACTCGCCGCCGGCGACTGCGGGCTGACCAATCTCGTCAACGTCAGCAATTCGCCGGTGTGCGCGGCGCTCGTCGAGCACGGGACACCGGCGCAGCACACAAACTGGCTCGCCCCGCTCGCGGCCGGCCGCCTGCGCGGCTGCTTCATGCTGACCGAAGCCGCGGCCGGCTCCGATGCCGCCGCTGTGCGCACGCGCGCCGTTCGCACGAGCGGCGGCTGGCGCCTCGATGGCGTCAAGCGCTTCGTGACCGCGGGTCGCAGCGCGCAGCTCGCGCTGGTCGTCGCCGTGAGCGACCCGGCCGCCGGCAAGCGTGGCATCTCGGCCTTCCTGGTTCCCACGGACACGCCCGGCTACCGCGTGCTGCGCGTCGAGGACAAGCTCGGTCACCGCAACTGCGACACCTGCGAGGTCGCGCTGGACGGCGTCGAAGTCGGCAACGAACACCTCCTCGGCGCGCCCGGCGCAGGCTTGCGCATCGCCCTCTCCTATCTCAATGGCGGCCGCATCGGCGTGGCCGCACAGGCGCTCGGCGTCGCGCGCGCCGCGCTCGAGCACGCCATCGCCTATGCGCGCGAGCGCACCACCTTCGGCCAGCCGATCGTGCGCCACCAGGCGGTCGGTTTCCGCCTGGCCCGCATGGCCAGCCGGCTCGCCGCCGCGCGCGCCCTCACCCTGGCCGCGGCGGCGCGCGTCGACGCCGGTGCCGACGCCGCGGTGGAGGCCTCGATGGCCAAGGCCGAGGCCAGCGCGATGGCCGAGGCAGTCACCTCGGCGGCGTTGCAGGTTCATGGTGGGCAGGGTTACCTGCGCGACTGCCCGGTCGAGAAGCTCTACCGCGACGCCCGCGTGCTGAGCATCTACGAGGGCACCAACGACATCCAGCACCTCGTCATCGCGCGCGCCATCGACAGCGGGTGGTCGCCGCGCCCCTGACGCGCCGCGCCGCGCGCGAAGGGTTACCATGGCGCGGACCGCCCGCCGCGCCGAGTCTGCCGCGGTGCCGTGCCGGTCGGAGGAGGTCCCATGAACGAGCTGAATTGCCTGCATCACATCACCCTGTGCACGGGCGACGCACAGGAGGATTACGACTTCCACACGCGGACACTCGGTCTGCGCAGCGTGAAGAAGACACTGCTCTACGACGGCAAGGTGCCCATCTACCATTTCTACTACGCCAACGCCGACGGCGCCCCGAGTTCGATCGTCACCACCTTCCCGATGCGCCACACCGGTCGCCTGGGACGTCGCGGCGCCAACCAGATCGCCACCCTGCTGCTCGCCGTGCCGAGCGGCTCGCTGACCTGGTGGCGCGAGCGCCTGGCGGCGCAGGGCATCGACAATCGCGAATACGAATGCCTGGGTGAGCGTCGCCTCGCTTTCGCGCATCCCTGCGGTATCCCGTATGCGCTGGTCGAGGTTGCCGACGACCCCCGCCGTGGCTGGGACCAGGGCGGGGTGCCGCGCGAGACCGCCATCCATGGCATGCACGGTATCGAGGTCGCCGTGCGCGATCGCGACGTGATGGACGATTTCGTACTCGAGGCGTGGAGCTGCCGGCGCGTCGAAGACGACGGCGCCACCGTGCGTTTCGCCATGGGCCGCGGCGGCAGCGGTACGTTGATCGACGTCACCGCTGAACCCGATCGCCACCAGGGCACCTGGACCTTCGCAGAAGGCACCGTGCACCACTGTGCGTTCGACATCGCCGACCTCGAACTCCAACGCGAGTACAAGGCCTACGTCGAGGGGCTCGGCTATACCGACGTCTCCGACGTCAAGGATCGCGGCTACTTCGATTCCGTCTACGTGCGCACGCCCGGTGGGGCGCTGTTCGAGGCGACGGTGAGCAAACCGCAGGGTTGGGCAGTCGACGAGGACCCGGCGCGCATCGGCGAGGAAATCATGATCTCACCGCAATTCGCCGAGGACCGCGAGCATATCCTCGACGTCATCGGGCGTATCAGCTTCTAGCATGCTCGCGGGGCGATAGAAAATTGCGGCCGGCAAGCGCTCGCCGGCCGCACAGGCGCGTGTGAATAAGGTCGGTGCGGTCTCCCGGCATTCTCGCGCTGCGCCGCGGTGCACGGAAGCGGCAACCGCCACGCGGGAGTTTTTCATCGCCCATTCAGGGCGTTTTCCGCGGCGCCGCCGGTCGGTCTTCCCGCCGTCATCAACTCGCGGCGAATTCATCGGCGTGACGCTCGAGGTAGCGCACGATGCGCGCGAGGGCGGTATCGAGTCGCGCCACCGACTGTGCGTAACACAGGCGAAAGTGCGCCTCGTTGCCCGGGCCGAAGGTATAGCCGGGTGCAAGACCGACGTTCTCCTCGGCGAGTACGCCTTCGACGAAAGCGAGGCTCGAGTGCAGCCCGCGCACACGCGGAAACGCGTAGAACGCACCTTCGGGGTACGGCAGGTCGACCAGCGGGTGATCACCGAGATGCGCCAGCACGCATTCGCGGCCGGCGCGGTACTGGGCGCGCAGTTCGGCGATGGTCGCTTCGCCCGCTTCCAGTGCGGCAATGCCGGCCCGCTGCACGAATGACGGTGCACTGGTGTTGAAGCATTCCGAGAGCACTGCCATCTGCGTCGCGAAACGCGGCGGCGTCACCATCCAGCCGAGACGCCAGCCGGTCATCGCCCAGGCCTTGGAAAAACCGTTGACCACGATCAACGGATCGTCGTCGGCTGCAATCTGGAGAAATGACGGCGCGGCCTCGGCGTCGAACACGGTGCGGTGATAGACCTCGTCGGCGATGATGACGAAACCGTGCTCGCGCGCCAGTGCGAGCAGTTCGCGCTGCTCGTCGGCACGCATGACCCAGCCGGTAGGGTTGCACGGGCTGTTGACGAACAAGGCACGCGTGTCGGGCCTGAGCGCTGCGCGTACGTCATCGAGGTCGAGTCGCCAGCCGGCATCGGTCGGCCGTTGCCGCACGGTGTCGAAACGCGCCCCGCTGACCTGCCAGGCGCGATCGACGTTCGGCCAGTGAGGCGACACGATGAGGCCGTGCATGCCGCTGGTCTGCGTCATCTGCACCGCCATGGTCACCGCGAGCATGGTCGAGCCCGGCACGGTGAGGCGGTCTGGATCGAGGTCGATGCCGTAGAGGCGATCGAGATAGAACTTGATGGCAGCGCGCAGTTCGGCGCGCCCGCGCATGTGACCGTAGAACGTATAGCCGTCGTCGAGTGCCTGCTTGGCTGCGGTGCGGATGTATTCCGGCGTGACCGCGTCGCCCTCGCCAAACCACAGGGGAATCACCGCCGGATCACCGAGGCGGCTCATGGCAACGCGCGTGATGCCGTTCTGCTCGAGCGCCTCGATTTCTTCACGCAGCATGCGAGCGGTCTCGTGCGGCACCCGCAGTGCAGCCGGCCTCAGGGATGCTCGAACAGCTTGACCACCTTGGCGACGCCCCCGATCGTACTGGCCGCCTCGGCAGCGACGTTACCGGACTGTGCGTCGACCAAACCCATCAAGTAGACCACCCCGGCCTCGGTAACGACCTTGATGTTCGATTCGGGAAGGTCTGCAATGGTCAGCAGCTTGGCGCGCACGCGGGTGGTGATGAGGCCGTCGTTCGTGCGCGAGCCCAGGGGGCTCGGCGCGTCGAGCGCGATCTCGTTGAAGATGTGGCGCACCTTGGCGACTCGGCCGGTGTAATCGGCGGCCTTCGCGCGGAGCTGCTCGGTCGGACACTCGCCGGTCAGCAGCACCTGCTGGTTGTAGCTCGTCACGTTGATGTGGCACGACTGCGCGAGCTCGGCATCGGCGGCAAAGAACTTGTTCGCCTTGCTCTCGATCTGCTCGTCGTCGATGACCGTTCCAGTGGTGCGGCGATCGCCGGAGATGGCGGCGCCCGTGGCGGTCAGCGGCGCGCAGCCGGCGAGTGCATGCAAGGCGCACAGCAAGACCAGGAAACGGAGAACGACGACGCGATGCGTGCTCACGATAAGGATACTCCTGCGAAACTGACGGAACTTCGCCGGCGCCCGTGGACGCTGGCGGCGTGGCGATCTTCGCACGTCGTGCAGCGCTGCGTCATGCCCGCGCGCACACCGCGGCCGATTCATACCACGCCGTTATCGAGGCGACCCAGGCCGCTGATGCTGACCTCGACGCGATCGCCCGGGACGAGAAAACGCGGCGGATCGAAACCGGCGCCGACGCCGGCCGGCGTGCCGGTCGCGATGACGTCACCGGTCTCCAGCGTCATGCTCGCCGACAGTGTCGCGATCAGCGTAGGAATGTCGAAGATCAGGTCGCGCGTGCTGGCCTGCTGGCGAAGCTCGCCATTGACGTGCGTTTCGAGCACGAGCTCCAGCGGGTCGACCTCGTCGGCGGTGGTCAGCCAAGGGCCCATCGGGCAGAAGGTGTCGATAGACTTGCCGAGATGCCACTGCCGGTGACGCGCCTGCAGGTCACGCGCGGTGACATCGTTGATGATGGTGTAGGCGAACACGTGGTCCCATGCGTTGGCGGGGTCGATGGCGCGCCCGGGTCGGCCGACGACGACGCCGAGTTCGCCCTCGTAATCGACCTGCTGCGTCAAGTTCCAGGGTACCGTGATGTCGGCGCTCGCACCGATCACCGTGCAGGGCGCCTTGGTGAAGACGATGGGTGCGCTCGGCACGGCATCACCGCCACCCGCGGCAGCGTCGAAACCGCTCCGCGCAAACTCGAGCGCATGTTCGCGATAGTTCTTGCCGATGCACAGGATGTTCTTGCGTGGCCTGATGATCGGAGCGAGCCAGGTGACCGCATCGACGGCGACGGCCGCACCGGCGTCGTTCACGGTACTACCGGCGACGAGACGCTCGGCGAGAGCGATGACGACGTCGGTGGCGCCGTGATCGACGTCGAGCGGAATGACCTGGCGGGCGGCGACGTCGACACGTCCGACCAATGTCGCACCACGATAGGCATAACGGGCGATCTTCATGCGCGGCTTCCTCGGGGCAGGCGCGCGCAGAACACCCGATCCGGCCGTGCTTTGCAAGCGCCGACGGTATCCGGCCACGCCGGACGGGCGCGTTTCGCGTGCACGAGGAGGGTGCCAGGCCGCCGCCGCGCGGCGTAACATGCGCGGGTCCGGTCCCGGTGAGCGATCATGACGCAGGAAGCGAAGCCCAGGAACCCGTCCCGTGATGCCGGTAGCGCTGCCCGCCAGGTGCTGCGCGCACGTGCCCTGGTTGCCGGCCTGGCGCCCTCGGTGATGCCGATGATCATGCGCGAATGGCGCGATGACGTACTGCTGCTCGCTTTCGACGGCCCGTCCGGCGCGGTCGACGAGCGCTGGGCCACGCAGGGCGCCGGGGTGGTGATCATCTTCAAGGCGGGCAACGGCGAGAACACACGCCGCACGAGCCTGCTCGGACGGCTGCGCGCGCGCGGCCCGCGCGGCATCGAGGTCGGTCTCGTCGCACTCGATGCGGACAGCCGCAGCGCGCTGACGAGCCTCGCACGCAGCCCCGCGGCACCTGCGGCGGCGCCGTCTGCGAAAGCGGCCGCAGCCGCGCCGGAGATGACCGCCGACGCCATCGCGGCGCTGTGCCTGGCGAGCATCCGCCAGCAGCTGCCGGCGGTCGGCGAGGCCTACCTCGACGGACTCGCCGCCCACCTCGCCGGGCGTCGCGCAGCGGCACAATCCGATGCAGAGGACCGTCGCTTCGCCACCTTCGAGGCCGAACTCGCCGCCGCCCGCCCGCGCCTGCACGAGGCGATCATCGCGGAGGCGCTGCCGAGCGTGGCGAGCGCGCTCAGCGCCGACGAGAGCGGCGCGGGCGGCGGCGCGAGCAGCGGCGGCTTGTCGCTGCTCGAGTCGATCGACCTGCGCGCCACCCTGCTCGTCACCGAGGCAGTCGAGAACATCGCCGCTCAACTACGCGGCGAGTGGCTCGACCTCGAGCCGCGCCTGGCTCAGGTGGCGGCTTCGCGCGGCGACGTCAACGCGCTCGCGCCGGCGGTGTTCTGTCACCGCTTCCGCGACGCCATCTTTTTCGATCACCAGTTCGGCGCGCTGCGCCAGGCCGATCTCGCGGCGGGCTTCTCGGCCGACTTCGTCGCGCGCCTCGCCCAGCTCTACCGCACCCTGTCGGCTTTGCTCGAGCGCCACGGCATTCACGGCGTCGGCGGCGCGCACGGCCGCCCCGCACGCTGACTCCGCTCAGGGGAAGGCCGGCATCGTCGCGTCGATGCCATGGTCCTCGGCAGCGGGGAAATGCGCGTGAATGAGCTCGCGCACCTCGTCGACCCGCTCGCGCGGCAGGTCCAGCATCAGCACGATGCGACCGCGCGCGAAATCGCGCTCGAACGCCTTCAGATGCACGTTCGGCGTGCTCGAGCCGATCAGGAAACCCGAGGTGGCGATGCCGAACACGGCACCGAACGCGGCCAGCACGACGATGAGGCCCGGGTGCACGGCAATGCCGACCAGTTCGGGACGCAGGTAGAGCAAGAGTCCGATCGCCCCACCGACCAGCAGGCCGCTGACGAGGCCGACGAAGACACCGTGGCGGATGTCGGACTTCTGCCCGAGCGTCGCTTCCGGCAGGTCGGCGAGGTCGGTGCCGCGCCGGGCAACGAAGTGCATCCGCCGTTCTTCGACCCGGGCCAGTAACAGGTCGCGTTCGACTGCCTGGGCTGTAGCGAGATCGGGAAGCACAAAATAGAGACGACGGTCCATGGACGGCCTCCTTGCGGGAGCGCAGTGGAACGTCTTGTACAGTGTAGACGGCGAAAGCGCCGTGCGACAGGAAGCCGTCACGCTGCAGCCCGGCTCAGGGCGTCGCAGTCTCCCTGCGCAGGAAGAATCCGAGGGTCTTCATCGTCATGACGACGTTATCGTCGTGATCGAGCACCTCGATGGCGGAATGCACGAGCCCGCGATCGGGCTTGGAGCGCGAGACGCGCGCGTCCAGCACGCTCACGCGAACGCGCAGGACATCGCCTGGACGCACCGGGCGCAGCCAGCGCACCTCGTCGACGCCAGGCGAACCGAGGCTCGCCACGCTCGAAATGTAGTGATCGACCAGCATGCGCATCATCATCGCGCAGGTATGCCAGCCACTGGTGATGAGGCCGCCGTACTGGGTCTGCGCGGCAGCCTCCTCGTCGATATGGAAAGGCTGGGGATCGTAGCGGCGGGCGAAGTCGAGCAATTCGTCCTCGCCCACCACGTAGCGGCCGAATTCGTGCACCGCGCCCGGCACGTAGTCCTCGAACCAGCGCGCGTCGCGCGCCGTGGCGAAATCGCTCATGCGCGCGACGTCGCCCCCGCTCAGCGCTTCACCAGCGGCACGTAGTCGCGCTGCGTGTAACCGGTGTAGAGCTGGCGCGGACGTCCGATGCGCTGGCTCGGATCCTCGATCATCTCGTTCCACTGCGCGACCCAGCCGACCGTGCGTGCGAGCGCGAAGAGCGCCGTGAACATGGTGGTGGGGAAGCCCATCGCCTTCAGCGTGATGCCGGAATAGAAATCGATGTTGGGATAGAGCTTCTTCTCGATGAAGTACTCGTCGGAGAGTGCGATCTTCTCGAGCTCCATCGCCACTTCCAGCAGCGGATCGTCCTTGATGCCGAGCTCGGAGAGCACTTCGTGGCAGGTCTGCTGCATGACCTTGGCGCGCGGGTCGTAGTTCTTGTACACGCGGTGACCGAAGCCCATGAGGCGGAACGGATCGTTCTTGTCCTTGGCCTTGGCGACGTACTCGGGAATCCGCTCGACGCTGCCGATCTCGGCCAGCATGTTGAGCGCCGCCTCGTTGGCGCCACCGTGCGCCGGGCCCCACAGGCACGCGATGCCGGCAGCGATGCAGGCGAACGGGTTGGCGCCGGAGGAACTCGCCAGGCGTACGGTCGAGGTCGAAGCGTTCTGCTCGTGATCCGCATGCAGGATGAAGATGCGTTCCATCGCGCGCGCGAGCGTCGGGCTCACCGTGTACTCGGCGGCAGGCACCGCGAAGCACATCTTGAGGAAGTTCGCGGTGTAGTCGAGCTCGTTGGAGGGATACACGAAGGGCTGGCCAATCGAGTACTTGAACGCCATCGCGGCGATGGTCGGCATCTTCGCGATCAGGCGCCGGCTGGCGACCAGGCGCTGGTAGGGATCGTTGATGTCGGTGGAGTCGTGGTAGAAGGCGGACAAGGCGCCGACCACGCCGCACATGATCGCCATCGGGTGCGCGTCACGGCGGAAACCGGAAAAGAAATCATGGAGCTGTTCGTGCACCATCGTGTGGTGCGTGATGGCGTGCTCGAACTCGTCGTACGCGGAGCGATTCGGCAGCTCGCCGTTCAGCAGCAGGTAGGCGACCTCGACGAAGTTGCTCTGCTCGGCGAGCTGATCGATGGGATAGCCACGATAGAGCAGCACGCCCTGGTCGCCATCGATGTAGGTGATCTTCGACTCGCAGCTCGCGGTCGACGTGAAGCCCGGGTCGTAGGTGAAATGGCCGGTCTGCGCGTAGAGCTTCGAGATGTCGATCACACTCGGGCCGACGGTGCCGGAACGCACGGGATACTCGGTCGCCTGGGTGGCGATGTCCAGCCTGGCGGCGCCGGTCGACGCGCTGTCTGCGGGTTTGCTCATAAATGAACGCCTCTCATCTGCTGCGTGTTCGTTCATGGTCGCGCGGCGCCGCGAGTGTAACCGCCGTCGCAGCATGCGCCGGTGCGCAACTCATTGATTTCATGGATTTAGCGGCGTGCGCTGCGGCCGCCGCGCGAAGAATCTACACCAATTGGGGCCGTGACCGTTAGGGTGACGAGGAAATTCCACGCGGGTCGCCGCCGCGCCGCGCGCTTTTGCACCACGGCGGCGCAACCGCGGCGATTCACGCCAGCATCAATGCACCGAGCAGGACCAGCAACGCGTACAGCACGACGGTGAAGCGCGCCTGCGGGATGCGCCGCGCGAGCCACGCGCCTGACAGGTTGCCGGCAACGATCACGGGGGCCGCGTACGCGAGCAGGGTCAATACGCGCGCCGTCCACAAGCCGGACAGCGCATGGCCGAGGCAGATGGCAGCCGCGGCGAAGAGGAAATAGCCGGACAAGGTCGCGCGAAAGCGTGCCGGTGGCCAGCGCACCAGCGCACCGTACAGCACCAGCGGTGGTGCATTGGTGTTGTACGCGCCGCCGAGCAGCCCGGCGAGGAAGCCGAATACGTAGACGCTGCGACCTTCGGCGAGGCGCGGCAGGCGCGGCCGCGCGAGGCTCCACCCACCGTAGGCGACGAGCAGCACGCCGAGCCCGGCGCGCAACCAGCTCGATGGCGCGAGCATGACCAGCGCGGCGCCGAGCGGAATGCCGGGCAACGTGGCGACGAGCAGGCGTGCCGCTGCGCGCGGCGCGAGCGCGCGCCATTCGCGCCCCAGCACCATCAGCACGCTGAACAGGGCCGCCAGGCCGACCAGCGGTGTCGCCACGGCGAAGCCGAGCAACGGCACCAGCAACGGCATCGCGACGAGCGCAGTGCCGAAGCCGACACTGGCGTGGACGGTGCTCGCCGCGCCCAGCACGGCGAGCGTCAGCGCGATCTCGACACTCTCGTCGATGGGTACTCAGCCGGCGCGAATGCGCGTCACGGTGCGTCGGCGCCGCGCCAGCCGGCTACTTCTGCTGCCAGCCGCCGCCCGGCGCACGGTAGAACCAGCCACGGCTCGCCTTCGCCACCCAGCGCTCGGCGAATACCTTGCGGATCTGGTCGACCCACTCGGGGTGACCGTTGATGCGCGCGATCTCCTTGTACAGCGCTTCCCAGTCGGTGTTCTGCTCGGTCACGAGTTGACGGACGGCGTTGCGCTCGGCGAGAGGAATGGCGTTGCGATCGCGGATCTCGAGCAGGCCGGCGTTGGTCAGCCCGACCGCGCCGGAGTCGAGGTAGGGCTTGATGCGCGGAAAGCGTGCCTTGAGCGATTGCTCCAGCGCGCGCGAGGCGGGCGAGCTGGCATCGAAATTGGGTGCGGCCGCAGCCGCCGGCACCAGCCAGTCGAGCACGCGGGTACCGACCGCGACGAGCGACCGCGTGAGTGCCGAATCGCGCCCGGAGGTCGGCTCGCCGTTGGGCGTGGTGGGCGCCGGCGCGGCATCGCCGTTGAGGCCGCGCACTTCGTCGATGATGCGATCGGCGGCCTGTTGCGCGGCCGCTTCGGGGAAGTAGATGTTGATGGTGACGCAGCCGACGAGCACGCTGGCAGCGACGGCGAACAGGATACGGTTCAGGGTCATCTGGCTTCGGTCCTCGTGCCACACGAGCTTCGCGCCCGTGCTGTAACCTCGGGATGCATGGCCGTGCCGCCACCGTCGGGTTCCACGCTGCGCGCCCGGGTTAGACTGCAGCGATGCGAACACCCCTCACCGCGGCCGCGCGCGGCGGCCCCGGCGTGGCGGCCGTGCTCAATAGTAACCGCTCCGGCCGTGCCCACGTGCACGGCGGCGCCCTCGCCCTGGATGGACCCTTGCCGTCGATGTCCGTTCCCTGCGCCTACCCGGTGAGCCCCGGCACACCGCGCCGATGAGTGTCGCGATGCCCGCCCACCGGCCCTTCTACGGTTGGATCGTGGTCGCCGCCGCGTTCGCCGTGCTGTTCCTCGCCTATGGCCTGCAATTCAGCTACGGCGTTTTCGTCACCGGCATGGCGGTGGAACTCGGCTGGGGTCGCGCCGAGACTGCGTTGCCCTATTCGCTCTACGTGTTCGCCTACAGTGCGCTGAGCGCCGCCACCGGGCGCGCCACCGATCGCTTCGGTCCGCGCCAGGTAATCACGATGGGTGCCGTGCTGCTCGGGCTCGGTTGGGGTTCGAGCGCGCTGGTGAGTGCGCCCTGGCAGCTCGCGCTCAGTCTCGGGGTGGTCGCCGCGCTCGGCATGAGCGTGGCCTGGGTGCCGTGCAACGCGACCGTAGCCCGCTGGTTCACGCGGCGGCGCGGAACGGCCGTCGCGATTGCCTCGAGCGGCGCCAGCCTCGGCAACTTCGTCGTGCCGCCGCTCGCCGGCCTGCTGATGGTCGCCTGCGGCTGGCGCATCGCCCTTGCCGTGATCGCGGTGACGAGCGCGCTCGCCATGCTCATCGCCGCGCGCTTCATGGTGCGCGACCCGGAAACACTCGGTCTCGCACCCGACGGCGACGCCGCGCCGCTCGACACCACGCTCGCCCCGCGGGTGGATGCCGCGCTTGCCGACATCCGCCGCAGCGCGCGCTTCGTGCTCGTGATCGCGATCTACTTCTGCTCCTGGCTGGTCGTGTTCATGCCATTCGTGCACCTGCCGGCGCATGCGCACGACCTCGGCCACGACGCTGCCAGCGCCGCCTCGCTGCTCGCCGCCATCGGGCTCGGCGGCGTCGCCGGGCGCCTTTCCGCCGGCATCGTCTCCGATCGCATCGGACGCTACCCCGCGCTCGTCTTCGTGTTTGCCCTGCAGGCCGCCGCCTTCGCCGCGTTCGGCGAGGTCACTGCGCTGGCGCCGCTGTGGCTCGCCGCGCTGGCCTTCGGGTTCTCCTACGGCGGTGGGGTGACCCTGCTGCCGCCGCTGTGCGGCGACCTCTTCGGTCGCACCCACATGGCCAGTATCGTCGGCGTGATCTTCGCTGTCGCCGGCGCACCCGCCGCCTTCGGTCCGTATGCTGCCGGCTGGCTCTACGACGCCAGCGGCGGCTACCACCTCGCCTTCGTCGGCTCGAGCGTGCTCAACCTGCTCGCGCTCGTCCTGACAGGGGTGCTCGCCATGCACACGCGCCGCCTCGCGCAGCGCTGAGCGAGGACGTGGCCGCACACGGTGCGCGCGCCGGCGCCGGTGTCGGCAGTCGTCACTCGATCCTGAATTCGCCCTCGGCGAGTGCCTGCTCGAGCTGCGCCATCAGGCGCGACCAGTGGACGCGGTGGACGCGGCCAATCAGGTCCACGCGCGGCAGCCAGGCCCCCTTGACGATGTAGTAACCGTCGTCGGCCGGCTCGATGCCATCCATGTGGCAGACGTCGTTCTCGAGCCGGCAGGATATGCCCAGCCGCTCGTAGGCGAAGTTCTCGAACACGCGCAGGAAGGTCGTCGACAACACCGCGCCCCCACCGCCGGCGACGCGCGAGATGGTATCGACCGCGCGTTGGCTGAGCAGGTGGCGCGAATCGTCGTCGGCGGGCGTGCGGAAGCGCGCGTCGAAGCGTACCGGCTCGCCCTTGAGCATGCGGAGGTTGTCGATGTCGGCGTCCAGCCGGCCGGTGATGCGGCCAAACGGGACGACCTCGGTGATCTGCGCGAGATCGAGGTTACGCATGCGGATGTCGGCCTCGATCTCCGGCACCAGGCCGAGCGGACGTGCGATACGCAGGCCACCGATGGTGATGTCGCCGTCGAAGGCGCGCGCCTCGAGATCACCACCGAGCGTGACCACGCCATCACGGTAGCTCAGCAACGGCAGGCGGCCGGACAGCGTGCCGGCGAAGGCCGGCCAGTCGAGCGCCAGTGTCAGCTGCCCGAGATCGATCGGCTCGAGCGCCGCCTCGAGCCCGAGCGCGAGCTCGTCGCTGCCGTAGTCGCGCAGCGAGAACTGCTCGATGGTCAGCGCGCCGCCGAGCAGCGGGATGCGCGCCGGCTCGAGCAGGTCGATGGCCGCACCGGCGATGCCGAGCACGAACTCGGTAGCATCGAAACCGGCGCCATAGAAGAAGCCGCCCTCGAGCCCGAGCACACTGGCCGCGAGATCGGTGCCGTCTGCTGCCCAGTGGACTTCACCGTCGAGGCCGTACAGTGCGAGACGGCCGTCACGGTCCTCGAGATCCAGCGCATCGAGCGCGACGTCGATCGCACTCAGAGCACCCGCCTCCATGCGCACGCGCCCGCTCAGGCTGCCGGCAATGTCCAGTCGCGCGAACGGCGTGCCTACGAGGTAGCCGGCGAGCCAGGCATCGTAGGCGGCGGGGAAACGCATCGACTCCACCGCGACATCGGCCGTGACCAGGGCACCGTCGACGAAGTCGAGCGCGTGGCCCGCGATCTCGAGCACGCCCGGCTGCTCGAAATCGAGCTGCGTGAGTTCGAACCGTGGGTCGGCGAAGCGATAGTCGCTCACCACCGTCACCGGGAAGCGCGCGAGGTCGAGGTAGACCGGTTCGGCGTAGGCACCGCCCTGCGTCAGCACGATGCGCGCGCGGCCTGCCCAGCTGTGTCCATCCGGCGCCGCCCGCGCGGTCAGTGTCAGCCTGCCATCGAGCGCCTCGCCGGCGAGTGTTCCACTGGGATTGCTGAAGCCGAGGCCGGCGAAACGCGCGTCGGCCTGCCACGCGGCATGTGGCGCGGCCGGCTGGCGCAGGTCGACGTCGAGACTGGCCAGTGTCGCGTCGACCGCACCGCCGAGCGCGAGCTCACGTCCACGGACGGCGAGATGAATGCCGTCGCCATCGCTGCGCAGTTCGGCGTCGAGGGTGCCGCCGACCACAGCCGAGGTCGATGCCGTCAGGCGCAGCGCACCATCGGGGGTGTACTCGAACGTGATCGACGCGTTCACTGCACCAACGTCCGCGTGGCGCGCTTCGAGCGTGCCCGCAGCACAGCGTAGACGCGGCGCGCTGATTACGAGTGCGGGGCAATGCAATTCGAGCGCGTTCAGCTCGCCGAGCGGCCCGGGCAGCACGACACGGGCAGCACGCAGTTCGAGCGCGGGGCGCGTGATGTCGGTCCAGTCGAACCTCAGCGCGACGTCCTCGAACACGAAACCCGCGCGAACGATACGACTGCTCGTCACGGCGGCGTCGCCGGGCATGTCGGCGGCCGCCGCAAACGCAACTGCAGCAATGCCGGCAAGCAGGGCGGTGGGGGCGAACTCCCGCATCATCACTGCATTATCTCTCGCCACCGACGTGGTGGCGGTACGACGCTCAGGCGCGCTGTTGGCGTAGCCACGCGGTCGGCGCGAGGCCGATCCGCTGGCTGAACACACGCGCGAAGGCCGAAGCCGCCTCGTACCCTACCGCATCCGCCACAACGTTCACCGGCTGCCCCGCACGCAGCAGCGATTGCGCCAGGCTCAAACGCCAATCGGTGAGATAGGCGCCCGGAGTCTGTCCTACGGTCGCGCGAAAATGACTGGCGAAGCGTGCTCGCGACATGCCGGCAACGGCGGCCAGGCGCGCCAGCGACCAATCCTCGGCCGGGTCCTCGTGCATCGCGTTGAGTGCCTTCATCAAGCGCGCATCGGCGAGCCCGGCAAGGACCCCGGTGCGTACCTGCCCGGTATCCATCAGGTGGCGTAGCAGCAACACTAGGACAACCTCGCCGAGGCGATCAATCACGGCCTGGCGTCCGCAGTGCTGCTCAATACCCTCACGGTAGAGCAGCTCGGTGGCCACGCCGAGACTGTCGTCGAGCGCAAGGGGGACGACGACCAACGCAGGCACAGCCACTGTCAGTGGGTTGCGCACGCGCAAGCCGAAGTCCAGCGCAATACTGACGATCGCGGGCGCGGCATCGGTGGCTTCGAGCATGTGTGGTCCGCCGCGCGGCAGCAGCACCACGCAAGGACCGTCGACACGGCGTCGATAGCGCCCCGGCCCACGCAGTGCGACGCGCCCGGTGCGCACGAGATGCACGTACACCGCCACGGCGTTGTGACGCGCAGGGCGCCGCAGAGGGCCGCATTGCAAGACCTCTGCGGTCAGCTCGAAGCGACGCAGCAAGGCCACGAGTCGATCGTCCATCCTGATACCTTCTGCACCATATATGCGACTTATCGTTGCATAAAGTCTATCAAGAAGTGCGAATCTGCTGTTGTCCTTGCATCACCCGCGGCGACTATTCCATCCAGAAGGAGAACAGACATGCCTCGCCTTCCCCTCGATTTGCCACCGGTCCGTGCGACTGCCCCAGCCATCGCGCAGGCGGTTGCCCGCGCGACCACCCTGGCCGTCTCGCTACTTTGCACTCCAGCGCAAGCCGTCTTCGCGGCAGAGCCCGACGACGCACCACGTTGGACAGCAGAAGGCCACCTCGAGCTGCCGCGCAACTACCGCGAATGGGTTTTTCTCGGTGCCCCGCTCACACCGAATGCATTGAACGGCGGCGCGGCCGGGTTTCCGGAGTTCCACAACGTGTACATCCAGCGTCACGCCCTCGAGGCGTATCGCAACACCGGCTCGTTCGCCGAGGGCACCGTGTTGCTCAAGGAACTGCAGCTGGTGCGCCCCGGTAACGCCAGCGACGGCTCTACCGTCGAAGCCTCCGGGCGAGGCTATTTCCCGGGCGATCCGAACGGCATCGACGTCGCTGTCAAGGACAGTCGGCGCTTTGCGGAAACCAACGGCTGGGGCTTCTTCAACTTCGGTCACCATGCGCCGCCCTATGCCGAGACGGCCGCCCCCGCACCGGCAGAGGCTTGCGCCGCCTGTCACGCCGCCAACGCTACCGAGGAAATGGTCTTCACCAAGTTCTACCGCGTAATCCTCGATAAGCGTTGAGTGCGACAGCGCTCAGGCGCGCACGTGGCCGACGCGGTAGCCTAGCCGCGGGAAGTGCACGTGGACTTCGCCGGCGGCAGCACTGCTCGCGGCGATCACGATGCGCGCCTCGTCGATGGCGACGAGGCGCCCCCGTGCCGGGGCCTCCTCGTCGAGCGGGCGTACGACCACGACGTCGCCGGCGCGCACGCCCTCGGGCGCGGCGTAGTCGGTACTCGGCGCGCACGCCAGTGGTGACGCGGCACGCGCCAGCGCGAGCGCCGCGTCCGCATCGAACGCGGAGACGTCACCGTGACCGCAGGCGGCGACACGTGTCATCCACGCGCGCAGGCGCGGCAGACCCTCGGGCAACGCCGCGTCACCGCCGATGGTGCGCAGGAACCACGGCGCCTCGTAGAGCGCGAAGTCGGCCAGCGCGGGCGCTTCGCCGAACACCCACGGGCGGCCGTCGCCGAGCAGCGCTTCGAGTTGCGCGAGCTGCGGGCCGACCTGCGCCGCGTACTTGGCTGCAGAGGCTTCGACCTGGGCCAAGCCCGGCTCGGGGCGGCCGTGCAGGCGCGCGCGGTCGGCATGGAACGCGGGCGGGAAGCGCGCCGCGTGGCGCCCGGTGATGTACAGCGCAAGCGGCCGGCACAGGCTCGTCTCGGCCCAGTACACGAGCGCGGCGTTGAGCGCACGCGCCTGCGCGACGTCCGCTCCCGGCCACAGCGTCGGCGCCGGCGCCAACGTCTCGAGCATCTCGACGATGAGCTGCGTGTCGCAATAGACATCGGCACCGATCTGCAATGCCGGGGTACGCCGATATCCGGCCGTCAGCGGCGTATAGGATGGCTTCGGCGCCCATGCCGGGATCGTCACCGAGCGCCACGCGAGCCCCTTCAGGCCGAGCACCAGGCGCACCTTCTCCGAGTAGTTGGAGAAATCGTAGTGATGCAGGACCAGCGGGTGCGCGGCGGCGGCGCTCACGGCACGCTACCCGCGCCGCTCACAGGGTGGCGAAGAAGTCGTCGAGGGCGTCGTTGAAGGCGTCCGGACACTCGAGGTTGGAGACGTGCGCGGCGGGCAGTTCGACGTAGCGTGATCCGGCAACGCGCGCGTGCATCGCACGCATCGCGCTGGCGGTCGTGCTCGGGTCCTCGCTGCCGGCGATGAACAGCGTCGGCGTGGTGATCGCTTCGAGGCGACCGTCATAGTCGAGCCCTTCGAGCGCACCGCAGCAGCCGACATAACCCTGCACCGGCGTCGCCGCGACCATCTCGCGCACTGCCTGCATCTGCGCCGGGCGCGCCGCGCGCGTCGGCGCGGTGAACCAACGCTCGAGGGTGGATTCGAGCAGCGGCTCGAGGCCGCCCTGGGTGACGGTCGCGATGCGCTCCTCCCAGTTACGCCGTGCGTCGGCGCCAAAGCCGGCCACGCAATTCGCCGGCGTCACCGACAACAAGCGCTGCGGATAGGTCAGCGCGAGTCCGAGCGCAGTCATGCCGCCCATCGAGAGACCGACGAAATGGAAGCGCTCGAGCCCCAGCGCATCAGCCAGCGCGACCACGTCCTCGACCAGCCCGGTGAAGCTGTAAGGACCTTGCGGCACCTCGCTCAGGCCGTGCCCGCGCTGATCGTAGCGAACCACGCGGAAACGCTCGCGAAAGTGCGCGGCCTGCGGCTCCCACATGGAGAGATTCGCGCCGAGCGAGTTGGAGAAGACGATGGCCGGCGCGTCAGCCGGGCCTTCGACGGTGATATTCAGCGCGATGGTGCGGGTCTCGACGATACTCATGGGAAAGCCTCCTCGCTGTACGTTGCGCGGCTCAGGCCTCGCCGAGCGCGCGGTTGACCGCCGGCATCACCTCGGTCGCCATCAGTTCCATCGAACGCCGCGCGAGGGCGCCATCGACCCAGTCGTGACCAGCATAAACCAGCGTACCAAACTCGCCGACGGTCTCGCGCAGTGCGACGATCTGCTCGGCGACCTGCGCCGGTGTGCCGTGAATGACCAGCGAGCGCATGACGAAATCGTGGGTGACCTCGGCGTCGGCCATGTCACGGCGGGTCTTGAACAGGTCGGGTCGCCCGTTGCCGATGAGCTTGTGCATCAGGCTGCGATAGTAATTGCCATACGCGCCATCGGGTTCCATCGCATAAGTGCGCGCGGTGTGCGCGTCGTCGGCGACGAAGATGCTGCGCGCGACGCGCCAGTCGGCCGGATTCGGCGTATGTCCACCGTCCGCCCAGCCCTCCGCGAGCTTGTCGCGATGGCTCTTCACCCATACCGGCTGCAGGAAGTTGGCCGACACGATCGACCAGCCGCGCTGCGCCGCGTTGGCCACCGAATCCGAGAACGGCGACATGCAGGCGACCATGATCGGCGGGTGCGGGCGCTGGTAGGGGCCGAGAATCGCCCCCTGGCCGATCGCAAGATCGAGCGTGCGCCGCGTGCTCACCGTCCAGAACTCGCCGTCGAGTTCGTAGGGCGGCTCGCCACTCCAGATCGCGAGCACCTGCTCGATGGCCTCGTCGAACATCGCGCGGCGATCGCGATCGAGGTTGCCGAACACCTCGGCATCGGAACGCAGCCCGCCCGGGCTGATGCCGAACACGAAGCGCCCGGCAAGCATGTGGTCGAGCATCGCGACCTGGGCGGCAACCGCCGCGGGGTGGCTGTTCGGCAGGTTGACGGTGCCGCTGCCGAGACGGATGGCTCCCGTCTCGTAGGCGAGGCTGGCGAGGAACATCAGGCACGACGTCACGGTCTCTGCGCGATCAGTGACGTGCTCGCCGACGAAGGCTTCGTGGTAGCCGAGGCGGTCGGCGAGCAGGACAGCCGCGCGGTCCTCGTCGAGGGTCTCGCGCCAATCGCGCCCGGGCGGATGCAACGGCATCGTGAAATAGCTGAGCTTCATGATCTTCCCTTCCCTCCCTGGCGCGTTGATGGCCTCGCCGCGTGTGCCCCCGACCGCCGTGTGCTCACGCTCCGCGCGCTGGCGGCCGCACCGCGCCGCCGCGTCACACCGTTCGTCTCAGGGTACCAGCACCGGCGTGGTCAGCCGTTCGCGATCCTCGAGGTGCAGGTGTGCCGCCGCCGCGTCGGCCAGCGCGTAGCGTTCAATCGCGTTGGGGCGCACGACGCCCGCGGCGAGCGCATCGAAGTATCGCCCCGCGCAGTGTTCCAGCTCGCTGCGATCGGCGACGTAGTCGGGCAGGCGCGGACGCGTCAGGAACAGCGAGCCGTGGCGCGCCAGGGCGAGTACCTCGCAGGGCTCCGGCGCGCCCGAGGCATTGCCGTAGGCGACCATCAGGCCGCGCGGGCGCAGGCAGGCGAGCGACTGGGTGAAGGTGTCGCGGCCGACCGAGTCGTAGACGACATCGACACCGCGCCCGCCGCTCCACGCGCGCACGCGCGCGGCGAAGTCGGCGTCGTCGTTCAGCAGCACGTGGTGGGCACCGGCCTCGTGCGCGGTTGCAACCCGGTTGGCAGCGCCGACCGCCGCAATGACGGTGGCACCGAGATGCCGCGCCCATTGGCAGAGCAGGCGGCCGGTGCCGCCCGCCGCCGCGTAGACCAGGCAGCTCTCCCCGCGCGCGAGTGCGTGGAGACGGAACAGCAGGTATTCGGCGGTCATGCCGCGCGTGAGGCTGGATGCAACCAGCATCGCGTCGACGCCGGCGGGTACGCGAACCAGCTGTGCTGCCGGGGCGATACGCGTGGCGGCATAGGCGCCCGGGCACGACGCATAGGCGACAGCGTCGCCGACCGCGAGGCCGTCCACGCCGGGCCCGACCGCCTCCACCACGCCGCAGGCCTGGTCACCGATGATGGCGGGTAGTTCGACCGGGTAGAGGCCGCGGCGAAAATAGGTATCGACGAAATTGACGCCGATACCGGTGTGGCGCAGGCGCACTTCGCCCGCGCCCGGTGCGCCGACTTCCACCCTCGCAGCGCGGAGCTGCTCCGGTCCACCATGTGCGTGCAACACGATCGCCTGCGTCACGCCTGCCCCTCCCCATGTGAGCGCAGGAGTATACCCGCGAGATGGGCACGCGCTGCGCGCGCTGCAAATGAAGACGCCGGCGGGTGCCGGCGTCCGGGTAGTGATGTGCCTGGCGTCTCAGCCGCGCCGGCGGCGCACACGCCCCATGCCCGCGATGCCGAGCAGCGCGAGGCCGAGCGAAGCCGGCTCCGGCACGCTGGTGTTGGGCGGCGGGTCGAAGAAGATCGCGGCGCCCTCGATGACGTCGTTGGCGCAGTCCATCGCCCAGTGCATGGCGATGGTGAGTTCGGTCTGCCCGGGCTTCCACCACAGGTCGGTGCCGCTGATGTCGACGACGTAACGGATGCGGTCGTCGGCTGCCGAGACGCTGTAATTGCCGCTGCCGACGGACGAGATGCTCTGCGCGGTGCGGTCGACGAGCACTTCCTGGCCGTCACGCCAGACCGCGTTGCCCTGCATGAGATCCTCGGAGAGCAGTGCACTGGCGTCATTCGAGCCGCTGAGCGCGTAGAGCGTGGCCGAGTTCGCGTAGTCGGCATTCGACCAACGATCGCCATCGAGCGACAGCGCGTACTCCCAGACCGTGCCGTTGGCGTGATTGTCCTGGTCGTAGTTCGGCACGCCGAACGGGTTCCAGCTGCTGGCGAGGAAGAGATCGCCGTAGCCGATGCCCTTGCCGTGCGCGGTGTAGGGCGCGAACACCCCGGCGTTACCGACCAGGTTGGTGTAGATGTCGACGGTCAGCATGCTGCCGTTGAGCGAGATGTCGGCGCCGCGGATGTCGAACTTGGCCGGTGCACCGATGACGTCACCATAGCCGTGGCCGTCGCCCCCGTGGTAGCGCGACGCCGCCGCGCCGGCGCCGTCGTCGATCAGATAGGCCGCGGCCTGTCCACCGTAAGCGATGCCGCAGGCAGCGAGCAGAGCGGAAAGTCGTGGATTCATGGGTTGGTTCCTGTTTCGAATTCGGTCGCGCTGCCGGCTCGGTCGCCTGGCCGCAGCGGCGTGATGGGGCGACTCTACGGCGACGCGCTGTTACACGCTGTCAACGGCTGTCAACGAGTGTTAACGGTGGGCTCGGTGGCCGTCGATCTGTGAAGCAATGCGCACTACCCGTCCGGCCGCAGCCACGGCATGGCGGGCTGTGCGCCATCCGCACGGCCGGCTAACATGCTGCCGGGCACCCTCGCGTAAGGCGCTGCGAGGACGCGACACGGCAGCCGGTGGTGACGCGGGCGCGCGCGCCGCGACTCACGTTGGGTGCCGAATGCGTCGCCGGCAGCTCGGCGCGCTCCGCGACAGCGCTCCTGGGCTGCCGAACACGCCGGTCCCATCGCAGCTCGTATCGTCAACAACACGGAGAAACCCATGACCGCCTACGTCGTCGTCCACGCTACCGTCCTCGACCAGAACAAGATGCAGGAATACGGCGCTGCCGCCGGCCCGACCGTTACCAGCCACGGCGGCAAGGTCGTCAGCCGCGGCCCGAGCGAGGTGCTTGCCGGCGAGTCGCCCCACCAGGTCATGGTGGTACTCGAGTTTCCGTCCCGCCAGGCGGCCGCGGACTGGTATGCCTCCGAGGAGTACCAGGCGATCATTCCCACCCGCCTCGCGGCGATGGACAGCGTGTTCGTCCTCGGCGGCGAATAGGCCTCGGCGAGTCGCACGGCGCCGCGTCGGGACGCGGCGCTATACTTCGGCGCATGTCTCTCCATCCGCAGGCACAGGCCATCGTCGATGCCGCCAACGCGGCCGGCGTACCGTTCGAGGCCGACGATTACCGTGCGATGCGCAAGGGCTACGCGGCGACGACGGCGCAGTACCGCCATGCCGGGCCGCCCCTGGAGAGCGTCGTGGATCTCGTGTTCCCCGGGCCGGCATCGGACCTGGCCGTGCGCCTGTACCATCCGCGGCGCGGGGCACAGGACGGCGTGCCCCCGGTGCTGGTGTACTGCCACGGCGGCGGCTGGGTGGTGGGCAGTCTCGACACCCACGACCACCTGTGCCGCTACCTCGCCGGCACGGCGGACTGCGCAATCGTCGCGCTCGATTATCGCCTCGCCCCCGAGCACCCGTTCCCGGCCGCCTTCGATGATGCCGTCGCCTGCGTGCGCTGGGTTGCACGAGGCGCTGCCGAGCTCGGCGTCGACCCTGCACGTATCGCCGTCGGCGGTGATTCCGCCGGTGGCAACCTGGCCGCGGCGAGCGCCCTGGCGCTGCGCGGCGAGGTCGCGCTGGCCCTGCAGCTCCTCATCTACCCGGCCGTCGATCTCGCCGCCGACAACGCGTCGCTCAGGGACAATGCGCGCGGCTACCTGCTGACACGCGCCGCCATGGCGCAGTTCACCGACTGGTATCTCGGCGATCGCGCGCTCGTCACCGACTGGCGCGCTTCGCCCATGCACGCCGACAACCTTGCCGGCGCCGCCGCGGCGCTGATCCAGACCGCGGGCTACGACCCCCTCCGTGACGAGGCCATCGCCTACGCCGAACGCCTCGTTGCCGCAGGCGTGACGGTGACCCACGACCACTATCCCGACATGATCCACGGCTTCGCCCGCATGGGCGGCCGCATCGACACCGGCATCGTCGCGCTCGACCGCGCGGCGGCGGCACTGCGACGGGCATTCGCCGCGTGAGCACAGCCCGCGTGGTCGTCATCGGGGGCTCGATGGCGGGCCTGTTTGCCGCCATCGCGCTGCGCGCGCGCGGCTTCGCCGTGTCCGTTCACGAGCGCGCCGGCGAAGCGCTCGCCAACCGCGGTGCCGGCATCGCCACCCACGACGAGCTCTACGCCGCGGTCCGCGCTGCCGGCATCGAGCTGCGCGACGAGATGGGCGTGGCATCCCAGGGTCGCGTGATGTTCGACCGCGATGGCAGCGTGCTGCACACCCAGGAAATGCACCAGATCATGACCTCCTGGGGGCTCATCTACCGTTTCCTGCGCGCGCAGGTGCCGGATGCGAGCTACCACGGTGGCCAGGCCCTGAGCGCGATCGAACCCCGTGGCGACGGCGTCACGGCGGTGTTCGAAGACGGTACCCGCATCGACGCCGACTGGCTGCTCGGCGCCGACGGCGCGCGCTCGACGGTACGCGCCATCGTCGCGCCGCAGACGCAGGCCGAGTACGTCGGCTACTTCGGCTGGCGCGGGTTGATCGACGAAGCCCTGGTGCCGGATGCGGTACTCGCGCAGGTGGCCCACCGCATGGCCTTCTGCATGGCGCCCGGCGGTCACTGGCTCGGCTACCTGGTGGCCGGCCCCGATGACACGCTCACCCCCGGCAGCCGCTGGTACAACTGGGGCTGGTACCGCGCGGCGGATGCCGCCGTGCTTGCCGATCACCTCACCGACGGCGACGGAAACTACCACGCTGGCGGTATTCCGCATCACCTCATCCGTGCCGAACTCATCGCCGCCATGCGTGCCGAGGCGCGCGAATACCTCGCGCCCCAGGTGCAATCGATCGTGGCGGCAACACGTCAACCCTTTCTGCAGGGCATGTTCGACTTCTGCAGCGACCGCCTGCTGCACGACCGCGTCGTGCTGCTTGGGGACGCTGCCGCGACCGCGCGCCCGCACGTCGGCCTCGGCGTCTCGAAGGCCGCCGACGATGCCGCCACGTTCGCCGCGGCTCTCGCCGACGGCAGCAGTTCGGCCCTCGCCGAATGGGAGCGTGCCCGGCTGCGCTACGCCCGTGCGGTGGTCGCCTGGGGTCGTGACCTCGGCAGCTACATCGGCGCGCAGGGCAACGACCCCGCGACCCGCGCCAAGGCAGCGCACTACCGGCAGCCTGAAGTCCTGCTGCGCGCGACCGCGGCAAGTGACCCGCATACGTATCTCGCATTGTGAGCGCGCCGGCAGCGCGCAAGGAGACACCCACCATGGCCAGGTCGACCGCCGGCACCGTCGCACCGGCCAATCTCCGACTCGGCCTGCTGCTGCCGAGCTGGACCGCGGCAATGGACGGCGTCACGCCGCGCGCGGGTGATGTCGTCACGCTCGCCCGGCTTGCCGAACAGGTCGGCTTCGACAGCGTGTGGATGAGCGATCATTTCTTCTACGAACCTTACGACGACTTCCGCGTCGTCGGGGTCGAGCTGCCGGCGGATTTTGCCGGCATCAAGAACGGCCAGTGGGAATGCTGGACCATGCTCGCCGCGATCGCCCAGGCGACCGCTCGCGTCCGCCTCGGTACGCTCGTGTGCAACACGGGCTTCCGCAACCCGGCGCTGCTCGCGCGCATGGCCGACACCGTCGACGATCTCGCCGATGGGCGCCTCATTCTCGGTCTCGGCGCCGGCGACTTCGCGACCGAGCACCGCGCCTTCGGTTATCCCTTCGATCACCGCGTCGGGCGCTTCGAGGAGGCACTCGCGATCATCGCGCCGCTGCTGCGCGGTGAGACGGTCAGCTTCGACGGCGCGTGGCACCGCTGCGAGCAAGCCGCGCTGCTGCCGAAAGCAGCACGCGCTGGCGGGCCGCCGATCATGATCGGGTCACTCGAAGGCCGGCCACGCATGTCGCGCCTGGTCGCCGAGCACGCCGCGATGTGGAACACCATGCTCGCCTTCGGCGATGCCTCGACGGCCGCCTGGCAACGCGCGTGGGCACCGATCGAGGCAGCCTGCCTCGCACGCGGACGCGATCCGGCCACGCTCGCGCGCCACGCCACTGTCGGCGTCAACCTCACCCGCGACCCTTACCCGGTGCCCGGCGCCCGCCCCTTTGCCGGCGGCACGCTCGCCATCGCCGAGCAGCTCGCCGCCTACGCCGCGCTCGGCGTCGAGCACGTCTCGCTCATGCCGCACCCGTGGACGGCGTCGGGTATCGAACGCTGCGGGCGCCTGATCGAGGCCTTGCGCGCCTGATACCCGCTGCCGCCTCGCGTTGCGGCATGGTCTAATCGCAAGCCACGTTCAAGGGGAGGTCACGACATGCAATTCGGCATCGGCGTCAGCGCGCACATCAATAACTGGGAGATCATCCAATTCGCGGAGACGCTCGGCTACGATCGCGCGTGGGTCGGCGACTCGCAGATGATCTGGTCCGACTGCTACGCGGTACTCGCGCTCGCCGCAGAACACACTTCACGCATCGAGATCGGTACCGGCGTCGCCATTACCGGGACGCGCATCGCCCCGGTCACCGCGCATTCGATCGCATCCATCAACGCACTGGCGCCGGGGCGCACCTTCCTCGGCCTCGGCACCGGGCATACCGCGATGCGCGTGATGGGCCAGAACTCGATGAAGGTAAAGGCCTTCGGCGAGTACCTGCGCGTGGTGCGTGCGCTGCTCGATGGCGAAGCGGTCGACTACACCTACGAAGGTCGCACGCGCGAAATCCAGTTCCTGCACCGCGAGCGGCGTTTTCTCAATCTCGACGAACGCATCCCCATCTACGTCGCCGCCAACGGTCCGCGCGCGCTCGCACTCGCCGGTGAACTGGGCGACGGTTTCATCACCGTCGGCGGCGAGCCGGCCGTGTTCGAACCGAAGCTCGCGCAGATCCGCGCCGGCGCCGAGGCGGCCGGACGCGCGCTGCCGCCCGACTTCCACACCGCCTTCATTACCACGAGCTGCGTGCTGGCGCCGGGGGAACGACTCACCGACGCGCGTGTCATCGACGAGACCGGCAGCTGGGTCGGCTGCGAGCTGCACTTCTATTACGAGGTATGGAAGGACAACGGCCGCGACGATGCCCTCATTCCCGATCACTTCCGCGACGTGTGGCCGGATTACCTGGCACGCGTCGACGCAATGAGCCTGCCGGAGGATGCGCGTTTCCGCCAGGTCCACGACGGCCACCTCGTCTACCTGCAGCCGGAGGAGCGCAAGTACGTCACCCCGGCTGCCATCGCCAACGGCTGCCTGGTCGGTGAGCCCGATGCGATCATCGAGCACGTCAGGCAGCTCGAGGCGAGCGGCATCCGCGAGATCGCACTGTGGCCGCCGATGGATTGCGAGCGCAAGGTGCTGGAGGACTTCGCCACCCACGTGATGCCGGCGTTCCGCTGAGCGGAGCCGGCCCGCGCTCAGGCGCTGCCGCGCGCAGCGACGGCGAGGACGCGCGCCATCGAGCGCAGTACCGGCTTCTCGATCAGTTTGCCATCGACCACCACGAGGCCGCCGTCGGCGGCCTCGAAGGCCTCGATGATGCGGCGCGCATGAGCCACGGCAGCCGCATCCGGGGTGAAACAGCGCGTGATCACCGGCAACTGTTTCGGGTGTATCGCGCCCTTCCCGGTCATGCCGAGCGCGCAGGCGCGCGCTGCCGCCTGTTCGAGGCCGACGGCGTCCTCGAGGTCGAGGAAGGGCACGTCGATGAGGTCGATACCGGCCGCGGCGGCTGCATGGACCAGCCGTGAGCGCGCGTAGAGCAAGGCGTCCCAGCTCGGCTCGACGCGGAGTTCCGCCGCCATGTCGATGGCGCCGAACAGGAGCGCGTCGATGCGCGGGCTCGCGCCCGCGATGGCGTGCGCGTGTTCGAGCCCTTCGTTGGTCTCGATGATCACCTGCAGGCGCAGCGTGCTGCCGGCAGCAGTGAGAATCTCGTCGAGCTGCGCGATCTCTTCCGCATGCTTGACCTTGGGCAGCATCAACCCGTGGGGCGGGTGCGCGCAGTCTAGAATGGCGAGCAGATCCTCCAGTCCCTCGCGGCTGCGCAGCCCGTTGACGCGAATGAGCGTCTCGCATGCGGGCAGGGCCGTCATGCCGGCAAACAATGCGAGGGTGTCGCGTCGCGCCTGTGTCTTGTGCGGCGGTGCCACGGCATCCTCGAGATCGACACAGACGATGTCGGGACCGGCCGCGACCGCCTTGGCGAACATCTGCGTGCCGGTGCCGGGCACGAACAGGAAGCTGCGGCGCGGGCGCACCTCGGTGACGGCAGTCATGTCGGAACCTCCCACTTGAGAAGCAATAACGGCCGGGCAAGATAGCAGAGCGTGGCCGGCGCGGGGGTTCGTAATCGGCGCGCGATCGGCGTAGGGTTCGAACGACACACACTGGGCGTGCCGCGTGTACGACGAACGCGCGGCGACACTGCCCATCCGCGTCCGCAAGGGGAGAACATGAACAGCAGCCACTTCCGCCAGCGCCTGCTGGCGCGCCGCGCCGAGATCGAGGGCGTCGCCGAGGAAGGCGCCGCCGCAGCCGCGACCGTCGAGCTCGACCAGACCCGCCTCGGCCGCCTCACGCGCATGGATGCCCTGCAGGACCAGGCCATGGCACGCGCCACCGCCGAGCGGCGCCGGCTCGAGCTGACCCGCATCGGCTCCGCGCTCGCGCGCCTCGACGAGGGCGAATTCGGCTTCTGCGTCAAATGCGGGGAAGCGATCCCCACGGAGCGCCTCGACATCGATCCGACGACACTGGTCTGCGTGGCCTGCGCGGAACGTCTCGAACAGCCACGCTGAGCCTGCCGCACCGGCAGCCGGCGATGCAACCCGTGCGCGCCGGCTCAGAGCGTGCCGGCACCTGCCGTCACGCCCAGCCAGTCGAGCGCATCATCGCGCGTGCTGAACAGCTCCATCGCGAGCCCGCGGTTGTTGGCGACGTCGCGCACGAAACTCGCTGCGCCGAGTTGCGCCGGGTCGGCTGACAGCAACACGGCGAGACGCAGGCCGGGCGGCATGCGCTCGGCGAGCTGAACCGCGTGGTCGTAAGAGACCATGGTGGCATAGGTGGCGCGCAGGTGCGTGACGTCAATCAGTGCCTTTGTCGCACCATCCTCGGCCACCAGCGCTCCGAGTGCGGTGTAGGCCTCGCGGCGTTCGGCCGCATTCGACTGCTGCTCGAAGGTCAGCTGGACAAGATGCGCATCGGGCGTACTGCTCAGACGATAAGACACCTTGAGACCTCCCTGTATCCTTCATGACGCCATGTGCGCACGTTGCGCTCGACGCGTGCTACGACGGGCCGCGGGTCTTGGTTCACACTCTATGCCGGCGCGTGCGCAGCGATGCTGAGCCGGGTCAGGAACGCGCCCCGCTCAGATGCTGAGGTCATGCAGGTTGTAATCGTGGAGATCGGCCCGCGCGGCCTCGCTCCAGCGCCACTCGTCGCAGGCTGCGGCAAGCGGCGCGTATTCGTAAGGCGTCTCGTCGGGAAAGCGCTGGCGCCTGGCGTCGATCGCGTAGGCAATGAGCCGCGCGCGGTGGCGGATGCGCGCGGCGTCGTAGATGGCCGGCTCGTTGTGTACCCCGCCCGCGGTAACATCGAGCACCGAGGCGCGGCGATGGAAACCGAAGTTGATGGTCACGCGGGTATCGCGGCTGACATTGGCGAACGATCCGTGCACGACCTGCCGGTTGCACATGGCGACGTCGCCGGGGTCGCACAGGATGGGTACGGCGTCGGGCAGGCGTTCGGAACCGGCCGCCGCGACCAGCGCGGCGATGTCGACCTTGCCGCGCGCGTGCGAACCCGGTACCACCCACACGCCGTTGGACGCCGTGCAGCCGTAGAGCTGGGCCATGAAATTGAAGCCGTGCGTACCGGCATCGAGGTCGGGACTGTCCCAGTGGGTGACGCCGTCCTGGTGCCACGCGACCGAGGCGCCGAGGCCGGGATGCTTGATCCACACCGCCTCGTTGAACGGCGTGAAATCGGCGCCGTTGACCGCGGCAGCGACGGCGAGCAGCTGCGGATGTCCGTAGAGGCGCAGGCAGGCATCGGAGAACTGCAGCGAACCGAGGAAGAGGTACATCGTCTCGGCCGGCGCGCCGGCGGCTGGCGTGGGTTCGAACATGCGGCTCGGGTGACGGCCGTTGGCGAGATCGGTACCACCGAAAGGGTCCGACAAGGGGCGCGCGTGGAAGAAGGTCGGTGCCCGGCAGTCGCGACCCAGTGCGGGGCGCCCATGGCCATCCACCTCGGCGCCCGCGCTGACCGGCGCGCGTTCGACCACCTCGGCGATGTCACGCTCGAGGTCGCCGAGCTCGTCGGCGCCGAGCACGCCGGTAAAGACGTAGAACCCGGTGCGCCAGTAGGCGTCGAGGATGTCCGCGGCGAGCATGCCGTCGGCATCGAAGCGGATCGGGCCGCGATTGCTGAGCGCCCGCGCGCGTGCCTCGCCTTCACGCAGGAAGGCGCTCATCGCCGCCTGCTCGGCGCCGTAATCTCCCCCGGCGCTGGCATCAAAAGCCTGCAGCCCCATGACCCTCTCCCCGTCCGCGGCCCTACAGGCAGCGTAGGCGCCGCGCGCGCCCGAGGCAAGCGTGGCCTGGCATTCACCGCACGAAGCGCACCGTGAGCGGGTAGCGCCATGCCTCACCGTCATGCGCGCGCAACGCGGCGATGACAATCATGACGAACTGGAATACCGCGAGCGCCGGCAGCATGACCAGCCCGACCAGCGCCAGTACCAGGGCGAACGCGAGCAGGTACCAGGCGAGCATGGTGAGCTGGAAGTTGACTGCTTCGCGGCCCTGTTCGTCCACGTAGGCGTGGCGATCGCGCGCCGCCAGCCACAGCGCGAGCGGGCCGACGACATTGCCGAAGGGCAGCAGGTAACCGAGCAGTGCAGCGAGATGGCAGCCACAGGCAAGCCAGCGCACGCGCGCCGCGTCGGCCTCGTCGAGCACCGGCAACGCGGCGCCCGCCGCGGGCGGCGCATGGTCACCGAGCAGCAGCGCGACGAAGCCGACCACCGCGGCAACCCAGCCGGCAACGAGCGCGAACACGCCACCGGCGACGGCCGCGGCATGCAGGCCGAGGTCGTGCTCGACGCGGTAGCGCACCGCGGTGACCTGCGCCCCGTAGGTCTCATCGGCGCCACGCGTCACCGCGAGCCGCAGGCGCCCGTCGGCCGGCGCCTCGAAGCGGCGGAACACCGCGGTCGCGGTCAGCGTGCCGCCGTCGGCGTCAACGCGGGCATCCTGCTCGTCGAGACTGCTCTGGCGCAGACGTCCGCTCATGTCATCGCTGTCGTCGCGCCAGTCGACCGCAACGTCCTCGCGCAGCATCACGTCGCCCGCCCCATCGCGCACCGTGTAGCCGAGCGGTATGCGGTAGCGTGCGTGCCAGCGCGGCGTCTCGCCGACCGGGGCCTCCTGCACCGACGGTGTGGCGATGTCGAGTTCGGCCACCAGGCGCGTGCCGCGCGAGGGCGTCACCGTGAGCTCGGTGCCCGTTGCGGATTCGACCGCGGCGGACGCGACCGCCGCGACCGGTCGGGTGGCGAAGGCGGCGTGCAAGGCGCCGCCGAGCAGGACGGCTCCCCACACGACGGCGGCCAGGCCGAGGGCCAGCGTCCCCAGTGCGCGTGGCCGCGTCACGCGGACTCCGCGACGCGCCCGGTCACGGCTGCGGAAACCGGAGATTGCTCGGTCAAGGGATGATGCTCCTGCACAGTGATGGCGATAGCGGGCTGCGATTGTACCGGGCACGCCGTGCTGCCGACGCCACCGCCGCGCCACGCACACCGCCGGCGCCTAGCTTGTGAGGCCGGTCAGCGATTCCTTATGCTCGACGCAGCGCTCCGCCACGGTCGCGTCGGCAGTGCCGCCGCGCCGCCCACTGCCGTCGAGGACCACCGCCGTGATCGATTCCAGCCTGCCCTATCCCTCGCAACGCGCGCCGCTCGCGGCGGCCAACGTCGTCGCCACCTCGCAGCCGCTCGCCGTGCAGTCGGGCCTCGACGCCCTGCGCCGCGGTGGCAACGCGGTCGATGCCGCGCTCGCGGCCGCGATCACGCTGAGCATCGTCGAGCCGTGCAGCAATGGCATCGGCTCGGATGCTTTCGCCATCCTGTGGGACGGCTCGGAACTGGTCGGCATCAACGGTTCCGGCCGCGCACCGGCGCTGTGGACGCGTGAGCGCTTCAGCGGACACACGCGCATGCCGCAATACGGCTGGGACAGCGTGACGGTGCCGGGCGCGGTGAGCGTCTGGGTGGCACTGTCGGCACGCTACGGCAGGTTGCCCTTCGAGCGCCTGTTCGACGACGCCATCCGCTACGCGGAAAGTGGCTTCCAGGTCGGCCCGCGCACTGCGCTGCACTGGGCGGAAGCGGCGGACCTGTACGCTGAATACCGCGATTTCGCGGATCACTTCCTGCCCGCGCCAGCCTTTGCGGCGCGCGTCAGCCTGCCCGATGCGGCGCGCACCCTGCGCGAGATCGCCGAGAGCGGCGGCGAATCGTTCTACCGCGGCGCCCTCGCCGAACGCATGGAAGCAGCCGCCGTTGCCCAGGGTGGCGCATTGCGGACGAGTGATCTCGCCGCGCATCGCGCCGACTGGGTCACACCGCTCGCGCAGCCCTACCGCGACGTCACCCTGCACGAGATCCCGCCCAACGGCCAGGGCCTTGCCGCGCAGATCGCGCTCGGTATCCTAGGGCACGCGGAACCGCCCCGACGCGACTCGGCGGAAGCCCTGCATCGCCAGATCGAAGCGATGAAGATTGCGCTGCGTGCCGCCGCCGACCACATCGCCGACCCGGCAGCGATGCAGGTGGGCGTCGAGGCCCTGCTCGATCCGGCGTCGCTCGCCCGTGCCGCCACCAGCATCGGGGAACGCGCCGCGTCGCTGCCACCGCGCGCGCTGCCGACGAGCCCCGACACGGTGTATCTATGCGCAGCGGACGCCGACGGCATGATGGTGTCCTTCATCCAGTCGAACTACTACGGCTTCGGTTCGGGCATCGTGGTGCCAGGCACCGGCATCGCACTGCAGAACCGCGGTTTCGGCTTCTCGCTGGAACCGGGCCATCCCAACGAGGTCGGCCCGCGCAAGCGCCCCTTTCATACCATCATCCCTGGATTCGTCACCGAGCAGGACGCACCGCGCCTCGCCTTCGGCGTGATGGGCGGCCCGATGCAGGCCCAGGGCCACGTGCAGATGATGACGCGCCTGTTCGACTATGGGCAGAACCCGCAAGCGGCGAGCGACGCGCCGCGCTGGCAGGTGCTGAGCGATTACAGCGTGCTGCTCGAACCGGGCGTGCCCGACCTCGTTGCCGCCGACCTCGCCGAGCGCGGCCACGACGTCCGCATCGCGAAGAACCACCTCGACTTCGGCGGCGCGCAGCTCGTGCTGCGCACCGCCGACGGCTACGTGGCCGGTTCGGACCACCGCAAGGAAGGGCACGCGGGCGGCTTCTGAGCGCCCCCGGCGGCGCCCCTCACGCCACCGCCCGACACGCGCGCCGACGTGCCAGCAACGCGCCCCAGGCCGGCACCAGCAACCATGGTGCGGCCGGCAGCGGCACCGGTGTCGCCGCCACGCTGGCAATGTCGTCGATGGCGAAATAGGAAGGCGTGTTGAGCCCGGACGGGCCGACGTCCGATCCGCTCATCGCGAACTCGAGCGCGCTCACCGTGCCGAGGCCGTCGAGCGCGACGTAGAGCCACTCGTCGAGCACGTAATCGAGCGCGTTGTCGGCGAAGCGGTAGTCGGCGAGGTAGACCTCGACGATGCCGGTGACCGCATCGCTCGCATCGAGCCCGGTCACGGTGAGCAGCAGCCAGTCGGCGTCGTCGCCGCTGGCGCCGCCGAACGGCTTGGCGAAGCCGTCGCCGTTCAACATCGAGAGCGCGGCGTAGGTGGTATTGGTGAATCGGGCGCCGGCCAGCGTCGTCGGCGCCGCCAACTCGATGCGTGGCGCCGCCTCGTAGCCCGAGACGTAGCCGACGCCGTAGTTCGCGCTACTGCTCGCGCCACCGCCGGCGTAGGCGCTGAACTCGTTGCTGAAGGCGGCGGTGGTGGTATCGGTGGTGTTCGAATAGGCGAAGCCGCTCCAGGACGTGTAGCCGCCGCCCCAGTCGGTACGACGGTTGGCGAAACTGGCGCCGCCGGTGTCGAAGCTCGCAGCGACGCTTCCGAGCGGCGGCGGCTCTGCACCGGCCCAGTAGCGGCCGCCGCCGGGCCCGGCGTAGGCCTGCTCGTTCGGCATGGCGGCATCTTCGAAGGTGATGGTGGCGGCACCGGCACCGCTGACGGCGAGTGTCGCCGCGAACGTGGTGATGATGATTGCACTTCTCATGACATGGCTCCCGGGCATTCAGCAACGACGGCGCAGCAGCGCGAGCGGTGCGAGCACGAGCAGCGCTGTGCCCGGCAACGGTACCGGCGCCGGTGGCGGGGCCGCCTCGAGGTAGCGCACGCCGACCGCGTCGAGATCGAAGCCGACGCTGCCGACGGTCGGGTAGACGTCGTAGATCGGGTTAGGTCCGCCCACGCTCGCGGGCCAGTTGTCGCGTTCGCTGCCGTCGCCCTTGACGTCGACGAGGCGCACGTGGGTGACGGCATTGCGATCGAAGCCGGGTATGTTGGCGCCGGCGAACAGGCCGAGATCGAACGGCGTGCCGTAGCCCTGCTGGTACTTGCCGGCGAGGCCGTCGACGTTGGTCGGGTCGAGCGAACCGAAGCCGCCGACCGGCGCCGGCGTCAGCGAGAACGCCGGGAAACGCACGAAGGTGCTGCCGTTCGAGGAGACCTCGACGAAGGCGAGTTCGAGAAAGCTTGCGTTGATGCTGTTCTCGAACACTGCGAAGTCCCAACCGGGACCGTCGTAGAGCGTGCCGCCGAAGGTCAGCGTGATGCGGCCCTGGTTGCCGAGGCTGACGATGTCGAAGGCGTCGCCCACGGCAGGACCGAGCGCCCTGGCCGGCGTGCGCCACTCGTTCGCGACGGTCGCTCCCGGCTGGTAGTCGGCCACAGCGGTGGCCCAGCCGGCGAACGCGCTGCTCGTCTTCGCCACGGCGGTACTGCCGGGCTGGCCGGCAGCGGGCGCGAACGGCCCGGCCAGCGCGCGCGGGGTGGAGAACAGGACGCCGAGTGCGAGCAGCACGGCGATGGGTGCTGCCAGTGTCGGCGTATGACGTGGGTGTTGCATGATGCTTCCCTCCTCTGTCGTGAATGGGTGCGGCGTCACAGCCTGAGCGCGAGCTCGGCCATGACGCTGCGTGGCGCCATCGGGTAGACGGTGCCGCTGTAACCGGCGGTGGCGAACACCTGGTCGGTCAGGTTGCTGACCGCGATGCCGAGTGCATAGCCGTCGCCCTGCCAGCGCAGCTTGGCGTCGACCACGTGGTAGGCGTCGAGCTTGTCGTACTGGCGGTTGCTGAAATCGTTGCCGTCATAGCGCGTGCCGGTGTAGGTCACCGCCGTGCTCAGGCTGAGGCGCGGGTGCGGCTGCCAGTCGAGCCCGGCGGCGAGCTTGTCGCGCGGCACCAGCGGGATGAAGGTGTCGGTCCGGTTGCGCGGCACGGCCGGTTCGCGTGCGTCGGTCTCGGCAAGCCGCGCATCGAGATAGCTCGCGTTCAGCCAGCCTGCGAGCGTGCGCGTGAGCTGGCCCTTGAGCTCGAGTTCGACGCCGTGTCGCTCGGTGCCCTGCGCCAGGTTGAAGTTGACGTCGAGCCCGGTATCCGGGTCGAAGCCGTAGAAGATCTCGTCGTCGACGGTCATGCGGAACAACGCGAGCGCCGCCTCGAAGCGTGCACCGTCGCGCACGCGCACACCGAGCTCGAAATGCTCGCCGTCCTGCGGCCCGAGATCGCCGCTGGCCAGCGTGAGTTCGTCGACGTTCGGGTTGCGGAAGCTGCGATGCCAGCTGAAGTAACCGGTCAGCCACGTGCGCGGCTGCCAGGTGAGCCCCGCTTCCCACGCTTCGTTGCGCCAGCGCTCACGCTGACCGGGCGTCACCGCGAGCTCGCCGCGGCAGTTCGTCTCGACCGGCAGCGACACGGTGACCGGAACGACCACCGGTACCGTGAAACCCGGGAACACCTCGACGAAGACGGTGGTCTCGACGACGGTATCGACGAGCGAGACATCACAGACGCGACGCAGCGCCTCCTCCCGACGCGTTACGCGGAAGCGGTCGTGCCGGTAACCGATGTCGACTGCGAGATCATGAGGCAGCGACCAGTGCGAGCCGATGAAGCCCGCGTGCTGGCCGATGCGCCCGACCAGCGCGCGACTGCGGTCGACGAGCCCGCGACCGTTCTCGCGCCGCTCGTAGTCGGCACTCATGGTCTCGAAGCCGAGCACGAGGCGATGTTCGTGGCCGAACAACCTGTAGGGTAAGGTCCAGGTCGCTTCGTAGTTGCGCATCACCGACTCGATCGCGCTCTGCTGGTCGCGCACCCTGAGCAGCGGCGTGTAGCCGACGATGAAACGGTTGGTGCGATTGCGATGACGCGCCAGGGCTTCGATCTCCCCGAAGCCGCCGAGATCGAGCGTGAGTCTGGCACGGTAGCGGCGGTCCATCGTCTCGCCCGCGTCGTCGGGCGCACTGGTCGCCTGGCGGGCCTTGGCCGAACGCTCGAGATCCGCGCGTGGAATCGGCCCCGGAATGCCGTAGGCATCCTCGTGCAGCGCGGCGCGCACGTGCGCGCGCAGCCACTCGCCGTGCGCGTAGCCGAGTTCGAACGCACCGTCCTGCTTGCGGAAGGCGCCGTTGTCGCGGAAACCGTCGGTGTCGTGGTAGGCCGCGTCGACGTGCGCGGAGAACCCGTGCGTACCACCGCCGAGATCGAGCGCGGTGGTATAGGTGTCGAAGCTGCCGGCACTGACGCGCGCCGCGGCCCGCGGAGTCGCATCGGCGCGGCGGGTGCGGATGTTGATCACGCCGCCGACCGCGCCGCTGCCGTAGCGCACCGCGTTGGCGCCGCGAATGACCTCGATGCGTTCGATCTGGTCGAGCGGGATGGAGGAGAAATCGGCGCCGGACAGGTCGACCTCGTTCAGGCGTACGCCATCGACCAGTACCAGCACGTTGCTCGAGAAGGTATCGCCCATGCCGCGGATATCGACGCCGGCGAACTTGTCGTGGCCGAAGAAGCTGCGCAGGTTGACGTTGGCCTCGCGCGCGAGCAGGTCGACGATGTTGCCGGTGGTCGAACGCGCGATGTCATCGGCCGTGATCACCGCAACGCTGCGCGGCATCTCCCACACGCGCGCTTCGCGCGTGGCGGTGACGACGATCTCTTCCATCTCGAACGGACTGCGCACCGGCGCCGCGGCGACACCTGGCGGCGCTGGCGCGGCGCGCGCGCCGGCGTCGGCCGCCCAGGCGAAGGGCGCACTCATCACCAGCATGATGATCGGGGAAGCGGCGCGGGCGGCCCGCATTTCGGCACGTGCGTTCAACCGTCGCCCTCCGCGACAAGTATTGATACGAACGCGCAGGCCGGTCTCCGGACTCGTGGATCGCCGAAGCGTGCGCCGATGCCTTCCCGTGCCTGGGCACAGTGGCGTCGATCGGCGCCAATCCACTCACCGTTGCGGGGGCAGTGCCGGCTTTGCCGCGTAGCGGCGCACCGGGCTTCCCGTTTCACCGTGACCCCGGACGGGGCGCACGGCACCTGAGCGCAATGGAGCGGCTACGCTAACCCGGCGGGCGCGGACTGTGCAAGCACCGGCGCAGGACGTGGTGCGGCACGCACCGCTGGCGGTGTTGCCCGGACCGTAACGCGCGCCGCTGCGTGTGCCATGGGCCACCCGGGTTGCCGCACGGGTATGTCCCGGGCCGCGTCCCGTCCCCGCAACGATGACGGATAATGCGACGCGTCCCACGCCAGGAATCCGCCGTGACCCCCGCCATTACCGCCGCCCGCCGCGCGCGCATCGACTTCGAAGTGCACGAGTACGAGCACGACCCCGACGCCCGCTCGTTCGGTCTCGAGGCGGCCGAGAAGCTCGGCCTCGCGCCTGCGCGCGTGCTCAAGACCCTCGTGGTTGCGCTCGATGGCGGTGCGCTCGCGGTCGGCATCGTACCGGTCGACGCCCAGCTCGACATGAAGCAGGTAGCACGTGCGCTCGGCGCCAAGAAGGCCGCGATGGCGACGCGCGAAGCGGCCGAGCGCGCAACCGGCTACGTGATGGGCGGCATCAGCCCACTCGGCCAGAAGAAGCGCCTGCCGATGGCACTCGATGCCTCTGCACAGGACTTCGCTACCGTCTACGTCAGCGGCGGGCGCCGTGGCCTCGACCTCGAACTCGCGCCCGCGGATCTCGTCGCGCTGACCGGCGCGGTGTTCGCGCCGCTCGCAGTACGCTGAGCGCGTCACTCAGCTGCCCGGTGGGCGGGCCTCCATGATCCAGTTCAGAACGTCGTCACCATCGCGCCGCCCCCATACGCCGAGTTCGCCACGGTGGCGCGCGCCGGCGACCGGGTCGACGCGGCGCCATTCGGTGGCGACCACGCGGTGGGCGATCTTCCAGGACCCGTCGCGTTGTTCGAAGCGGTCGACGTAACGGATACCCATGACGTCGTCCTTGCCGTTGCCGGCGGCGTCTTCGCGCCGGTGATAAGCGACGGCGTAGGTCTCGGCGCGCGCGCGCGTGCCGTCGATCTCAATCAGCATGTTGCCCATGAAATGCTGCGTCGCCGTCCAGCGCGCGAGGAAGTCCGCCGCGGCGCTGATGAATTCCTCGACGCTGCCGGCGAAGGCGCCGTGGTCGTCGTAGGCATCGGCGTGGTAACAGGAGCGCACGAGATCGAAGTCCATGCGGTCGATACCGCGTGCGTAACGATAGATGACATCGGCAATCTGCTGGCGCGCGACGAGCGTGTCGAGCGCGGCCGCCTGCTGGTCGGTCAAGGCCATGGCTGAATCTCCCCGGGAATCACGGTACTCGCGACGACAAGATACCCAATGCGGCGCAGCGGGTGCCGCTTTGCGCTGATTGTCGCACCGCCCGGTGTACAGCATGCGCGGGACAGGCGGTGCATGCTGCGGCTTGCAGACTGTCTGCCCGGACCCGGCATCACGCGCATGCCGGGGCAGCGAGTGCAACGCTGGTCGGGGCGAGGAAAATCGCCGTCCTCCGCCACGATGCTGCTGGCGCCGTCGTCACGCCCGGACGTACGCGCAGCAGATTGTTCCCGGGTCCGGCAGGCTGCTAGCATGCGCCCATCCGGGGGGAGGGGCGCGCACCATGGCGACGCTGTTGCAATTCGATTTTCCGTTCGAGGGACCGTTCGGTGCGGCGATGGCGGAGGCACTCGCCGATCTGGCACGCTCGATCAACGACGAACCGGGCTTCCTGTGGAAAATCTGGACCGAGAACGCCGCCGCACACACGGCCGGTGGTGTCTATCTCTTCGCCGACCGTGGCAGCGCCGAGGCCTACCTTGCCAAGCACACCGCGCGGCTCGAGGGCTTCGGCGTCAGTGACATCCGCGCCCGCGTGTTCGACGTCAACGAGACGTTGAGCGCGATCACCGACGGTCCGCTGCCCTGAGCGCCGACCGCGGGGAGCGTGTCGCCGCCGGGGCGACCGCAGCGGCGGCGGGCATCGATGCACCCGGCGTGCGCCGATACGTGCTCGGCGTACTGGTCGTCGTCTACACGTTCAACTTCATCGACCGCCAGATCCTGTCGATACTGATCGAGTCGATCAAGGCCGACCTCGGGCTCTCCGACCAGGCCCTGGGCTTTCTCGCCGGCTTCGCTTTCGCCGCGTTCTACGCGACCATGGGCATCCCGCTCGCGCTGTGGGCCGACCGCGGCAACCGGCGCAACCTGATCAGCCTCGCGCTCGCGCTGTGGAGCGCGATGACGGCGTTGTCCGGCCTCGCGCAGAATTTCTGGCAGCTCGCGCTGGCGCGCGTCGGGGTCGGCATCGGCGAGGCCGGCTGCAGCCCGCCGGCGCACTCCCTGATCTCCGACTACTACGCGCCGCGTGAACGCGCCACCGCACTCGGCATCTACGCCCTCGGTATCCCTTTCGGCATCATGTTCGGGCTCTTCATCGGCGGCTGGATCAACGAAGCCTTCGGCTGGCGCCGCGCATTCTTCGTCGTCGGCGTGCCGGGTCTGCTGCTCGCCGCGCTGGTGCGGTTCACGCTGCCCGAGCCCGAGCGCGGCGCGGCCGAGGGCCGAGCCGCGAGCGCCGATCGGCCCGGCGTGATGGAGACCTTCCGTTTCCTCGCGCGCCGCCCGGCCTTCCTGCACGTCGCGTTCGGCGGCGCCATGGCGGCCTTCGTCGGCTACGGCGTCGCCGCCTGGTTCCCCGCCTTCCTCATCCGCACGCACGGGCTCGGCACCGGTGAGATCGGTCTGTGGTTCGGCCTGTCCATGGGTATCGCCGGCGGTGCCGGCATGTTCCTCGGTGGCTGGTGCGCCGACCGTCTGGGCGCGCGCGATACCCGCTGGTACCTGTGGACAGTGACCGTGGCCATGATCCTGGCGGTACCGTTCGGCGCAGTCGCCTACCTCGTCGACGATCCTTACGTCGCGATGCTGCTGTTCCTGCCGCCGATCTTCGCCGCCAACTTCTGGCAGGCGACGAGCTTCGCCCAGGCCCAGGGCCTGGTGCGGCTGCGCATGCGCGCGATGGCCTCGGCCATCCTGCTCTTCATCGCCAATATCATCGGCCTCGGCGCCGGCCCCTGGGCAGTCGGTTTCGTCAGCGACCTGCTGCTGCCGCGCTTCGGCGACGACTCGCTGCGCTGGAGCCTGTTCCTGTTCGGCGCCGTCAATTTCTGGGTCGCCGCGCACTTCTGGTACGGCGGGCGCCACCTTGCGGCGGACCTGGCGCGCGCCGAAGACGCCGCCTGAGCCAAGGCGCAGCGCAGTCGCGCGCTGGCGCACCAGCAGGTCGGTGACGGTCGCCCTGACCGGCACGGCATGGCTGCCGCGCCGGCCAGGGCCGCTTCCGCCACTGGCCGCCCGCCGGCCGCATGCCGCACAATGATGCGTCGCCCGGCCAGCCCAGGTCGGCATTATTCGACCTACCGGGAAGCCCCCTCATGCGCTGCGCCATCCGCTTCGTTCTGCTGTGCCTGCTCGGCGGCGTTCTCGGCGCATGCGGCAACGATGCCGGTGACGCCGGCAGCGGCGCTGGCGGCGCCGAAGAAGCGGTGCTCAACGTCTACAACTGGTCCGATTACATCGGCCCCGATACCCTCGCCGCGTTCGAGCGCGAGACCGGCATCAAGGTCAATTACGACGTGTTCGACGCCAACGAGGTGCTCGAAGCGAAGCTCCTCGCCGGCAATACCGGCTACGACATCGTGGTGCCGTCGGCCAACTTCGTCGCCCGCCAGATTGCGGCCGGCCTGTTCCAGCCCCTCGATCCGCTCAAGCTGCCGAACTATGGCAATCTCGATGCGGACATCCTGCGTGCGCTGCGGACGCACGATCCGCAGAACGCCTACGTGGTGCCTTACATGTGGGGCACCACCGGTATCGGCTACAACGTCGCCATGGTGCGCGAACGCCTCGGTGACATCGCGCTCGACACCTGGCAACTGCTGTTCGAACCCGACCTCACCGCGCGGCTCGCCGATTGCGGCGTGACGCTGGTCGATGCGCCGTCGGAAGTGTTCCCCGCCGTGCTCGCCTACCTCGGCCTGCCACCCGCCCGCCACGCAGCGGGCGACATCGGCGCGGCCGAAGGCGTGCTGGCCGAGGTTCGTCCGCACCTGCGCTACTTCCATTCCTCGCAGTACATCAACGATCTCGCCAGTGGGGAGATCTGCGTCGCCTTCGGCTGGAACGGCGACATCCTCATCGCGCGCGACCGCGCGCGCGAGGCCGGCAACGGGCAGGTCATCGATTACGTGGTGCCGCGCGAAGGCGCGCCGATGTGGTTCGACGTGCTGGCGATTCCGAAGGACGCCCCGCACCCCGACAACGCACATCGCTTCATCGACTTCCTGCTGCGCCCAGAGGTCATCGCGGCGATCACGAACGCGGTCAACTACGCCAACGCGAACGCACAGGCGACGCCACTGGTGGCGCCGTCGATCGCCGCCGATCCGGCCATCTACCCGGATGCCGCGATGCGCCGGCGGCTGTTCCCCGCCGCACCGACGACGCCCGAGCACGATCGACTCGTCACGCGGGCCTGGACGCGCATCAAGAGCGGGCGGTGAGGCGCGGTGAGCGCTCCCCACGCGGCGCCCTGCCTGCGCCTGGATGCGCTCGGTAAGGACTTCGGCACGACGCGCGCCCTCGATACCGTTGACCTCGACATCGCCGAAGGTGAGCTGTTCTGCCTGCTCGGCGGGTCGGGCTGCGGCAAGAGCACGCTGCTGCGCGTGGTCGCCGGCCTCGAAGCGCCGAGTCGCGGGCGTGTGCTCATCGACGGCCGTGACGTCAGCGCAGTGCCGCCCTGGCAGCGCCCGGTCAACCTGGTGTTCCAGTCCTACGCGCTCTTTCCGCATCTCTCGGTCGCCGCCAACGTCGCTTTCGGGCTGCGCCAGGAAAACATGCCGCGCGCGGCGATCGCGCGGCGCGTCGCCGACATGCTCGGCCTCGTGCGCCTCGAACACCTCGCCGATCGCCGCCCGCGCCAGCTCTCCGGCGGCCAGCGCCAGCGCGTTGCGCTGGCACGTGCGCTGGTCAAGCAGCCACGGCTGCTGCTGCTCGACGAACCACTCGCCGCGCTCGACCGCCAGCTGCGTGAAACGACCCGCCTCGAGCTGGTACGCATCCAGCGCGAACTCGGCACGACGTTCGTCATGGTCACGCACGACCAGGAAGAAGCACTCTCGCTGGCCACGCGCATCGGCGTGATGGCGGACGGCCGCCTGCTGCAGAGCGGCGCGCCGCACGACGTCTACGAACGCCCGGCCAACCGCTTCGTGGCTGAGTTTGTCGGCAACGCCAACCTGCTCGAAGTCGACGTTACGACACATGACGACGCCGGCGTACTGCTCGGCAGCGACCTGTGCAGCACACCGTTGCGGGCAGCGGCGGCGAGCGCGACGCGTGCGGGCCGCGCCTGGCTGCTGCTTCGGCCCGAGCAGGTCACCCTCGCACATGCCGACGTGCCAACGGCGGGTGTCGGCGACAACGCGCTCGCAGGGGTCATCGAGGACATCGCCTACGGCGGCGATCGCTGGGTCTACGCAATCCGGCTCGCCAACGGCGTGCGCTGGCGGGTGAGCGAGCCGAACGCGGCCCACCGCGCGCATGCCGATCTGACACGCGGCGTCGCAGTCACGCTGCGCTGGCCGCCGGGCTGCGGCGTCGTGCTCGCCCAGTGAGCTTGCGCCGCGTGGTCATCGGCGCGCCGCTGGCATGGCTGCTGGTGTTCTTTCTGCTGCCCTGCGTGATCGTGGCGCGCATCTCGCTTGCCGAGCCGCGCATCGCGCAGCCGCCCTACAGCCCCCTGTTGGAGAGCCGCGCCGACGGCGGCGCCACGCTGGTGGTGACGACCGCGAGCTACCGCACGCTGATCGAGGACGAGCTCTACCTCGCGGCCTACTTCGAGTCACTGCGCATGGCCGCACTGGCGACCCTGGTCTGCCTGCTGCTCGGCTATCCCATGGCCTGGCGCATGGCGCGCGCCGGCCCACGCTGGCGCGCGGCGCTGCTGCTGCTGGTCATGCTGCCGTTCTGGACTTCGTTCCTGCTGCGCGTGTACGCCTGGTCCGCGCTGCTCAATCGTCACGGCGTCGTCAACGAGCTGCTGCTCGCGCTCGGTATCGTCAATGCGCCGCTCGAGCTGTTGCACACGCCCTTCGCGGTACAGCTCGGCCTCGTCTACGCCTACCTGCCGTTCATGATCCTGCCGCTCTACGCAACGCTCGAGCGCCTCGACGAGGAGTTCCTCGAAGCGGCTGCCGATCTCGGTTGCCCGCCGTGGCGCAGTTTCGTCACGGTGGTGCTACCCCTGTCGCTGCCGGGCGTGCTCGCCGGCTGCGCACTCGTCTTCGTGCCGGCGCTCGGCGAGTTCGTCGTACCGGACCTGCTCGGTGGACCGGACACGCTGATGATCGGCAAGGTCCTGTGGGACGAGTTCTTCGCCAACCGTGCCTGGCCGGTAGCATCCGCGATCGCACTGATCATGCTCGCCCTGGTGCTGGTGCTGATGTCGTTCGAGCGCTGGCTGCGCGTGCGGGTGAGGTCGTCATGAGCGCCCTAAATATCGCCTGCGTCACCGGGTTCCTGTTTCTCTACCTGCCGATCGCGACACTCGTCGTCTACTCCTTCAACGCCTCGCAGCTGGTCGGCGTGTGGGGCGGATTCTCGACGCGCTGGTACGCGGCGCTGCTCGGCAATACACAGGTCCTCGAAGCGGCGTGGCTGAGCGTGCGGGTCGCGGTGCTGAACGCGAGCCTCGCCGTCGTGCTCGGCACCGCCTGTGCGCTCGCGCTGGTACGCTGCGTGCCCTTCCGCGGTCGCGCCCTGCTCGGCGCATTGGCGGCCGCGCCGCTGGTCATGCCGGAGGTGATCCTGGGGCTCGCGCTGCTGCTCCTGTTCGTCGCTTTCGAGCAGGTCATCGGCTGGCCGGCCGGGCGCGGCACGACGACCATCGTCATCGCCCACGTGACCTTCTCGATGGCTTACGTGACGGTTGTCGTACAGGCTCGACTGGTCGGCATGGACCCGGCACTCGAGGAGGCTGCGCTCGATCTCGGCGCCTCGCCGGCACGTGCCTTCCTCGGCGTCACGCTGCCGCTGCTCGCCCCGGCCCTGGTCGCCGGCTGGCTGCTCGCCTTCACGCTCTCGCTCGACGACCTCGTCGTCGCGAGTTTCGTCTCCGGACCTGGCGCGAGCACGCTGCCGATGGTCATCTACTCCAAGGTACGCCTCGGACTCAGCCCCGAGGTCAATGCGCTCGCCACGCTGCTCATCGCGGCGGTCGCCATCGCGCTTGCGGTCGCCGCGCTCGTCCTCGCACGCCGTCCCCGCTGAGCAGGCGTGCGACTGTCACGGGAACGTCACGATTCCGTAACGACAATGACACAGGCTACGCCGTCTGCTTCGGCCTGCCGCCCCGGCCGGGCCGTATTTCGCGAGCATCGAGTGCATGAACCTGAGCAACCTGTTCAACAACGAGACCGACATTACCGAGGTCGCCGACGGCGAAGTCATCTTTCGCGAAGGCGAGCGCGGCGACGCGATGTACGTGGTCGTCGCCGGCAGCGTGACTCTGAGCGTGCGCGGCATCGAGATCGGCCACCTCGAGCCCGGCGAGTTGTTCGGTGAGATGGCATTGATCGATGCCGAACCCCGCAGCGCCACGGCGACCGCACGCGGCGCCGGCCGCATCGCGCGTGTCGACGAACGTCGCTTTGCGTTCCTGGTGCAACAGACACCGTTCTTCGCGCTGCACGTGATGCGCGTGCTGGCCGCGCGGCTGCGCCACATGGACGACACGCTGCACTGAACGTCGCACGCACGGTCGCTCCGCACGCGTTCGCCGCGACGGTGCACCGATCAGCGCCGCCGCTGGGTGCGCGCGGTCGGCGTCGCCGTCCACGGGTCGTCCGGCCAGGGATGCTTCGGGTAGCGTCCCTTGAGCGCCTTCTTCACCTCCGGGTAGGTGTTGCTCCAGAAGCTGCCGAGATCGCGCGTGACCTGTATCGGCGCCTGGCGCGGCGACAACAGGTGCAGCACCACCGCTACCCGGCCACGCGCGACGCGCGGGCCGTCGGCGAGGCCGAACAGCTCCTGCAGCTTGACCGCCAGCACCGGCGCATCGCCCTGCGTGTAGGACAGCCGCTTGCGCGATCCGCTCGGCACCGTGATCGCTTCCGGCGCGTGCTCGGCGAGCGCCTGGCGTTGCGCGTGGTCGAGCTGGCCCGTGAGCAGTGCGGCAAACTCTGCGCCGTCGAGTTCGCCGAGGCGCGTTCTGCCGAAGAGCGCGGGCTCGAGCCACTCGCCGGCGCGTGCGACGAGCGCGGCATCGCCGACGTCCGGCAGGCCGAGCTCGGGACAGTGCGCACGCAGGAAGGTGACCCGCGCCTGCCAGTCGCGCAGATTCTCGCTCCAAGGCAGGCAGTCGAGGCCGAGCGCGAGCACGCCGGCCGCGAGCGCGCTCGCGGTGTCGGCATCACGTGGCGCCGGCATCTTGCGCGATTCGATCACGAGGGCCATGAAGCGACGTTCCTCGCGTACGTCGACGGCGCGCGTGGCCGCGTCGAAGCGGCGTACCACGCGACGCGTAAAAGCGCCCGCGAAGTCTGCTTCGAGGTCACCGGGATCGAGCGGTGCGGCCAGCAGCACGCGGCTGTCACGACTGTCGAAGCGGAGGTCGGCAACCGCCAGCCAGGGCTCGCCGGCGAGCGCGGAATCCTCCGCCAGGCGCGCGCCGCGGCCGTTGGCGAGGCGGTAACGCAGCGCATCCGTGGCGTCGCGGCAGGCGATGCGATCGGGATAGGCGTGCGCCAGCACGCGGCCGACAGCGTGCGCGGCGGGCGGTTCGGCATTCGTTCGCGCAAGGCCGAGGCGGCGCTGCCAGGTGCGCGCGGCGGTATCGATCGCACGCAGCGCGTGGCGATCGGCATCGCCCGGCGCCCGCTTCGCACGCCACGCCGCCAGGGCGTCGAGCCGGGCAGCGAGGTCATCGTCGCGCCGCGCCGCGCCGCGCAGCGGATCGCGGCCCTCCAGCAAGGCGCACACGTCGCAGGCCAGGGGGCGCAGCGACGACGGCACGCTGAGCACCGCATTGGCGAGGCGCGGCGCGCTGCCGAGCGCGAGCAGTGCGCGGCCATGCGCGGTGATACGCCCCTGCGCGTCGAGCGCGCCCAGTGAGCTGAGCAGCGTCTCCGCCTGCGCCAGGCTGCCGGGCGGTGGCGGATCGAGCAGGCGCAGCGCATCACTGCCCCAGGCACGCAGCTCGAGCACGAAGCCCGACAGCTCGACCTGCGCAATCTCGGGCCGCGTGGCGGCCTCGAGCAGCTGACCTTCCGGCCACAGGCGCAGACACAGGCCGGGCGCGATGCGCCCGGCACGGCCGGCTCGCTGGGTCGCCGACGGCTGGGTGACGGTGACCGTGGCGAGACGGCTCATGCCGCTCACCGGGTCGAAGCGCGGCTCGCGCGCGAGGCCGGAATCGATCACCGCGCGCACGCCCGGCAGCGTCAGGCTCGACTCCGCAACGTTGGTTGCGAGCACCACGCGGCGATGCGCTTGCGGCGCCAGCACGCGAGCCTGCTCGTCGAGGCCGAGTTCACCATGCAGGGTGACGAGCTCGGCAGCGAGCGCCGGCAGGCCCTCGAGCGCGCGACGCGCACGCTCGATCTCGGCACGCCCGGGCAGGAAGCACAGGATGTCGCCATCGACTTCGCCGAACGCGGCGAGGACCGCGCGGCACAGCTGCTGCTCGAGGCGCTCGTCGCGGCGTGCCGGAAAGTGGCGCACCTCGACCGGGTAGCTGCGGCCCGGCGCACTGACCGTGGCGGCGCCGAGAAAATCGGCGAGGCGCGGACCGTCGAGCGTCGCCGACATCACCACGATACGCAGCTCCGGTCGCAGCGCTTGCTGCACGTCGAGCGCGAGCGCGAGGCCGAGATCGCTGGCGAGATTACGCTCGTGGAACTCGTCGAAGACCAGCGCGGAGACACCATCGAGCGTCGGGTCGTCCTGCAGCATGCGCGTGAGGATGCCCTCGGTGACGACCTCGATGCGCGTGCGCGCCGACACGCGCGCATCGAAGCGCACGCGGTAGCCGATGGTCTCGCCAACCGCTTCGCCGCGCGCCTGCGCCATGAAGGTCGCGGCGGCGCGCGCGGCGAGGCGGCGCGGCTCGAGCATCAGGACCTTGCCCGCGCACCACGGCGCCTGCAGCAGCGCCGGCGGGATCCGCGTCGTCTTGCCGGCGCCGGGCGGCGCCTCGAGCACCACGCGCGGATTCTCCGCGAGCGCCTCGAGCAGACGCGGCAGGACGATATCGACGGGGAATTCCATGGCAGCTCGGCAGCAGGGCGGGCAGCAGGGTGGCATTATCGCTCAGGAGCCGTGCCATCGGCTGGCGCGCCGCCTGCGACAGCACCAACAATGCCCGGCTCCTCGCGCGGCAGCGATTTGTCGTGCACGCGCAAACCCTGCGAGGATGACACGCCCCGCTTCGAGGAGCATCGCGCCCGATGTCCCCAGCCAGCCTTCGTCGATTGCAGCATCGCGCGAGGATGCCCGCGTGACACGCCGCGTGCTCGCTGCGTGGAGCTCGGGCAAGGACAGCGCCTGGATGCTGACCCTGCTCGCGCGCGACCGTGCCTGCGAGGTGGCCGCGCTGCTGACCACCTTCGACGAGCGCCACGACGAGGTCTCCATGCACGGCATCCCGCGCACGCTCGTCGCGCAGCAGGCCGCCGCCGCCGGCCTGCCGCTGTGGCAGGTGCCATTACCCTGGCCATGCCCCAACGCGGTCTACGGCGCGCGCATGCGCGAGGTCGTCGCGAGAGCGCGCGACGAGGGCATCGAGGCGATCGCCTTCGGCGACCTCTTCCTGGCCGACATCCGCGCATGGCGCGAACAGCAGCTCGCCGGCAGCGGGCTCGCCGCGCTGTTTCCGCTGTGGCGCACGCAACAGGCGACCGCCACGCTCGCGCGCGAGATGATTGCCGGTGGCTTGCGCGCCACGTTGTGCGCGGTCGACACCAATCAGCTCGACGCCGGGTTCACCGGTCGCAGCTTCGACGACGCCCTGCTCGACGCATTGCCGGCCGGTGTCGATGCCTGCGGCGAACGCGGCGAGTTCCATACGTTCTGCACCCACGCGCCTTGCTTCGCCGAGCCGATTGGCATCCGCGTCGGTGCGACGACGATCGACGACGGTTTTGCCCGTTGCGCGATCGCGCCCGCCGCCGCTGACTCACGCGATTCCCACCCACCGCCTGACCCGAGGACTCCGACGCCATGAGCATCACGACCATTCATCGCCACCAGCATCATCTCGGTTGGGACAATCGCAACGCGCCACTGCTCACCGTGGCGCCGGGCGAGCGCGTCGCGCTCGAACTGATGGACGCCTCGCGCGGCCTCATGACGCCGGACGCCACCAGCGCGACCATCGCCGAGCTCGACGTCGACAATGCCAACCCGCTCACCGGCCCGCTGGCCATCGACGGTGCCGCGCCCGGCGATACGCTGGTCGTGCACATTCATGACTACGCGCTGGCGGACTGGGGCTGGACCGCGATCATTCCGGGCTTCGGCCTGCTCGCCGACGACTTCCCCGACGCCATGCTGCACCTGTCGCGCTACGACGCGGACCACGTCCAGTTCGCGCCCGGCATCCGCCTGCCGACGCGCCCCTTTGCCGGCACCATCGGCGTCGCCCCGGCCGCGTCCGGCCATCACAGCGCCATCCCGCCACTCGCCTGCGGCGGCAATATGGACGTCCGCTCGCTCGTCGCCGGCACCACGCTGTACCTGCCGGTCGAGGTACCGGGCGCATTGTTCTCGGTCGGCGACGGCCACGCCGCGCAGGGCGATGGCGAACTCTGCGGCACCGCCATCGAGACCACCCTCGGCATCGAGGTCAGCTTCGACGTGCTCAAGGGCGAGACGATTCCGTTTCCGCGCTTCCGCGCGCCGGCCGACGCGTGGCCGGCCGGCGGCGCGCGGCTGGTGACGACCGGCATCGGCCCCGATCTCTTCGCCGCGGCGCAGGACGCCGCACGCTACCTCATCGATCGCCTGTGCCGCGAACAGGGCATGGCGCCCGAACTCGCCTATTGCCTGCTCAGCGTGGCAGCCAACCTGCGCATCGCAGAAATCGTCAATCAACCACAGTGGACGGTGGCGTGCGAGATCCCGCTCGACATCTTCGACTGAACGTTGCTCCCATGCGGGCATGACAGCAGCGCCCGCGCGGCGCTAGCATGGGTCTTCCGCCAACGCGCACCGGGGAGGACACGCGCATGAATCTCGATCGCGACTGGGTCGATCGCTGGATCGCGGCCGTCAATGCCGACGCCGCCTGCACCATGAACGGCCGCGGCTTCGACGGCAGCTTCACCATCGCCGTCGACGCCACGCGTTACACCTTCCACGTCCACCATGGACAGGTCGAGCGCACCGTCGTCGATGGTGGCCCGCTCGAGCCGAGCAGCTTCACGCTCAGCGCCGCGAAAGGGGTATGGGAAGCGCTCTTCGATCCCGACCCGCCGCCAATGGGGCATGCCATCTTCGCCGCCGTCGCCACCGGCAACATGAGCATCGAGGGCGACATCCGGCCGCTGTTCCAGCAGATGGCGACACTCTCGCAGTGGATCCTGGTCGGGCGTGCCTTGAACGGCAGCACCGACCTGCCGGCGGAACCCGACTGGCACGAGCACTGGCAGGCGGTCGGCCGCTACGTCAACGTCGAACTCGACGGCTGCCGGCACAAGGTCTTCTACTTCGAGGCAGGTGAGGGCATCCCGCTGCTGTGCCAGCACACCGCCGGCAACGAGAACCGCCAGTGGCGCCATCTTCTCGAAGATCGCGAACTGACGAAGAAATATCGTGTGATCGCCTACGATCTGCCTGCCCACGGCAAGTCCGATCCACCTTACGACCGCGATTTCTTCGCCGAGGACCAGCTGCTCACCTCGGACTGGGTGACGCGCTTCGTGGTCGCGCTCGCCGATGCACTCAAGCTCGACCACCCGGTCTTCATCGGTTGCAGCATCGGCGGCGTCATCGCCTGCCATCTCGCCGAGCGCTATCCCGAGCGCTTCCGCGCCCTCGTTGCACTCGCCGGCGCGGTGCCGACCTACGGGTTCTTCCACGACTGGTGGGTCGACCCGGCGGTCAATGTCATCCAGATGGAGCCGGGGCTGATGGATGCGGTCACGGCGCCGCAGCTGTCGCGCGCCGATCGCCAGATGAACCGCATGATCCAGAACGCACATCCGCGCGCGCTGCGCAGCGATCTCTACTTCTGGGGCGTCGAGAACGCCGATCCCGCGCGAGCGGATCGCATCGATGCGACCAGGGTGCCGCTGTACATGTACGCCGGCCAGTACGACTTCACGTGCCCGCCCGAACACGTCGAAGCGTCGGCGCAGCGCATCGGCAACGTGCACTACGAGATGCTCGAAGGACTCGGCCATTTTCCCATGAGCGAGAACTACGAGCGCTTCCGCCCGGTACTCATGCGTACGCTCGAGGACATCGAGCGACGCCGTAACGACTGAACGCGCGATGAGCCGCCAGGTCGTCGTCAGCGGCTGGGGCCAGGTCACCCAGCCGCGCACCGCCAGCCCGCCGTTCGGCGATCCGCTGGACCTGATGGAAACCGCGGCGCGCCGTGCCGGCGAGCAGGCCGGGCGCGGCGTGCTCGCGCAGGTCGACGCGCTGTTCGTGGTGCGCCCGCAGAGCCGCGTACTCGACGCACCCGAACGCGCGCTCGCCGCCCGCCTCGGTCTCGAACCCCGCGTGGTACGCCTGTCGGGCATCGGTGGGCAGGTGCCGCAGCAGTTCGTCAACGAGGCGGCAGGCATGCTCGCGCGCGGCGAGGCACGCACGGTGCTGATCTGCGGTGCCGAGACCTTCTACCCGCGCAGCGCGTCCGACCAGCGCGGCGAAGGCGCGCTGCTGCAGGGCATACCGCCCGATTACGCGGCCGATGATGCGGTCGGCGCCACGGCACTCGAAGCGGACCACGGGCTGACCTTGCCGATTCACGGCTTCCCACTGTTCGAGAACGCCCTGTGGGCGGCATCGGGACTGTCCAAGGCTGCCTGGCTCGCACGCGTGGGCGGGCTGTGGGCGGGCTTCAGCGCGGTCGCCGCTGCGCACCCGAACGCGTGGACGCGCACCGCCCTCGACGCTGGCGACATCGTCACGCCCGCACCCGACAATCGCCCCATCGCCTATCCCTACACCAAGCGCATGGTGTCACTCGTGATGGCCGACCTCGGTGCCGCGGTCATCCTCACCACCGCCACGCGCGCCGCGGCGGCGCGTGACGGCGCCGGCCGCGCAGTCTATTTCCGCGGCGGCGCCTGGGCGCGCGATCGCCAGCGCTTTCTCGTCGAGCGCGAGGACTACACGCAGAGCGCGGCGCTGGCGCGGGCCACCGCACGGGCCGAGATCCGTGCCGGCCTCGGTGCCGGCGAGATTGCGGCCTTCGACCTCTATTCGTGCTTCCCGTGCGCGGTCAACATCCAGCGTCGCCATCTCGGCCTTGCCGACGACGACCCACGTCCCTTGACGCAGACCGGGGGTCTCGGCTTCTTCGGCGGGCCAGGCAGCAACTACGCGCTGCACGGCATCGCGAGCATGGCGGAAGCCATCGCCGCCGGCCGCCACACCAGCGGCATGACCACCGCGCTCGGCTGGTTCCTGCACAAGTTCGCCGTCGGCATCTACGCCGACACGCCGGGCCGCCGCGACATCGCCGCCGACGACCGCGAGGACGCCGCCGCGCCGGATGCCGGCAATGCCCCTCTCGAACCCGCTGCAGCACCGCGCGGCGTTGGCATCATCGAGACCTGGACCGTCATCTTTGACCGCGCGCAGCGCCCCGCGTGTGGCATCGTCTACGGCCGTACCGCCGAGGGCCGGCGTTTCGTCGCCAACTGCGCTGACGATGACGCCGCCTATGCCGCCTTCACCGGTGAGAACGTGGTCGGCCGCCGCGTCGCGCTGGCGCCGGCCGTCGATGGCGTGCGCACGCTTGCCACCCTGCTCGCGTAGATCGCTCCGATGGCCATCGACGACGACCGACTCGACCGCGTGGTGGCCGAGGCGCGGCGCGCGCGCGACGTGCGCGAGCGCAGCTACCGTGAGCAGGCCCTGCGGATGTTCCCCTGGGTGTGCGGCCGTTGCGGGCGCACCTTCGATCACGCCAACCTGCGCGAGCTGACGGTGCACCACCGCGACCACGACCACGACAACAACCCGCCCGATGGCAGCAACTGGGAACTCCTGTGCCTGTACTGCCATGACGACGAGCACCAGCGCGCGGTCGGCCGGCGCGGTGGCGACGCGGGGGCGCAAGAGGGCGGCGCCACGTACCAGCCGTTCGCGCACCTGCGCGACCTGCTGAAGTGACCGCGCGGAATCAGCCGTTGGCAGCCGCCCCCAGCGGCGCCGATTCGGCGCCCGCACTGCACGGGAAATAGACGGCAAAGCAGGTACCACCGCCAGCGGCCGTGCTCACCGTGACGTGACCGCCGAGCTGATGAATCGCGCCGTGCACGACCGACAGGCCGAGCCCCGAACCACCGCTGCTGTCGGGTACGACGGCGGAGACGGCATGCAGCGTGTCGCCGTCACGCTTGGTGGTGAAGAAGGGATCGAAGATACGCGCGAGCACCGGCTTGGTGATGCCTGGCCCTGCATCGCTGACGGCGAGTACGACGAACTCGCCGCCGAAACGTTGCTGGCAGGAGGCGCAGCGCTCGTCTTCCACCGTGGAGCGTGCGAGCGACACACCGATATGGCCACCCGCAGGCTGCGCGTCGCGTGCGTTCAGGCACAGGTTCATGACGATCTGCCGGGCACTGGTGGCGTCAGCGGGAACGAGTGGCAGATCGGGTTCGGCCGTGAAGGACAGCGCAATCTGGGCCGACAGCAGCGGCTGCAATAGCCGTGTGACATCGTCGACCACCGCCGCCAGCTCGAGGGGTTCCGGTACGCCCGGCTGGTCCTGGCTGAACGTGAGCAGCTGCGTGACCAGTTCTCGCCCACGCTCTGCCGCGGCTTCCATTTCGTCCAGGTAGCTCACGAGCCGCACATCCTCGGCGTAGCTCGGCTGACGCCGCGTGAGGCGTGCGAAGCCGATGATGGCGGCCAGGATGTTGTTGAAGTCGTGTGCGATACCACCTGACAACAGCCCGATCGCCTCGAGCTTCTGCGCCGTGTGCAGCTGCACGGTGAGCTCCTCCTGGCGCTGCTCGGCTCGCTTGCGCGCGCTGACGTCCTGGGCCAGCGCGAGCAGGCGCCGCGCGGTGCCATCGGCGTTCGACTCCAGGGCACCCTGGATGCGCAGCCACACGTTCTGCCCGTGTGCGGTCTCCATGCGGAATTCGTCGGCGAACGGATCGCCGTCGGCGAGCGTGCGCTCCAGGCAAGTGGCGAAGCGTGCGCGGTCGTCGGCATGTACGAGCCCGGTGAAGGCATCCATCGCGAGCGGTGCGGGCAGCGGCGTGCGCCCCAGCAGAGCCCACAGGCCGTGCGGCACGATGAGCTCGCGGCGCACGAGGTCCCATTCGAGATCGATCACGCCGGCCAGCTCGTTGGTACGGCGCAGTCGCGTCTCGCTGAGGACGATGTCGCGCGTCTGGCGCTCCACGGTATCGAGGGCAGCGTCGAAAGCCTGCGCCAGACGGCCGAATTCCGCGCCCGACAGGCCGCCGACGCGCGCGCCGAGCTCACCCTCCCGCAGTCGCGTAATGACCGCCATGAAGCGTCCCAGCGGTCGCGTCACGTCGCGCGCCAGCACGAGGTACATCAGTGCGAGCAGCACCAGCACGATCAGGGTGACCGCGACGACCTCGAGTGCGGTTCGCTGGTAGGCCTGGCCGAGCGCGATGCGATCGCCCGCGCACAACACCAGCAGGCCGATGCGCCCACTACGCAACGAACCGTTGGTGCGGCCGAGGGCGACCGGCGACATGGCGATGAGTTCGCCGTTACCGATGCGGCGCACCTCTGCGCTGAGCCGCTCGCGTACGCGCGCGACCAGCGCCATTGCATCCGGCGGCAGCACGGCAGCGAGGGCCTTGCCCTCGTGGCGCCGGCCGACGTCGATGAGCACGTGGTCATGCTCATCGACCAGCGCGGCGAAACGCACCTCGCGGTCGAGCGCGAGGGTCGCGAGCAGGCTGCGCACGTCCGCCAGGTTGCCGGCCAGCACGTCATCGGCGATCGCGGTCTGCCCAACGGTCAGCCCGTGCGCGAGCAAGGCGGCGCGTTCCTGCTCCACCTCGCGCACCTCGCCGCGCAGCAGCACCACCACCAGCACCGCCGTGATGGCAAGCAAGGCGACCAGCACGAGTAGCGCCAGGCGGGTGCGCAGGGAGCCCTTCATGGCAGCGCCCGCTCAAAAACGGCCGTGGTGATGGCGAACTCCCCGCGCGAGGCACCGAGCAGGTCGTGCTGGCGCATCACGCCGGTCAGGCGCTCGGCCACCGCGGCGAGTTCACCTCTGAGCAGGCGCCGTTGCTGCGCCGGGGTGGGCAGTTCGATGCCGGCGAGTGCCGCGTCGAAACGCGCCCGGTCACCGGCGACGAATCCGTCGAGGCGCGCGAAGGCGGTCTCGGGCGACCGGCGCACATGCGTCACTGCGGCCTGCCATGCCGCAACGAGACGCGCGACCGCCGCCCGGTTGGCTTCGAGATAGGACGGCCGCGCCAGCAGGACGTCGACAATCTCGCCCGGGATCTCACGGCTGCTGAAGAGTTCGCGGGCACCGCCAGCAACCAGTTCGGCACGTACCGGATCGAACGTGATGACGGCATCGACCTCGCCGCGACGAAATGCCCGGGCGTGATCACCGTAGGCGATCTCGACGATCTCGGCCGCGCCGGGCGCAAGCTCGCTGCGGTCGTAGACGCGGCTCAGCATGTACGCGCCGAGCGCGCTCGATTCGAGGCCGATGCGCCGCCCGGCGAGCGCGGCAGGGGTCGCGATGTCCGCCCGCGCGACCAGCGCGTCGCCGCCGGCTGACAGGTCGACGACCAGGAACACGGCCACGTCCGGTCCCTCGGACGCGAGCACCAGGGCTTCGTCCAGCGTCAGTGCCGCGATGTCGATGGCGCCATTGCGATACGCACGCATGACTTCCGTCGCAGAGTGCAGTTCGGTGAGGTGCGCGATGGGCTCAGGCGCATCGCGCACGGCCAGATAGAGCGGCCAGTAGCCGGCCCAGTTGTTGGCCGCGACGCGCGGCAGGCTGGCATGGTCGACCCCGCACCCGCAGGCGACCAGCAACCACAGCGCCGCCACACACGCGGTCCACGTGCGGGGTATGTGGGACATGACTTCGGGCCGGTTCGGATTCCTTGCCGCGGCGATACAAACGACCGCATCGCTCCGCCCGCACCGCCGCGCTGGCGGGCCTCGGGCGGGACACGGCGCCGGTCGTCACTATAGCGGAAATCGCGGCGGGTCCGGCCCGATTTACAAGCCGTGGGCAGAACTTACACGCGGCGCGGCGAGGTTGACGCCCGGTAGTCATGCGGCGACCGGTACGGGATTTGCACCTGCCCGCACATGGAGCGAGCGGACATCTCTGCCAGGGCCGGCTATTCGCGCCTGTTGTGCGCCGTGGCGCCCGGCGACGGTGCGCAGGTGATCGCGCGTGCGGTGTCCCTGGCGCCCGCGGCCGGCGCGCTGATGCTGCTCAGCGTGCTCGAGGACGCGCCACCGCTGTCACGCAGCGACAGCGCTGCAGCCGCGCGCCTGGAGGCGGTGCGCGAACGCCTCGAGGCGC
>JAVJVZ010000075.1:0-27986 GCA_040220855.1 Gammaproteobacteria bacterium | reverse complement strand
TGCGCTGCTCACGTATGGCCCGAAACGCTGCGCTGCTCGAACGGCGCGCGCCTTGCCAGCGGGCATGCTCGCGCGCCCCTGCGGCGATTTCGGCGCCGTGGCGCGAGTACGGTTTCAGCCGCCGAGTGGGCGTCCGAACTTCTCGCTGAACGCCATCTCGGCGAGCGGGCGGCGGTTCAGCTTGCGTGGAAAGGGGCGAGCGGGGTAGCCCAGCGCGAGCATGGCGGCGGTGGAGACGTCGTCGGGAACTTCGAGCAGGCGCTTGACCTCGGGCTCGACGGCACACAGCAGCGTGGTGAGCGCGCTGCCGAGGCCGGCATTGCGCGCGGCCAGCAGTACGTTCTGTACCGCCGGGTAGATCGAGGCGCCGCCGACGATGCTGAGCCGGTCGAGCCCGGTGTCGGTCGGGTGGACGTCGGCAAGTCGCGCGCACACGCACACGAGTACCGGGATGTCGGCGAGGTGGCGTGCGAAGTGATCGGCCGCCTCGAGAATGCGTGAATCGCGGCTGCCGACACGTACCGTGCCGGCATCGATGCCGGCAACGTAGTTCTCCCAAAACGGCAGGTAGAGCGCCTGCAGCCGCGCCTTGGTGGCACGCTCCCGGATTGCAACCAGGCTGACCGGCTGGCGGTTGCCACCGCTCGGTGCCCAGCGCGCGGCGTCGAGCACGGTGGCGAGCACGTCGTCGGACACGGGGTCTGCCGCGTAGTACCGGCAGGTGCCCGTCGAGTGCATGACGTCGAGCAAATCCATCAGCGCCCCGCCCGAACTCCTGCATGGACCGGCCGCACGCGCCCGCGCGCGGCCGGCGCGTCGGAATGCATCAGCTGCCGCTCGAGTACTGCTGCCACCAGCTGTTGTCGAGCGTGCTGACGTCGATCGGATCGTACTGCAGCTCCTCTTCCTCTGCCGCGGCCGTGCTTGCCGGCGCAGCTTCCTCGGCGGGGGCTGGTGAGGATTCCGCGGGAGCCTCGCTGCTCGTCGTTGCCGGGGTAGCCGGCGTGCTGGTCGACGCTGGCGGCTCGGCCGGCTCTCCGCAGGCGGTCAGCAGACCGGCGGCAAGCAGGATGGTCAGCAGTCTCGACATGGTGCTTTCTCCCCTGTTCGTGGTGCCGCGCACTATAGCACCGCGTGCTCGGCGGCAGCCAACCGCTGCAATCAATCGTCGCGCGGTGGCGAACGGCGCAGCGCCTTGACCCCGGCACGTTCGCGCTTGGCGCTGAGACGGCGCTGGCGTGCACCGGCGCTGGGGCGGGTCGGGATACGCCGCGCCCGCTCCTGCGTGGCGGCGTCGACGAGTTCGGTGAGACGTGCCAACGCGTCCTCGCGATTACGTTCCTGGGTACGGAAGCGCTGGGCCTTGATGGTGACGACGCCGTCACGCGAGATGCGCCGATCGCGCCAATCGAGCAGCGCCTGCTTGGCCCGCGCGGGGAGCGAGGAGGCATGGATGTCGAAGCGCAGCATGATGGCGCTCGCAACCTTGTTCACATTCTGACCGCCGGGCCCCTGCGCGCGCACGGCTTCGAGGGTGACCTCGTCGGCGGGGATGTCGTAGCGCGGCGGCATGCTGCGAGCGTACGGCAAATGGCGCCGCGCGTGAAAGGTCGCCGGCGACGGCGCGGCCGCCGCCGGCGCGTGCCGTCAATGCAGCAGGTAGATGACCGCGAGCAGGCCGGTGATCGACATGGTGATGGTGTAGGGCAGCGCCATCCACACCATGCGCCCGTATGACAGGCGAATCACCGGCGCCAGCGCCGAGGTGAGCAGGAACAGGAACGCGGCCTGCCCGTTCGGCGTCGCCACCGACGGAATGTTGGTGCCGGTGTTGATGGCGACCGCGAGCAGGTCGAACTGTTCGTGGGTGATGCGGCCGGCGTCGAGCGCATTCTTCACCTCGGTGATGTAGACCGTGGCGACGAAGACGTTGTCGCTGATCATCGAGAGCACGCCGTTGGCGAGATAGAAGGCCGACGTCTGCAGCTTGCCGTCGAGCGACAGCACCCACTCGATGACGGGGGTGAACAGGTGCTGGTCGTGGATTACCGCGACGATGCCGAAGAACACCACCAGCAGCGAGGTGAACGGCAGCGCCTCTTCGAAGGCGTGGCCGAGGCGGTGCTCTTCGGTGATGCCGTTGAAGGCGGTCGCGAGGACGATGACGGTGAGGCCGATGACGCCCACCTCGGCGAGGTGGAAACCCAGTGCGAAGACGAGGAACACGGCGGTCACGCCCTGCACCCAGAGCTTGGCAATGTCCTGCAGGTTGCGCTTCTCGGCCTGGTGCGCGTCGTAGTCGCGCAGGATTTCGAACACCACCTTGGGCAGCTCGGCACCAAAGCCGAACCAGCGGAACTTCTCGAGCAGCGCGCAGGTGGCGAGACCGACCGCGAGGACCGGCATCGAGACCGGTGCGACCTTCATGAAGAAGGTGCCGAACTCCCAGTCGGCAACTTTCGCAATGAGCAGGTTCTGCGGCTCGCCGACCAGCGTGCACACGCCGCCGAGCGCGGTGCCGACGGCGGCATGCATCATGAGGCTGCGCAGGAAGGCACGGAAGTTGTCGAGATCCGAACGGTGCAGCTCGTGCACCTCGTCGTCACCCGAGGCGTCGTGGTCGTGGTGGTACTGCTTGCCCGAGGCAATCTTGTGGTAGACGAGGTAGAAGCCGTGGGCGACGGTGATCACGACGGCGGTTACGGTGAGGGCGTCGAGGAAGGCCGACAGCACCGCGGCGACCGCGGAGAAGAGCAGCGAGAGGAGCACCTTCGAGCGCACCGTGAGCAGGATCTTGGTGAAGGTGAACAGCAGCAGCTCTTTCAGGAAGTAGATGCCCGCGACCATGAACATCAGCAGCATGATGACGGGGAAATTGTGCAGCGCCTCGTCATAGACGGTATGCGCCGAGGTCAGCCCGAGTACCACCGCCTCGATGGCGAGCAGGCCGCCCGGCTGCAGCGGGTAGCACTTGAGTGCCATCGCGAGGCAGAAGATGAACTCGATGATCAGGCACCAGCCGGTGATGAATGGCCCGACGGTAGCCACGAGAATGGGGTTGAGGACGAGGAAGCCGATGATGGTCAGCTTGTACCAGTTGGGCGAATGCCCGAGGAAGTTGCTGACGAACGCCTGTGACATCGTGTAGCTGGCCATTGCCCGGTTCCCCCCGAGTGCTCGTTCTGCCGTCGTCGCCATGCCCATTGCTCCAGTAGCTGGTGGAAGGGCCGCACAGCGGCGACCATCCTGGGGATAGCGGCGACGAAGTGCCGTTGTTTAGCGCCCCGCGCGTTGCGCGCGGGGCGTGATGGTCCCGGGTCCGCTGCCGGTTGCCCTGCCGGCCGGGCGGCCGCGCCCGCGCGGGGCGGCGACCGCCGCGGTGACCAGCCCGGGGGCCCGGTCACCGCGCGCTGCGACCTCAGGCCGCGAGCTGGCGCAGCACGTACTGCAGGATGCCGCCGTGCTGGTAGTACTCCCACTCCTTGGGCGTGTCGACGCGCACCGTGCAGGGGAAGCGCGTGACCTTGCCGTCGGCGTCGGTCGCCACCACCGTCACTTCGCGGGCGCCGCTCGCGAGGCCCTCGATGGTGTAGGTTTCCTGGCCGCTCAAGCCGAGGGAATCGGCATTCTGGCCGTCCTTGAACACCAGCGGCAGCACGCCCATGCCGACCAGGTTCGAACGGTGGATGCGCTCGAAGCTCTCGGCGATGACGGCGCGCACGCCGAGCAGCATGGTGCCCTTGGCGGCCCAGTCGCGCGACGAGCCGGTACCGTATTCCTTGCCGGCGAGGATCACCAGCGGCACGCCTTCCTCCTGGTAGCGCATGGCGGCGTCGTAGATGAACATCTGTTCGCCGCTCGGCTGGTAGCGCGTCCAGCCGCCCGCGGGGCCGGGCGCGAGCTGGTTGCGCAGGCGGATATTGGCAAAGGTGCCGCGCATCATGACCTCGTGGTTGCCGCGACGCGAGCCGTAGGAGTTGAAGTCCGCCGGGTCGACGCCGTGTGCCATGAGGTACTGGCCGGCCGGGCTGTCCTTCTTGATCGAGCCGGCCGGCGAGATGTGGTCGGTCGTGATCGAGTCGCCCAGGCGGGCCAGCACGCGGGCGCCCTCGATGGGCTGGATCGCGCCCGGAGTGCGCGGCATGTCGGCGAAGTAGGGCGGATTCTTGACGTAGGTCGAGTCATCGTCCCAGTCGTACTGGTTGGATGCCGCGACGTCGATGCCGGACCAGCGCGCATCGCCCTTGAAGACGTTGGCGTAGCTGTCGCCGAACATCTTGGAATCGATGGTCGCGGCAATCGCGTCCTGGACCTCCTTGGCGCTCGGCCAGATGTCCTTCAGGTAGACGTTCGTGCCGTCCTTGTCGGTGCCGATGGGCTCGCGCGTGAGGTCGAGGTCGAGCGTGCCGGCAATGGCATAGGCGACCACCAGCGGCGGCGAGGCGAGGAAGTTCATCTTCACCTCGGCGTGGACACGACCCTCGAAATTGCGGTTGCCGGAGAGCACCGAGCAGGCCACCAGGTCGCCGGAGCGGATGGCGTCGCTGACCGGAACCGGCAGCGGACCGGAATTGCCGATGCAGGTGGTGCAACCGTAGCCGACGGTATGGAAACCGAGTGCCTCGAGGTGCGGCGTGAGGCCGGCCTTCTCGAGGTAACCCGAGACCACGAGCGATCCCGGCGCGAGGCTGGTCTTGACCCACGGCTTGACCTTGAGGCCGCGCTCGTTGGCCTTCTTGGCAACGAGTCCGGCGCCGATCATGACGGACGGATTGGAGGTGTTGGTGCAGGAGGTGATGGCAGCGATGACCACCGCGCCGTCCTTCACGTCGACCTTCTCGCCGTTGATCTCGGCCTGTGCGCTGCCGCCAGCGGCGCGCTCGGCGGTGGCGTCGGCAAGGGCGCTCTGGAACACCTGCTGCGCGTCCTTGAGTGCAAGGCGGTCCTGCGGGCGCTTGGGTCCGGCCAGGCTCGGCTCGACCGAGCCCATGTCGAGTTCGAGGGTGTCGGAGTAGACCGCCTCGGGCGAGTTGGCGTCGCGCCACATGCCGGTGGTCTTGGCGTAAGCCTCGACCAGTGCGACCTGCTCTGCGCTGCGGCCAGAGACGCGCAGGTAGTTGATGGTCTCGGCATCGATCGGGAACAGGCCGCAGGTGGCACCATACTCGGGTGCCATGTTGGCAAGCGTGGCGCGATCGGCGAGCGGCAGGTGGTCGAGACCGGGGCCGAAGAACTCGACGAACTTGCCGACCACGCCCTTCTTGCGCAGCATCTCGGTGACGCGCAGCACGAGGTCGGTGGCGGTGGCGCCCTCGGGCAGGTTGCCGGTGAGCTTGAAGCCGACCGTCTGCGGAATCAGCATCGTGATTGGCTGGCCGAGCATGGCAGCCTCGGCCTCGATCCCGCCGACGCCCCAGCCAAGCACGCCGAGACCGTTGATCATGGTCGTGTGCGAATCGGTGCCGACGACGGTGTCCGGATAGGCCTGCAGGGTACCGTCGACCTCGCGCGAGAACACGGTGCGCGCGAGATACTCGAGGTTGACCTGGTGCACGATGCCGGTGTCCGGCGGCACCACGGCGAAGTTGGAGAACGCGGCCTGGCCCCAGCGCAGGAACGCATAACGCTCCTTGTTGCGGTCGAACTCGATGCGCGCGTTCTCGTCGGCGGCGTTCTTCGAGCCGAACACGTCGACCATCACGGAATGGTCGATGACGAGCTCGGCCGGCGACAGCGGGTTGATGCGGGCCGGGTCACCGCCCATCGCCTGCATGGCGTCGCGCATCGCGGCGAGATCGACCACTGCCGGCACGCCGGTGAAATCCTGCATCAGCACGCGCGCTGGCGTAAAGGCGATCTCGCGGTCGGGCGTCGCCTTGGCGTCCCACGTGGCGAGCGCCTCGATGTCGTCCCTGGTGACGTTCACCCCGTCCTCGTGACGCAGCAGGTTCTCGAGCAAAATCTTCTGCGCAAATGGCAGCTTGGCGATCGGGAACTTGTCGCCGAGGCGGTCGCAGCTGTACACCTCGTAGCGCTTGTCGCCGACCGTCAGCTCCATGCGGGCATCGAATGAGTTGTTCATCGTATCTCCGTGGTCAGTCAGAAACGGAAGGGGCGGGTGGCAGCCGCGCATTATCGACAATTCGCGGCCGCATTGACAGCCGCCCGGGGGGTCAGGCGGTGCGTTCGATGACGCCGCCACCGAGCATTTCTGCACCATCGTAGAACACCACGGACTGTCCCGGCGTCACCGCGCGCTGCGGCTCGGCGAACACCACGCGGGCGCGGCCGTCGGCGAGTGACGTGACCGTGCAGGCCTGGTCGGACTGCCGGTAGCGGGTCTTGGCGCGGCATGCGAAGGGTGCTGCGGGCGCTGCCCCGGCCACCCATGACAAGGCGCCTGCCTCGAGTTCGCGGCTGAGCAGCGCGGGATGGTCGTGGCCCTGGGCGACCACCAGCCGGTTGGCGTCGAGATCCTTGGCGACGACGAACCACGGTGCCTGCGCAGCGCCGCGCACGCCGCCGATGCCGAGGCCCTCGCGCTGGCCGAGCGTGTAGTACACGGCGCCGTGGTGCTCGCCGACCCGGCGGCCATCGAGGGTCACGATCGGACCCGGCTGCGCAGGCACGTACCGAGACAGGAATTCGCGAAAGCGGCGCTCGCCGATGAAGCAGATACCGGTGCTGTCCTTCTTCTCGTGGGTGGGCAGGCCGGCCGTGGCCGCCAGCGCGCGCACTTCGCGCTTCGGCAACGCGCCGACCGGGAACAAGGCTCGCGCCACCTGGTCCTGGCCGAGCGTGTAGAGGAAGTAGCTCTGGTCCTTGCCGGCGTCGAGACCCTTGAGCAGCGCGTGACGCTCGTCGCGCAGCGCGCGCCTCACGTAGTGCCCGGTGACGATGAAATCGGCGCCGAGCGCACGCGCCTCGTCGAGGAAGGCCTTGAACTTGATTTCACGGTTGCACAGCACGTCGGGATTGGGCGTGCGTCCGCGCCGGTACTCGGCGAGGAAGTCGGCGAACACCGCGTCCCGGTAGGCGGCCGAGAGGTCGACGGTGTTGATGTCGACGGCGAGCTTCTCGCACACTGCCAGCGCGTCGGCGACGTCGTCCTCCCAGTGGCACTGGCCGTCGCTGGCCGGTTCGTGCCAGTTCTTCATGAATAGTGCCGTGCAGCGCAGGCCCGCGCGGCGCACCAGCAGCGCCGCCACCGAGGAGTCGACGCCGCCGGACATCGCCACCACCACGTGCGGGTCGCGGCCGGCGACCGCTGCCGGCAGCCAGCTCTCAGGCGCGCAGGAAGTCATGCAGCAGTGTGAGCGGGTGGCGCGTGCCGGCTTCGTAGTCGTCGATGGCACGCAGCACCAGCGGGCTGCGATGGCGTACCGGAAATTCGGCCAGCGCGGCGCGATCGAGCCAGTGCGTGGTGACGATCTCGCGGTCCAGTGTGCGGGTCGGCTCGTGCTCCAGCGGCGTCGCCGCAAAGCAGAAGCGCAGAAACGTCTTGCCGGGAATCTCGGTTTCCATCAGGTAGATGCCGACAAGCGCATCGACGCGTACGTGCCAGGCGGTCTCTTCGAGCGTCTCGCGCGCGGCTGCCGCGACCAGCGTCTCACCGGGATCGAGGTGACCGGCCGGCTGGTTGAGCACGCGCTCGCCGTCGATGTCCTCCTCGACGAACAGGTAGCGCCCGTCGCGCGCCACGACCGTGGCAGTCACCACGTGCGGTTTCCAGATCGTGTCCATGCTTCGCTTCAGATGCGTTCGATGGTGGGATTGTCCCACGAGCCGGTGACGCTGTATTCGCGACTGAGAAAACGGTCGATCTGCTCGGGAATCGACTTGAACATCTTCTGGCCGAGGTAATAGACCGCACCGGCGCCGACACCGATCGGCCCGAACAGAGCCCCGGCGACCGGGATCGAACTCGACAGCGCCGGTGTCACGACGACGCGCTGATCGTAGTCCTTGCTCTCGAGGCCGGTACGACCGGAGACGTCGATGCGCGCGGCCGGGCCTTCCATCAGCAGGCTGTTGGTATAGGCGTTGCCATTCTCGAGCAGGAACGAGCCCTCGATCGAATCGAAGGCGAAGCCCTTGCCGAACAGGTCATCGAAGTCGAGTGAGAGCCGGCGCGGCAGGCTCTGCAGACTGAGCAGACCGAACAGGCGCCCGCCACCCGGATCGATGTCGAGGATGCGGCCGTCGTCGACGTCGAGTGCGAAATCGCCACTCAGCGCGGCAAGCGTGAAGTCGGCCGGTGTGCCGGGCCAGCTTGCGTCGATGTCGATGTGCGTAGTGCCGCCCTCGATGTTGGCGACGTTGTATCCGAAGCGGTCGAGCAGCCCGGCCAGGGTGTCGCTGTCGACGTCGATGTCGAAATGGCTGCGCTGCCCACCCTCCACGTAGAGCCAGGTGCCGCGCGCGCTCAGTGCGAAGCCCGCGGCGGCGAAGCGAAGCGACTCGAGTTCGACGCCGTCGGCGCGGCGCGCCGTGCGGATGCGTGTCTCACCGAGTTCGACGTCGCGGAAGCTGAAGTTGCCGATGTGCAGATCGAGCGCCGGCAGACGGCGTGGATCGGGCCGCGTGCCGGTGTCCGTGCTCGCCGTATCACTGCTCGCGGCGGCAGCGAGCGCGAGACGGTCGAGCTCGATGACGAGCGGCGCGCGCGCAAAATCGCGCGGCACCCTGATGCTGCCGGCGGTCGCCACGCTGTCGAGGGCGAGACGCCATTTGTCGGCCTGGCGCGTGCCACGCAGGCGCAGGTCGTCGAAGCGCTGACCGAGCACGTCGAGCTGGCCGAAGTGGAGGTCGAAGCCGAGCGGCAGTTCGTCGGCCACGGCTTCCGCGGCGCGTTCGGAGCGCCCGAGAAAGGCGGTCCATTCGCCGAGCGGCAGGTGGGCGATGTAACCACCCAGCCAGAACCCGGGGCGACGCTCGAAGACGGGCTCGAGGGTACCGAACAGGACTTCCGCGCGGGTCACCCGCGCGCGGCCGTCGGCGCCGCGCTCGGCGGCGATCTCGGCATCCAGCGTGTCGCCGAAGTCGACCCGCGTGAGTTCGGCGACGCCGCCGTCCAGCGCGACCTCGATGGTCAGTGGCTTGCGTTCGCCGGAGCGCTTGCCGAACGGCCACGGCAGGTCGACGTCGAGGCCGCGCAGGTTCGATTCCAGGCGCAGGCGCCGCGGCAGTGGCGGCCCGTCGGCGCGTGCAACCGGAATCGTCAGCACCGCCTTCCACGGCAGCTCACCGGTCAGCGCGTCGATGCCCTCGTTGTGCTCGAGCCAGCGGTAGACCGGTGGCGCGTAGCGTGCGAGGTACTTGACGAGCTGGCCGGCCGGTGAGGTGCCGGTCATGCGGAACTCGCTGTCGTAGTTCGGATCGGCGAGGCCACCGGCCACCACCAGGCCCACGCGCGCGCCGTCGTAGGTTGCGGTGAGCCCTTCGCCGTACCAGTCGCCGCGGGTGAAGCTGACCGCACCGCTGACGTCCTCGAGCACGATGTTCTGGCGCGGTGCGCGCACGCGGTTGCCATCGAAGCGGGCGGTACCGAGCACCTCGCGCGGGCCGCCGCGAAAGAGCGCGATGTTCATGTCGAGGGTGACCTCGAGTTCGCCGCCGATATCGACGTCGGCGAGGCGCGCCGCCTTGCCGTTCCTGAGCGGGCTCGCCATGACGATGTCGGTGGCGCTCTGTGCGGGTCCGTGCGCGCGGCCCGACAGCGTCACGCGTCGCTCGCGCACGAACAGGTCGGGCATGGTGATGGTGGCGCGGTCGACCGTGGCGCCGAGCACGCGGGCATGATCGACGCTCATCGTCACCTCGCGCCCACGCAGGCTCACGTGCCCGGCCACTTCGCGCGCCGGCGGCCAGCGTTCCGAGTAGACGAGATGGCCGTCGGCGACGTCGAAGTCGAGCGCGAGCACGCCATCGGCGTCATCGAAGGGCCAGGCGGCGAGGGGGCCACGTACCAGCAGGTGGCCGTTACCGACACGGCCGGCTTCGATGATCGCGCGCACCCAGCGCTCGCCGCGCGCGGGCAGCACGTTGTCCGGCAGCAGTTCGTGCAGACGCGCGCCGCTGGCTGCAGGCATGTCGACGCGCAGGTCGAGCTCGCGCGCGCCGCCGGCATCGGCGAGCGCGAACGCGGCGACCAGCTCGATATCGTTGACCGTCGCCGCAAGACGTTGGCTGGACAGTGCGAGCCGGCCGGCTGCGTCGCGCTGCCAGTGCAGCACGCCGTCCAGGCCGCTGACCGCGAGCGGCGCGACGAGACGTTCGTGGGACAGATCGACGGCGCTGTCGGCAAGCGCGACGAAGCCACCGGCAGCATTCGCGCGCAGCTCGAAATCGAGTGCGTCGAGCGCGGGCAGCGACGTGTCTTCACGGCTGCGCAGGTCGCTGACGTGCAAGCCGGCGTACCAGCGCGGCGCGTCGCCCGCGGCCGGTCGCCAGGCCAGCTCGCCGTGAGCGAGGCGACCCTGAGGCTGTACCGCCGCGAGCGTTGCGCGCAATCGCGCAGGCAGTCCTGGCAGGCCACCCGCCAGCGCAGCGAGCGCCGCCAGCGGCAGCTCCGCCGCGCGTGCCGCGAATGCCACCGGCGCGCCATCGCGGGTGTCCCAGGCGACACTGAAGGCACCGGGTGTGGCGCCGAGGTCCATCGTCGGTAGACTCACGTCGCCGACGTCGAGGCGCCAACCCCCGGCACGGCGCGTGAGCTCGCCACGCGCAGCGAGCAGGCGCGGTGCGCCCGGCACATCGCTGTCGGCCTCGGCGCCGAGGCGGAACTCGCCGTGTTCCAGGCGGGCGTCCTGCCAGCGCGTCCATGCCATCACGTCGATACGTGCCGCGGGCGGCGCGCCCTGCCAGTCGAGCTGCTGCGCGACGAACGCGCTCGAGACGTCGCGCAGGACGAAGTCGACGTCGCCGTGCCAGTCGTCGCCGAGCGGCGAGCCGCGCGCGCTGACGCGGAAGCCGAGCTGCCCGCCCAGCGCGGCGGGCAGTTCGACTTCGCCGGCGAGCTGCTTGAGGCCGTCGCGATTGCGCACGGTCACGGCGAGGTCGGTCAGCGCGAAGCGCGTCTGCGAGCGCTCGTCGAAGACGTCGAGATCGGCCTCGATGACGGCAAAATCGTCCTGCTCGATGAGCCACTTGATGATTGGCGACTTCGGCGGTGGCATACCGGCGACGGAAATGCGGCCATCGGTGTGGCGCACCAGCGACAGCACGACGCCCGACAAGACCAGGCTGCGCGGTGTCAGCGTGCCATTGGCGAGCGAGCCGGGCAGCGTGATATCGATGATCGCGCGCTCGAAGTGCACCAGGCGTTCGCTGCCGCTCGGGTCGAGCAGGGTGATGTCGCGCACGGTGATGCGCGGAGTCCAGCCGAACCAGTCCGCGTCGAGCTCGCCGATCGCGACCGGGCGGTTGAAGGTGTCGCTGACCCAGCCCTCGAGCGCGCCGCGCTGCGCGCCGAGTTCAGGCAGCGCGACGCGCGCGATGGCGATCAGCGCGGTGCCGGCAATCAGCACTGCCGCGATCACCGTCCACAGCAGCCCGACGAGCGATACGATGAGCCTGGGCATGCGTGCCGCGTCCGTCTCGTCAGCGCGCCGCGGGTGCTCCGCTCCTTATCGGCGGAGCGCTGGGCGGCAGGGTCCGTGCCGGCATGCCGGGTCGTGCGGGCGCGCTCACGTGCGACGCTGCCGGTAACGGACACCGGTGGCCGTTACGGCGAGCCGTGCGCGGCGCAGGCAACGAGTAGCAGCCGTCATGAGCAATCCCGGGGTGCAGTGCAGGTGGTCGTTCAGACCAATACCACGTCGTACTGTTCCTGTGCGTAGGCCGGCTCAACCTGGAAGCGAATCGGAATCCCGGTGAAGGCTTCGAGCTCGGCGATCGAGGTCGATTCCTCGTCGAGCATGCGGTCGACCACCTCCTGCGAGGCCACCACGAGCAGGCTCTGCGCGTCGAACTGGCGCGCCTCGCGCAGGATCTCGCGGAAGATCTCGTAGCAGACGGTTTCCGCGGTCTTCACCGAGCCGCGACCCAGGCAGGTGGGACAAGTCTCGCACAACACGTGCTCGAGGCTCTCGCGCGTGCGCTTGCGGGTGATCTGGACGAGGCCGAGCGAGGTCACCTCGCTCACGGTAATCTTCGAATGATCGCGTTCGAGACTCTTCTCCAGCGCACGCAACACCTGGCGCTGGTGCTCGGCGTCGGACATGTCGATGAAATCGACGATGATGATGCCGCCGAGGTTGCGCAGGCGGATCTGGCGCGCGATCGCCTGGGTCGCCTCGAGGTTGGTCTTGAAGATCGTCTCCTCGAGGTTGCGATGGCCAACGAAGCCACCGGTGTTGACGTCGATGGTGGTCATCGCCTCGGTCTGGTCGATGACCAGGTGGCCGCCCGACTTGAGTTCCACCTTGCGCTGCAGGGCGCGACTGATCTCGTCCTCGGTGGAATACAGGTCGAGAATCGGACGTTCGCCCGGATAGTGCTCGATGCGTGGCAGGAGCTGCGGAGTGAACTCGGCGGCGAACTCGCACACCTTGGCGAAGTTCTCCTTGGAGTCGATACGGATCTTCTCCGCGGTGGCGAGCGAGATGTCGCGGATGGTGCGCAACAACAACGGCAGGTCTTCGTAAATTTGTGCCGGCGCGCGTGCGCTCTGCAGGCGTTCCGCGACGACCTGCCACAGGCGTTCGAGAAACTCCATGTCCGCGGCGAGCTCGGCACGGGTCACGCCCTCGGCCGCGGTGCGCGCGATGAAGCCACCACCGTTGCCGCCGGCATCCGCGATGCGCGCGAGGTCCTGGGTGCCGGCGAGTTCGTCGAGCGGCCGCAGTCCGGGGCGCAGATCGAGTATGAGGTCGCGCAGGCGCTGGCGTTCGCCCTCGTCTTCGATGCGCTGCGAGATGCCGACGGTATTGCCGGCGGGCATGTAGACGAGGTAGCGCGAGGGCACGCTCAGGTTGGTGGTCAGGCGTGCGCCCTTGGTGCCGAGGGGATCCTTGGTGACCTGCACCACCACCTCGTCGCCCTCGCGCAGCACGCGCTCGATGGCGGTCTCGGGCGGCTCGCCCTCGCGACGGGCCGCGGCGATGTCGGAGACGTGCAGGAACGCGGTGCGTTCGAGGCCGATGTCGAGGAAGGCTGCCCCCATGCCCGGCAGCACGCGCGACACGCGGCCCTTGTAGATGTTGCCGACCAGCCCGCGATTGCGCGCGCGCTCGATGGCGAGTTCCTGCAGCACGCCGTTTTCGACAACCGCGACGCGGGTTTCCTGCGGCGTGATGTTGATGAGAAATTCTTCCGCCATGCTGGAACCTTGACGAGCCTAGTTCGGGATACCGCCGGCCCCGGCGACGGGCAGGCCGCCGTGGCCGCGGCGCGCGCTGAAGTGCGGCGCGCGAAACGGCGTCGGCGGCGACGAGGCTGGGAGCCGGCTGGGGCGCGGTCCGGGCCGCGCCGCTGGCGGCAAACTAGCACGAATGCGCCGATTGCGGTGCAGCAGGCGATGCTTTGCGCGTGCCTGCGGCAGGCGTCGGCGGGAAGCTGACCGCGGTCCTTTTCTCCACCCGACGGCCGCGTATAATGCGCGGCCCTGCGCGGGGTCCACGGCCCGCGCGGCGTGCCGCCGCGGTCCGGCGGCGGTGCTCCCCGGCTCCTGCAACGCGCCCGCATCCCGCGGCCCCGGCAATCGCGAATCCGCTATGCTCATCTCCGATCTGAACGACACCCTGGCACTGGTCATGGCCATCGGCGATGGCAAGACGCTCGAGCCGTTGACTGCGCGCCGCGCGGCGGCGGCGATGCCGTTCGGCGGCAACTACCGCATCATCGACTTCGCGCTCAGCAACTGCCTGCATTCCGGGTTGCGTCGCATCATGGTGATGACGCAATACAACGCGTTATCGCTGCAGAACCACATTCGCGACGGCTGGTCGATCTACAACACCGACCTCGGCGAGTTCATCACCCCGGTGACGCCGCCGATCAACGATGCCATGTCGACCTACGCCGGTACCGCGGACGCGCTGTACAAGAACCTCTACCTGCTCGAGGGTGTGCGCGACGACAACGTGCTGCTCATCTCCGGCGAGCAGATCTACCGCATGGACTACGCCGCGGTACTGTCCTGGCACGCCGCGCACGGCGCCGACGTGACCATCGCCGGGGTAACCTCGCCGAGTGCCAACGGCGCCGCCTTCCCGGCCGCGCTCGAACTCGACGGCGACGACGTCAAGGCGGTTCACGAAGGCCGTGCGATTGCCGACAACGGCGAGAACCTGCTGTGGCCGATGCGCGTCTCGGTCTTCAAGCGCACGGCGCTGCTCGACCTCCTGCGCACGCTCGACGGTCAGCCGCCGAGCACCCTGCCGCTGACGGTACTGCTCGGGCGCCATCTCGGCATGTTCAAGCGCGTCGTCGGCTACCACTTCGGTGGCACCTCCGGGCGCGTCACCCAGGACCGTTACTGGCGCCGACTCGATTCGCTCGATGCCTACTACAACGGCAACATGGACCTGCTCGAACTCGAGCCGCCGCTCGATCTCTACCAGCCCAACTGGCAGATCCGCACCTACCAGGGCCAGCGGCCGCCGGCGCGCACGGTGCCGGGGCGTTCCTGCAACGAGGGCATCTGCGTCAATTCAATCGTCGCCGGCGGTACCGTCATCGCCGGTGGTGGCGTCAACCACAGCCTGCTCGGCAACCGCGTGTACATCGATGACGGCGCCACGGTGGAGGATTCGATCCTGTTCTCCGACGTGCGTGTCGGCGAAGGCGCGCAGCTGCGCCGCTGCATCTGCGACCGCGGCGTGCAGGTGCCGTCCGGCGAGATGATCGGCTTCGATGCCGCCGATGATGCGCGGCGGTTCACCCTGACACCCGGCGGTGTCGTGGTGATACCCTCGGACCACGTGTTCGACTGAGGATTGCCGCATGTCGCTGGAGCAGAAGCTGGCCGCTTTCCTGTCTCCCGACCAACTGCTGACCACGCGCGAGGCCAAGCGGCCCTACGAGTGCGATGCCCTGTCCGCCTACCACCAGGTGCCACGCGTGGTCGCGGTGCCGGGAACGCGGGAAGAGGTCGAGCGCATCGTGCGCGCCTGCGCCGAGGAGGGGGTGCCGCTGGTCACGCGCGGTGCCGGTACCGGCTTGTCGGGCGGCGCGCTGCCGCTCGAGAGCGGCTGCCTGATGAGCCTGGCGCGCTTCAATCGCATTCTCGACATCGACCCTGACAATCGCACCGCGACCGTCGAGCCGGGCGTACGCAACCTGGCCATCAGCGAAGCGGTGGCGCCGCACGGTCTCTACTACGCGCCCGATCCCTCCTCGCAGATTGCCTGTTCGATCGGCGGCAACGTGGCCGAGAATTCGGGCGGCGTGCATTGCCTCAAGTACGGCCTCACCGTGCACAACGTGCTCGAAGTGAAGGTGCTGACCATCGACGGCGAGTGGTTGACGCTCGGCGGTCGCGCACTCGATGCGCCCGGGCTCGACCTGCTCGCCGTGATGCATGGCTCCGAGGGTCTGCTCGGCGTGATCATGGAAGTGACGGTGAAACTGCTGCCCAAGCCGGACCTGGCGCGGGTCGTGCTCGCGGCCTTCGACGGCGTCGGCGCGGCCGGCGAGGCGGTCGCCGCGATCATCGGCGCGGGCATCGTGCCGGCCGGGCTCGAGATGATGGACCGGCTCGCCATCGAAGTCGCCGAGGCCTATTGCGGCGCCGGCTACCCGCTCGACTGCGCGGCGCTGCTGCTGTGCGAGGTGGACGGCAACGACGCCGAGGTGGCGGCCCAGATCGAGGAGGTCCATGCGCTCGTCACCGCGAGCGGCGCGCGCGAGGTGCGCGTGTCCACCAGCGATGCCGAGCGGCTGCGCTTCTGGGCCGGACGCAAGGCAGCGTTTCCCGCGCTCGGGCGCGTGGCGCCGGACTATTTCTGCATGGATGGCACCATCCCGCGCCGCCACCTGGCACAGGTTCTCGAACGCATCGCGGCGCTGTCGGAGGAGTACGGCCTGCCGGTCGCCAACGTGTTCCACGCCGGCGACGGCAACCTGCACCCGCTGATCGCCTTCGACGCCAACAGCGACGACGAACTGGCTCGCGCCGAGCGCCTGGGCAGCGAGATCCTGCGGCTTTGCGTGGAGGTCGGTGGCACGGTTACGGGCGAGCACGGCGTCGGCGTCGAGAAGCTGAACGAGATGTGCCTGCAGTTCGCCCCGGCCGAGCTCGAGCAGTTCCACGCGCTGAAAGCCGCCTTCGATCCGCGCGGCCTGCTCAACCCCGGCAAGGCGGTGCCGACGCTCAACCGCTGTGCCGAGTTCGGTGCCATGCACGTGCACCGCGGCCAGCTGCCTCACCCCGAACTCGAACGCTTCTAGGCTAGCGCCGCAGGTGTGAGCGCGTGCGCCTGGACGGCCGGCGTGCGTCGGTCTCGTGGCGTGGTTCGTGCGCGGCGCGCGGATGACGCACGACCGCGCGTCGACCGGCAGAAGGGCGGCCCGGCCACCCGCGCGCAGCCTGCCCGTGCGGGCGGACGCGCAGGGTGGCTCAGGCCTGGGTGCCGCCGACCGTCAGGCGATCGATCTTGATGGTTGGCTGGCCGACGCCGACCGGGACGGACTGGCCGTCCTTGCCACAGGTGCCGATACCGGGATCGAGTTCGAGGTCGTTGCCGACCATGGACACGCGCGTGAGCACGTCCGGGCCGTTGCCGATGAGCGTCGCGCCGCGCACCGGCGCGGTCACCTTGCCATCCTCGATCAGGTAGGCCTCGCTCGCGCTGAACACGAACTTGCCGTTGGTGATGTCGACCTGGCCGCCGCCGAAGCTGACCGCGTAGAGCCCGCGCTTGACGCTCGCGATGATCTCGGCCGGGTCGCGTTCGCCGGGCAGCATGTAGGTATTGGTCATGCGCGGCATCGGGCGGTGGGCATAGGACTGGCGGCGCCCGTTGCCGGTTGGCGCGGCGCCCATCAGGCCGGCGTTGTGGCGGTCCTGCATGTACCCGCGCAGGCGGCCGTTCTCGTTCAGCACGGTGCAGGCGGTCGGCATGCCCTCGTCGTCGACATTGAGCGAGCCGCGCCGCCCCGGCAGGGTGCCGTCGTCGACCACGGTGCACGCATCGGCGGCGACGCGCTCGCCGATGCGCCCGGCGAAGGCCGAGATGCGCTTGCGGTTGAAGTCGCCTTCGAGGCCGTGGCCGATGGCCTCGTGGAGCAGGATCCCGGGCCAGCCGTGGGCGAGGACCACGGTCATGTCGCCGGCCGGCGCGTCGCGCGCCTCGAGCGCGACGAGTGCCTGGCGCAAGGCCTCGTCCGCGATGTGTTCGGGGCGGCCGTCGGCGAACAGCGCCGCGTAGCCGCTGCGCCCGCCGCCGCCGTAGCTCGCCGATTCGCGGCGGCCGTCGCGCTCGACGATGACATTGACGTTGAGCCGCACGAGCGGGCGTACGTCGGCGGCGAGCGTGCCGTCGGCGTTGAGCACCAGCATCGCGGTGTGCACGCCGGCAAGCGATACCATCACCTCGCGCACGTGCGGGTCGGCCGCACGCACGCGTGCGTCGAGAGCGCGCAGCACGGCGAGCTTGCCCGCCGTCGGCAGTGCGGCGAGCGGGTCGGCCGCGTCATAGAGCGGTGCCAGCGCAGCGGTCGCCGGCAGCAGGCGCACGTCGCGCGCCTGGCCGTGCCGCGCAATGGCGCGCGCGGTGCGCGCAGCGTCCGTCAGGGCCGGCAGGGTGAGGTCATCGGAATAGGCGAAGCCGGTCTGTTCGCCGCTCACCGCGCGCACGCCGGCGCCGTGGCGGATGCTGTGCACGCCTTCCTTGATGATGCCGTCCTCGAGGCTCCAGGATTCGGAGCGGGTCGCCTCGAGGTAGAGATCGGCGAGGTCGACGGCGCCGCCGGCGAGCTCGCCGAGTACGCGTTCGAGGTCGCCGAAGCCGACCCCGGCCGGTGCGAGCAGGCGCGCTTGCGCCTGGCTGAGAAGCTGGTCGTTCATGCCTGCAATTATGGGGATTCTGCCGCCAGATTGCTTGTCGACAGCCGAGGCGCGGACAGGTTCCGGATCCGTTTGACAGCACCCCCTGCTGCCGGTAGCTTTGCCGCCTCGCCGACCCCCCATATTCGAGCAAAACGCCCTTGAGCACCGGCTTTTCCCGCATCGACCGCCTGCCGCCCTACGTCTTCAACCAGGTCAACGAGCTGAAGATGGCAGCGCGCCACCGCGGCGAGGACATCGTCGATTTCGGGATGGGCAATCCCGACCAGCCGACGCCGCAGCACATCGTCGACAAGCTGTGCGAGACCGCGCGCCGCGGTGACACCCACCGCTATTCGGTGTCGCGCGGCATCCCGCGCCTGCGCCGCGCGATCTGCAACTGGTACCGCGAGCGCTACGCGGTCGAACTCGATCCCGAGTCCGAGGCGATCGTCACGATTGGTTCCAAGGAGGGTCTCGCCCACCTCGCCATGGCCACCGTCGATCATGGCGAAGCAGTGCTGGTGCCGAACCCGGCCTACCCGATCCACCCGTGGGGATTCGTGCTCGCCGGTGCCGACATCCGCCACGTGCCAATCGGGCCGGGCATCGATTTCTTCGAGGAACTCGTCAACGCGATCAAGAACACCTGGCCGCGGCCGAAGCTCCTGCTGCTCAATTTCCCGTCGAATCCCACCGCGCAGTGCGTCGAGCTCGACTTCTTCGAGAAAGTGATCGAGATCGCGCGCGAGTTCGGCATCTACGTGGTGCACGACCTCGCCTACGCCGATCTCGTCTTCGATGGTTACCGGGCGCCGTCGATCATGGAAGTGCCGGGCGCACGGGACGTCGCGGTCGAATTCTTCTCGCTCTCCAAGAGCTACAACATGCCCGGTTGGCGGGTCGGCTTCATGGTCGGCAACCGCGACCTGGTCGCGGCCCTCGCGCGCATCAAGTCCTACCTCGACTACGGTACCTTCACGCCGATACAGGTGGCCGCCATCGCTGCGCTGGAGGGGCCTCAGGACTGCGTGCGCGAAATCCGCGACATGTACCAGAACCGGCGCGACGTGCTCTGCGAAGGCATGCAATCGGCCGGTTGGGCGGTCGAGAAGCCGCGTGGCACGATGTTCGTGTGGGCGCGCATCCCGGCCGAACTCGAGCACCTCGGGTCGCTCGAGTTCGCCAAGAAGCTGCTCGCCGAGGCACGCGTCGCGGTCTCACCCGGCGTCGGCTTTGGCGATTACGGCGACGCCTACGTGCGTTTCGCCCTGATCGAGAACGCACATCGCACGCGCCAGGCGATCCGCGGCATCAAGGACATGATGCGCAACGTCGGCTGAGTGCGGCCCCCGGGGCTGCGCGAGGCGGCGCGAGGCGGCGCGCGGCCCGACGCCACGCCCGCGCAAAACCGCAGACGAGGCTGAATCATCGTGGCTAATCTTCCTTCCGTGAAAATCGGCGTGCTCGGTCTCGGCACCGTCGGCTGCGGCACCCTGAACGTGCTGCGTCGCAACGCCGGCGAGATCACGCGTCGTGCCGGGCGTACCATCGAGGTCGTCGCGGCGAGTGCGCGCGACCTCAAGCGCCCGCGTCCGGTCGATACCAACGGCATCCGCCTCACTACCGATCCTTTCGAGCTGGTCGACGACCCGGACATCGACATCGTCGTCGAGCTGATCGGCGGCGTGACGCCGGCGCGTGAGCTCGTGCTGCGCGCGCTCGGCCATGGCAAGCACGTCGTCACGGCCAACAAGCAGCTCATCGCGCTGCACGGTAACGAGGTCTTCGCCACCGCCCATGCCGCCGGCGTCAGCGTCGCCTTCGAGGCTGCCGTCGCCGGCGGCATCCCGGTGATCAAGACGCTGCGCGAAGCCCTTGCCGGCAACACCATCCAGTGGCTCGCCGGCATCATCAATGGCACCTGCAATTACATCCTCACCGCGATGGCCGAGCGCGCCGCGAGTTTCGATGCCGTGCTGGCCGAGGCGCAGGCGCTCGGTTACGCCGAGGCCGATCCCGCCTTCGACATCGACGGCGTCGACGCTGCCCACAAGCTGACCATCCTCGCTGCCATCGCCTTCGGCATCCCGCTCGATTTCGAGCGCGTGTTCGTCGAAGGTATCCGCGGCCTCGAACTCGACGACATCCGCTACGCCGAACAGCTCGGCTACCGCATCAAACACCTCGCGTTCGCCGTCAACGGGACGCGTGGCATCGAGCTGCGCGTACATCCGACGCTCGTGCCGGAACGCCTGATGCTGGCCAATGTCAACGATGTCATGAACGCCGTGCTCATCTGCGGTGACGCGGTCGGCCCGACGCTGCTGTCCGGTGCCGGCGCCGGCGCCGAGCCGACCGCCTCGTCGGTGGTCGGCGACCTCGTCGACGTCGTGCGGGCGCTCACCGTCGACCCGGACAACCGCGTGCCGTCGCTCGCGTTCCAGCCGGATGCCTTGTCCGAGGCGCCGATGTGCCCGATCGGTGACATCGAGACCGCCTATTACCTGCGCCTGCGCGCGGTCGATCAGCCCGGCGTGCTCGCCGAGATCACGCGTATCCTGGGCTCGCTGCAGATCAGCATCGAGGCGATCCGCCAGCCGGAGCCGGCCGCCGGCGCGGCGACGGTGCCCATCATCATCCTCACCCACAAGGTGCGCGAAGCCGCCATGGACGAGGCGATCCGCCAGATCGAGGAACGCCCCGAGATCGAGGGGCGCGTCACGCGTTACCGCATGGAGACCTTCGAATGACCCAGCCCGCGCGCTACACCGGCCTGATCGAACGTTATCGGGAGCGTCTGCCGGTCACGCCAGATACCCGCATCATCAGCCTCGGCGAGGGCGACACGCCGCTGATCCGGCTCGAGAACATCCCGCGCGAACTCGGTCGCGACGTCGACATCTACGTCAAGTTCGAAGGGCTCAACCCGACCGGATCGTTCAAGGATCGCGGCATGACGATGGCCGTCACCCAGGCCGTCGCCGAGGGCGCGCAGGCGATCATCTGCGCGTCCACGGGCAACACCTCGGCCTCCGCCGCGGCCTACGCCGCGCGCGCCGGCATCCGTGCCTTCGTGCTCATCCCGGGCGGCAAGATCGCGCTCGGCAAGCTCGCGCAGGCCATGATCGAGGGCGCCGTGGTGATCCAGATCCAGGGCAACTTCGACGACGGCATGCGCATCGTCAAGGAGATGGCCGAGGTCGCGCCGGTGACGATCGTGAATTCGATCAATCCCTATCGCCTGCAGGGCCAGAAGACCGCGGCCTTCGAGATTGTCGACGCCCTCGGGCGCGCACCCGATTACCACTGCATTCCGGTCGGCAATGCGGGCAACATCAGCGCCTACTGGACCGGTTTCTCCGAGTACGCCGCGGTGAGCCCGGCCACCGCCGCCTGCGCCTGGTGCGAGGACATCTGCAGGTACCCGTTTCCCGCGGTCACCGACGCGCGCCCGGTGATGGTCGGCTACCAGGCCGCCGGCGCCGCGCCCTTCATCAAGGGCGCGATGGTCGACGACCCGGAGACCGTCGCCACTGCCATCCGCATCGGGCGACCGCAGTCGTGGGATCTCGCCTGGGCCGCGAGCCGCGAGTCGGGCGGCTGGTTCGATGCGCTCACCGACGACGACATCCTCGATGCCCAGCGCCTGCTCGCCGCGCGCGAGGGCATTTTCTGCGAACCCGCTTCGGCGATTTCGCTCGGCGGCGCGCTGCGCGACATCCGCAGCGGCAAGATCCCCGAGGGCAGTCTCATCACCTGCACGCTGACCGGTCACGGTCTCAAGGATCCCGATACCGCGATCCGCCAGTCGGCCGGTGGCGTGATCGAGATCCCGGCGGAAAGCGACGCCGTCCGTCGCGCCATCCTCGACAACCTGTGAGCGGGTGGCCAGCGCCGCCGCGAGCCTGAGCCTGCACGCGCCCGACCTGCTCGAGCAGGTCGTCGCGGCGTGGCCATCGCCGGCCGCACGCGCCATCGCGCGGCAGCTCGCGCGCGCCGACGAGGCGTACCATGACGAGGCGCCCGACGAGGAACGTGCGGTACTCGCCCTGCTCGGCATCGACGCGCCGGGTGGCGGCTCACCGCCGCTCGCAGGTGTCACCGCGGCCTACGACCTCGGCGCGGCCGCGCCCGGCGTGGTGCGCGCCGACCCGGTGTACCTGCGCGCCGACGTCGCCCGCGTGGTGCTGTTCGACGCTGGGCACGTCGGCCTCGCGGCCGCGGAGGCTGATGCGTTGATCGAACTCCTCAATGCGAGCTTCGCCGGCGACGGGCTGGTGTTTCGACGCGGGCGCGCGGCGCATCGCTGGTACCTCGAACTGCCGCAAGCACCGCTGCCCGGCGGCGCGTCTCCCGAGCGCCTGGCCGGCGCGGTACTCGAGCCCGATGTCGCCGAGCGGCGTGGGCTCGGCGAGTTGCGGCGATTCGTCACCGAAGTGCAGATGCTCCTGCACGATTGTGCGGTCAACGATGCGCGCGCCGCGGCCGGACAGCCGCCAATCAACGGCGTGTGGCTGTGGGGCGCGGGCGAGCTGCCCGGCGCGGTGGCGCCGCCGGCATTCGCGTGGGGCGCGGACGACCTGCTTGCCGCCTGCGCGGCGCACGCCGGAGTCCCTCACGACGACGACCCGGCCGCGCTGGCGCATGCGCTGGCCCGCCCGCCGGGTGCTGTCGTCGCGCGGTGGCCGCGCGGCGCCGCCGGTTCGCTCGAAGAGCTGCTGGCAGGCGTCATCGAACCGGCCGCCGCGGCGCTCGCCGCCGGCCGGCTCGCGCGGCTCGTGATCGACACGGCGCACGCGGAGCTGGTTTCGACGCGCGGCTCGCGCTGGCGCGTATGGCGCAATCCCGCGCGCTGGATTGCCGGCTGGCAGACGCGGCTGGCGGCGGCGCAGGCACCGTGACGACGATCCCACGCATCGCGCGCCGGCAGGTACCGGATGCGCCGCGGGCCGCCTTGCCGACGACGCTGCATCCGGTCACGCGGCGCGTGCTCGCCGCGCGCGGCGTGACCACCAGCGACGACCTCGACACCGCGCTCGATGGCCTGCTGGCGCCGGCCGCGCTCGGCCAGGTGGATGCCGCCGCGGCACTGCTCGAAGATGTCATGCGCGCGGGCGGGAACATTCTCGTCGTCGGCGACTTCGATGCCGACGGCGCCACCAGCACCGCGCTCGCGGTGCGCGCGTTGCGTCTGATGGGCGCCGGCGCGGTCGACTACCTGGTGCCCAACCGCTTCGAGTATGGCTATGGCCTGACCCCCGAGATCGTCGCACTGGCGCGTGCGCGCGGCCCGGATCTCATCGTCACGGTCGATAACGGTGTATCCAGCATCGAGGGCGTGGCGGCCGCCCGCGCGGCCGGTATCCGCGTGCTCGTCACCGACCACCACTTGCCCGGCGCGGCCCTGCCGGCGGCCGAGGTCATCGTCAATCCGAACCTGCCGGGCGACGGCTTTCCGTCGAAGCACCTCGCCGGCGTCGGCGTGATCTTCTACGTCATGACGGCGCTGCGCGCACGCCTGCGCACAAGCGGCTGGTTCGCCGCGCGTGGGCTGCCGGAGCCGCGCCTGGCCGAACTGCTCGATCTCGTCGCGCTCGGTACCGTGGCCGACGTCGTGCCGCTCGATCACAACAACCGCCGGCTCGTCGCGCAGGGCCTCGCGCGCATCCGCGCGGGACGCTGCCAGCCCGGCGTGGCGGCGCTGGTCGAGATCGCCGGGCGGCGCCGCGCGCGCCTTACCGCGAGCGATCTCGGTTTCGCGCTCGGCCCGCGCCTCAACGCCGCCGGGCGTCTCGCCGACATGTCGATCGGCATCGAGTGCCTGCTCTCCGACGACCCGGCGCGCTGCGCGGGAATTGCCGCCGAGCTCGACCGCCTCAACCGCGAGCGGCGCGAGATCGAGGGCGACATGCGCGACCACGCCTTCGACCTCATCGATGCCGCGCTGCCGCGCGCCGATGCGGCCGCCCTGCCGGCAGCCTTCTGCGTCTACCACGAGGACTGGCACCAGGGCGTCATCGGTATCGTCGCCGCCCGCGTCAAGGATCGCTTCCATCGCCCCGTAATCGCCTTCGCGCGCGGCGAGGATGGCAGCCTCAAGGGCTCGGCGCGTTCCATCGCCGGACTCCACGTGCGCGATGCCCTCGACGCCGTCGCCGCCACCTGCCCGGGCCTGATCAGCCGTTTCGGCGGTCATGCCATGGCCGCCGGTTTGACTCTCGAGGCGAGCCGCCTCGGCGACTTCGAAGCGGCTTTCGTGGCCGTGTGCGAGGCGCGTCTGGATGCCGCCATGCGGACCAAGGAACTGGCCAGCGACGGCGCGCTCATGGCCAGCGAGTTCACCCTCGAACTCGCCCGCGAGCTGGCGCTGGTGGCGCCGTGGGGCCAGGGCTTCCCGGAGCCGCGTTTCGACGGCGAGTTCGTCATCGAGGACCGCCGCGTGGTCGGTGGCCGCCACGCGCGCCTGGTATTGCGGCTGCCGCGCGAGGAGGCGACCGTGCAGGCGATCGCCTTCGGTGCCGCCGAGGAACCGTGGTATCGCGAAGCCGCGCATATCCATGCGCTCTACAAGCTCGACATCAATGACTACGGTGGCCTGGAGACGGTGCAGCTGGTCATCGATCACGCGCGCGGCCTCGCCAGGTGACGTACTGCGCATGCGGCTGCACGGCCCGCTGACGGCGCCATCCGCGGCAGCGTCTGCCGCGCGACCGGATTCCCACTCTCCCGGGCAGCCGCTACAATGCGCGGCCTTCGCCGAACAGCATCGCGTCACGCCATGGAACTCAACGCCGTCTACAACACCATCAAGGATATGCACAAGCGCATCGATGCGCTGAGGGGGTATCTTTGACTACGACGCCAAGGCGGAACGGCTGGTAGAGGTCGAGCGCGAGCTGCAGCTGCCCGACATCTGGGACAATCCCGAGCGCGCCCAGGCGCTCGGCCGCGAGCGCGCCCAGCTGGAACTCGTGGTGCACACGCTGGGCGATCTCGGCAAGCGCGTACGCGACGCCGGTGATCTGCTCGAGATGGCCGACGACGAAGGCGACGAGGACACCGCCAACGCGGTACGCGAGGACCTCGACCGCGCCGAGCAGACGCTGGCCGATCTCGAGTTCCGCCGCATGTTCTCCGGCGAGGCGGATGCTTGTAACGCCTTCGTCGACATCCAGGCCGGCTCCGGCGGCACCGAGGCGCAGGACTGGGCGGAGATGCTCTTGCGCATGTACCTGCGCTGGGGTGAGCGTCACGATTTCGAGACCGAGCTGATCGAAGCCTCGGCGGGCGAAGTTGCCGGCATCAAGAGTGCCACGGTGAAGTTCACCGGCGAGTACGCGTACGGCTGGCTGCGCACCGAGACCGGCGTGCATCGCCTGGTCCGCAAGTCGCCGTTCGATTCGGGCAATCGCCGCCATACCTCGTTCGCCTCGGTGTTCGTCTCGCCCGAGATCGACGACGAGATCGAGATCGAGATCAACCCGGCCGACCTGCGCATCGACACTTACCGTGCGAGCGGCGCCGGCGGTCAGCACGTCAACAAGACCGACTCGGCCATCCGCATCACCCACCTGCCCACCAACACGGTGGTGCAGTGTCAGAACGAGCGCTCGCAGCACAAGAACCGCGACCAGGCATTCAAGCTGCTGCGTGCCAAGCTCTACGAGCTCGAAATGCAGAAGCGTCGCGAGGAACAGCAGGCGCTGGAAGACAGCAAGGCCGACATCGGGTGGGGCCAGCAGATCCGCTCTTACGTGCTCGACCAGTCACGCATCAAGGATTTGCGCACCGACGTCGAGACCGGCAACACCCAGGCGGTGCTCGACGGCGGCATTGACCTGTTCATCGAGGCGAGCCTGAAGAAGGGGCTCTGAGGCGCAACGAGAAGACCCATGGCGACAGCGGACGGCGGCAGTACCGAGGCACAACTCATCGCGCAGCGACGCGCCAAGCTCGCCGAGCTGCGCGCGGGCGGGCGCGCCTACCGCAATGACTTCCGCCGTACCGCGCTGGCCGGCGAGTTGCAGGAGCGCTTCGCCAACCATGCGGCCGAGGATCTCGAAGAGCTCGGCGAGCGGGTCGCCGTGGCCGGGCGCATGATGACCCAGCGTGTGCAGGGCAAGACCTCCTTCGCGCACATCAAGGACATGAGCGGGCAGATCCAGCTCTTCGTGCGCCGCGATGCGCTGCCCGAAGGTGCCTACCAGGATTTCAAGAAATGGGATCTCGGTGACATCGTCGGCGCCGAAGGCATCGTGTTCCGCACGCAGAAGGGCGAGCTGTCGGTACTGGTCGATGACATCCACCTCGTTACCAAGGCGCTGCGCCCGTTGCCCGACAAGTGGCACGGCCTGACCGATCTCGAAGCGCGTTACCGCCAGCGCTATGTCGATCTCATCATGAACGATGACACCCGCCGGGTGTTCCGCACGCGCACGGCTATCATCGACTTCATTCGCCACTTTCTCGCCGATCGCGGCTTTCTCGAGGTCGAGACACCGATGATGCAGGTGATCCCGGGCGGCGCCAGCGCGCGTCCCTTCGTCACCCATCACAACACGCTCGACCTGCAGCTCTACCTGCGCATCGCGCCCGAACTCTACCTCAAGCGTCTCGTCGTCGGCGGTTTCGAACGGGTCTTCGAGATCAACCGCAATTTTCGCAACGAGGGACTCTCGACGCGTCACAACCCCGAGTTCACCATGCTCGAGTTCTACGAGGCCTACGCCGACTACGAGGACCTCATGAACCTCACCGAGGAGATGCTGCGTGCGCTCACCACGAGTGTGCTCGGTACCAGCGTGGTCGAATACCAGGGGCGCCGCTACGATTTCGCCCAGCCGTTCGCGCGCATGACGGTGGTCGAAGCGATCCTGGCGCACCATGACGGCGCCACCATCGAGGATCTCGTGGATCTCGAGCGCGCCCGAGGCATCGCGCGCGCCCTCGAGATTCCGCTCGAAGAGGCATGGGGTCTCGGCAAGGTGCAGATCGAGATCTTCGAGAAGGTCGCCGAACCGCGTCTCGACGGGCCGGTGTTCATCACCCGCTACCCGGCCGAGGTCTCGCCGTTGGCGCGGCGCAACGATGCCGATCCGTTCGTCACCGATCGCTTCGAGTTCTTCGTCGCCGGGCGCGAGATTGCCAACGGCTTTTCCGAGCTCAACGATCCGGAAGATCAGGCCGAGCGCTTTCGCGCGCAGGTCGCGGCCAAGGACAGTGGCGACGACGAGGCGATGCATTTCGACGAAGACTACATCCGCGCGCTCGAGCACGGCATGCCGCCGGCTGCCGGCGAGGGCATCGGTATCGATCGCCTCGTCATGCTGCTGACCGACAGCGCCTCGATTCGCGACGTGCTCCTGTTTCCGCACATGCGCCCGCGCGGCACCGCCGGCGAAAGCGGCGCCTGAAGCGCCATTGCGCGCCGCGTCATCGCGTGCGCGCGATGCGCGTGATGCAGCGTCACACCTCGTCACCGGGCACGGTCGCGCCCAGGCGATGCCGGTGCTGCCTGCGCGCGCTACGCAGTCCGGCGCGCCCGTGTGTTGTCGACGCGCGCGGCGGGCTGGGGAATAATCCCGACAGCATCCGGGAACCCGGTCTCGTTGTCCGGGTCTCATCGCGGGTGCCCCGGCTGCGGGCATCACCGCAATCCGCCGTGCGAGCGGAAGCGGTCATGCCGGCGCGGCGCCATGCGTCGCGGTGGTCCGGGCCGCCATCATTCATTCATGCAGGAGACGACAACCATGGACAAGAAGACCCAGCGCAAGCCGCTCGCCGCCGTCATCGGCACCACCTTCGCCGTCAGCCTCGGTGCCGCCGCCGTCGCCGACGCGGCCGAGAACCCGTTCAGCGCGGTCGAGTTCGGTAGCGGCTACACCGTCGCCGACTCGCACGGCGAGGGCAAGTGCGGCGAGGACAAGGGTGGCGAAGGCAAGTGCGGCGAGGACAAGGGTGGCGAAGGCAAGTGCGGCGAGGGCAAGTGCGGCGG
>JAVJVZ010000074.1:0-50404 GCA_040220855.1 Gammaproteobacteria bacterium | reverse complement strand
GGGGGGGGGGGGGCTGGGGCGGCGGCCCGGCGGGTGACCTCTTCCTCGAGATCAGCTTCGAGCCGCACCCGGTGTTCCATGCCGAGGGTCGCGACATTCACATGGAGCTGCCCGTTGCGCCGTGGGAAGCCGCCCTCGGCGCCAAGGTGAAGACACCCACGCTCGGGGGAACGGTCGAGCTGACCGTCCCGCCCGGCTCACAGTCCGGGCGACGCCTGCGTCTCGCCGGCCGCGGCCTGCCCGGCAAGGTAGCCGGCGACCAGTACGTCACCCTACGCATCGTCACGCCGCCGGCCAGCACCGACGCCGCACGCGCGTTCTACCAGCGCATGGCGGAAACCCTGCCGTTCGACCCGCGTGCCGGGCTCGACGCCTGAGGGGGGCACAGTGCATGAGTGAGTCCGAACTGCTCCGCGAGGAGACCCTGCTCGACCTCGACGAGATGGCACGCGTGAGCGGCGTGCGCGTGGAGATCATCGTCGAGCTGGTCAGCCACGACATCCTGCGCCCACACGGGCACAGCGCGAGCGAATGGCGCTTCCCTTCGCCCTCGCTGGAACGCGTGCAGCGCGCGCTGCGCCTGCGGCGCGATCTCGAGCTGAACTGGCCGGGGGTGAGCCTCGGACTCGAGCTGCTCGACGAACTTGCCGAGCTGCGCCGGCGCCACCGCGCGCTACTGCGCCGTCTCGGCCACCCGTAGCGGCCGCTCGAGCAGTCCCGGCAGTACCAGCGACTCGCCGAACCCGAGCACGCGGAACGCCGCCGGCGGCACGTCGGCGGCAGCAAGTGCCGCGGCGAGCGCGGTATACGGTTCGTCGATGGCCTCCCAGGTGAGCTGGAACGTGCCGTGGTGGATGGCAATGCTCTGGCGGCAACCGAGCTCGCGGTGCGCGCGGACGGCTTCGTCCGGCGCGAGATGGACCGGCGCCATGAACTCGCGCGGGCGATAGGCGCCGATCGGCAGCAGGCAGAGGTCGAAGTCACCGTAACGCTCGCGCGCGGCGGCGAAATGCGGACCGAAGCCGGTATCGCCGGCGAAGTAGACCCGCGCTCCCGGCGCTTCTATGACGAAACCGCCCCACAGTGTCTTCATCTGGTCGAGCAGACCGCGCCCGGACCGATGGCGCGCTTCGACGAAGTGGAACGCGAGATCGCCGCTGCGCGCGGTCTGCCACCAGTCGAGTTCGCGGTGCGGCATGATGCCGTGCGCCGCGAGCAAGTCGCCGTTGCCGAGCCCGGCCAGCACCAGCGGCCGGTCGCGGGCAGTGAGCGCGGTGAGCGTGCCGAGGTCGAGGTGGTCGTAGTGATCATGGCTCACCAGCACGACATCGATTGGCGGCAAGGCCGCGAACGGCACACCCGGCGCGCGCACGCGGGCGGGCCCGGCGAAGCGGAACGGGCTCGCCCGCTCACCGTAGATCGGGTCGGTCAGCACGCGCACGCCACCGATGTCGAGCAGGACCGTGGAATGGTTGATGAAGGTCGCGGTGAGTCCCGACGGGGCCGGCCGGGGCGACGCATGGCGGGCATTGTCCACCCACGCCGGCCACGCTTCGCGGCGTGCGCGAAAGGTGGCGAGGAACGCGAGGATGTCGCCGAGCGACTTCTCGGCCGGCACACGGTTGTAGAACCGGGTGCCATCGAAGTGGTCACCGCGCGCGCCGGCATGGCGCGGCTGCGAGGCGCAGCCGTGCAGCACCGCCAGCGCGGCGACGAGCGCCGCCAGCCACCAGGGCCAGCGCCGCCGTCTCATCGAGCCACCTGTCGCCATGTCCTGCCCATGCCCCTTTCTACGCGTCCGCGGCTTCCCGCGATCGGCGCGAGCTCACGCCCCTCTTGGCCGCCGGCGAGTGCCGCTATACTAGCTCGCCTTCGTTGCACGACCTGGGGAGGTTACCGATGGCCCGCAAACGTGACGGCCGGCTCAGCGCCCGCAGTTATTCCATGCCCGAGCTTTCCGAGCTCTACGGCGAACCGCCCTTCCATTACCGTGAAGTGGGCATGCTGCTGGTCGAGTTCGAGACCGAGCAGGCGCTGCTGCGCGAGCTGGTACCGAAGCCCCTGACGCCGAACCGCGACGGTACCATGTTCCTCTCGGTCGCCGAGTTCCTATGTTCGGGCTTCGGGCACTACTACGAGATGCACCTGTTCACCCACGCCACCTACCAGCGTCGCCTGGTCAACTTCAGTCTCTACCTCATCCTCGACAACGATGTCGCCATCTGCGGCGGACGCGAGATCTGGGGCTTCCCGAAGAAGCTCGGCCGCCTGACCATGGACATGACCGACGACGTCGTCAGTGCGACGGTCGAACGCGGCGGCATCCAGGTCGTCGACTGCGCGATGCGCATGGCGACCATGATCGAACCCGAAGCGCTCGGCGGCACCGCCGAGTGGGTGGCGCGCAAGTTTGTCCCGAACGTGAAGCAGGGTGCACGCCCGGACGTCGATCAGCTCACGTCCACGACGCTGACCGACATCGAAGTCGCCGAGGTACACAAGGGTCCGGGAACCTTGAGCTTCGCTGCCTCGCCCGCCGATCGCCTGCACGAAGTACCGGTCGTGCGCGTACGCGACGGCTATTACTACGAGAGCCGCTTCACGCTCGGTGACGGTATCGTCCTGCACGACTACCTCGCGTGAGCGCCGGCGACGGCGATGCCGCCAGTGCAGTGGCGGTCGAGCAGCACTACGGCAGCGCCGACATCAGCGCGCGCATCCTCGCCGCGCTGGCGTCGGCCGGCAAGGATCCGGCACGCCTCGAGCGCGCCGACCTCGCGCCCTTCGACGAATTCCACGGCGGCGGCATCGCCTCCACGCGCGACCTCGCCCGTTATGCCGGTCTCGCGCCCGCCATGCACGTGCTCGACATCGGCTGCGGCATCGGCGGGCCGGCGCGCACGCTGGCTGCCGAGTTCGGCTGCCGCGTCACCGGCATCGATGTCACGCGCGAGTTCGTGCGCGCGGCCAAGATGCTCACCACGCGGGTCGGCATGCAGGCGCAGTGCGATTTCGTGCACGGCAATGGCGGCGCGCTGCCGTGGCCGGACGCGAGCTTCGACGCGGTCTGGTCGCAGAACATGCTCATGAACGTGGCCGACAAGGCAGGCTTCTTCGCCGAGGTCGCGCGCGTCCTGCGCCCGGGCGGCCTGTTCGCTTTCGAGAGCGTGCTGGCTGGATCGGGCGAGCCGATTCACCTGCCGTGTTTCTGGGCGGCGCGTGCGGAACTCAGCCACCTCGTCACGCGCGAGACGCTGGAAGGCCAGCTCGACAGTGCCGGGCTCGCCGTCACCGCACTCGAGGACACCACCGCGGCCGTCATCGCGCAGGGCCACAAGCGGCGCGCGGCGGTCGCCGAGGCCGTCCCGACGAATCTCAGCATCGCCGTGATCGTGCCCGACGACGTCCACCAGAAGATGGACAACGCGCTGAGGAACAACGAAGAAGGCCGTACGCGCACGATCAAGGGCGTGTGCCGGCGCACCGGCTGACCGCGCACGGCGGCGCAGCACCAGAATCAAGCACGACGCCGGCCGTGCCTGCGCGGGCAGCACCGGCTGGTACATCATCCGAGAGCAGGAGATCCGAGCGATGATCGACAACCCCTACTACGGCCAGGCGCTGCACGGCCCCTACGAAATCCACGAGGCCGGCCCGTTCGAGTTCGAGGACGGCGGCCACCTGCCGAACCTGCAGCTCGCCTACGCGGTCCACGGCAAGCTGAGCCGCAAGCGCGACAACGCCGTTCTATTCCCGACCTGGTACTCCGGCACCAGCAAGCTCGTCGAGCAGCTCTACGTCGGCAAGGGCCGCGCGCTCGACCCCGCCAGGTACTGCATCATCAGCATCAACCAGATCGGCAGCGGCCTGTCGAGCTCACCGCACAACACGCCAGCGCCGTGGAACATGGCGAAGTTTCCTCGTGTGCGCATCGGCGACGACGTACGTGCGCAGCACAAGCTGCTCACGGAGAAGTTCGGCATCGAGAGCCTGGCGCTGGTGGTCGGCGGCTCGATGGGCGCGCAGCAGACCTACGAGTGGGCCGTACGCTACCCCGACATGGTGCGCCGCGCCGCACCCATCGCGGGATACGCCAGGAACACCGACCACGACTTCCTCTACACCGACACGCTCAACGAGGCCATCACCTCCGATCCCGGCTGGAACGGCGGCTGGTACGCGCGCCGCGAAGACGTTCACCAGGGGCTGCGCCGCCAGGCCAAGCTGTGGTCGGTGATGGGCCTGTGCCCCGAGTTCTTCGCCCAGGAACTGTGGCGCTCACTCGGCTGCGCCACCCTCGACGACTTCCAGGTCGGCTTCATGGAGGGGCTGTTCACGCAGATGGACCCGAACGACCTGCTGTGCATGGCCTGGAAGTGGCAGCGCGGCGACGTCAGCCGCCACACCGGCGGCGATCTCAAGGCTGCGCTCAAACGCATCAAGGCGAAGACCTTCGTCATGCCCATCGACACCGACATGTTCTTCAAGGTCGAGGACTGCAAGCGCGAGCAGAAGCTCATCAAGGGCTCGGAGCTGCGCGTCATCAAGAGCCTCGGCGGCCACTTCGGCCTGTTCGGCTTCGAGCCGACCTACCACGAGCAGGTCGACCAGCATCTCGGCGAGCTGCTCGCCAGCGACGCCTGAACCCACCCACGACAACAGGAAACACGAAATGACCGACACCAACCGCGTCTGGCGCCTGCGCAAGCGCCCCGTCGGCGAGCTCACCGACGACGTCCTGAGCTTCGAGGAAGAAGCCATTCCCGAACCGGCCGAAGGCGAGTGCCTGTTCCGCCTCAACTATCTCTCGCTCGACCCCACCAATCGTATCTGGATGAGCGACATGGACCAATACATGCCACCGGTCGAACTCGGCGCGCCGATGCGCGGCGTGGTCTGCGGCACGGTGATGAAGAGCCGCTCGCCCGCCTTCAAGGAAGGCGAGGTGGTCAGCGGGCTCGGCGTATGGGCCGACTACCAGGTCGGCGCGCCCGGGATGATCAACCCGCTCGGCGACACCGGCCCGGTGCCGGTGGCCGATGCCTTCGGCACCTTCGCCGTGGTCGGCCCGACCGCCTACTTCGGGCTGCTCGACATCGGCGATCCGCAGCCGGGCGAGACTGTCGTGGTATCCGCTGCGGCCGGCGCGGTCGGCTCGATCGTCGGCCAGATCGCCAAGATCAAGGGCTGTCGCGCGGTCGGCCTCGCCGGCTCCGCGGAGAAGTGTCGCTGGATCACCGAGGAACTCGGTTTCGACGCCGCCATCAACTACAAGACCGAGGACGTGCCGGCCGCGCTCCGGAAGGCCTGCCCCGATGGCATCGACGTCTACTTCGACAACGTCGGTGGCGACATCCTCGACGCGTGCCTGAAGCTCATGAACTTCAAGGGGCGCATCCCGACCTGCGGGCTGATCTCGCAATACAACGCGACCGAGCCGCCGCCCGGCCCGATGAACTACCCGATGATCCTGATGCAACGCCTCAAGGTGCAGGGTTTCATCGTGCTCGACTACGCCGAGCGCTACCCGGAAGCGATAGCCGACCTCTCGCAATGGATGGCGGGCGGCAAGCTGAAGGTACGCCAGGACATCGTCGACGGCCTCGAGAACGCCTTGCAGACCTTGAAGAAGCTCTATACCGGGGCCAACACCGGCAAGCTCATGATTCGCGTTGCCGACGTCTGAACGAGGCACGCACACGGGGGGAGGGAGAGAGAATGACGACCCAGCAACCAGGCCGCCTGCTGGCGGCCTTCGCCTGCCTCGCACTCGGCGTGAGTGCCTCGGCCAACGAGGACCGCGCGATCGGCAAAGAGGCCTTCGAGCAGGCCTGCAGCGCGTGTCACGGCGACCCGCCGGTGGCGCGTGCGCCGTCGCGCGCGCAGCTCGCCAAGATGCCGCCCGAGAAGATTCTCGAAGCGCAGCTCAGCGGGCTGATGGCCTTGCAGGCCGCGGCGCTCAACGAGCTCGAAAAGCGTGCCGTCGCCATTTATCTCTCCGATGTCGAGTGGGGCACGGTGAAGGCCGAGCAGGCAGCCGAGGAACTCGTCATGTGCGAGGACTCGCCGCCGCTGAAGCCCGCCGACTTCGATGCCCCGCACTGGGTCGGCTGGGGACTCGACCTCGATCACACCCATTTCCAGCCGGCCGCGCAGGCCGGCCTGGCCCTGGGCGACCTGGACGATCTCGAGCTCAAGTGGGCGTTCGGTCATGCCGGCGCCACGACCACCACGACGCAACCCGCCGTGGTCGGCAATCGCGTCTTCATCGGCTCGCCCACCGGCGCCGTCTACGCGCTCGACCGTACGACCGGCTGCGCGCACTGGAAGCACACTACCGAAGGCGAGGTACGCGCCGCGATCATCGTCGCGCCGCGCGACGACGGCCGCATCGGGCTCTACGCGGGCGACCGCAAGGGCTGGTTCTACGCCCTCGACGCCAACACCGGCGAGGAACTGTGGCGCGTGCGGCCGGAGTCGCATCCGTGGGCGATGATCACCTCGTCGCCCTACCTGCACGAAGGCGTGCTGTATTTCGGCATCGCCTCGTTCGAGGAACTCGCCGGCGGCTCGCCGACCTACGAGTGCTGCACTTTTCGTGGCAGCGTGGTCGCGCTCGACGCCGCGAGCGGCGCCATCAAGTGGCAGAGCTACGTCATTCCCGAAGAGCCGCGGCCGACCAGGCAGACCACCAGCGGCGTGCAGCTCTACGGGCCATCCGGTGCGGCGGTATGGTCGCAGCCGACACTCGATCCGCAGGCCGGCGTGCTCTACGTGACGACCGGTGATTCCTACTCGGCGCCGGCCGCCGCGACTTCCGATGCCATCGTCGCCATGGATCTCGCCACCGGCGCCATCCGCTGGCACAAGCAGATGACTGCCGATGACGCGTTCACCACCGCCTGCGTGGCGCCGAACGCCGACCCGGTAGCCAAGGAGGGATGCGGGCCGGACATCGATTTCGGCTCCTCGGCCATCCTGCGCCAACTGCCGGATGGCCGACGCGTGCTGCTCGCCGGGCAGAAATCGGGCGTGATGCACGCCATCGATCCCGATCGCGAGGGCGCCATCCTGTGGCAGAAGCGGCTCTCACCCGGCGGCGTGCTGGGCGGTATCGAGTGGGGCTTCGCGGCCGACGACGAACACCTCTACGTGCCAATCTCCGATGTCTGGGAGAACCGCGCCACCCCCGGCCATGCAGGCGGCATCTACAAGCTGCGCTTCGCCGACGGTGCCGAGGTCTGGAACACTCCTGCCGCGGAACCCGACTGCACCGACATCGCCGGCTGCAACGCCGGCCAGCCGGCCGCTGCCACGCTGATCCCGGGCGTCGTCTTCTCCGGCTCCATGGATGGCCACATGCGCGCCTACGACAGCGCCACCGGGAAGGTCGTGTGGGACGTCGACACCAAGAGGCGGTTTGACACGGTCAACGGCGTGCCCGCATCCGGCGGTTCGATCAAGGGTGCCGGCGTCACCGTGGTCGGTGGGTGGGTCTACTTCAGCTCGGGCTACGGGCTGTTCGGCATGCCCGGCAACGTGTTCCTCGCCTACGGGCCGAAATCCGCGCCCTGAACCGGTCGCGGCGGCTCAGCGTCACCCGGTCACGCGAAGCGGCAAGCGCCGGACGTACCGGGTGGCGCATGCTGTGCGCCTGACGCAGCCGGCCGGGATACGCCGGCGCCGTGTACTCACGCGCTGGCGGCAGTCTCGGCACGCCAGCGTAGCGTGGTCGAGACCCAGGCGGCCTCGAGGTGCTGCTGCGCGCACGGCCCGGCGAGGTCGACGAGATCCTGGCGCGCCAGCGTGAGCAGCATGCGCGCGCGCCCGGAAGCACTGCTGCGTTCGCGGGCATGGCGCTCATCAAATTCCGCCACGGCCTGCGCCGCGCGCGAGGCAATCCGTTGCAGCACGCGGAAGGCGCCGTCCGACAAGGGTGGTTCACCACGATAGTTCTGTAATCGGCCGCCCTCGCGATAAGTGTCCTGCTCGATGCCGAGAAAGCGCGCAAACCAATCGGCGCGGTAACGTCCGGCCGCGGCGACGATGCCGGCATAATCTGCCAGCAGTTCGTCGAGCAGGTGATTGCGCATCGCGCCGAGCACGCGCAGCGTGAAGTAGTGTGCGCACTCGTGCTCGCGACGAATTACGAGCGACAGCGCACGCCAGTGCGCGTCGTCCATGTCGACGTCGGCCGGCCGCACGGCGCTGTACCAGCCGGGCTGCAGCACGATGAAGCGGTCCTGGTAGAGCTCGGGCCGCGCGCGCAGCCGGGCGAACTCGGCCGTCCAGCCGCCCGCCTCCCGCGCACCGCCACGGGCGCGCCACGCCGCGCGGTGAGCAGCCACGCGTTCCCAGTTGTTGCTGCCGCTGACGATCGCCGCGCCCATCGCCTCCGGCACCGCGACCGGCTCGTTTCGATGCACGAGGGCCTGCACCAGCGTGACGAAGTCGGCACGGCAACCGGCCACGATGATGGGCACCCGACCAGCGGCAGTAGCGTGCAGCTCGAGCGTCAGCGCGGCCGGCTCGTGCAGAACGAGACCGCGCGCCGTCGCGGCCGGGTCCGGTGCGTGACCGCGCAGCGTCGTGGCGCGATACGCCGCGTCGGTGCTGATGCCGGCGCGGACCGGGAAACGCAGCCGCGGCAAGTGCCGCTGCAACACGGCCCACGCGCCGTCGACCTTTGCCTCGCGCACGTAGTCGGCCCAGGTGGCGACGCAGGGTTCGTCGGTGAGCGGCAACACCAGCGGTGACGACACGGCACGGCAATCGAAACCGTCACCGAGGTAGTGCACCAGTGCCGCCTGCTCGGCAGCACTGGCCCCGCAGGCCGCCAGCACCTCGAAGCGCTCTTCCGACGTCACCGTGCCCCCTGCACTCCCGCCCGCTCAGACGACGCCGGCATGCGCGCGGCGCACTCGGCGCAGCGGCGCGCCGGACGCGCGGGAAGACGATACCAGACCGGCGCGCCGCCGGGGACGCGCAGTGCACTGCACAACCCCGTCCCCGGCGGCTACGATAAGGGCATGAACAGCCCCGATATTGCCGAGCCCACCCTGTCCGCCTTCCCTCCCGAGGAGTACGCCGAGCGCTGCGCGCGGGCGCGCGACGCGATGCAGCGCGACGGCCTCGATGCCCTGCTGATCTCCACCCCGGAGAACATCTACTACCTCACCGGGCTCGATCACATGGGCTATTTCGCCTACCAGATGCTGCTGCTGCCGCTGACCGGCGAGCCGGTGCTGTTCACCCGCGCGATGGAGCGCGCGACGCTCGAGCACCAGGTCCCGCACCTGCGCCACGTCGGCTACACCGACGGCGCCGCGCCGCCGGCGCCGCTGCCCGAGGATGTCGAGCATCCCGACACGGTCGAACTCGAACACGACATTCCCGGCAACCTGTTCGTCGAACCCCTGCTCGACCGCCATGGCAAGAGCGGCGCGCGCAAGCTCGACGCCGATTACTCGCCGCCGGTCGAGGTGACCTGCCGGACCCTTGCCGAGCTCGGCCTGGGACGTGCCCAGCTCGGACTCGAGATGGGCGGCAGCTTCCTCTCCTACCGCGTCGCCAACGGCATCCAACGCGGCACGCCGGATGCCACCTGGATCGATGCGACCGGGCTGGTCGACCAGCTGCGCCAGGTGCAGTCCGTGCGCGAACTCGCCTACACGCGACGCGCCGCGATCATCTCCGATGCCATGCTGCAGGCCGGCATCGCCGCCGCCGGGGTCGACGTGCACCACAGCGAGATCATGGCTGCGATCTACGATTCGATGTTCCGTCGCGGCGGCACCTACCCGGGCTTCGTACCACTGGTGCGCTCGTCAGCCAATCTCCTCGAAGAGCACGGCACCTGGGGCGACATCCAGCTCGCTGCCGGCGACACCCTGTTCCTCGAGATGTCGGGCTGCTACCGCCGTTACCACGCCCCGATGGGGCGCATCGTGCACATCGGCGAGGTGCCGGCCAACGCGGCACGCGCGCTGGAGGTGTGCGCCGCGGCGCAGCTCGCCGCGCAGGATGCCATCCGCCCGGGCGTGATGGCCGGCGACGTCTACGCCGCGTGGCAGGATGTGCTCGAGCGCGAGGGCATCGGCACCTACCGGCGCCACCATTGCGGCTACGCCGTCGGCATCGGCTATCCACCGAGCTGGTCGGGCGGCGGCGTGCCGGTCGGCCTGCGCGCGGGCTCGGAGATGCGCCTGCGTGGCGGCATGGTATTTCACCTGATGTCCTGGCTGCTGCGCTCGGACTACGGCGATTCCTTCCTCTCCGACACCATCGTCGTCACCGACGACGGCGCGGAGATGCTGACCACCACCACGCGCGAACTGCTGCGGCGCCTGTAGGCGCCGCCACGCGTCACACCCTGAAGCGCTCGAGCGCCGCGGCGAGGCCGTCGGCGCGCTCGGTCAGCGCGGTGCCGGCGCCGGCTGTTTCTTCGACGAGCTGGGCGTTGCTGCGCGTGACCTCGTCGATCTCGCCGATGCCGCTGCTCAGCGTACCGAGACGCTCGGCCTGCGCGGTCGACGCCGCCGCGATCTCGCCGATCAGCGTGCCGACGCCGCGCACGCGCTCGACGATGCGCTCGAGCGTCGCCCCACTCGCGTTGACGAGGTCCGCGCCGTCGTCCACGCAGGCCTTGCTGTCGCGGATGAGTCCCTTGATCTCGCGCGCCGCCTCGGCCGAGCGCTGCGCGAGGCTCCGCACTTCCTGGGCGACGACGGCGAAACCGCGGCCCTGCTCGCCGGCACGCGCGGCTTCCACCGCGGCGTTCAGCGCCAGCAGGTTGGTCTGGAAGGCGATCTCGTCGATGAGCCCGATGATGTCCGCGATGCGGTTGCTGGCACGGTTGATCTCGCCCATCGCCGTGATGGCCCGCCCGATCACTTCACCACCACGGCCGGCCTCTTCGCTCGCCGCCCGGGCGAGTTCATCGGCCTCGCGTGAGTGGCCGGCGGTCAGCCCCACGCTGCCGCTCAGCTCGTCCATGCCACGCGCGATGAGTTCCAGCTGGCGCGCCTGCTCCTCGGTGCGCACGGCGAGGTCGGCGTTGCCGCCGGCGATGCGCGTGGTCGCGGCCTGCATCGCGACCGCCGCCTCGCGGATGTGGCTGACGGTCGCGCCCAGCTGTTCGAAGCTGTCGTTGGTGGCCTCGCCGAGCAGCGCGAAACGGCCCTGGAAACCCGGCGGCATGCGCCGCGTGAGATCGCCTTCGGCGAGCCCGGTGATGCAGTTCTCGGCGGCCCGGATCGGCGCGACCAGGGCATCCAGCGTGCCGTTGATACCGTCGACGATGCGCCGGAAGGCACCCGCATGGCGTGAGGCGTCGGCGCGCGTGTCGAGATCGCCCGCGAGACCCGCCTGGCTGAGCCGCTCACTGTCCTCGATGAGGCGCGCAATGGCTTCGATGCAGCCGTTCAGGTTGACCCGCAGCTGCTCGAAGTCCCCCTTGGCCGGCGTCGTCAGGGGCGGCGGGATCTCGCCGCGCGCGATGCTGTCGACGTAGCCCGCGGCCACGTTGAGCGGCCCCACCAGGGCATCGAGCATCTCGTTGATGCCGCCGGCAAGACGGCGCCAGTAACCGTCTTCGAACTTCTCCAGCTGAAGGCGCCAGTCGAGGTGGCCCCGCACGGCGCCATAGATCATGCCGTCGATCTGGTGCTCGGCGATGCGCTGCGGCGTGCGGTCGAACCATTCGACCACCTGCCCCTGCGCACTGCCGTCGACGCCGTGCAGCGCGCGCGCGCGCAGCTCGAGATGGGTCTCACCCAGGACCAGCTCCGTCGCCGCGCCGCCGACGGCGAGGTCCGCCGGCAGCAGGGCGGCATCGAGCACGCCGTCCTCGAGCGCCGCCGTGCAGCCGGGCGCCCGCGCCTCGAGTTCGGGTTCGAGGCGCGCGAGCAGTGCGCCGAGGGCCGCGTTGACGTGAACGACGCGATTCTCGCCGTCGAGTACCAGCAGGGCGAGCCCGGTCGCATCGAGCGCCGCAAGGCACAGTTCGGTATTGGTGGCAGAAGTGACGTTTTCTTGCGGCGTCAATGACATGCAGTATTACCCCGGAATGCGAATGGCGGTCTGACCGTACCCACGCGACGTGCAGCGTCACGCGCGTGAAATTCGACAGAACCGCTAGCGGACGGGGACGCGGAATCTTGAGTCGCGCGCGGGCCGGCGTCAGCCGCCGCTCACCGCGCGCAGGCGGAAGCTCTCGCGGTACTGCGATGGCGTCATGCCGACATGGCGCTTGAACAGGGTGCGGAAAAAGGCCGCGTCGGCATAGCCGACGCGCGCGGCGACGCGATCGATGGGGGCGGCATCGTTCTCGAGCAGGCGGCGGGCGGCGTTCAGGCGCAGCTTCTGCAGGTACACCTTGGGCGGGTCACCGAAGCTCGCCTGGAAATGGCGATAGAACGTCCGCCACGACATGCCGAACTCGGCCGCCAGCGTTTCGAAATGCACCGGCTGGTGGAAATGACCGAGAATCCAGCTCTCGACCGCCGCCATGGCCGGGCTCTGCGCCGGTGCGCGCGGCAATGGCAGCGGCGGTGGCGGCAACTGGCGCCGCACCCGCGGCGGATCGGCGAGGAACCACTGCGCACAGGCGGTCATGACGTCGCGCCCACACAGGCGATCGACCACGTAGAGCGCGAGGTCGACGGTAGCGCTCGCACCGCAGCAGGAGTAGATGCCGTGGTCCTCGACGACCATGCGGTCGGCACACCAGCGCACCGCCGGCCAGCGCGTGCGCACCTCGTCGATAAGGCTCCAGTGCATCGCCACGTCGTGCCCGTCGAGCATGCCGCCGTGGGCGAGCAGCGCCTGGCTCGGGCACACCGTCGCCAGTACCGCACCGCGTGCGCGCTGCGCCGCGAGCCAGTCGAGGATGCCGTGATGGGCGTCGATGACGGTGCCAACATCGCACGCCATGCCGGTGAGGAAGACGACGTCCGGCGGCGGCGTTTCGGAGAGCGCCGCGGCGGGCGTGATCGTCATGCAATCGCCGCAGCTGACCGCGCGACCGTCCGCGGTCACCACGGTGAGCTCGATCGGCGCGGTTTCCGCGGCCTTGCCGCGTGCGAAGGCGAACACGTCGAGCGGGCCGGCGACCGCGCTGGCGTGACCACCTGAGAACGAAACCAGCGCGACGTGTCGGGTGGTTGACATAGTGAGCGCTCCGGAACGATGGCGAGAAGGCCCCTGCAATATGTCGATTTCGCCAGCTTGTGTCCATGCAGGCGCTCGGTGAGCATCTGCCCTGACGGCCTGCCACGTGTGGCCGTGAGGGGAGTTCCATTTGACCATTCGGCTCTACGACCTGGCGGCGGCCGATGCCGCGATCATGTTCAGCCCGTTCTGCTGGCGCGTGCGCATGGCGCTGCTGCACAAGGGTTTGCCGTTCGACGTGATCCCGTGGCGCTTCTCCGACCGTAGCGCAACCGCGGCATCCGGTCACGACGCCGTGCCGGTGCTGCATGACGGCGAACGCTGGGTCGGCGACAGCTGGGAAATCGCGCGCTATCTCGATGCGACCTACCCCGAGCGCCCGGCCCTGATGCGCGGCGCCGAAGGCGTGGCGCACGCGCGCCTGGTGGGCGCCCTGTGTGGGAGCGCGGTGTTCCCGGCCGCCGTCACCATTGCCGTTTACCAGGCCTGGCGCATCCTCGATACCGCCAGCCAACCCTATTTTCGTGCGTCGCGCGAGAAGATGTTCGGCTGCCCGCTTGAAGCACTGCAGGCCGACGAAGCGACCGGCCGCGCGAATCTCGCCCGCGCGCTGATGCCCTTCGACGAGGTACTCGCGCGCTGCGACTACCTCGGCGGCGACGCCCCCACGCATGCCGACTACATGCTGTTCGGCGTGCTCAAATGGACCGACATCGTGAGCAGCTACGATCCGATCGACCATGCCACGCCGACCGGCCGCTGGTTCGATCGCCTGCAGGCCCGTCATGATGGCTATGCCGCGCGCGTAGCCACCGTGCGTGGCTGAGATTCCCCCGAGCGAACGGCGCGGCGTACCGCACCGCCAGAGGAACCCGATATGAACGACAGCGACCACGGAAACCGTTCGCGTGACCGCGAGCAGGTCCTGCTCGCCGCCATCACCGGCGCCAACGCGAGCCCCAACTGGCTCACCAGCGACATGGTCGACGCCCTGCTCGGCGGCCACGGCATGCTCAACATCGCCGTCATCAACGCGGCCGAGGTCATCGTCCACGAACTCAAGCGGGGCATGGACAACAAGCTGCGCTTCGCCAACGCCGCCAGCCAGCCGATCGACGAGATCCTCGCCAAGGCGATCAAGGCCGCCGAGCAGGCCGGCGCGGCACCGGCCAACGCGGCCCTGATCAGCGCGGTGCTGATGTACCTGACCGGCACCAAGGCACAGGTCGGCATTCCCGCCGGCAACCGCAAGCTCGGCGCCAGCGCGCGCATGCTGGCCGGCGTCGATCGCTCGGGCGTGGCCGCCATTCCGACCTCGAAGAAGAACAACAAGGTCTCCGGCTTCGCCGCCGTGATGGCCATCCACCAGGCCATGATGGAAGGCAGGCTGTCGCCCGTGAGCGGTTACGACATGGTCGTCTCCGGCGGCCCGCTGATCGGCCACGGCCGTCTCGGCGAGGACATCATCTTCCCCGCCATGGCCGAGAACGGCGCGCGCATCGGCACGCAGGCGATGATGGACTGCATGGCGGGCGCCGGCATGAAGCCGCAGGCGCTCAACGCCGCGGTGTTCGGCGCCGCCGCGATCCTCGAGATCATCCATCCCGACGCCGACATCGCCGAGGAGTACGGCCCGCACGGCAAGGTCACCACGGCGTGGCTCGCCGGCAAGACCGCCGCCGAGACCGCCGGCCTGCCGCCGAAGCTGACCGTGCGCATCACCGGACAGGCGTACGACACCGGCCAGGTCATCGGCGATCTCGGGCTCATCCTCAAGGACATCGGCGGGCCGTCGGTGATCGGCATCATGGCCGTCGACGAGATCATGGGCGTGTTCGAGGAAGGCATCGCCGGGTCGTCGGCCGGCCCGGTCAATCCGCCGCTCGGGCACGTCTGCACTGACGCCGTCATCGCGATGAAATGCCTGCTCGAGCCGGATGCCACACCGCAGACCGTGGCGCAACAGCTGCGTCAGCGTCGCTTCGATTTCGCCTTCGATCCCGAGACCTCGATGATCGCGATGAACATCGTCGCCAAGAAAGCGCAGCAGCTGAAGGCCGGCGCCGTGACCAACGCGATGGTACTGGCCTCGGAGCCGGTGCGCGCCAAAGCGCTGTACCGTCGTGCGGCAAAGGCCTACGACGACCTCGTCGCCGGCAAGGCGCTCGACGAAGTGGTGCGCGAACTCGACGCCGAACGCAAGGCCCGCGTCGAGGAGCGCGTCAGCGCCTTCCTTTCGAAGATGACCGGCAAGAGCGTGCAGGTTCGCCTGACGCACGTCGGCCCAGGCGCGCGACGCTCGAGCCCGCTGGCGCGCGAATGGTTCGCCTTCGACGCCCATCTCGACGCCGAGGTCACCATCGATGGTGTGACGACGAAGCTCGAGCGCTACTCCGATCAAATCATCCCCGACGTCGCCATGGGCAAGCGCCCCGAGATCGCGCCGCTGGTGCCCATGGTGGTGCCGTTGGCGAGCGAGATTCTGCTCGCCTCCAACGTCATCATCAACGTCACCGTGCCGGCCGCGGTGGCCGCCGCCATGGGCCTGCACTCGCCCGAAGAGGCCGGCAGGATCGCGCAACGCGCCGGCTTCGTGTCGTCCGGCATCCCGGGTTCGAACGTCAACGCCGAGGCCGCTGCACGCGTCGCGTTGTCGGTCCTCGAAGTGCCATGAACCCCACCACGCGCTTATCCCCAACGGGGTCAGACACCTGTGGACAACTCGCCGGTCGCCGGGCGCGGGGTCGGCCACCGGTCGACGGCTGCGGGGGGCGTGGGTGAGCACGTCACTCAGCCTGGTCATGGCGCAGGTCGACGACGTGCCGGGCGAATTACTCGGCGAATTCATCGCGCGCGCCGAGGCGCTCGGTGCACGCAACGTGCAGGCGGTCGCCAGCGTGACCAAGAAGGGCCGCCCGGGCTACCTGCTCTACGTCGACGTGCCTGCCGCGCTCGAGCACGAACTCGGCCTGCTGCTCGCCGCTGAACTCGGCTGCTGGGGTTACCGCGTGCTCGCCGCCGAGCACCGCCATTTCGACATCAGCCGCCGCTCGGTCACGCTCGCGCTCGAACTCGCCGGCGCCGGCTTCCGTTTTCCACTGCGCGCGAAGACCATCGGCAGCGACGGCCGCGCGTTGCGCGTGAAGGCCGAACACGACGACCTCGCCGCCATCTGCGCGCAGTTGCGCGAGCAGGGTCACGCCGTGCCGCTCGCTGTCTTGAAGGCCGCGGTGGAAACGCGCCTGCGCGCGGCCCCCGGCGAGGACACCCTCGAGGTGCGGCTGTAATCGCCGCCCGATGCGTTATCTTGCACACCTGCCTACCGGAGAATGACCATGAGCCGATCGATCACCCGTCTCGCCGCCCTTCTTGCCAGCGTGGCACTCGCCGCCCCGGTCGCCGCGCATGAGGGCATGCAGCTGAGCGGCACCCTGCACCGCCTGCTGCACTTCCTCGGCACCGACACCGTCCTCGCACTCGGCGGCGTCGCCATCGCCCTGCTCGCGGTGGCGGTGCTGCGTCGCAGCGCCCGGCGCGCCGCGGGTCGCGCACCGCGCTGAGCCGCCCTTTTCGCGCATGCACTATCACCTCGATGCCGTCGGCGGCATCGCCGGCGACATGTTCGTCGCCGCGCTGCTCGATCTGCATCCGGAACGTGCCGGGACTGCCGTCGACGCGATCCGCGCAGCCGGGCTCGACGACGCTGTCGGGCTCGCCCACGAGGCACACGACGACGGCGTGCTCACCGGCAGCCGCTTCATCGTGCGTGGCCCGGACGCGGGCTCTGCCGGGAGCGCTGAGCGCGGTCATGAACACGCGGCGGCCACGGGCGCTCCCCATTCGCATGACCATCGCGATCCGACCGCGACACCGCGCGCGTCGCACGCACACGCGCACCATCACGCCGCGCATGCCCACGTCACCTGGGCCGAGCTGCGTGCGCGCCTCGCCGGCAGCGCCCTCGCCGCCCCGGTGCGCGCCCGCGCCATCGACATCTTCACCCATCTCGCCGTTGCCGAAGGCCGCGTGCATGGCCGCGCGGTGGACGAGGTGAGCTTCCACGAGGTCGGGGCTTGGGATTCGATTGCCGATATCGTCGCCGCCAGCGCGCTGCTCGAGACGCTCGGCACGGCGAGCTGGTCGGTGGGGCCGCTGCCGCTCGGCAGTGGCCGCGTCCGCACCGCGCACGGTCTGCTGCCAGTTCCGGCCCCGGCTACCGCGCTGCTGCTCGAGGGTTTCGCCTGCTATGACGATGGCTTCGCCGGGGAACGCGTAACACCGACCGGCGCCGCCATCCTGCGCCACCTCGCGCCGGCGCCGGGGCTCGGGGCCGCACCGCGTGCGCTGCGACGCAGCGGCCACGGTTTCGGCACGCGACGTTTCGAGGGCCTGCCCAACGTGCTGCGCGTGCTCGAATTCGCACCGCTGGCGAGCGTCCCGCACGGCGACACCGTCACCGTGATCCGCTTCGAGATCGACGACCAGCGCGGGGAGGATCTCGCTCTCGGCCTCGAGCGCCTGCGTGCTACCGATGGCGTCATCGATGTCACCCAGCAGGCCCTGACCGGCAAGCACGGCCGCCTGGTCGCGGCCATCCAGGTGCTGGCACGGCCCGAGACGCTCGCCGCAGTGAGCGATGCGTGCTTTCGCGAGACCACGACGCTCGGCCTGCGCGTGAGCCCGACCGCGCGCCTCGTGCTGCCACGCGAGGAGACCGTCGGCGCAGACGGCACTCGGGTGAAGCTCGCGCACCGTCCGCACCGCACCACTGCCAAGGCCGAGCTCGCGGACCTGGCCGGCGCAACCGATCACGCGGCACGCGAAGCTCGCCGCGCGCGCGCCGAAGCCGCCGCGCTCGCGGCCGCCGGAGAGGCCCGTGACGACGGCTGACACCGAGGCACTGGTCGCGCGCCTGTCAACGGTACTGGCGCAGTGCGCGCCGGCCGCGGTGGCGGTCTCGGGCGGCGTCGACAGCATGACCCTCGCGCACTACGCGCATAGCGAACTCGATGCCGCGGTGACGATGTACCACGCGGTCTCGCCGGCCGTGCCGGCGGCGGCGACGGCGCGCGTGCGCCGTCATGCCGCCACCTACGGCTGGCGGCTCGAAATCGTCGGCGCCGGCGAGTTCGACGATCCCGACTACCGCGCCAACCCGGTCGACCGCTGCTTCTACTGCAAGACCAATCTCTACGCGGCACTCGCACGCGCCACCGACGCCCAGCTCCTCGCCGGTACCAACACCGACGACCTCGGCGATTACCGTCCGGGCCTGCGTGCCGCCGCCAGTGCCGGCGTACGCCACCCCTTCGTCGAAGCGGGCATCGACAAGGCTGCGGTGCGCGCCCTCGCGCGCCGGCGCGCGCTCACCGATCTCGCCGACCTGCCGGCGAGCCCGTGCCTGTCGAGCCGCGTCGAGACCGGCATCCGCATCGATCCCGCGGCGCTCGCCTTCGTCGATGCCGCCGAGCAGCTCGTGCGCGAGACGCTCGCCACGCACACCGTCCGCTGTCGCCTGCGACGCAGCGGGATTGTCATAGAGCTCGACCAGGAAGGACTTGCTGCGCTCGACAGCAGCGAACAGGCGCTGCGCGAAGCCCTCGCCGCGCTCGCCAGCGCGCGCGGGCTCGGCGCGCGCCCAATCGATTTCGCGGCTTACGTGATGGGCAGCGCGTTCCTGCGCCAGCACGCATGACCGAGCTCGAAATCCGTCTCGATCACGGGCGCGCCGCGCGGCTCGGTCTCGACGAAGCAATCTTCTGCGCGCAGAAGAGCGCGCAGCAGATCGAGGTAATTCTCGACCAGGTCCTCACGGTCGAGCGCAGCTGCCTGCTCACCCACTTCGATGCCACGCGCTACGCGGCGCTCTCGCCGAGCCACCGCGCCCGGCTCGACTTCGACGAGGTCTCGCGCACGGCCTATTTCAACTGGCAGGCACGGTCGCCGGGCGCGCCCGAGGTCGGCATCGTGACCGCCGGCAGCTCGGACGTGCCGGTCGCGCGCGAAGCCCTGCGCACGCTCGCCTATTACCACGTCGCCGCGCTGCCGGTATTCGATGTCGGGGTGGCCGGGCTGTGGCGCCTGCTCGAGCGCATCGAGGAGCTGCGCCGCCATCCGGTGCTGATCGCCGTCGCCGGCATGGACGCCGCACTGCCGAGCGTCCTCGGCGGTCTCTACGGCGGCCTCGTCGTCGCCGTGCCGACCTCGACCGGGTATGGCGTCGCCGCCGGCGGCCACACCGCGCTGAACGCCATCCTCGCTTCCTGCGCCTCCGGCCTCGTCACGGTCAATATCGACAATGGCTACGGCGCCGCGTGCGCGGCGCTGCGCGCGCTCGGCTTCGTCGCGCGCAGTACGCCGGCCGCGGCTCAGGCGCTGGCGGACGACGGCGCGACCTGAGCGTCGGCCGCGCTGGCACCACGCCTGGTGCCATCGGCCCTGGATGCCGCCGGCAGGGTCGAACCCGGCAGGTTGCCGCAACCAGCGCTGGCATGCGTGCGAAGACCTGCTGCCCCTGGCCGCGCGTGCCCGGGGCGGCCCGGCGACGGCGCTCGACGGCGCTCGACGGCGCCGGCGCGCTTGCCGCGCGGAGGCGTGCGATCTAGTCTGCGGGAGGCAACTTCCGCCGGCTCTCCGAGGGGAGGAGATTCATGGTTCAGACCGCGACCGTGTCGGACATCGACTACACCGTCGAAGAAATGGAAGGCTTCGTCGCCCGCTTCAAGGATCAGAAGAGCTCGCACAAGGCGTTTCTCGATACCCGCATCCCGGGCCACGAACGCGAGATCTTCAGCATCATCGGCAACGGCGTGCAGGAAGACGCCGACATGCGCCCGCCGATCGGACCGCAGGATTTCCACCTCGCGATGATCCGCGCCGAACCCGGCAAGGGCGCCGCGCTCCATTCCCACCTGACGCAGGAAGTGTTCGTGCCCTTGAGCGGGCGCTGGGCGATTTTCTGGGGTCCCGAGGGCGAACGCGAGGTCGTGCTCGAACCCTACGACGTGATCTCGGTGCCGGTGCACGTGATGCGCGGCTTCCGTAACGTCGGTGACACCACTGCGATGATGCTGGCGGTGGTCGGCGGCCACGACCCGGGCCGCGTCGGCTGGCCCGATTCGCTCAAGGACCTGGCCCGCGCATCGGGGCTCGTCATCGACGACGACGGCAACCTGCGCGAAGTCGCGCCGGCCTGACCACGATGGCGGCAGCAGCCATGCACGCGGCGGCACTGACGCCGGACGAAGTCGCGGCCTACGCCGCCGACGGCCAGGTGACGCCGGCCTGGCGCCTGCCCGACGACCTCCTCGCGCGCATGCGCGGTGCGCTCGAGGAGCTGGTCGCACGGCACGCGCCGTCGCCGCCGGATTTCATTCCCCTGCCGCACGTCGCGCCGGTCGACGACGACCCGGCCGCAGTCGAACTCGCGCGCGAGTTCTTCGCACTGGTCACGCATCCACTGCTGCTCGATCTCGTCGAGCCCCTGATCGGGCCGGACATCATCCTGTGGACCTCGGCGGTGTTCTGCAAGCCACCCGCCACCGGGCTCGAGGTGCCGTGGCACCAGGACGGCCAGTACTGGCCGATCCGCCCGCGTGCCACCGTGACCGCGTGGATCGCGCTCGACGACGTCGATGCCGGTAACGGCTGCATGCGCGTCATTCCCGGGTCGCACCGCATGGGGGAATTCAGCCACGTGAAAAGCGATCGCGATGACCTCGTGCTGAACAACGTGCTCGACGATCCGCGTATCGATCTCGCCAGCGCGCGCGATGTCGTGCTCAACGCCGGACAGGTCTCGCTGCACGACGTCGATATCGTGCACGGTTCGCAACCGAACACCTCCGGCCGCCGCCGTGCCGGCTTCGCCGTGCGCTTCATGCCCGCGACCTCGCGCTACGATCGCAGCATCGATCCGGGGCAGGCCTCGAACAACGTGCCGCTCGAATTCGCGCGCCGTCCGATCTGGCTCGTGCGCGGTATCGATCGCGACGGCGGCAATGACTTCACTACCGGTCACACGCTGTGGTGACCCGATCGGAGCGCGGGAAACGCGCATCGCTGCCAGGAGCCTCCTGCCCATGACCTCATCGTCCACCAACGTCATTCTCGATTCCGTCGACGCCCTCGCCGCTTGCATCAGCGACGGCGCCAAGCTTGCGCTGTTCAAGGACTGCGGCGTACCGATGGCGCTCGGCCGGGCGCTGGTGCGGCGCGGGGCCAGGAACCTGCACCTAGTCACCGTCCCCACCGGCGGCATGCTGCCCGACCTGCTGATCGGCGCAGGCTGCGTGAGCACCGTCGAGACCGCCGGCGTCACGCTCGGTGAGTTCGGCCTCGCACCGCGTTTCGTCGATGCGGTGAAACGCGGCGCGGTGACCATTCGCGACGCCACCTGCCCGGCCATCTACGCCGGTCTGCAGGCCGCCGAGAAGGGCATTCCGTTCATGCCGCTGCGTGGCCTGATCGGCTCGGACGTGCTCGCCAGTCGCGACGACTTCAAGGTCATCGACAATCCCTTCGGCGACGACGACCCGATCGTCTGCCTGCCGGCGATCCGGCCCGATTGCGCCATCTTCCACGCCCCCATGGCCGATTGCGCTGGCAACGTCTACATCGCGCGCCAGGCCGAGATGAAAATCCTCGCCCACGCCGCGCGCGAGACCTTCGTTACCGTCGAGCGCGTCGTCGACTTCAACCTGCTCGAGGACGCGACCCTCGCGCCGGCGACGCTGAACGGCTTCTACGTGAACGGCATCGCGGTGGCACCGCAGGGCGCTGCGCCACTCAACCTGCCGGGTCACTACGACTACGACACGACGGCCCTGCGCGCTTATGCCGAAGCCGCCGCGACCACGGACGGCTTCGCCGCCTGGCTCGCCGACAACGTCCTCGTCAGGGCCGGGGCGGCGGCCTGAACATGGCCGATCACACCCACGAGGAACTGCTCATCGCAACCATCGCCGGCATGCTCGAGCCGGCGCGGCACATTGCCGTCGGCGTGCTCTCGCCGATCCCGGGTTCGGCAGCGCTGCTCGCGCGCGCGCGCTCCGGCGATACCAAGAAGGTCTCCATCATCGGCTGCCTCGAGGAGCCCTATCGTACCGATGGCGGGGTCGACCTGTTCGACTGCGCGGCACAAGGGCGCATCGATGCATTCTTTCTTTCCGGTGGCCAGATCGACGGCCAGGCCAACATCAACCTGACCGGCATCGGTGACTATCCGCGGCAGGACGTACGCTGGTCCGGCGCGTTCGGCTCGGCCTACCTGTATTTTCTCGTACCGCGCGTGATCCTGTTCCGCGAGGATCACTCTCGACGGGTGTTCGTGCCCAGGGTCGATTTCATCAGCGCCCCGGGCACCAGCGCATCCAACGTGTACCGCCCGGGCGGCCCCCATGCGCTCGTCACCGGGCTGTGCGTGTTCCTGTTCGACCGCACACGCGGGCGCTTCCGCCTGGCCAGCGTGCACCCCGGGCACAGCGTGGAGGAGGTCCGCGACGAGACCGGGTTCGACTTCGACTGCCCGGCGCAGGTCCCGGCCACGACGCCCCCCGACGCCGCCACGCTCGCGCTGGTGCGCGAGCGCATCGCGCCGGTCATTGCCGGCCCCTACCCGGCATTCGCACACCGGGTGTGGCCGGCGACTGCAGCCTGACGCACACGTCCGTCGCACAGAGGGCGGCCGGCCGCTGCCTGGCCGGTGCTCCGCGCCGTTGGCGCCCCGGCCACCTCTTCGCGCACAATGCGCGACCCGATGCGCATCGTCGCGCTCCAGCGTGGTCGCTGCACCACTGACCGCGCGCACGCGTACGCACGTCACAGTTCCATGGAGACGCCTGTCGATGAACCCGTTCTGGAGCGATGCCATCCGCGGCCTCGCGCCCTACGTGCCCGGCGAGCAGCCCAAGCAGGGCTCGCTGGTAAAGCTGAACACGAACGAGAACCCCTACCCGCCGTCACCGGCGGTACTTGCCGCGATCCGGGCCGCAACCGACGGTGACCTGCGTCTCTACCCGGACCCGGATGGCAGCGCGCTGAAGCAGGCCATCGCGGTCCGGCACGGTCTCGCGCCCGAGAACGTCTTTCTCGGCAACGGCTCGGACGAAGTGCTCGCGCACGCGTTCCTCGGCCTGCTCAAGCACGCGCACCCGGTGCTCTTTCCGGACATCACCTACAGTTTCTACCCGGTGTACTGTGCGCTCTACGGCATCGCCTTCGAGACGGTACCGCTCGCCGACGACTTTCGCGTCCGCATCGAGGACTACGCGCGCCCGAACGGCGGCATCGTGTTGCCCAACCCGAACGCACCGACCGGTATCGGCCTGGCGCACGCCGCGATCCGTGCCCTGCTCGCGCAGAACCCCGCCTCGGTGGTGCTGATCGACGAAGCCTATGTCGATTTCGGCGGCGAATCCGCAGTCCCCCTGATTACCGAGTTCCCCAACCTGCTGGTTACCCAGACGCTGTCGAAATCGCGCGCGCTGGCCGGCCTGCGTGTCGGCTATGCGCTCGGCGACGCCGGCCTCGTCAATGCCCTCGAGACGGTCAAGGGCTGCTTCAATTCCTATCCGCTCGATCGCCTGGCGCTGGCCGGCGCCCGCGCCGCGCTCGAGGACACCGACTGGTTCGAGACGACCTGCGCACGCGTCGTCGCGAGCCGTGCGCGGCTCGCCGGTGAACTTGGCGCGCTCGGCTTCGAAGTCCTGCCGTCGCAGGCGAATTTCCTCTTCGTGCGGCATCCGGCCTACGACGGGGCATCGCTGCAGCAGGCGCTGCGCGAGCGCGGCGTGCTGGTGCGCCATTTCGCCAAACCGCGCATCGCCGATTTCCTGCGCATCACGGTCGGCACCGATGAGGAATGCGCGACACTGCTCGCTGCGCTGCGCGACAGCGGTATCGCCTGAACCCTCGCAAGCGTCAATCTTCGTCACGGCTGCGCACGGCGTGACCAGGCACGCCGCGCTGCCGGGCGCGCAGGGGCTAGACTCCCGTGCATGAACCAGCGCCGTGCTCCATCCCGTCACCCGCGCCTGCGGCCGGCGCTCATCGGCGGGCTCCTGGTCGTCGCGCTGGCGCCGGGCGCTGACGAACTGCCGCCACCCGACCGCTTCGGGAACCAGGTCGCGGCGCGCTTCGCCACGCACCTGTGCGAGGTCGATTACATGCGTTGCCTGGGTGCCGATCGCCGCGCCTGCCATGACGCCGTGACCGCAAGCCGGGACACGTGCCCGGCGGATGCGCTGTATGATGCGCTGCGGCGCCCGCACGCGACGGCCGCGCACGCCGCGGCCGCGATCAGCGATGCCAACATCGCACTCGGCGACTGCGTGACCGCCGAGGTCGAACGCGCGCTGGCACTGCGCTTCGACGATCACCCGCGCTGCTTTCACGAGTTCGCCGCGCGCAGCACACGCTGACACGACCTCGCGGCCGCGTACGCCATATCAGCGGGCATGTCGGTGCTTCGCGCGGCCTGACGCGCGACGGCGCCGCCAGCGGACGGCCAGCCCACCCATGCAACCCACCCTCCTCGATGTTCATTTCGACTTCATCTCGTTGGATGCCTATTTCACCTGGCGTCACGGCAATGTGCGCGGCGCGAGGCGTCACGCTGGTCGCGCACCCGGTGGTGTAACGCCCGGGCGCCATCGACCGTCGCGGCCTCCGAGTCCGTCGCAAGGGACCAGCGGACGAGGTTCGCTGACCACGCGCGCCGCGTCGTCGACGTGCCGCCCGGGGCCCCGCGCCGGCGGGCGATGCCTTCCCGCGATCCGGGTGCGGTCGCACCGTTGCGATGGCCCGGCCGGGCGCGGCGCCCTCATCGCACGCGGCGGGCTCGCGCCGCTTGAGCAAGCCCCCTATGCTGGCGCCTCCCCGTAACCGACGAGTACCCAGCGATGAGCAAACCCGAGCGCCAGGCCATCTTCATCACCGGCGCGGCCAGCGGCATGGGCCGCGAGACGGCCCGACTGTTTGCCGAGCGCAGCTGGCTGGTCGGCGCCTACGACATCAACGGCGACGGCCTCGCGAAGCTGCGTGTCGAGCTCGGCCGCGACACGTGCATCACCGGAATGCTCGACGTCAGCGATCGCAGCGCCTACGCAACTGCGCTCGACGCGTTTGCCGCAGCCAGCGGCGGTCGTCTCGACCTCCTGTTCAACAATGCCGGCATCGGACGCGCTGGCTATTTCGACGAACAGGACTTCGCCGACATCCTTGCCGTGGTCAACGTCAACCTGGTCGGCGTCCTCAATGGCATTCATCTTGCCGCGCCGCTGCTCAAGGCGACCGCGAACTCGCTGTGCTTCACCACCTCTTCCTCCTCCGCCACCTTCGGCATGCCGGGCATCGCGGTCTACTCGGCGACCAAGCATGCCGTGCGCGGCCTGACCGAGGCGCTCTCGATCGAGATGGCACGGCACGGGGTGCGCGTCGCCGATACCCTGCCCGGACTGATCGACACCGCCATCCTGCCCGATCACGTGAAGGCCAACGCGCCGCGTGAGGGCATGTTCCGCCTGGTCGCCCCGCGTGCGGTGGCCGAGGCGGTATGGGCGGCCTACCACGACGAACCCGAACGCCTGCACTGGTTCGTCCCCGAAGAGATCGGCGAACTCGACAAGGCCGCCGCGCTCGACCCGGAAGGTACCCGCGCGCGACTGACCGCGCAGGGCGTGGTCTCGGCGATGCTGAGCGAGGCCGGCGCGCCCGATTGACGCCGCGCAGGGCGCGCGGCGGACGCGCTCGAGCAGCCCGGGTGGCACGACGCTCACGCGTCACGCGTTCGTCATCTCACCGTAACCGAGGGCGACTAGCGTGGCCCCTCCGGCGCGGCCCCGGGATATCGGGCCGCGACGAACCACAACAAGCCATCCGGAGGGTTATTCCATGCGCAAGACCACGCTTGCCGCCGCTATCGGCTGCGTGCTGGCCGCCGGCCCCGCTGCCGCCGTCCAGTTCGATTTCAATCATTACTGGACGTTCAGTCACACGGCCGGCAACGGCTCCGCCGCCCTGACCGCCGAGATCGTCGCCTACGACAGCCACAACGCGCGCCTGTGGGTCGCCGGGCCGAGCGGCGTCGACATCCTCGACCCGTTGACCAGGTCGCTTGCCTCGAGCATCGACACCTTGCCCTTCGGCGAGACCAACAGCGTCGCCGTCAGCCACGGCCTCGCCGCCATCGCCATCGCCGACTCGATCAAGACCAATCCCGGCACCGTGCGCTTCTACGATGCCGCCAGCTACGCCTTCACCACCAGCGTGGGCGTCGGCGCGTTGCCCGACATGGTCACTTTCACGCCCGACGGCAGCCGCGTCCTGACCGCCAACGAAGGCGAACCGAACAGCTACGGCCAGCCGGATTCGATCGACCCGGACGGCACTGTGAGCATTATCGACACCACCACCTTCAGCGTCGACACGGTCGGTTTCGGCGGCTTCACGCAGGCTGCCATCGAAGCAGCAGGCGGGCGCGTGTTCGGACCCGGCGCGAGCGTCGCGCAGGATCTCGAACCCGAGTATGTCGCCGTCGCACCGGACGGCAGCTATGCGTGGGTCACGCTGCAGGAGGCCAACGCGCTCGCCCGCATCGACCTGAACGCACAGGCCAATCCGTCGCCAGCCGGCGCGACACCCGTCGTGACCACGATCAAGGGACTCGGCTACAAGGATCACAGCCTGCCGGGCAACGCCCTCGACCCGTCCGACCGCGACGTCGACGGCGGCGATCCGGAGATCGATATCCAGAACTTCCCGGTCAAGGGCATGTACATGCCTGATGCCATCGGAACCTACGAGACCGGCGGCAACACCTATTTCGTCATCGCCAACGAGGGTGACGCGCGCGAGTACACGGGTTTCGAGGAAGAGGCGCGCATCAAGGAGCTGAACTGGGATCCGGCCTCGCCCGTCGCCAGCCTGCTCGCCGACGAAGACCTCGGACGCCTGACCGTGACCACCACGCTCGGCGATGTCGACAACGATGGCGATTATGACGAAGCTTACGCCTTCGGCGGTCGTTCGTTCTCCATCCTCGACGCCGACGGCAACCTGGTATTCGATTCGGGCGACCTGCTCGAGCAGATCATCGCCGACGAGTTCCCGGCCCTGTGGCAGGAAGGCCGCAGCGACAACAAGGGTCCCGAGCCGGAAGGCATCGCGCTGGCCGAAGTCGCTGGCCGCGACCTGCTCTTCCTCGGGCTCGAGCGCACCAATGCGACGATGGTGTTCGACATCAGCAATCCCGTGAATGCCTTGTTCCTGGCCGTACTCGAAACCGCCGGCGACGTCGGTCCGGAAGGACTCACGGTGTTCGAGATGGCGGGCGAGGTGTTCGTCGCCATCGCCAACGAAGTGAGCGGCACGACGACGCTCTACAACGTCAGCGCGGTGCCCGTGCCGGCGGCGTTGCCGCTGGCAGCCTCTGCCCTCGGCATGCTCGGCGCCTGGCGCCGTCGCCGCGTGGTCTGACGCCACGGCAACCCGTCCGCCCCTGCCCCGCTCGTCCCGCCGGGCAGGGGCGGGCGGCTTCGGGTGCAGGGGGCGTGCCGATCGGCTATAAGTCAGGCGGTTCCACCCTGGCCAGCCGCCATGCATTCACCTGCCGCCTTCATCCTCGGTCTCACCCTCGCCGCCGGCCTCGTCGGCGGCGGCTTCGTGCTCGGACAGAGCGCGCTCAGCTACCGCGAGTACGAGCGCACGGTCACGGTCAAGGGGCTCTCCGAGCGCGAGTTCCCGGCCGACATCGTGATCTGGCCGATCCGCTTCACCGCGGCCGACAACGACCTCGCGGCGCTCTACGGCTCACTCGAGGCCGATGCCGCTGCCATCCGCGAGTTCCTCGTCGCGCGCGGCATCGTTGCTGGCGCCATCACCGCCTCGGCACCCGCGGTGACCGACAAGCTCGCGCAGCAGTACGGCGGCAACGAACGCTTCGAGTACCGCTACGTCGGTGTGCAGACGGTCACTGTCTACAGCGACGCGGTCGACACCGTGCGCGCCGTGATGGTCGAACTGGTCGAACTCGGCAAGCAGGGCATCGCGCTGGTCGGCGAGAATTACGAGACGCAGCCCGAGTACCTCTTCACCCGCCTCAACGAGGTCAAACCGGCCATGATCGAGGAGGCGACGCGCGAGGCCCGCACGGTGGCGGAGAAGTTCGCCGATGACTCCGCCAGCCGGCTCGGCAAGATTCGCCAGGCCAGCCAGGGCCAGTTCTCGATCAGCGGGCGCGACAAGAACAACGAACACATCAAGAAGGTGCGCGTGGTCTCGACCATCGAGTACTACCTGTCCGACTAGCACGCCGCCGCGCTCGACCAGGCGGCGCGGACAGGGCGGGAGACCGGGTGCACGGGTGGCCCGGCTCGAAGCGCATGATGCGCCCGGGTAACGCCGAATCGAGCGCCTGCGCACCGCCCCCCAGAAGCGCCGCAAAGAGGCCGTGAGTCGGGCAGGCTGAGCGCTGGGGAACTGGCGCCGATCTGCCCGGAATGAGTGATATTCGATCACACGCCGCGCGGAAAGCCTCAATGTTGTCCTAAGCTTGCCGCCATCTCTTGAGCAGTCACGGGATGTGTCGGCCGCGACGACGCAGCAGCCTGCGCGTGGTCGCACGACACCCCGCCGGTGCGCACGACAGGCGCTTGCGGCCGGTACGGGAACGGGCGGCTCGGCGGGGCCCCACCCCGCGTCCACCAGGCAGTAACGGACGGTTGCCGGGCTCGACCAGACGTCGCGGCAACAATGGCGCGCGGCGATTTCGCACAACGGTAGAGACGCATGTCCGACAACCGGATCCGCAGCGCCCAGGTCCGCCTGTGCCAGGCCTCGCTCCCACAATCAGTGGCGGTGACGCTGATCAATGGCGCCCTGCTCTGCTGGCTGCTGGCCGAGCGTATCCCTCAACCCGCGCGGCGTGCCTGGTTCCTGGCCCTGCTCGCCCTGTGCGGCATACGTCTGGCTGCCTACTGGCGCTTTCGCACGCACGACCGCCGCGCAGGCGGTCTCGAGCGCTGGGCGCGGATCAACTTCGGCGGTGCCGCCCTGGCCGGCCTGCTGTGGGGCTCGGCCAGCCTGCTGCTGTTCGACCCGCTGAGCGTGCCTCACCAGGCCCTGCTCGCCCTCGTGGTCTGCGGCATGTGCGCCGGCGCCGTCTCCACGCTCGCCGTGCAGCTGCCGGCCGCGGTCGCCTTCATCCTCGCCGCGACGCTGCCACTGGCCTGGCGATTCCTGCATACCGGGCATGCGCTCGGTCTGCCGTTCGCCTTCCTGGTGGTGCTCTTCGCCGGCATGCTGATCGTGGCCGCGGCCCGCTATGCGCGCAACTATCATGATGCCCTCGCGGAAGGGCTGCGCCGCGAAGCCGCCGAGCACGAGCTCGCCCAGATTGCCTACTACGACCCCCTCACCAGCCTGCCCAATCGACGCCTCTTCGCGGACCACCTCGGTCGTGCCGTCGCCACTGCGCGACGCCAGGGCACGCATGTCGCCGTGTGCTATTTCGACCTCGACGATTTCCGCCGTGTCAACGAGCGCCATGGTCACGCCGCGGGTGATCGCGTCCTGACCCATCTCGCACGCGTGCTGCGCGACGCGGTACGCGCCGGCGAGGTCGTCGCGCGCAGGGGCGGCGACGAGTTCGCCGTGCTGTTGACCGGCATCAACGAACCGGCCGCGAGTACCGCGATGCTGGAACGCCTGGTCGCAGTGGTATCCGCACCGCAGGTACTCGACGACTTCACCTGCCAGCTCAATGCCAGCATCGGCGTGACCTTCGCTCCGAGCGCGGAGGACGATCCGGATGCCCTGCTGCGCCAGGCCGACCAGGCGATGTACCTGGCCAAGCGCGCCGGGCGCAATGGCTATCACGTGTTCGATGCCGAGCGCGATGGTACCGATCGCCGCCGCGGCGAAATGCGTGCGGCGCTGCAGGCGGCCCTCGCCGGCGACCAGCTCGAGCTCTACGTGCAGCCGAAGGTCGAGATGGTCCGCGGCGAGGTCTACGGCGCCGAGGGCCTGTTGCGCTGGAACCATCCGCAGCAGGGTCTGCTGCCGCCCGGCGCCTTCCTGCCGGCGTGGGAGCAGGACGCGATGATGATCGAGGTCGATCGCTTCGTGCTGGAGCGCGCCTGCAAACTCGTCGAGGCCTGGCGGGAGAGCGGGCTGCAGCCGATGCTGAGCATCAACGTCTCTTCATGGCTGCTGCACGACGAGAGTTTCATTCCCTACCTCGAATCACTGTTCGAACGGCACCCGCGTGCGCGCGGCCTGATCGAGATCGAGGTCACCGAGACGCGCGCGCTCGATGACATCGGTCGGGTCTCGGAGATCATGCACGGCTGCGCGGCGAGCGGGGTGACCTTCTCGCTCGACGATTTCGGCACCGGCTTCTCCTCGCTGGTTCATCTTCAGCGACTGCCGGTCAGCGTGCTCAAGATCGATACCGACTTCGTCATCGGCATGCTCGACGACGAGCACGCCCGCAATCTCGTGCGCGGCATCATCGGTCTCGGACAGGCGCTCGGCAAGGAGGTCGTCGCCGAAGGCGTCGAAAGTGTCGCGCACGGCAGTGCGCTGCTCGCTTTCGGCTGCCGGCGGGCGCAGGGTTACGGCATCGCCCGGCCGATGCCAGCGGCCGACTTCCCGGCTTGGGTGGCCGCCTACCGCGCCCCGGCCGCGTGGCAGGGTGCGGCGCCGACGGTGCAGCCGCTCGGCGCGCGCCAGGCGACCGCCTGACCGTGACCGGTGCCCTGCGCGCGGCACGCAGGCCGGCCGCGCGCGCCTTGTGCGTGATTCAACGACCGAGCGCCAGCCACAGCCACGCCACGACGGCGGCGAGCAGCGCACACCACGCACCCACCATGCAGGTGCGCGCGGTGCGGCTGAGCGTGAGGCGGATGTTCTCCTGAGCCGCGCGTGCGCGGCAGTCGGCCCACACGCCGGCGGGAATCAGCCGGATCGCGAGCGCGAGCCCCAGCGGCACGAGAACCAGGTCATCGAGCAGGCCGATGACCGGTATGAAATCCGGCACCAGGTCGATCGGGCTCAGTGCGTAGGCGACCACGAGCAGGATCAGCAGGCGGCTCGCGCGTGGAACCCGCGGATCGCGCGCGGCGAAGGCAATCGCGACGAGCTGGCTTTCCAGCCCGCGCGCCCAGCGGCGCAGTACACCGGTCCGCCCCGCGCGCGCGCGCGGCGCCCCGAAGAAAGTCGACATGACGCAGCGTGGACTGGGCTTACTGGTGCAGTGCGCTGAGCAGGGTGTCGAGACTCTGCTTGGCGTCACCGAACAGCATGCGGGTGTTCTCGCGGAAGAACAGCGGGTTGTCGACGCCGGCATAGCCGCTTGCCATGGAGCGTTTGAGCACTACCGTGGTGGCGGCCTTCCACACTTCGAGCACCGGCATGCCAGCAATCGGGCTGCCCGGCTCGTCCTGCGCCGAGGGGTTGACGATGTCGTTGGCACCGATCACGAGAACCACGTCGGTGGCGGGGAAATCCTCGTTGATTTCGTCCATCTCGAGCACGATGTCGTAGGGTACCCGCGCCTCCGCCAGCAGCACGTTCATGTGCCCGGGCATGCGCCCGGCCACGGGATGGATGGCGAAGCGCACTTCCTTACCCTTGTCACGCAGGGTCTTGGTGATCTCATAGACGGTATTCTGGGCCTGCGCTACCGCCATGCCGTAACCCGGCACGATGACGATGTGCTGCGCCTCGCGCAGCAACTCGGCGGTTTCCTCCGCGCTCACCGCGGTCACCTCGCCCTCGTACTCGGACGCCGCCGCACTGCCCCCCGAGGTGCCGAAGCCACCGGCAATGACGGCGAGAAAGTGCCGGTTCATCGCGCGACACATGATGTAGGAGAGGATGGCGCCGGACGAGCCGACCAGGGCACCGGTGACGATGAGGAGGTCGTTGGAGAGCATGAACCCGGTCGCTGCCGCCGCCCAGCCCGAGTAGCTGTTCAGCATCGACACCACGACCGGCATGTCGGCGCCGCCGATCGCCATCACCATGTGTACGCCGAAGGCGAAGGCCAGCAGCGTCATCAATACCAGCACGAACACCGCCCAGCCGACTGCGCTCATGCCGACGAACTTGACGCCGAGCAACAGGCAGGCGATACCGATGCCCAGGTTGAGCCAGTGGCGCCCGGGCAGCAGCACCGGCTTGCCATCGATCTTGCCGCGCAGCTTGCCGAAGGCAATGACCGAGCCGGTAAAGGTGACCGCGCCGATTAGGATGCCGAGAAAAATCTCCACCTCGTGGATGGTGCGTTCGGCACCATGGTAGTGGTCGACGCCACCCAGGTAAGTCGCGAAGCCGATCAGCACCGCGGCAAGACCGACGAAGCTGTGCAGGATGGCGACCAGTTCGGGCATCTCGGTCATCTGCACGCGGCGCGCGGCGGTGACGCCGATGGTGCCGCCAATCAGCATCACGACCACGAGTACGACGTAGTCGGTGACCTGGTTGCTGAAGATGGTGGCGATGATCGCGATGGTCATGCCGGCGATGCCGTAGGCATTGCCGCGCCGCGCGGTCTCGGGGTGGCTGAGGCCGCCGAGGCTCAGGATGAAGAGCACGGCGGCAATGATGTAGCTGGCGGTGACGATACCGGAAACCATGTTCTTCCCCTTACTTGCGGAACATGCGCAGCATGCGCTGGGTGACGAGGAAGCCACCGGCGATGTTGATGGTCGCGATGAGAATCGCGACCGCCGCCAGCAGGGTAATCAGGAACGAAGACGTCGAAATCTGCAGCAACGCGCCGATCACGATGATGCCGCTGATCGCGTTGGTGACGCTCATCAGGGGCGTGTGCAGTGCCGGTGTCACGTTCCAGATGACCTGGTAGCCGACGAAGCAGGACAGCACGAACACGGTGAAGTGCGACATGAACTCCGCTGGCGCCACCCGCCCGAGCGCCCACAGTGCGAGCGCGCCGACCCCGAGCAGAATGGCCGGGGTCCACGGGTTCTGCTTGCGCTCGGGTGGCGGCGGCGGTGGCGCGGCGGCCGCCGGCTTGGCCGCCGGCGCGGCGGAAATCTTCGGTGCCGGCGGCGGCCAGGTGATCTCGCCGCCCTTGATCACGGTGGCGCCGCGGATCGCCTCGTCGTCCATGTCGATGACGATGTTGCCGTCCTTCTCCGGCGTGAGATCCGTGAGCAGGTGACGCAGGTTGGTCGCGTAGAGCTGGCTCGACTGCGTCGCCAGGCGGCTCGGCAGATCGGTGAACCCGATGATGGTGACGCCGTGCGCGTGCGCGACCTCGCCCGGCACCGTCAGCTCGCAGTTGCCGCCCTGCTCGGCGGCGAGATCGACGATGACGCTGCCGTCGGCCATCGACTCGACCATCTCTTTCGTGATCAGCTTGGGCGCCGGCTTGCCCGGGATGAGCGCGGTGGTGATGATGATGTCCACCTCGCGCGCCTGGGCAGCGAACAATGCCATCTCGGCCTTGATGAACTCCTCGCTCATCACCTTGGCATAGCCGCCTTCGCCGGAGCCTTCCTCCTCGAAATCGAGTTCGAGGAACTCGGCGTCCATGCTTTCGACCTGCTCCTTCACTTCCGGACGGGTGTCGAAGGCGCGCACGATGGCGCCGAGACTCTTGGCCGCACCGATCGCCGCCAGGCCGGCGACACCGGCGCCGATGATCATGACCTTGGCCGGCGGTACCTTGCCGGCGGCAGTGATCTGCCCGGTGAAGAAGCGTCCGAAGTGATGCGCGGCTTCGATCACCGCGCGATAGCCGCCGATGTTCGCCATCGACGACAGCGCGTCCATCTTCTGCGCGCGCGAGATGCGCGGCACGCTGTCCATGGCGAGCACGTTGGCACCGCTCGCGGCCAGGCGCTGCATGAGGTCGTCGTTCTGTCCCGGCCACACGAAGGACACCAGGGTCTTCCCGCTCGCCAGCAGTTCGACTTCGTCACAGCCGAGTTCCGGATGCTGCGCGGGGGCGCGCACCTTGAGCACGATGTCGGCGTCCTGCCACAGCGCGCGGGTGTCGCTGACAATGCTCGCGCCGGCCTCGGCGTAGGCGTCGTCGGAGAAGCTCGCCGCACTGCCGGCGCCGCTTTCCACGCTGACCTCGAAACCGAGTTTCAGGAGTTGTCGGACCACGTCCGGCGTCGTCGCGACGCGGCGCTCCCCGGCATGGACTTCTCGCGGAACGGCGATTTTCATGGGCTCTCTCCTCGTCAGCCGGGACTGCTACTGGCTCGGGTGGCCCGCGATTATATATTGCGCTGCACACAGGACAATGCCCGGCCGCGACCCCGCCCAGGACCTGTCGCGGCAGCCGAGGGGGCCGCGGCCACGGGCCCCCGGGGGCCCCCGCGCGCCCAATCGATGGCATGGCCAGGGGGCCGTGGGACGGGTTAGTCTGGGAGCCGTTTCCGGTTAGAAAGCGAGCATGACCATGGCGACACGAGCAATTTCGAGCGAGGCCGAACTGCGCGAGGTCATCGGGCGTCCGATGGATCTCGCCGTGGCCAAGGCCATCGACCATCTGGACAAGTACTGCCGGGCGTTCATCGAGCGCTCACCGTTCCTCACCATCGGCACGGCCAGCGCCGACGGGCGCGGCGACGTCTCGCCGCGCGGCGACCAGCCGGGATTCGTGCAGGTACTCGACGCGCATACGCTGTTCATCCCCGACCGCCCGGGCAACAATCGCCTCGATACCATGGTCAACATCATCGCCAACCCCAACGTCGGCCTGTTGTTCCTGGTACCGGGCTTCGAGGACTGCCTGCGCGTCAACGGCCGCGCCGACCTCGTGCTCGACGACACGCTGCTCGCGCAGAGCACCGTCAACGGGCGCACGCCCAAGATCGGCATCCGTGTCGCCGTCGACGAGGCCTACCTGCACTGCGCAAAGGCGATTCGCCGCGCGCAGCTGTGGAACCCGGCCAACCACCACGAGCGCGGCGAACTGCCGAGCCTGGGCAAGATGATCCTCGAACAGACCGCACCACCGGAAGCACCGCCGGCCGCGGCCGTGGTGGCCGAGGTGGACACCCTGATCGAGGAAAACTACCGTACCGAGCTCTACTGATCGCAGCGGCCCGCTGGCATCGCCGCGACGGCGCTTGCGGCCCGTACCGGTACGGCGGCAGGCGCCGCGCCTCAGCGCCGGCGAATCGGATCGGGTAGCGGCAGCCCCGCCTTCTCGCATTCCTCGTTGTAGAGGCGCAACACGCGCCCGGCATCGAGTACGCTCTGCACCTTGCCGTTCTCGTCGAGGTTGAGATTGGCGCCGCGGATGGCGAACCAGATATCGGTCGGCTCGTCGACGCCGGGAATGTCGGTGGTGAGCGTGTGCACCGAGCCGGCCGGCTCGTAGAGATAGGAGAACGCGCGGTTCACCGTATCGGGATATTCAAGGTACTTCCAGGCGCCGCTGAAGGTGACCGCGTACACCTCGCCGGTGTGCTTGTGGCGCTGCACCGTCACGCCGGGCTCGAAGATCGTCCGCAGTACCCACAGGCCGCCTTCGATGTCGACCTGCAGGAGCTGGAAACGCACGCCGTCGGTGAAATGCACGAACGGCAGGTCGGCGGCGCCACGATGCAGCGCCTCGGGCACGCCCGGTACGGGCGCTGCCGGGGATGGAGTACTCATGCGCGGAACCTCACATCGAGCATGTCGGCGAATACCGGGGCGCTTGCGCTCAAGGGGTCGCCGCGGCGACCGCGGCCGCTTCGACCTCGAAGCTGTGCGTCACGTTGCGTCCCTTCGAATCGGTCATCTCGGCGGTCAGCGTGCCACCGGCGCGGGGCTGGAAGAAGAAACGGAAACTCGGGTCTTCGCTGATCGAGATATCGGTCTCGGCGGTCATGATGTGCTCACCGTTGAAGCGCACCACGACCTCGGTGACGTACTCGGCGGGAATGAAGGCGCGGGTGCGCTGATCGAGCTGCAGCCCGGTGACGTTGGGATGGCTGATCAGCAGGTGTGCCAGCGCGACCGAGCCGTCGTCGTCGTCGGCCCGGGTCCGCAGACGCATCTCGCCGATACGCTCGCGGGCCTCCTTGAGCTTGAGAAAGGGCGGCGGCTCCGAGCAGCCACCGCTGGCGCGGGTGTAACCCGTGTCCATGTAGAGCTGGCCGTCGTTGGTCTCGGCCACCGCGCGAACGTTGGTGTACTCGTTGATGCGCAGGCGCATGGCGAGATCGGCGCGCCCCATCGCGGGAGTGAGCAGGAACTTGCCGGCGAGCGGCCGCGGATTCTTGTCGACGAATACGTAGAGGTGCTTGATGTAACGCTCCGGCGTCTGCGCGATACCGGCATTGATGCTGACCGGCACCACACCCGAGTCCTCGGCGCGCAACGGCACGCGCAAATCGATGATCGACTCGCCCTCGGTAATCGCGCGCTCGCCGAAGTAGTTCGGGCGCAGCAGCGTCTCCCAGACGTCGGCGTCGGACTGCGCGCCATCGGGTTGCGCGGCAGCGACACCGGTCGCCGCCACCAGGCCGAGCCCCAGGAGGGCGGCCCGCAAGCCGCTGTGATCGGACTTAGAGAACATGCGTCAATCTCCCCTCGATGGCGGCATTCTACCCCGTGCGCGGGTCGGCTCCAGCGACACGCGGTTCAGGCCGGTCCCGGCGTGGCCGTACGTCCGAGCGCGAGGCGCATGCGCACGGCCGCCTCGCGGCCACCGTAATAGCCGGGCACGGTCGCGCCTTCGACGAAGCCGAGCCGGCGATAGAACGCGCGTGCTGCCGCGTTGCCGGCGCGCACCTCGAGATGCACGGCCCCGATTCCGGCAACCTCCGCCGTCGCGCGCAACCACTGCCACAATGCACGGCCGACGCCGCGCCGACGGTGGTCGGCGGCGACCGCGAACAACAGCAGGTCGGCGCGCTCCTCGTGGTAGACCATGATGGCGAAGCCGAGCACGCGCTTGCCGGCGCAGGCCACCACCACGTTGGTATCGGGGTCGCGCAGGCAGCGCTGCACCCGCGCCGGCGTCCAGCTCCAGCCCAGCCCGCTTTCGATCAACTCGCGGCTCATCACCGCGATGGTGCGCGCGTCCGCGGCGCGCGCGAGGCGCATCATGCTCATCGCCGACTGCTCCAGCGTCACCCGCGGCCGCGGTGCGGCCGCCACGCCCGCTCCGGACGCGCCCGCACTCTCGGGGACGGCCGGCAGTGTGTCAATAGCAGGCTGGCGTTGCCACCTCGCGCTGTCATCGCGTACTGTGAAGCACTCCAGACCAGTGGCGCACGACGCGCGTGGACCAGCGACATCAGGCCGTGAGGCTAGGCCCGGGCGACACGCTCGCCATCCTGTGGCCCTATTTCCGCGACAACTTCCTGGAGCAGATCCGCAGCGTCTGGTTCATCGTGGCCTACCTGGCCCTGTTCCAGGTGCTGGTGCTGGGCCTGCCGATCGTCTTCGCCGCGATGATTGGCGCCGGCATCGTGCTGGTCGCGGTGGGCCTGATGCTGTTCATGGAAGGCCTGCGTCTCGGCCTCATGCCGCTCGGCGAGACCATCGGCGCGGTGCTGCCACGGAACTCCCCGCTACCGCTGATCCTGCTGTTCGCCTTCCTCCTCGGCCTCGGCGCGACCTTCGCCGAACCTGCCATCGCGGTGCTGCGCACCGCTGGCGGCGAACTCGCGCCGCAACAGGCACCACTGCTCTACAGCCTGCTCAACGACTTCGCGGACGAACTCGTGCTGGCCGTCGGCATCGGTGTGGGCATCGCGGTGCTGGTCGGCATCCTGCGCTTCTTCTACGGCTGGTCGTTGAAGCGTCTGATCATCCCGAGCGTGCTCGTGCTCGCGGTGCTCACCCTCATCGCACATTACGATCCCGTCCTCGAACCGCTGCTCGGGCTTGCCTGGGACTGCGGCGCGGTCACCACCGGCCCGGTCACGGTACCGCTGGTTCTTGCACTCGGTATCGGCGTCTGTCGCATCGTCGGCGACGGCGAAACCTCCCACGCCGGCTTCGGCATCGTCACGCTGGCCTCCCTGGCGCCGATCATCGCCGTGCTCGCGCTCGGCATGTGGCATTACGCCCGCGCCGACTACTACGGCGGTGCGGCCTACACCGGGCCGCGAGTGGCGATCACGCAGGAACCGGGCGCACCCGCCGCGCGGGTACCGGGCAGTGACGACTACGAGCCCTTCACGCCGGAGGAGTTCAATCACTTTCTCGCTACCGGTTACGTCGAACTCCCCACGCGCATGCGCTTCGAGGGCGGCACCCGCGCGCTCGAGGACGGCCGTATCCTGCTCCACGGCAGCAGCATCATCCTCGAGAAGAAACCCGCCGAGCGGCCGCGACTGGTCGCTCCGGTGACCTGGAACCCGGAGCAGCAGCTGGCTCCGAGTCTGCGAGAATCCCTCACCACCGCGGCTCGCGCCATCGTCCCGCTGTGCCTGTTCCTCTACCTGACCCTGCGCCTGTTGCTGCGCGAGCGGCTGCGCAAACGCGACGAGCTGTTCATCGGCATCACCTTCGCCGTCGCCGGCATGACATTGTTCGTACTCGGCATCACCCTCGGGCTCGCACCGCTCGGCACCCAGCTGGGCAGCAACGTGCCAGCGACCTTCGCCAAGCTCACACCCTGGGGCATGAGCGGCAGCGAGGGGCCGCTGTTCGATCCGCCCTTCTACGGCAAGCTCGTCGCGGTGCTGTTCGGGTTCTTTCTCGGCTACGGCGCAACGCTTGCGGAGCCTGCGCTGAACGCGCTCGGCGCGACGGTCGAGAAGATCACCGTCGGCGCGTTTCGCAAGGGCCTGCTGATGCAGGCGGTCGCGATCGGCGTGGGGCTCGGCATCGCTGCCGGCGTGCTCAAGCTCGCCTACGACCTGCCTCTCGCCTGGATGCTGGTGCCCGCTTACCTGCTGCTGCTGGTGCTGACGCTGTTCTCGTCGGAGGAGTTCGTCAATTTCGGCTGGGACAGCGCCGGCGTGACCACCGGCCCCATCACCGTGCCACTGGTGCTCGCGATGGGCCTCGGCATCGGCGCCAATGTTCCCGGTGCGAGCGACGGCTTCGGCATCCTCGCACTGGCCTCGGTCGGCCCCATCATCACCGTGCTGAGCGTCGGCTTCATCGTCTCGCGTACCAGCACCGAGGCGCACGTTGCACGCAGCGGAGAGCGGCGATGAGCGGCTTCGTCGAGCATCACAACGTCTCCGTGGTGAGCGTGATCCTGCCGCAACAGCGCGCCGCACCGGTGATCGAGGCGGTGTTTGCCGCCGGCGATCGCAATTCCCTGGTCATCAACGCGCGCGGCACGCTGATGCGCGACCGCTGGTACCAGGCGCTGCTGCCTGTGATCAGCCCTGAGAAGGAATACCTGCAGTTCCTCGTGCCCGACCGCGAGGTCACCCACATCATCGAAGCCATCGTAGCCGCCGGTGAGCTGCACCTGCCGGGTTCCGGCGCCGTCTTTGCGGTGCCGTGTACGCAACTCGCCTGCAGCGAGGACTTCGCGTTGTGGTCGAATGCGAGCTGGCAGAGCGATCCGCTCGATCTCTCGCGCAACCTGCGCGAGAACCTGACTGCAATCTACTGCATCGTGCAACCGGACCAGACCGACCAGGTAGCACGCGCGGCGATGAATGCCGGCGCGCACGGACCGGTCGTCTACTACTGCGAGGGGCGCGGTCTGCGCGATCGTCTCGGCTGGCTGCGCATCACCAAGAAGACCGTCAAGGAAATGCTGCTGGTGATCGTCGACAACGCCGACGCCGTCGCCGTCACCGAGGCGATGATCGAGGCTGGCGACATAGACCTGCCCGGGCGCGGCTTCCTGTTTCGCGTGCCGATCCAGAGCGGGCTGGTGAACATCGGCTCGACGGTGGGCAACCGTCGCTACGCTGCCAGCATGCAGCAGATCATCGCCGCCATCGACGAGATCAAGGGTTCCGCGCAATGGCGCGACCAACGCGTCAACCAGCTCATCGGCACGGGCAAGAGCGCCGGGCTCAACCTCTTCGGCAAGGTGCGCGAGCGCTGTTATCTGAGTGGCCAGTGCATCCTGTCCGCGATCGTCGGGCGCAAGCACGCCGAAACCGTGGTCGACGCCGCCCTCGTCGGTGGCGCCCCGGGGGCGAACTTCTCCTACGCCAAGCTGATTGAAGCCGACAGCCGGGCCGGTCCGCGCGGCGTGCGCCTCAATCGCGAACGCGCAGTGGTGCGTGTGATCCTGCCCGAGGAGCGCCTGACCAACGTCGTTCTCGCCATCGAGGAGAGCTGCACCGAACAGGGCATTGGCGAAGTCTGCCTGTACAGCCAGCCGGTCACCCGCGCCATCACCTACGTCCCCGAACCTGACAATGGCGCGGTGGCAGCCGGCTTGCGCTCGCCGCGCCGATCACCCCGCGCCTGAACACCCCGGCGCCCCGCCCTCGAAGCGTGCGCGGCACTGCTCGACGAGGAAGTCGACGAATACCCGTGCCTTGAGCGGCAGGTAACTCCGACTCGGATAGAGTGCCGTGATCGGGGTACCACGCGGTTCCACCTGGTATTCGGGCAGAATGCGCACGAGTTCGCCGCTCGCGAGTGCGGTGTGTACGAACCAATCGGCGACGAGCAGAATGCCGAGGCCTTCCCGCGCACACGCGAGCAGCGCGTCGGCATCGTTGATCGCGAGTGGCGCGCGAATACGCACGCGGCACTGCTCGCGCCCGCGCGAGAAGCGCCACGTCGCGGCACCCTCGACGGCGTTGATGGTCAGGCAGGTGTGCGCGGACAGCGCCTGCGGCGTGTGCGGGCTACCGTATCGAGCGAGGTATGCCGGGCTCGCGCAGACCAGAGAATCGGTGGCGAAGATGCGACGCGCGACGAGCGCGGAGTCGTCGAGATGCCCGATCGTCACCGCGACGTCACAGCCGTGCGCGGTGGGATCGAGCACGCGCTGTTCGGTCAGTTCGAGCGCGATGTCGATGGCCGGGTAGCGCGCGCGAAAAGCGCCGAGCAGGGGCACCACGATGTGCCGCCCGACGCCGGCGCGGGCGAGCACGCGCAGGCGCCCGCGCGGCTCCGTGCGACCGGCCCCCAGGGCCTCCTCCGCGGCATCGACGGCAGCCACGATCGCGCGCGCATGCTCGGCGAGCAGCAGGCCTTCCTGGGTGGGCGCGACGTGACGCGTCGAGCGCGTGAACAGGCGCGTCGCGAGCGATGCCTCCAGAGCGGCAATGCGCCGCGTCGCCGCCGCCGGTGAGAGACCGAGCCGCCGTGCTGCGGCGGCGAAGCCACCGTCCTCACTGATGGCGAGAAAAAGCCTGAGATCGTCGAGATCTTTCATAATTTCAAAATTTGCAATAATCAGTTTAATAAAACACCAATTATCAAAAACTAAAGCATAGTCTAGGCTGTGTTCCAAGCCCCGGACATGGCCCTAGGCCCCACCGGAATGCAACTCGAAACCGGAGAAATAACATGAGTTCGAATGCGCTTATCAAGAAATCACTCGAGGTTCTGCCTCAAGTCGCCGGGCTGCTGCTGGTGTTTCACCTCGTGGTCACGACCAGCCCTGCCGTGGCAGCACCGGCAAGCGCTGATCCCACACATCAGCATGCAGCGCTGACGACACGGATGGTCTAGAATCGGGGCTCTCGACACAGCAAGACGGGAGCCATTGCCGGGCGAACAAATCACCACAACGCCCCCCTTCCCCGGCAACCCGTCGCGTTGGACAAGCCCGGCCTCTCGAGGCCGGGCTTTTTTTTGTGGGCGGATTACAGGCCCTTGATCGCTAAGCCCTCGACATCGTGCGCTCAGTCCCGCCCGGCTGCCCTGGCAGGCCGCGCACGTGCGCTCCTCACGCTGCTGGCCGGGCTCGAGGTGACGGTTGGTGCCTGGGCACTGCAGGCTACCGTAATCCACCGTGCGGCTTACCCGGAAGCGTGGCAGTACGTCCTCGATCTCACCTGGCCCACCCTGCTCGTGCTCACCGGTCTGGGGCTGCTGCGCTGCCGTCGCTGGGCGGCGCTCCTGACCAGCGCACTGCTCTACCTCGCTTTCTTCGCCGTACTTGCAGCGCTGTCGCTGCTCTATGCACCCGGCCGCTGGTGGTACTGGTTGCTACCGCCTGCCCTGCCCGCGCTCGGCTACGCCATCCACGTGCTGCGCCGCGAGCGCGCACACTTCCCCGCTGGTTGGTAGCGCGGCACGCGAGCGGCCTATACTGGCGCGCGTGAGCGAGGGGAAACGCGCATGCAACAAGCCGAACAAGTCGCCCTGGCCGAGCGTCTGCTCGATTACATCGATACGCGCTCGACGGCGCGCGCCGACGCCGTCTACCGGCAGCCGGTAGACGAATACACCAGCCGCACGACGGCAGCGCAGGAACAGGCCACGCTGTTCCGCGCGCGCGCGCAGTGCGTCGGCCTGAGCGGACTGCTACCCGGCCCCGGCAGTTACGCCACGCACGACATCGGTGCGCAGCCGTTGCTGCTGACACGCACCGCGTCCGGCGAATTCCGTGCCTTCCTCAACGTGTGTCGCCATCGCGGCGCGCGGGTCGCCGAAGGTTGCGGGCGCCAGCGCAGCTTCGTGTGCCCTTACCATGCCTGGGCTTACGGCACCGACGGCCGCCTGCTGGCGCGGCCGGAGGACGATGCCTTCGTCGAGGTCCCGCGTGCGACACACGGACTTACCGCGCTGCCCTGCGTCGAGCGCGACGGTCTGTTGTGGGTACATCCCGACCCCTGCGCGGAACTGGAGCGGGAAACGCTGCCGGGCGGGCTCGGCGACGAGCTCGCCGCTTATGCACTCGCCGGCTTCCACCATTACGGATCCCGTGTGCTCAGGCGCCGGATGAACTGGAAGCTCCTGCTCGATACCTTCCTCGAGTCCTACCACTTCTGCGTGCTGCACAAGGACTCCATCTGCGGCATCTTCCACGACAACCTGACCACCTTCGACAGCTGGGGACCGCACTTCCGCCTGGTCTCGGCACGCCGCACCATCGACAGCCTGCGTGACGCCGACCGCACCACGCTCAACCTGCTGCCGCACATGGTGGCAATCTACGTGCTGTTCCCCAACACGGTGCTGGTCTGGCAGCTCGATCACATCGAGCTGTGGCAGATCCATCCAGGCGCGACGCCGGACGAATCGCTGGTCGAGCTGTCTCTCTACACGCCGGAACCTGCGCTCACCGCGAGCGCGCGCCGTCACTGGGACAACAACCTGGAGCTCGTCGTGCACGTGGTCGAAGCCGAGGATTTCCCGGTCGGTGAAGGCATCCAGCAGGGTTTCCACAGCAGTGCACAGTCGCACATCGTGTTCGGCACGAACGAGCCCGCGCTGAGCTTCTTTCACCGCACCCTGAGCGCCGCACTGGCCGGCTGAGCCGCGGCCGCCGGCCGCGACCTTCCGGCGGCTGGCGTCAGGCCTCGCCCTTGACCAGCTTTTCGGCGTACTCATCCATGTTGATGAGTCCGCCCTCGGCCTCGGGACGTCCGACATCCTTCGGCGGCAGCACGTCCTGGACCTCCTCGAGGCGCTTCCAGACCGCGAGCGGCGTGTCACATTCAGCGCGCGGCACGTAGCGTGACGGATCGAGCTTCTTGTAACGGTGAATGTAGCGCGGGCAGTTGACCCAGGTCTGCTGGATGGCGACGCGCACGACCAGCTCGGCTTCCTTGTACTGGGCAAGCAAGGGGTCATCCGCACTGACCGACGCGCTGCCCTGCAGGCGGATGCGGTGCGGGTTCTCGAAGTCGATGAACAACATGCCGATGTTGGCATTGCCGGCGATATTGCCCATGGAGAAGTACATGCCGTTGCCGTCGTAGCTCGGGAAGGCAATGGTGCGCTGGTCGACGATCGTGATGAAGCCCGGATCGCCGCCCTTGTAAGAGACGGTCGGGCGCCCCTGGTGATCGATGGTGGAGAGGAAGAACATGTCGCGCGTAGCGACGAAGCCCTGGTCCATCTCGTCGAGATGGTCCTTGATGATCATCTCCTCGAGACGATCGGCCATCTTGCTGGTTTCGAACTGCGCCTGCAGCGCTCGGTGCTTGTCACCGTAGATATTGCTCATCGGAGGACCTCCCTCGGGTCATGCGGTCGGCTGCCGGACGGGGACCCGGGCCGCCCGCCCTCGCCCGCGCGGCAATGCCCCATACCGGTGCGGAATCGTAGCAGAAGCGCGGCCGCGCGGCTCAGCGCAGCGTGGCGAAGAAGGCGCGGATGTCGTCGACCAGCCGCGCCGGCTCCTCCAGCGCGGCGAAGTGCCCGCCGCTGGGCATCTCGGTCCAGCGCGTGATGTTGTAGACCTGTTCGGCCCAGGCCCGTTTCGGACGCGGGATGTCCTTGAACAGCGCGACGCCGGTCGGCGCTGCGACGAACTCGAGCGGCGGCCCGAAGGTCCCCGCGCGCAGCGACTCGCGGTAGAGACGGATGGCGGACGGCATCGACTCCGTGACCCAGTAAATCATCGCGTTCGTGATCAGCTCGTCCTTGCTGAAACGCGACTCGATGTCGCCATCGATATCGCCCCACATGTAGAAGCATTGCACCACCCACGCAGCGAGCCCGAGCGGGGAATCGTTCAACGCGTAGGCGAGTTGATCGGGCTTGAGACTCTGGATCACCGCGTAGCCTTTCTGATCGCGGTAGTACTCGCGGCTGATGCACGTTCGCCCCGGGATCACGCCCTGGGCGCGCGCTTCCTCGGGATCGTCGGTGGAAGGCGTCGAACACATGTTCAAGTGAACGCCGACGACACCGGCTGGATCCGCGATCGCCATGTAAGGGCTGACGATGCCCCCCCAGTCGCCACCCTGCACGCCGTAGCGTTCGATGCCGAGCCCGGCCAGCAGGCGCACCTGGCGGTCCGCCACCAGGCGCACGTCGCAGCCGGGTTCGAGCCACGGGTCGGACCAGCCGTAGCCGGTCATCGACGGGCAGATCACGTGAAACGCATCGGCCGCGTCACCGCCGTGCGCCTGCGGCTCGGTGAGCGGCCCGACCACCTTGTGGAACTCCATGATCGAGCCCGGCCAGCCGTGCGTCATGACCAGCGGCAGGGCGTCCGGGTTTGAGCTGCGGGCGTGGACGAAGTGGATCAGGCGGCCGTCGACGTCACCGAGGTACTGCGGCAGGCGTTCGTTCAGCATTGCTTCCTGCGCGCGCCAGTCGTAAGCATCGAGCCAATACTCGGCAAGCTCGCGCATGTAGGCGGCATCCGGTCCGTAGCTCCACGCGCTATCGCGCACGGCGCTCGGGAAGCGCGCCCGCGCGAGGCGCTCGCGCAGGTCCTCGAGCGTGCGCTCGGCGACGTTGATGCGAAACGGTTCGACGTGCATGGTCCGACTCCCCCGCCGACGGTCAAAGGTCGCGCCGCCTGGTGAGCAATCCCACCAGCGCGGCATGTGCTGGCCAGTATACTGCCCGGCCCACCGACACCCAGCGGAGCGAGCAGCATGAACGACGACCCGGGTCTCTTCGCGACCATGCACAGCCTGCGCGCGATGCGCCGGCTGAAGCCCGACCCCGTCCCCGACGCGCTCATCGAGCGGATACTCGACGCCGCGGTATGTGCGCCGAGCGGACAGAACAGCCAGCCATGGGCCTTCCTCGTGGTTACCGACGCCGCGGGCAAGCGCTTCTTCGGCGAGCGCTACCGCTACTGGATCTACGAGCGCTTCGGCGCGGCAATCCGCACGGACGACCCGTCCACGGCGAGCGGTCGCAGCATCAATGCCGCGCGCCATCTCGCCGACCACATGCACGAGGTACCGGTGCTGCTGATGGTGATGGGACAGCGCGACTGGCCCTTCGCGGTGCCGCAGGAGGAGCGCCGCGGACCGGCGCCGCCGTCGTATGGCTCGGTCTATCCGTGCGTGCAGAACATCCTGCTCGCCGCGCGCGGTCTCGGCCTCGGTGCCAGCCTCACCACGATGCACCAGATGTTCGAACCCGAGCTGCACGCGCACTTCGGCATCCCGCGCGAGTACGGCGTCGTCGCGGTGATCCCGCTCGGTTACCCGCGCGGGCGCTTCGGCCCGGTCACGCGAGCGCCGTCGCGCAGCAAGACGCACTACGGGCGCTGGGGCAATCAGCGCGCGGAATGAGCCCGGTGCCGTTCATGCCGGCCGGCACGAACGGCGACAGCAGCGAGGTTCAGGCGCGCTTGGAGAGGAGGTCGCGAATCTCGCCGAGCAGCTTGGCCTCCGCACTCGGCTCCGGCGGCGCTTCGGGCGCGGCCTCCGCGGGCTCCTCTTCGCGCGCCCGCTTGGCCGCATTCATCGCCTTGATGGCGACGAAGATGGCAAAGGCGACGATGAGGAAATCCAGCACGGTCTGGATGAACGTGCCGTAGTTGATGGTCACCGCGGCGACCTCGCCTTGCGCTTCCTTCAGCACCACGGCGAGGTCGCTGAAATTCACTCCGCCGAGCAGCAGTCCGATCGGCGGCATGATGATGTCGTTGACCAACGACGAGACGATTTTGCCGAATGCGGCACCGACGATGATGCCGACCGCCATGTCGACCACGTTGCCCTTGACGGCAAAGTCCTTGAACTCCGACAGCATGCCCACGGCTGGATCTCCCTTATATCGATTTGCTCTGGTCCTGGCGGCCGCCCCGCCAGGGCCGGCCACGCTGCGTTATTCCATCAACGCGGGAGCCTGTCAATCGAGCCCGTCGCGGGCGCGCGTTGCCGCTCGCCCCGGGAGTGTGCTTTGATGCACGTCCAGCGATTAGAGGGGAACGCGCGATGACCACGACAATCCGCACCAACTGTCCCCGTGACTGCTACGACGCCTGCGGCATCCTCGTCGAGGTGCGCGAGGGGGGCCGCCACCGCGTTCTCGGCGATCCCGATCACCCGGTTGCCCGCGGCAAGCTGTGCAGCAAGTGCGCCCTGGCCTATAACGGCGTCTGGCAGGACACCGCCGCGCGCTTGCAGCATCCACTCAAGCGGGTCGGCCCGCGCGGCAGCGATCGCTTCGAGCGCATCGGCTGGGACGAGGCCCTGGCCACCGTCGCCGCACGCATGAACGCTGCCCGCGAGCAATCCGGTCCTGCTTCGATCCTGCACACCCACTATTCCGGCACCCTGTCGCTGATCGGCTTCCTGTTCCCCAACCGGTTGTTCAATTATCTGGGTGCTTCCGAGGTCGACCCCGACACCATCTGCAACGCCGCCGGGCACGTCGCCTGGACGCTGCAGTTCGGCAGCTCGGTGATAGGCTTCGACCCCCGTACTGCGCGCGATGCCGCCTGCGTGCTGGTGTGGGGCGCGAACCCCTCGCATTCGGCGCCGCACGCCCATGAGCACTGGCTGCGCGAGGCGCCGGGCAAGGTGGTGGTAGTCGACCCGATTCGTACCGAGACCGCCGACATCGCCGACCTGCACCTGCAACCGCGACCGGGCAGCGATGCGGCGCTCGCCTTCAGCATCCTGCACTGCCTGCGCCGCGACGGCCACTTCGACGACGCCTACATTGCTGCGCACACGACGGGCTACGAGGAGATCGAAGACGACCTCGCGCGCGCGACGCCCCAATGGGGCGAGCAGCAGACCGGCGTGCCGGCAGCGGACATCGAACTCGCCGCGGCCTGCTACGGTGCCGGCCCCGCCCTGTTGTGGGCCGGCCAGGGGCTGCAACGCCAGCTCACCGGCGGCAACGTGATGCGCGCAATCGGCCTGCTGCCTGCACTCACCGGCAACATCGGCAAGCCCGGAACGGGTTTCAGCTACCTCAATATTTCGCCGATCGTGGCCGGTATCGATCTCGACTGGCTCGGTGGGGCACCGATTGCACGCGAGGGTGGCAAGAAAGTCAGTCACATGGCGCTGGCCGAACGCCTCGAGAACGCCGACGAGTTCAAGGTGCTGTTCAGCTGGAACACCAACCCGCTCGCCTCGGCCCCCGACCAGCAGCGCCTGCGCCGCGCGCTCGACCGCGAAGACCTTTTCGTCGTCGCCTGCGACATCTTCATGACCGACACGGCCAGCCATGCCGATATCGTGCTGCCGGCGGCGAGCTTTCTCGAGTACGACGACCTCACCTTCAGCTATTTCCACCTCATCATGGGCGCCCAGGCCAAGGCCTGCGATCCGCCCGGCGAAGCACTACCGAACGCCGAGATATTCCGGCGGCTCGCTCGGGCGATGGGGCTCGACGAGCCGGCCCTGTTCGAGCGCGACGAGACACTCATCGCGACCATGATGGAGCAGATGGATCTGGGTCTCGATTTCGCCGAGCTCAAACGTCGCGGTCACGTCCAGCTCGGTGACGAGCCGCAGCTGCCGTGGGCGGACCAGCGTTTCGACACGCCGAGCGGACGCATCGAGATCGCTTCGGCACAAGCCGCCACGATGGGCCTGCCGCGGACCCCGCAGCCTTGGGCCGACGCGGAGCCGCCGGAAGGCCAGCTGCGCCTGCTGACACCGGCCTCGAAGTGGCGCATGAACGATTCCTACGCCAACGATCGTCACTGCGCCGACCGCACCGGTGCCGCGGCGCTGCACCTGAACCCGAGCGACGCAGCGCGCCTCGGCATCCACGAAGGCAGCATGGTCACCGCGAGCAACCCCACCGGCAGCATCACCCTGCAGGCCCGGCTCGACGACGCCGTACTGCCCGGCACCGCGGTCTCCTACAAGGGGCGCTGGCCGAAACTCGAACCGCATGCCGACAACGTCAATTTCGTCCACCGCGCGCAGGCCGCCGACATGGGCGAGAGCACCAGCGTGCATTCGACCGTGGTCAGCGTTGCGCTGGCCTGAGCCGATGCACACCCGCAACGCCCGGCACCGCTACCCGACGGGCCGCCGCACGCTGCGTTCGAGCGCATGAGCAGCGATTCCATCGACCCCGTCGATCGCGCACGCGCGCGACTCGAGCGGCTCGCGCATGGCATCGGCAACCTGCTCGTCGACGGCTTTCACTTCCTGGCGCTGTTCGCCATCGGCGCCGCCACCGTGTGGTCGGCGATCGTCGCCTTCATCGGCATGATGGGACAGGGCTACGCCTCGATCGACGATATCCTGCTGCTGTTCATCTACCTCGAACTCGGCGCCATGGTCGGCATCTACTTCAAGACCAACCACATGCCGGTGCGCTTCCTCATCTACGTCGCAATCACGGCACTCACGCGACTGCTGATCGCCGACGTGCAGCACCACGACCAACCCGGCCTGCACCTACTGCTGGTCGCCGCCGCGGTCCTGCTGCTGGCGCTCGCCACGCTCGTCATCCGCTTCGGCTCCGCGCGCTTCCCGGCCGTCTATGGCGAGCCGCCCGGCACGCCGGTCGAACCGCAACCCACCATCGAGAAACATGCCGATGAATGACGACCACAAGGCCGCCGCCGGCCGCGCGCTGCTGGAGCAGCTGTGCGGTGACCCGGCAGCCATCGATCACTTTCCGGAACGCCTGCGCCGCCATACCCTGGAACACGTCTTCGGCGACGTCTGGCAAGGCACCGACCTTGCACTGGACGAGCGCTCGCTGGTGACCTGCACCATCCTGACGGTGCTCGCCCGCGAGCGCGAACAGCGCTTTCATTTTGCCGCGGCACGGCGTCTCGGTGTGCCCCGCGAGAAGCTGGCGGAGATGATCGTGCACGCCGCGCATTACGCCGGCTGGCCCGTTGCGGTGGGCGCGCTGCGCACCTTGCAGGAAGTCTGGCCGGAAGACGCCTGAGGGCGCGCCCCGGCGCCCAGGCGGGGAATCCCGCGTAGCACGATCGGCGCGATGATCGACCTCTACTGCGAACGCACCGCGGCAGGCCTGTGGGCCGAGCCGCTCAATGCCGTCACCAACCTCGGCTTCCTGCTCGTCGCCTTCGCCATCTGGCGCACCGGAACGCCACGGGGCCAGGCTGATGTGCGGCTGTTCGTCGCGCTGCTCGCGGCCATCGGCATCGGGAGCGGACTCTTCCACACCTTCGCGACGCCGTGGGCGCAGTGGCTCGACGTGCTGCCGATCCTGCTCTTCCAACTCGCCTTCCTGGCCTGCTACCTCGCGCGGGTGACGCACCTCGCGATACCCCGCGTGGTCGCCGCGACCACTGCATTCCTGCTCACTGCGCTCGGCGCCGCACAGGCGCGCGAGGTGCTCAACGGCTCGCTCGGCTACTTGCCGGCCCTGCTCGTGCTCGCCTGGCTCGGGCACGACGCCTGGCGTCGCGCCGGCGTGCGACGTCACGCCGGCGCCCCCCGCCAGTTCGTGGGCGCGCGGAAGGCCCGCACCGCCGACCAGGCGCGAAGCCCGGCCAGGC